>JBKPSH010000024.1:0-103922 GCA_046734955.1 Acidobacteriota bacterium
GTCACACCGTCTCCGGCCGCCGTCCATCAGGGGGCGTTGAAGCCGATCGAAGGATAGGCGGTCGGCGGAGGAGCGACGCGGATGCGGGATCCAGTCCCCCGCTCCGCGTTCGCTCCGCACGTTCATCGTGGCGGGGTCTAACTAGATCCGGGGGGCTTCGCCCCCCCGGACCCCCTTACGCCTCGCTCGCGGGGGCCCGACGCCCCGCTCCGCTCCGGCGGGCGCGCCCGTGGCGCGCCTAGCCTTGCAAGACGTGGGGCGCGGTCTTTAGACCGTGCCCATTGTGCCGTGGAGAACGAGCCTGACCCACTCGCTGCAGGTGCTGTTACTGCTGGCGCTGATTATTGCGGCGGCGAAGATCGCCGGGGCGCTCGTCGCACGTCTTCATCAGCCCGCCGTCTTTGGCGAAATCCTCGTCGGCGTCATTCTCGGACCCACAATCCTGAACGTTCTCGGATGGCCGATATTCACGACCACCGTTGAAGCGACCCAACCGGGCTCACTTGGATTGCTCCCCATCGTCCGAGATCTCGCGCAGATTGGTGTCCTGCTGCTGATGTTCGTTGCCGGCCTCGAGACCGATCTCGAGCAGATGCGACATGTCGGCAAGGTTGCGTTCTGGTCCGCGTTTGGTGGCGTCGTGCTGCCGTTTCTCGGCGGAGCGGCGCTGGCAGTCGCCTTCGGCCTGCCGCTCCTATGGGAAGGCATCTACATTGGAACCATCCTGACCGCGACGAGCGTCAGCATCTCGGCGCAAACACTGATGGAACTCGGCGCGCTTCGGTCGCGCGAGGGTTCAACGATTCTCGCCGCTGCGGTCATCGACGACGTGATGGGGATCGTGGTGCTGTCGATGGTCGTCGCGCTCTCGAAAGCCTCAGTCGCGGGGACCGTTGATGCGAGCGCGCTCGCTATCGTCGTGGGGCGGCTGGTCGTTTATTTCGCGATTGCGATTTACGCGGGTCGCTGGCTGCCGGCCGTCCTCCGCTGGGTGGCGGATCTTCCGGTCAGCCAGGCTGTGCTCGCGGCGGTGCTGGTGATTGCGTTTGTTTACGGGTGGGCCGCCGAATACATCGGTGGTGTCGCGGCGATTACGGGGACATACCTTGCTGGTGTTCTCGTCGCGCAGACAAGGTTCAAGGAAGCGATCGATGCTGGCATTCATGCGCTTACCTACGCGATGTTCGTTCCCGTATTCTTCATCAGCATCGGCCTGCAGGCAGACGCCCGGGCCCTGATCGACCAGATGCCGTTTGCCACATCGCTGATCGTGGTGGCAATCGTGGCAAAGGCGATCGGCTGCGGCGTCTCGTCGCGGCTGTGTGGCTTCGATACGCAAGAATCGATTCGCGTGGGAATCGGAATGATCTCGCGCGGCGAGGTCGGTCTCATCGTCGCCGGTTACGGTCTTGCCGAAGGCTTGATCGGTCGCGACGTGTTTTCAGCATCGGTGCTCGTCGTGCTTGCGACGACGATGGCAACCCCTCCACTCCTGCGAGTGGTGTTTCCGCTCCATAAGATGCGTCATATCGTCATCGAAGAGACGATTGGAGGCCCTCCTCCAGAACCTCAGCCCGAATAGAGCTGCATTTCATTCATCGGTACCGTGCGGCCCACGGTGAGTCCACGTCCAGCGAACCAATCCCGCCAACCCCATGCCGGCGAGGACTGGCCGAACCGGTGCGTGCGGCAGGAGGATCGCCGCCGTCAACAGGCACGCACCGGCAAATGCGTGAATCGGTCCGTAATCGCCCGATCGATTCGACAAGCGCATGCTGGCCGTGCTTTCAACTTGCGAGCCATTGCGTTGCGATGTGAAAAACGTTAAGAAACCTGCAGCGTTGGAGGAAAAAAGACCGCCGGTTGATCTCGGCGGTCTTCACGCAGGTACGTTTATGTCGAGACGTCCGAGACGTCAGACAAATTTGTCCTAGTTCAGGACAAAGAGATACAGCCCCGCGGCACCCGTGAACAACATGTGCTGCTTGCCGTCGAGCATGAAAGTTTCCGGAGGACTCGACAGCCCACCGATCTGTGAATACCACAGACCTTTGCCTGTCGCTGCATCCCATGCTTCGACGTTGGGGCTATTGCTCAGGAACAGGAGGCCGCCGGCAGTCGAGAGCAAGCCGGAGCTCCCGCCATTGATTTCTTTCCGCCACGCGATCTTCCCCGTCTTGTAGTCGATGGCGACGATGTTCGTTCCCCAGCTGAGATTTCCTCCGCCGCTGGTGCCGCCGAGGCCCATCGATCCGCGTGGATCGGGCTCCATCAGGTAACTGATGCGCATCGAGTTCTGTTCGTGGACGTAGAAGAGTCCCGTCAACGGTGAGAACGTCGGCGGCGGATAGTTGGTGACATCGCTGTTGACGAGCGAGCCGGCGATCGTCGCGTCCTTGTGTGGATTGCGTTTTGGCTGCCCCTTTTCATCGAGGCCGCTGGCCCAGTTGTTCACCAGCCCGAACTTCGACGTGACGAGATGTTCACCGGTCGTGCGATCGAGCACGAAGAAGTAACCGTTGCGTGTCGCCGTGATCACCAGCTTGCGCATCCTGCCGTTGAACGGCGCATCGACGAGCACCGGCGTTTGCGTCGAATCCCAGTCGTGCGTGTCGTGCGGCGAGGTTTGGTAGTACCACGCCATCTTGCCGGTATCGACATTCACCGCGATGAGTGACGACGTGAACAGATTGTCGCCGTCGCCGCGTCCCTGGGTGTAGGCAGGTGTTGGATTTCCAGTTCCATATAGATAAAGGTGGGTTTCCGGATCGTACGAGCCCGGAATCCACGTCGCCCCATTGCCGTGACGTGCGGCGTCAAGGCTCGGCCAGGTCTCGAGGCCAGGATCGCCCGGGTTCTGCGGCGTCGAATACAGGATCCATTGCAGCTGACCCGTGCGCGGGTCGAGCGACTTCAGAAAGGCAGGCGCATCGAGGTCGTTGCCGGTTCCAACGAGGATGTGATCGCCGATGACCATCGGTGCGTTCGACGAGAAGTACTGCTGATCGAACGGCGCGATTTCGTGCTTCCACACTTCCTTGCCGGTTTTCGCATCCAGACACACGACCCAGTCGTCGTGCAGCTCGAAGTAAATGTAGTTGTGCCACATGCCGAGACCGCGGGTCTGCAGGCTCGTGCCGCCGCGGGTCTTCCAGTAGTAGTGCCAGAGCAGCGCCCCGTCGCGCGCGTCGATGGCGTAGACGTTGTCAGGCGTCGAGGCGTAGATGATGCCGTCGACGAACAGGATTCCACCCCCTAACCGGGCGGGGTTGCAACTGTTCGCGTCGCCATTCCCGAATCCACCGACATTGATCGGCGCAGCCGGTGCGCCACCACCGCCCCGCCCACCGCCGCGACCGCCGCCAAACCTTCCGCCGGCAGCGCCGGCCGGAGGCGTGCCATTCGGACCGCACCCCGTGGTCAGGGTCGTCACCCACTTGAGACTGAGGTTCTTGACCGTACTCGTGTTCACGAGTTTCAGCGCGCTGAATCGCTTTCCGCTCAAGTCTCCCGAGTAACTGGTCCACTGATCCGCCAGCGGTTTCACGAGGTCGGCGGGATCGAGACCTCCGGAGTGCGACTGACCGTAAAGGAGCGCGGGTCCAACGAGTAATGCGGTCACAATGACGAGTTTTTTCATGGGTGTCGCGCCTTTACTTGATCGTCCACAGGTAGGCGGTGATGTCATGCATCTTCTTGTTCTCGGGATCGTCGAGCTGCAGCACCATCTTCTTGTGTGCGTCTTTCGGATCCTTGACGTCGACTTTCGGTATGCCGTTGTTCCGGGCGAAAGACTTGCGCGTGCCATCCGCCAGCGTCAACACCACGAGGAAATCATCCTTGCGAATCAGCGTGCCTTCGAGCTTTGAGCCATCCGCGAGTGTCACGGTCACCGGATTCCCTGCACCACCGCCGCCACCGCGGCCGCCGGCAAACGCCTGCGTCGAGCCAGCCACCCATCCGTTCTGAAGCGCCCGCGCATCTTCGAACTTCGACGCGATGCCTTTGAGATCACCGGTCACGGCGTGACATGCCGCGCATAACGATCCGAATGCCGTCTCACCCGCTTTCGCGTCTCCAACCAGCACGTTGAGCTCGACGCCGGTGGGATTGCGTCCCGGCGGGCTGCCCTGGCCGCTCATGGTTGCGTGAACGCTGTGGATGTATTCCGCAATCGCGACCGAGTCGGCCTCGACCAGCGTCAACGGGGGATTGTGCTTGGCGATTGCCGCGCCGACCATTTCACCATGCTTATCCTGGAGCGCGACTCCCGATCGGAGTAGATTCGTGCCCTTCGGCCCGCCGCGAAGATCGGTCGCATGACAGCTCGCGCAGTTGGCCTCATACAGTGACTTTCCCCGGACCAGGACGTCCGCCGGCGCTAGCTCGCGCGTGAATTGTGTGAACCCGCCACGTCGGCCGCCGCCCTGGCGGCCGGCTTGCCCCGCGCCGCGCTGACCCGTGTCACCTCGTCCGGCTGGCGGAGGCGTCTGTCCGGCCGGCGCCTGGGTCGGCGGCGTCTGCGCCGGCGCGCCCTGCGCAATGATGAAGGATGCGCTGGTGCCAATCGCCAGCGCGATCGTCGCGATCAACCGGGTATGTCGAGTCATGGAGTAAGAGCCTCCGTTGGGCACACGAATGGCCAAAGGGCGTGTTCTTGGCGATTTCTCCTTATTACGACGCCGCGGCGCGTTGCGATTACAGCCTCTCGCTCAAATAGCGCGTACGAAGGCGGCCGATCGCGTATTTCGTATGAGGGCCACCAGCACGATCACGGCGAGCAGAGGAACGAGGCTCGCGCCGACCAGAATCGGTGCGAACGAGTAGCGATCGGCGACCGCGCCCGTCAGATAGGTCGCGGCGATCGTGCCGACGCCGGCTGCGGCGCCGCTCATGCCGCTAACGGTCGCAACTGAATCGCGTCGATAAATATCCGCCGGCAGATTCAACACCATCGTCGACAACGCCGCATACGAGCATGTGGAGATGGCAAAACAGACGGTTAACGCCGTGAGACTGGAAAAGAGGAGGCTTGCCATGAGCGTGCTCATCCCCAGACCGCTCACGACGATGACGATCTTGCGTGCCGTGCCGACGGAAAAACCGCGAGATATCAAGTAGCTCGACGTCCCGCCGCCGAGAAAGTTTCCGGCATCTGCCGCGACAAACGGAACCCAGAAGGCGAGCAATCCGCGCTCGAGCGAGAATCCGCGCGAGACCAGGTAAATCGCGAACCAGTCCGTGATGAAGAACCAGACCGGATCGGTCAGCATCTTCCCGAGGATGATGCCCCAGGTTTGCGGCAGCCGCAGTAGTTCACCATAGTTCGCCGAACGAACATCGGTCGGCGCGTCCGGATCCTCACGGTCGGCGAAAATGTACTCGCGCTCGGCGGCTGTGATGCGCGGATGTGTCTCGGGTGGGTGATAGAGCGATCGAAACAGCAGCAGCCAAAGGAAGCCGAGCGAGCCCGTGATCAAGAAGGCCGGCCGCCAGGTGCCGAACGTGTGCAGGAGCGCAACCACCAGCAGCGGCGCAATCGCGGCTCCGATCGACGAGCCGCTGTCGAAGAGCGCGACTGCCCATCCACTCTCGCGTCTCGGAAACCACTCGGCGACCGCCTTGGTTGCTCCGGGCCAGTTGCCTCCCTCGCCGGCGCCGAGGAGAAATCGGAAGAAGCAGAACGATCGCAGGCCGCTCGCGAGCGACGTCAGCATCGCCGCGATCGAGTAGAAGGCGACGGTGACGGTCAAACCAGCGCGCGTGCCCACGGTATCGAGGAATCGCCCGGCACCGGCCTGTCCGAGGGTATAGGCGACGCGGAATGAAATCACGATGAGCGCGAAATCCGCGTTGTTCCAGTGATACTCATCCTTCAGCGTCGGTCCGAGAACGCTCAACGTCTGCCGGTCGATGTAGTTGATGACCGTGGATAGAAACAGGAGCGCCCCAATCCGCCATCTGAGCCGGTCTCCAGAATGCACGCGTCGAGAATAGTAAAAAATGGGCGCCCCATCCACGAGCTTGACAACTGCGCCTTCGTCCCCTACGGTCTGTCTGGGACACTGCAGCGTCAGCGAAGGAGAAACCATGAACAAGGTCAATCGCAGACATTTCCTCATGTCGTCGATGGCGTTGCCGGTGGCACTCAAGGCGAGTGCGCTGCCAAGCGAGAACAACACCGTCAGGGTGGCCGTGATCGGATTCAACGGCCGCGGCAAAGCGCACATTTCCGCCTATCTGAAGATGCCCAACGTCGAGATCGCGGGACTCTGCGATGTAGACGATGCGGTCATCGACAGCGGTTGCAAGATGGTTGAGGCGGCGGGAAAGAAGCGGCCGCAGACATTCAAGGACATTCGCCGCGTCCTCGACGATCGCAGCATCGACGCGGTCTCGATCGCGACTCCCAACTTCCATCACACGCTTCAGACGATCTGGGCTGTCCAGGCGGGGAAGGATGTGCTCGTCGAAAAACCGGTCTCGTACAACATGTTCGAAGCGCAGCAGATCGTCGCGGCGGCGCGCAAGTACAACCGGATCGTCCAGAACGGCACCGGTGCCCAGCTCTGGCTGCACGAGGCGCAAAAGCGTTTGCAAGAAGGAATCATCGGCGACGTCTACATGGCACGGGGCCTCTGTTTCAAATGGCGCGACACCATCGGTCGCGCGAAGGAGGAACCAGTCCCGGCGGGCGTGTCATACGACTTGTGGACCGGCCCGGCGCCCACGAAGCCGTTCACGCGTAATCGCTTTCACTACAACTGGCATTGGCAGTGGGACTACGGCAACGGCGATCTCGGTAATCAGGGCGCACATCAGATTCACTCGGCGCGTATCGGACTCGGCGTGAAGTACCCGACGCAGATCAGCTCGATGGGCGGCCATTACATGTTCGACGACGATCAGGAGACGCCAAACACCCAGGTCGCCACCTTCGAGTTCCAGCAGGATGGGAAGAAGAAGCTGCTGGTGTTTGAAGTGCGTCACTGGATGACCAATAACGAAGCGGGGATTGGCGAACGTCCAGCGGGGCAGGCCCAGGCCATCGGCAATATCTGGTACGGATCGAAGGGCTACCTGGCCAACACGAACGAGGGATGGCAGACGTTCATGGGGAAAGAGGGCGCGCCTGGTCCGAAGTCCGAGTCCGATCCGGGTTATCCAGGATTCACCAACTTCATCGACGTGGTGCGCAGCCGCAAGCGGGAGGATCAACTCGCGGAGGTCGAGGAGGGGGCGATTTCAACGATGCTGATTCACCTCGCCAACATCTCGTACCGCACCGGTCGCACATTGTATTTCGACCCGATTACCTACACGTGCAAAGGGGACCCGGAAGCGACAGCGATGTTCACGAGAAGCCAGTATCGGGCTCCGTTCACCGTTCCGACGATCGGCACCGCCAGGACGAGCGAGGTCGTCTAATCGCGCCGAAGGTGAATCGCCGTCGTCAACTGAGCTTCTTCAGCCACATATTGCGCACGGACACTTTGGTCGTCGCTTCGATTTCGATGCCGATCAATCCACTCTGATTGTTCGACGACTCAGGGTCATCGTCGACCATGACGGACATGAGTTGTCCGTTGAGGATATGGAGGAACGTTCCGCCGCGCGCCATCACCGTGTACTGGTTCCAGTCGTTCTGGCGAACGACGTTGCCGAGGGCTTCGCGATCGCCAATCGTGCCCATCAGGCGTTTACTCCTGGCGCTGAATCCTTCGACGACCTGTCCACGCCAGGCGAGGATCCGCATCGGCGTGTTTTCTGAATAGAACTGTCCGGTGTAGATGCGGCTTGGCCAGAAGTCGGCCTGCGGTCCCGTCATCATCCAATTGAGGTTGACCGGTCCGATGTTCGCCGTCACGTTCGCCGGGATGTTCGCAAGCCACGGCAATCCGGTCTTGCTTCGATACTGAATGCCGCTGCCGCCATCCCCTTCAATCTTGATCTCGAATTTCAGCGTGAAATCCTTGGCTTCGAGATTGCGATAGGCGATGTAGCTGTTGCCGCTTGGATTCGAAGGCGTCGATTCTCCGACGATCGCACCGTCTTCGACGCGCCAGAATTTCGGATTGCCGTCCCATCCTTTCAGGCTCACACCGTCGAACAGGGACACATAGCCTTCGTGATCGTTGAAGTCCATCGGGCTCGGCTCCGTGAAGGCCATTCCACGGCCGCGACCTTGTGCTGGTGCGCTTGGCGTCTGTGAAACCTGCTGTATCGGCAATCCAAGGAGCATGCCCATTCCGAGTCCAAGCACACCTGTCCTTATAGAGCGATCCATAGATCTCCTCGATCGAAGTGTTATGACTGCGCAGCAAGAGAATGCTGGTGAAGAATCCGCGCGCTCGAGTCCTTCTTGGTTACCGGATCGGGCCAGTCCACGTAGTTCCGCTCTCGATCGCGGATCGCCTTATAGCGGCGAAACACCGCCCGGCTGCTTTCCAGCCCGAGAACCGATTTCCAGCCGGAGCCTCTGAACGTGTGCGCCATCATGCGGTGAACGTGCCGGAGCACGAATCCGGGATCGTGACGCAGGACGGTCGGCAGATGACGCACCTTCATCCAGCGCTCCGCCTTCCACCGCATGAATTCGATCTCTTCGGACGAAAGATGGGCGCTGCGCGTAACGGCGGTTGTTCCGTCGTACTCTTCGACCCGTGAATTGACGACGAGACCCCGCTCAACGAAGTCCTTCGTCATTGGCGTGCCGGGATACGGCGTCGGGTGCTGAATGTAGGGCCAGTCGACGTATTTTTTCGCGAACTCCAGATTCGCCGCAATCGATTCACGCCGGTCGTCCGGGTTACCGACGATCAACCCGCCGACGACGAGCATCCCGTGCTGATGGAGGATGTCGACCGCGGCGACCGCGGTGTTCGTGCGGCGTCCTTCCTGATGCCGGCTGTTCTTCGATCGCGCCTTCAGAAACGCGAGATCCTCGTCGAGGATGTTTTCGATCCCGAGAAAGACGTAGCGAAAGCCGGCCTGGCGCATCAGCGGGGCGAGCCGCGTTCCGTGCGCCGCAATCGACGCGGTCATCGCCTGGACGAGGTAGTCGATCCGATTCAGACCGGCGCGGATGATCGCGGTGCAGAGTTCCTCGAACCGGTGCACGTCGAGCGTAATGTTGTCGTCGACGATGAAGATGCTTCGGGCACCTCGCGCGGCTGCATCGCGAATATCCGCGATCACGCGATCGATTGGGAAGCGATGAAAGTTCCGTCCGCGCATCTCAATAATCGAGCAGAAGCTGCAGTCGAAGGTGCAGCCGCGCGATGTTTCGATCACGTCGATCTGCCGTCCAAGCATCGTGTAGCCGGACAGGACCCGCGCCGCGCGATTGGGCAGGTGAATCTCACCCGCATCCAGGTGCGTGACGGCCCGCTGTGGAGTGCGCCGGAACACCGTGCCCTCGCGAAACCAGATGCCGTCGACGGTGGACAGCGGCCGCTGCTCGTCGAACGCGCGAATCAACTCGCGGAACGTGATGTCGCCTTCGCCGCGAACGATGACGTCCACGCCGATCGCCGGATCGGTCCACTCCTCCGGCGCGAGGCTGGGATCGTATCCGCCAACAACCACACGGACGCCGCGGATCAGGGTGCGGACAAGGGCGATGATGCGCCGCGCCGTCGAGCGCTGGAACGTCATCACTGACAATCCGACCACATCCGGTCGAATCTCACCGACGAGCCGCTCGATCGTGTGGCGAACCTCGTCCTGAGCCAGGACGAGGTCGGCGACCGCGACGCGATGATGCGGATCGACGTTTCCCGCCAGCGAGGCCAGCGCACCGTTGGGCATGCGGATGGTCAGCGTTGGCGTGTGCTCGAATGAATCGGGCATCGACAGGAGCAAAATATTCACGGCGCCTCCGGGACGGTCGGGCGTTCTGGCGCGCGGCCGATTCGCTTCGGATCATAAGCCCAATGCACGTCCCGTGTCACAATGTCCGGGCGTGTCGTTGGAGAACTCCCATCCAGAGTCAACGGTGACCACAGCTTCAGGCGGACAGCGGTCCATGCCGCCTGTTAACGTCGTGCTGATCGGTCCCCCGGGCAGTGGCAAAGGTACTCAAGCAGTTCGACTGGCTGAACGTTTTGGTATCCCGCACATCTCCACTGGCGAGATTCTTCGATCGGCCGTACGCGCCGGCTCGGCGCTTGGACGCCAGGTGGCCGATATCATGGCCAGCGGAGCGCTCGTCAGTGACGAGTTGATGACCGATCTCGTGCGTGCGCGGCTCAAGGAGCCCGACGTCGCTGCCGGATTCGTGCTCGACGGCTACCCGCGCACAGTCGGCCAGGCGGAGGCGCTGGACTCGATGATCGGAGGTGCGTCGATGATTGTGTTGCTCATCGAAGTGCCTGATGCCGAGATCGTCCGCCGCATGGGCACGCGCCGCGTCTGTGATTCCTGCCGGCTGACACAGTCGGTCGCCGATGCGTTTCACCCCGACAGCGAGCCTTGCCCCTACTGTGGTGGCAATCTTGTTCGCCGTCCAGACGACGAACCGGAGACGGTGCGCCGCCGCCTCGCCACTTACGCCGAGTATGCGACGCCCGTCATCGAGCATTACCGTACGCGTCACACGTTTGGCGTAGTCGACGGCGTCCAGCATGCCGACAACGTGACTGCCGCCATGACGGCGCATATTGATCGTGTGCGCGCAGGGAGAAGACTCGGATCATGATCGAAACCATCGCGAGTCTGGCCGTTGATTGTCGCTGCACGCTCGGCGAGGGGATCGTCTGGTCGTCCCGCTTACGAAGTCTGCTGTGGACAGACATCGAGCGATCGACGCTGTGGATGTATCGTCCACACGATCGAACGACGCGGCAGTGGTCACTGCCGCAGCGATTGGGATCGTTCGCGTTGTGCGAGTCAGGCCGGCTGCTGCTCGGTCTCGCCAAGAGTCTCGCCTTTGCAGACATCGATGCGGCGTCCGGACCGAACTTGGCAATTGTTCCAATCCTTCAGATCGAGCCGGAGATCGCGCGGACGCGCATCAACGACGGACGGACCGATCGCGCCGGCAACTTCGTCTTCGGGACGATGAACGAGGAGCATCAGCACCCACCACGCGGCAGCTTCTATCAGTTTTCGGCGCGCCATGGTCTTCGTCGCCTCGATGTCGGCGGTGTGGGTATTCCCAACAGCATCTGTTTCAGCGTTGATGGCCGAACGATGTACTTCGCCGATTCTCCGAGCGGCGTGATCCGGCAATGCGAGTACGACGCGGCCTCAGCCGGCGTCGCGAACGTGCGCGAATTCACTCGATACAAGGAAGGAAGCGGCTTGCCGGACGGCTCGATTGTCGATCGCGAAGGCTGCCTGTGGAATGCCGTCTGGGGTGCCGGCGTTGTGCGGCGATTCGATCCGGACGGCAAACTGATTGTCGAAATTCCGGTGCCGTCCCGCAATCTCACATGTCCCGCATTCGGCGGTGACTCTCTCGATCAATTGTTCGTCACGTCGTCGCGCCAGGAAATGACCGAAGACGATCTTCGAGCCGCGCCGACGTCCGGAGGGCTGTTTGTCGTTCAGCCTGGAGCGCGTGGCGTCGCGGACGCGCTCTTCGCTGACCTTGAAATCACCGATCACTGATCACTGATCGTGAATCACCAATCGTCGAATCTCGGATCCTGAATCGATGCAGGATTCAACGATTCGAGGATTCGACGATTAGCGATTCACGATCAGTGATCAGTGATTAGCGATTCGTTATCCCATGGCCGCCACTGCGTGGTGTTCGCCCCATACCTGTAGCTCGCTTCGAGGAAAGGAACCAGCCGATCCGGTTGGGCGTTGTGCCATGAAGGGTGATCGGCGAGATACACCTCTTCGGGGCGCAGCACCGGAACGATGAGATCAGTTGTCGAGAGAGGAGTCGACAGCAAACGGTACTGCCACTGGGCGCCATCCCAGTCTTTGATGTTGGTAGCACAGCAATCCTGGTTTACTCGATCACCGTATCCGAACGGCTCGTGCCCGCCTGTTACCGCCTGGACGAGCGGCAGAGCCGTGAACGTTCCCGTCTCGAGATCCCACCTCGAAATTCGTTGAATCGCGTCTAAAGAGAATGGGGAATTGCCCCGCCGTGCCGCAAACCGGGTGCCTCGGGGGTAAACTGTGACTGTCGAGTTTTGTTAGGGGAAAGCGCGCCTGACCCACAAACGGCCGCGGGTGTCCCTAACAAAACTGAGAAGTGAATCGTCCGTAGCTGAGCCGTTTCTCACAAAAATGGCAACCAGCTCGGGCCTTGGTTTTGCGTGCGGTGATCATCGATGCTCCCCCGTCTCCCACGATTCCACTTCGTTCACCACGTGTTCGCCGGCCGTCCCCGGCTACTCATCGCCTCGGTGGCTTTTCTGGCGCTGCTGGTGTTCCTCGCGGCGGGGTGGGCTGTCTGGTTCAGTTATGAGTTGACCGCCGGTTTACCCGATCGATCAGCGCTGAAGTCGATAGGGGATATGGCCCAGGCGACCACGCTGTACGACATCTCGGACAAACCAGCTTTTACGATTTTCAAGGAGCAACGGCTCGAAGTCCCGATCGAGACCGTCTCACCGATTCTGATCAAGGCGGTCATTTCGATCGAGGATCAGCGCTTCTACGAGCATAGCGGCGTCGATGGAATTCGCGTGGCGGCTGCGGTGATTCGAAACCTCGAAGCCGGCCGTCGGGCCGAGGGCGGCAGCACCATTACCCAGCAGCTCGCGCGACAGAGTTTCCTCACCCGCGACAAAACGTATCGCCGCAAGCTCAAAGAGGTCATCCTGGCGGCGTACATCGAGAAGATGTACGACAAGAGCGAAATCCTCGAGCTTTACCTCAACAAGGTGTATTTCGGCGGCGGTTTGTACGGAGTCGAGGCAGCGTCCCGCGGTTACTTTGCTAAGTCGTCGCACGACGTGACGGTCGAGGAAGCAGCGTTACTGGCCGGTCTTATTCAGTCGCCGTCGAGCTACGCACCATCGGTAAATCTCGAACGCGCGATCGCCCGTCGCAATGTCGTGCTGCAGGCAATGGTTTCAACCGGCGCGATCGATCAGGCGACCGCCGACCGTGCGCGCCGGGCACCGGTAAAGCTTGTCAACGGCCTCGAGATCGAGGAGGCGTCCGGCCTTTATTTCAAAGAACAGGTCAGGCGGGAACTCGTCGAGCGTTTTGGTTGGCAGCGTGTTTATCAGGGTGGTCTCCGCGTCTACACAACGATCGATCCGTCATTGCAGCGTTCGGCGGAAACGCTGGTCGAGAAAGGGTTGTCGGATATCGAGCGTCGATCGGGCTTCAAACACCCGAAGCGCGGTGCGACGCCAGCGGCAAACGAGCCGGGACTTCCACAGTACCTGCAGGGCGCGCTCCTGGCGATGGATCCAACCAATGGCTACGTGCGCGCGATGGTTGGTGGCCGCGATTTCAACGAAAGCCGTTTCAATCGTGCGACACAAGCGAAACGGCAGTCGGGATCTGCCTTCAAGCCCTTCGTCTATGCGGCCGCGCTCGAGGCTGGCTATTCACCCGCATCAGTCATCGAGAATCTCGACGCTCCGATTGCGACGCCACAGGGTGGCTGGGTGCCCGAGGACGAACATTCTTCAGCGAGCTCGATGACCTTGCGAACAGCCTTACGCACGTCAAGCAACCGCGCTGCCGTCCAGCTCCTGAACAGCATCGGTATCAAGAATGCCGTCGGCTACGCCGAGCGTCTCGACGTCGGTACGCCGCCCAGCGTACCGTCGCTTGCTCTCGGCGCCAGCGACGTGACGTTAATGTCGCTGACTGCCGCGTACGGCGCGTTCGCCGACAGTGGAATCGTGCGGCAACCGGTGCTTATACGCCGCGTCGAGGACAGCGAGGGACACGTCCTTTATCAGGACGCCGGCAAGTCGCATCGTGCCGTCAGCGACTCCACGGCATTTCTAATGTCGAGCATGCTCGCTGATGTCATCAACGCTGGGACGGCGTATCGCGCCCGGCAGACAGGCTTTACGCTGCCGGCCGCAGGCAAGACCGGAACGACGAACGATTACAACGACGCATGGTTCGTGGGATTCACGCCGCATCTGGTGACCGGCGTGTGGATCGGCTTCGATCAGCCGTCGACGATTATCTCGAACGGGTATGCCGGTGAACTCGCCGTTCCCATCTGGGCGAGCTTCATGAAGGTGGCGACGAAAGGTGACAAACCGGACTGGTTCGATCGCCCGTCGAACATTGTGGGCGCAAACGTGTGTCGCGTCTCCGGCAAGCTGCCCAACGGTGGCTGCGATCACGTCGAGGTTGTCAACCGTGATGGCGGTGTCGAAATCCGCTCGATGATCTACACCGAGTACTTCGTCAAAGGAACGCAGCCGACCGAGCTCTGTCCGTTGCATCCATCGGCGACCTTCATGGACCGCGTTGCCGGTATGTTTGGCGCCGGCGAGTCAAGCAAGCCAGTACGCGCCGATGAAGTGGCGCTTCCTCCCGCACAGACGGGCACTGCTGGCGCGCATTCGAGTTCGCCTCCTCCGCAGGCGCACACAGAGGAACCGCCGAAGGACGCCGCCCAGGCTGAACAGCCGCAGAAGAAACGCGGCTTCTGGGGCCGGCTGTTCGGCAAAGGGGACAAGAAGCAGGATCAGAAGGATCAACCGGAAGAGAAGGATCAGAAAAAGAAAAAGGGTGGTTAAGATAGCGTTCCGCGACATCACCGGCCATCGTCATCTTCTCGAATTGATCGCGCGTGCTGCGGTGCGGGGCACGTTACCACCGAGCCTCATCTTTGCCGGCCCTGACGGTGTCGGTAAGCGGATGGCCGCTGTCGCCCTCGCGCAGTTGATGAACTGTTTGTCCGTGAACAGGACCGAAGCCCTGGGCGCATGCGGAATGTGTGTGGCGTGCACGCGGATCGCGCGCGGCGTTCATGCCGACGTTCTCCTGGTGGAGCCTGGTGATACCGGCACGATCAAGATCGATCAGGTACGCGACGCGATCGAGCGTGCGGCATATCGGCCGTTCGAGGGCCGGCGGCGAGTCGTCATCATTGACAATGCGGAGGCTCTGAATGCCGAGGCGCAGAACGCGCTGCTGAAAACCCTCGAGGAGCCGCCCACCGCATCCACGTTCGTTCTGGTCACTTCTCGTCCCGACATGTTGTTGCCGACGGTCGTATCGCGGTGTCAGCGGCTGCGATTTGGCCGCCTGTCGCCGTCAGAGATTGCTGACGTCTTGCGGCGCGATCACGAGTATGCTGAAGCCGACGCGCACGCGGCAGCATCGCTGTCGGATGGCAGCATCGGTCGCGCTCTCGAGGGCGCGACTGACGAGTTTGTCGATGCCAGGGAGGCCGCGGCATCGTTGCTGGAATCGGTTGCCACCTCCTCCGACCCGCGCCGCCGGCTCAGCGGCGCCAGGGCGCTCATCGGCGCGGCGGGTGGTGGGAGCGACCGGGAACAACTGGCGCGCCGATTGTGCGCGCTTTCATCGATAATTCGAGATCTGGGTGCCCTTCTTTCCCGCGCGGACGAACGCTGTCTCGCGAACGGCGATCTGCGGCCGCTCCTGGAGCGGTTGCGACGATCGTTCGATCCGGACCGTGTCCTTCGCGCGTTTTCGGCGGTTGATCGTGCGCTGGCGGCGCTCGATCGAAACGCCAGCCCGAAGATCGTTGCCGATTGGGTTGCGTTTCAGATCTAGCGCGGCTGTCCTCGTAGCGCGGGGGTTCAGCCCCGCGTCTGAGTCGTTGTGACGCGCCGCTGAAAGCGGCGCGCTAACGGGTTTCAACGCGCGACTTCCGCTTATAGAGGCAGACACATGAGTGCCGGGCCGCACCGCCCGTTTGTCAGCGTCAAGTTTTCGCCGGTTGGCCGCACATATTCGTTCTTGATCCCTGAGCTTGCACTCGACAGCGAGGGAGCCGCGGCCGCCTCCGAGCAACAGGCGCCACCCATTCCTCCACACACACCTCCGCTGAATCCCGGCGACGGGATCGTCGTGCAGACGCCTGACGGACATGCCCTCGGAACCGTAACGCGATCGGTCAACGAATTGGCAGCACGCAAGTGTCCGCCCGCCGGATCCGAACTGCAGGTCGTGCGGCGTGCCACTCGCGAGGACGTAATCACCAGGCTGAAACACCAGCAGCGGGAGCAGGAAGCGCATCGCATCTGCCTCATGAAGATCCGCGAGCGCGGCCTGGCGATGAAACTCGCCCGCGTCGAACAGTTGTTCGACGGATCCCGACTCATCTTCTATTACACCGCCGAAGCACGCGTGGATTTCCGGGAACTGGTGCGTGATTTGGCGGCGCACTTCCGCGTTCGGATCGAAATGCGCCAGATTGGCGTGCGTGATGAAGCCCGGATGCTCGGTGGCTACGGTTCCTGCGGACGTCCTCTCTGCTGCACGACATTCCTTCAGAGCTTCGAGCCGATCTCCATCAAGATGGCGAAGCAGCAGAATCTCAGCCTGAACCCTTCAAAGCTGTCGGGCATGTGCGGGCGGTTGAAGTGCTGCCTTCGCTATGAGCTGCCGAATGGGAAGGGTGTGAAGCACGGCGGCTGTGCCGACGAAGGGGGCTGCGGGTCGTGCAGCAATCCGACGGGTCCTGGCGTCGGCGGCGGTTGCGGCGCGTGCGGATCCGGCGGCTGCGGGAAGTGCGGGTGACGGCGCGGCCGCGCGTCGGCGTGACGGTCGGCGACCCGGCCGGCATCGGTCCCGAGATCGCACGAAAGGCCGCCGCTGACTCACGCGTGTCGTCGATCTGCGACATCGTTCTTTACGGTCCCTCGTCCGATGACGAGCGTGGCCGCTTTCAACCAGGCCGCGTGTCTCCGGACGCAGGCCGCGCGGCATATGACGCGATCGTCGCTGCGACCTCCGATGCCCGAGCAGGACGCATCGACGCGATTGCGACGGCACCGATCAACAAGGAAGCGTTTGCGGCCGCGGGACTTCCGTGGCGAGGTCACACCGATCTCCTCGCACACCTGACGCGCTCGCCGCGCGTGGCGATGATGTTTCACGCTGAGACGCTCCGCGTGGTTCTGGCCACCGTTCACATTCCGATTGCGGAGGTGCCGCGCGCGTTGACGCGCGACGTCATTGAAGGAACCGTCGACCTCGCTGCTCGGGAGCTACCGCGATTTGGCATCACTCATCCCAGGCTTGGTGTCGCCGGTTTGAACCCGCACGCAGGCGAGCATGGCGTCATCGGCAGCGAAGACGATGACGTCATTGCACCGGCCGTTGCCGCGCTGTCCGCCAGGGGCGTGAACGTGGCCGGACCATTTCCGGCCGATACGATATTCGTCCGTGCCATGCGCGGAGAATTTGACGCGGTCGTCGCGTGCTATCACGATCAAGGCTTGATTCCGATCAAGCTCGTCGCGTTTGGGCAGGCGGTCAATGTGACGCTTGGCCTGCCGATCGTGCGAACGTCTGTTGATCACGGGACCGCGTTCGATATTGCGGGGAAGGGTGTCGCGGATCCCTCGAGTCTGATCGAGGCGATTCGATTAGCTGTTCGACTATGCTCGACTCCCGCGGCGTAGTCCCGCCGAATCGAAGCGAGCGACGCGCTACGGCGAGGCAAGGCGGCACGAAGGGAAGACGCGAGCGAGCTTTGGGGGGCCGCGGGGGCGGAGCCCCCGGATCAAATATGAAGACGGAACGAGAGCAGGCGCAGAAAAGCATCGCGGAAAATCGCAAGGCATTTCACGACTATCACATCCTCGAGACGTTCGAAGCCGGCGTGCAGCTGGTCGGAACCGAGGTCAAGGCGATCCGCGAGGGGAACGTCAATCTGCGCGACAGCTTTGCGCGCGTTGACGATGGCGAGGTGTGGGTCTACAACATCCACATCAACCCATACAGCCATCGTGGCTATTCCGATCACGAGCCGACCCGCAAGCGAAAACTCCTGCTTCATCGCCAGGAGATCCGCAAGCTGATTGGCCGCACCGTGGAACGCGGCATGACGCTCGTTCCGACGCGGATGTATTTCAAGAACGGTCACGTCAAGATTGCGGTGGGACTGGCGAAAGGCAAGCAGGCGCACGACAAACGCGAAACGATCAAGCGCCGGGAAGCCGATCGCGAAACTCGCGCGGCGGTGAAAGAACGGCGGAGATAATGATAGATTTACGCTTTCTGAGTTGAGGGAATGCATCTATGAAAGGTAACCGGGCGGTCCTGACCGCGATCGTCGTCGTCGTTCTCATCATTGCCGGATGGTGGCTCTTCAAACGCAGCAGCCGCGGGCCGGCAATCGATTTGATCTCGACATTCGACTCGGCGACGAAGAAACCGGCGCAGGGCGTCTTTCAGATCGTGGACCTGGACCTGAATGGCGAAAAGAAGCACGCGATTCTCACTGAGGCGCCGAGCCGCATGATCTGGAAGGTCAAGGTTCCCGACGACGGCTGGATCAAGGCTTCGCTCGGAACAAAGCCCGAGTCGTGGGACAAGGAAGGGGACGGCGTGCTGTTCCGAATCGGGGTGTCGGATGGCCGGACGTTCGAGGACTTACTGACGCTTCATGTCGATCCATTTCACAACAAAGCCGACCGGCGATGGATTCCGGTTGCGGTCGATGTTTCCCAGTATGCCGGCGAAGAAGTGGAAGTGATCTTCAATACGAACAACAGCATGCCGGGACAACCGGAAAACCGGAATAACGATACGGCGCTCTTCGGCGACCCGCAAATCGTCGTGCGATGACCTCTGCGATCCGGACGCCGGTCAAGCTGCTCGATCTCGAGGCGCAGTATCAGCCGTTGCGCGCTGAGATTCTCGCGGCGATCACCCGCGTTTGCGACAGTCAGCAATTCATTCTCGGACCTGAAGTCGACGCGCTGGAGCGCGAGCTCGCCGCATATCTCGGCGTCTCCCACGCAATCGCGGTTTCTTCCGGCACTGACGCTCTGCTGGTCGCATTCATGGCCCTCGGCATCGGCGCGGGCGATGAGGTCATCACCAGCACGTTTTCTTTCTTTGCCACGGCGGGTTGCGTCGCTCGTGTGGGGGCCACGCCGGTGTTCGTCGACATCGATCCGGTCACGTTCAATCTCGATCCCGCGCTCGTTCGTCGAGCCATCACCACGCGGACGCGCGCCATCGTTCCCGTTCATTTGTACGGGCTCTCGGCGGACATGGATCCTGTTCTGGACGTCGCGCGGGAGAAAGGCATTCCGATCATCGAGGATGCTGCGCAGGCGATTGGCGCCACGTACAAATCGCAGCAGACGGGGACGATTGGCACGATCGGTTGCTTTTCTTTTTTTCCGAGCAAGAATCTCGGGGCGTTTGGCGAAGGCGGACTGATCACCACCAATGACGCGACGCTGGCCAGTGAGATCCGGCTGCTTCGAAACCATGGCGCGGAGCCGAAGTATTTTCACAAGCGCGTCGGCGGCAACTTTCGTCTCGATGCGCTGCAGGCGGCTGTGCTGCGCGTCAAGCTGCCGCACCTCGAGCGATGGACATCGATGCGCCAGCGAAATGCGGAACGGTATCAATCGTTATTTGAATCGCGCGGCCTCACCGAGCGGATCACGCTGCCTGTCATTCCGACCGGCCGAACTCACATCTTCAATCAGTTCGTCGTCCGCGTCGGCGAACGCGATCGCATCCGGAGGTTCCTCGATGATCGCGGCATTGGTACCGAGATTTACTATCCCGTGCCGTTCCACCTGCAGGACTGCTTTTCTTCACTTGGATATCGGCGCGGCGATTTTCCGCAGGCCGAGGCCGCCGCTCAATCCGTCCTTGCGCTACCGATTTACCCCGAGCTGACGTTAGAGCAGCAGAGCACTGTTGTCGCCGCGCTTGCCGACGCCGTTAGAAATTGATGCGGAGGCTAACTAGAAGTCGTTTCAAAATCGCATAGGCGCGTGGCGAACGAGCGCGCGAGTGAGCCCACGCGAGCGGAGTGGGGATCGCGGGGCCCCGCGAGCGAGTGTGTCGGGGAGTCCGAGGGGCGAAGCCCCTCGGAGTGATTTGTGGCTGGTGCAGCCTGAACGCAGAATTGGTACAATCTCGGATGGCGCCACAAAACCGCGCTCCGGAACAGTCTTCTCTCGACGTACGAATGTTTCTGCACTCAGAGTTCCACTGGCGAGCGCTCTCTTCATAGGAACATGCCGCTCGAATCGCATAGTCGGACGATGACGCCTGTGTCTGTTCCTGCAGTGAATCTACAACCGCTCTCAATAGCATCCCGAAGTAGCGACGCGGCGACGACCTACGCTTCACATCGTATCGCTCACTGGGACGCAGTGGCGCGCAAGTACTCCGGTCCGTCTGCCGGGCGGTCTTACCATCGCCGACTCGCGCAGGTGTACAGGTTCCTGATCCCGCCGGGATTGCGGGTGCTCGAACTTGGCTGCGGCGACGGTTCTCTGCTGGCCGCACTTTCACCCGCCAAGGGCGTCGGCGTTGATTTCTCGAGCGTCATGCTCGACGAGGCCCGGCGGCGCCATCCCGGACAGCAGTTCGTCCTCGCAGATGTGCACGACCTGTCGGCGGTTGAAGGCACGTTTGACGCGATTGTGATCTCAGACCTGTTGCATGACGTCTGGGACGTGCAAGGACTTTTGAGCGGCTTGCATCGGCTGTGTCATCCAGGCACGCGCATCGTCATCAACTTCTACAGCCGCCTGTGGGAGCTACCGCTGACAGCGGCGGCGCGAGTCAACCTCGCGCGACCCGTGCTGAAGCAGAACTGGCTGACAGTCGAGGACGTCACGAACCTGCTTCGCCTGACCAATTTTCGAATGATTCGTGCCTGGCAGGAGGCACTCTGCCCGCTGCCCGTTCCTCTCGTGGCGCCGATCTGCAACCGTTTTCTCGTCCGTTTGTGGGGCATCCGTCATCTGGCGTTGGCGAATTTCCTGCTCGCTCGCCCGGAGCATGCCGATGGAGCCGACCGGCGCCCGCCACGAGTCTCAGTGATCGTACCGGCGCGCAATGAAGCCGGCAACATTCCGGCGGTCTTCGCGCGCACGCCCGAGATGGGGAGCAGAACCGAGCTGATCTTCGTCGAGGGTCATTCCTCGGACGACACCTATGCGGCGATTGAGCGGGCCATCGCGGAGCATCCGGACCGCTCCGCCAGGTTGTTCCGTCAGAGTGGTCGCGGCAAAGGTGATGCGGTTCGACTTGGTTTCAGCGCGGCCACTGGCGACGTTCTGATGATTCTCGACGCCGACCTCACCGTGCCTCCGGAAGATCTGCCACGGTTCTACGACGCGCTGCAATCTGGCAAGGGTGAATTCGTGAATGGCGTCCGTTTGATGTACCCGATGGAAGGGGGCGCAATGCGTCTCGCGAATCTACTTGGCAACAAATTCTTCAGTCTTGCCTTCAGCTGGTTGCTAGGTCAGCCAATCAAAGATACGCTGTGTGGCACCAAAGTGCTCCGGCGCGATGCATACCGCGCGATTGCTGCCAATCGCTCGTACTTTGGCGACTTCGATCCGTTTGGCGATTTCGACTTATTGTTTGGGGCGGCAAAGCTGGGACTCGAGATTGTCGAATTGCCAATTCGGTACCGCGAGCGAACATATGGCACCACAAACATTCAGCGCTGGCGCCACGGCTGGCTGCTGCTCAAGATGTGCGCTTTCTGCGCCGGGCGTATCAAGTTCGTCTAGGCCACGCTCCGGGATCTGCCTCTCGACGAAGTGATGATTGGTCGGTCTCTGGGGGCATTGAATCACGCGTCGTGGTGGCAAACCCAGGCGAACGCCTGGGGAGGCCGGTTTCAGACGCCGACGGCCGATCGGCTCTTGTACGTCTGGTTGCACCGGCTCGGCATGATGGGGAGCGACCGGGCTTTCCTGGAGGAGCACGTCCGGCCCGGGATGACGGTGGCCGACATCGGCGCGAATATCGGTCTGTATACCTACCTCCTGTCCCGTTGCGTCTCCGATTCTGGGTTCGTTTACTCCTTCGAACCGGACCCGGAACTATTTGCGGCCCTCGCGAGGAATTGCGACGTCAACGGCGTCCGCAACGTCGCGCTTCACAGTCTCGCGCTGGGCGCCCGGAGCGACACCTTGATTCTGAGGCGCTCGCTCGTCAACTCGGGCGACAACCGGCTGTCGGAAGGCCGCGCAGGTGGGGACCTCGGTGACGTGCCTGTTTCGGTTCGCGCTCTCGACGAGCTTCTCGGCGGCCGGTCGCTCGACTTCGTTAAGATCGACGTCCAAGGTTGGGAATTCGAGGTCCTCAAGGGTATGCGCGACACCCTCGCCCGTTCCGGGGACGTGCGGATCTACTTCGAATTCTGGCCGGCAGGTATCCGCCGGACCGGCCACGAACCGCGTGAGCTGCTTGCATTTCTTCGGCAACACGGCTTTCAACTGCACTGCGCTGAAGGTCAACATATTGGCGCACTCTTTGATGACGTTCAATTGGAACGCTCGCTCAGCGGCTCTCAGTGGACGAACCTCTTGGCGGTTCGGTGACAGGCAACGTCTTTCGCCGTGGTGCTACTTCTGCGACCGTCACTGAACCTTTGACCATGCGTTCTGGCAGGGGCACCATCCCAGGCAATGTCGCGGGACGGCTGCGGCGATGGCTTGCTCACCCGCTGGCCAGGGACTTGGACCTGGAATCCTCCGAGGCGACGGAGATTCACGCGCGACTCATACGCGAGAAGACGTTCTTGCGCCGGCTGTATCGCAGCTACTACGCCGCGTATGATGAAATCGTCGCGCGCGCACATCCGGGAGGGCTCATTCTAGAGATCGGGTCCGGTGGCGGCTACTACCGCAGCCTGCGGCGGAACGTTCTCTCGATCGATCTGCGACCTGGCGCGGATGTCGACATTGTGGCATCTGCGCTCGCGATACCTCTTCAGACCAACTCCACTTCTGCGATCCTCTTGTTGAACGTCCTGCATCACCTGCCCGACCCCACAGCGTTCTTTCGCGAGTGCGGGCGGATCTTGAAACCGGGGGGGCGGGTCTGCCTGATCGAGCCGTACGTGGGGCCCGTGAGCCGTCACATCGTGAAGCCTCTGCATCACGAACCTTGGGATGAGGCGGCGGGCTGGTCGCTTCCAAATACGGGCCCGATGACAACGGCCAACATGGCCATGCCGTGGATTATCTTTTTTCGGGATCGTGCCATGTACGACAGCACTTTTCCCGAATTGCCTGTGAGTCGCATTCAGCTTCATACGATTGCGCTCTATGTTCTTTCTGGGGGAGTGTCTATGCGATCACTCCTGCCCGGGTTTCTCTTCGGCCCGCTGCTGGTTCTGGAGCGTATGCTCACACCACTCGCGTCCAAGCTGGCGACCATGATGACCGTCGAATTGGTCAGGCGGTAGTGGTCGGTGAATGTGCGACCGCATAGCAGACTCGGCCGGTCCCAGCCTGACGGAGTGCGGGCGAATTCTCGATGTCACGCCATAAGAGCGAATGATGCCAACGACTGAGAATGCTCCGCTTCCGCCCGACGCGCCGGTTGTCCCATTGTCAGCGACTGCCGGCGCGAGCCTGACACCATGGCTCGTGGTGGCGTCCTACAGCCTGCTCATAACTGCATGGATCTTCGGCAATCCTCCGAGCGCTGCGCCTGATGAGTGGTTTCACTACCTGCGGACCGTCAGCATCGGACGCGGTCAACTGGTGGGAGCGCCTGTTGGCTTGGAAGGCGCGAAGACCCTTGTTGGTGGGCGTCCACCCTCAGTCTCTGAAGAGCGCTATCTCTCGGAATTGAAATGGGTCGCTCAGAACACCAGGCAGGTTCACATTCCCGAGGGCTTGACCCCCGGGTGGTTTCGATGCGCTTTCGTAAATCCCTTCGTCTCGGCACGGTGTCTCTACAGCTCTCCTCCGCTGAGCGAAGCTGGTGACTGGCTCAATACGACCGCGACTTATCAGCCGTTCCCCTACTTGGTACCAGCAGCCATCTCCTGGATCAAGACCGATCCGGACAACCTCTCCAGGCTGATGCGCGGTGGAAAGGCCTTGTTCTCGCTGATCTTTGTCGCCGCTGCTGTCCTGCTTCTCTGGAGTCGAGAGTCCCGTCTCGTTTCCCTGGTCGGAATAGTCGTCGCAATGACTCCGATGGCCGTGTTTCTATCAGCTACGCTGAATCCGAGCGGGCTCGAGATTACTTCAGCCCTCGCGTTCTTCAGCGCGTTGCTCTGCCTGGGAAGGGGCAGGGCGCACCCTGCCGCATGGTTGATGCTTGCGTTCAGCGGTGTCGTACTGGCTCTCAGCCGCCTGACTGGACCCATATGGCTTGTTCTGGATCTCGGTGTCGTCCTTCTCCTCAGTGGTGCCCGACCGCTCCTGAGGATTGCCATGCGCCAGTGGCCGCGGTCGCTGGCTGCACTGACGGCGGTGGTCGGCGGCATTCTCTTGAATCGTGTGTGGGAATACTTGTACGGCCCAAGAATGACCTTCGATCTCACCCCCTTGGGAGGGAGCTTGTTGGAAGGCGTGGCGCAATTGCCATCGGTCTTCCGCCAGCAGATGGGCATGTTCAACTACCTTGAGTTCGAGCTGCCGCAGCTTGCCTATGCGCTTTGGGCATCGCTTGCGGTCTCGCTCGTCGTCACAGCGTTGGTTATTGGATCCAAGCGACAGCGGATCGCACTTTTCGTGACCGTGGCCGCCTGCCTTGCGCTCCCAGTGATCTTGGTCGCGGGAAGTATGCGACACACGGGGTTTGGCCTCCAGGGTCGATACGTTCTACCGTTCTCTTTGGTGGTACCGCTACTTTCCGGAGAGATCCTTGTTAGCCAGCACCAGCGCCTGCAGGCGCTGAAAGCTGATCATCTCTTCCTCCCGTTTGCCATCGGTGCTGCGCTCGTTCAGTTCGTTGCCTGGTGGAAGAACGCCTATCGTTTCGCCGTCGGCCTGACGGGCCCTTACTGGTTCTTGGGCTCAGCAGAGTGGAGCCCACCCAGTGGATGGTGGCCGTGGCTCATTCTTGCCGCAGCAGGCGCAACGCTGTTACTGGCGACGGCACCCATTGATTGGCTCCTCACACGGCGAATTCACGACATCGGTGCTTTTTCCCACCATCATGCTGCGCGCGAGTCATGAACTCTGTGGCAGACGAGCGCGCCATAGAGGCAGATCGTGAAAAGAGGCTTGCTGTATGGGCAGCACGGACGTCGCTCGATATGCCGCTTCGCGTCGGACTCGACGGTCACGCGTTCACGTCACCTGCTGGAGGCGTGCGGCGCTATGTCCACGAGCTGACCCGCGCGCTCGTGGAACTCGACGCTGGTCTCGAGGTTGTCGGCGTCGGTGCGCCCGACGCCAACCGCCTGCCTCCAGGGGTCGAGGCAAGAGTGGCGAGCGGCTGGCTGCCGACCAATCTCGGTTGGTCGATCGATGGCCTGCCCCGCGCAATCCGGAAGCTTGACATCCATCTGTTTCATGCGCCGGCGTACACGGCGCCGCTGTGGGGCGTCCATCCGCTGGCTTTGACCATTCATGATGTGAGTTACGAGCGGCATCCGGAATGGTATCCGTATGCGATCGATCCCGTTCGGCGCTGGTTCTATCGCCGCAGCGCCGGGATTGCCGATGTCGTAATCACGGATTCAGAGTTTTCGCGCCGCGAGGTGGAAGCCGCGTACGGGCTCGACCGCGATCGGCTTCGCGTGGTTCCGCTCGGCGTCGGTGCGCCATTCCGGCCAGACGCGCACGATCAACCGGCCGCGTCGATCCGGTCCGGTTCGCCGCCAACGATTCTCCACGTCGGTGATTTACACCCGCGTCGTAACGTCGGCGTTCTGCTCGAGGCGCTCAGGTTGCTCCGGGACCGACACCCTGAGCTTGGAACCACCAAGCTGGTTCTGGCCGGGACCGACCGCGGATCGGTTGCGGCTCTCGAGGCTCACGCAACGGAGCTCGGCGTCGCAGCCGCCGTGCGATTCGTCTTCGCCGCGGAGGACGCTGTCGTCGTGAGACTGATGCGTGAGGCGAGCGTCTTCGGCTATCCGTCGCTCTATGAAGGATTCGGTCTGCCCGTGCTGGAGGCGATGGCATGCGGCACACCTGTAATTGCGTCTACCGCAGCCTCGATTCCCGAAGTCGTCGGCGACGCCGGACTATTGGTCGATCCGCGGGACCCACGGGCCTGGTCGGAAGCGATTGCCAGCGTCCTGACCTCGGCGGAGCGCGCAGGTGACCTGCGCAGGGCCGGCCTCTCGAGAGCAGCCACATTCACGTGGCGCCGGACTGCCGCTCAGACTTTGGAGGTGTATCGGAGCGTTGTGGGGAGGGCGAAGGCCCGAGACTCCGATCGAATTGCTTCTCGCGAACCTTCAGCGCGAGCCACCGGCGATCCATGAGCTTCCAGATCCGCAATATCGTCGAGCGCCGCTTCTTCTGCACCTCGCGCCGTTGGCGCCACACCCGTGGCAGACCGATCAGTGCGCTCCATTTCGCCGAGAGAAACATCTGCAGCTGGCCAATGCGAAGAAAGTACAGAGCTGCAGCCGCACCATAGAAGAGATGACCTGGCAGCGTGCGCAAAAGAAGGGGCGCCGGCGTATTCTTGACGTACATCCATTCCAGGTTGCGCTGACCCCAGAAGATCGACTGCGCGCTGACGCGACCGAGTGTCGCGCTGCCGGCATGGCGGACGACGGCGCCCGGTACGTAGCGACAGCCGTAGCCGAGAAGTTGGACACGATACGAGAGGTCCACGTCCTCGTAAACGGCGAAGAACGATTCGTCGAATCCGCCGACCAATTCGAAAACGTCTCGCCGGATCAGACATGCAGCCCCGCATGCCCCGAACACGTCTGCGCCCTTCATCGCATCTGCAACCGGACGGCCGTGGCCGCGTTTGAAGGCGCCGCCCCAGCGAGTGAGGCCATCGCCGGCGCTATCGACTACCGACGGATCGTGCATGAAGACGATGCACGATGCGGCGAGGCCGACTTCGGCGTCTGCGTCGAGCGTGTTTCGAAGCGCCTCGATCCATCCTGGTTGCGGCGCGGCATCGTTGTTGAGAAATGCAATGTAGCGCCCACGCGCATGGCCAGCGCCAGCATTATTCCCAGCGGCGAAGCCCAGGTTGCGATCGAGCGCGACGAGTCGCACGCCGGGGAAGACCCACCTCACGAGAGTGACCGAGTCGTCGGTCGAACCGTTATCGACGACGATCAGTTCGCAGTCTGGGGGCATCTGCGCGATTGTTGCCGGAAGACAGCGTTCCAGCCACTGTCGTCCGTTGAAGTTGAGCACGATGATCGACGTGCTTGTCGCAGTGTCGCCACTACCACGACTGTCTTCGACGTCGGCAATGCCTCGTGTGATCAATGCTGGAACTGCTCAACGTATCGCGCGCGCTTCGACCAGAGGCGCGTACACGATGCGCTTCTCCTGGAGGTCCGCCGTCTCGGCGAGAACCACACCAAACGGCGCTCGGCACCCATCGGTGATGACACTTTCCGCACAGTCGCGAAGGAATTGTGCGTTTGCTACGAAGAAGCTCTCTGCAGGTGCAGCGATCGTCTGCGATTTCAGCGCAAGAGCAAATGGGCCAGGGCTGTCACGGCGTCCGCCGCGATACACGGGCTTGAAACCACGTCCGTTCCTCATTAGGCCAGCATCGACGACAATGTCCTCGGCGTCGACCACGCGGCCACCAACGACTACGACATCTTGCATCAGCTCTAACCACTTCAAGGCTTCTTCAAGCCAGTCGTGCCCTACTGGCCGATACCGTTCGTCGAGCACGACGACCAACTCGGTGTCGGGAGGTATGGCGCCAGCAAATGCGCGCCACTCGTCCAAGGTCGAGACCTCGTGTGTCAGATGTCGGGTGATTGTTTGCACACGGCCGAGGGAGAGTTTTGTCGTTGCCGAGCTGCTGGTTGATCCTGTGAAAACGACAGCCACCGCGGGTTCTCCGCCTGGAAGGCGACGAATCCACCATTCCGGAGCACCGCGGAAGATCGGAAATTCTTCAACCGCATAGCGATCCGGCGTCAGTTGACTGAGTGTCCGCTCGAGAATATGTCGCGTGGATGCGAGTGAGCCTGGATTTCGCTCGCCGCGATTGCTCTGGGACGATTCGTGCGTGCGCCAGTGGTACAACAGGTGCGGCACGTGAGCGATTCGCGCGCCCGCCGCGGCGAACCTCGTGAGGGTATCCCAATCGTGACAATACTCCGCTCCATCGTCCGAGTAGGCGCCAAGTTCCTGGGCTCGATCACGGCGAAACGCACAGAGATGCCAGACGTAGGAATTCTCCATGTTGAGCACCGGATCAAAGCCATGACGTCGGAAGGCCGCCTGCCTCACATATCCGGAGATGTGATCTTCGTCCGAAAATGCAAAGTCCGGCTGTGTCTCCCTGATTGCCGACGCAAAGACCGCAAGCGCGTCGCGTTCAAGCAAATCATCTGCGTCGACGGGAATAACGTAGTCTCCACTCGCGTGCTCGAAGCATGACCGGATTGCGCCGACGATGCCAATGTTGGCCGCCGAAGCGATCCGCCGGATGCGACAATCGCGCGTAGCTTCGTCGAGAATCTGCTGCACCCCCTCTGAGACGGGCCCGTTCGCCAGGAGAATCCATTCAAACTGTGAGCGCGTTTGGGCCAGCACCGACTCGACGACGCTCCTGAAGTGGCCCGCTGGCGTGCGCGCATATACGCTTGTTAACAACGAAAAGCGCGGAGTATCCGATGCGGTGGCGTACCGGATTTTCCGAACGATCACGTCGGTGGCCAAATCCTCAGCGTAAGCCAGCGGCCGCGGCGCGGTTCTAGCGCAGCGTCGAGATTCCGGTGTAACTGGCCGAAAGGCCGTGGCCGGACTCAAACCCAGATGCGGTGAAAGAAATCTGTCTTCGGGAATGAGATCATAGTGAATGCGTCGGAATGCCTCCCGTTCCGCGTTGGTGACGCGCTCCGAGAGATCCAGGTCGGTTTCTGCCGACAGCAGCGGGTCGTAAATGACTCGCCGATTGTGCCGACGGCTGGCTGCGCCAAGCCACGCGCCTAGGTAGGGCAGACCGAGGGCGCCGTCGGGCAGCGACTTGAGCACGGCTGCGATGAACGCGGCATCCATCACACAGTGATCGATCAATACCGCGCTAACCGAATGCGGCTTCCATGCCTGGACGAAATACCCGGAATCATCGATCGACCGTCCGTAGTCGGAACTGTCGCAGCCTCGTCCAAACCCGAAGTAGCAGCCACCGTGAACGACCCGCCGATTGCGATGGAGCCGCCCTCCGACGATTGCACTATCTGGAAACAAGTCGAACATCGTCATCGCCTCGAGTGGCCAGTCCTCGCCCTCGATCCGCGTGCCGGCCCAGACGATATGCAACAGTCGACCGCTCTCTGCAACGCGTTGGACGATATTCCCGAGCGCGGCTATTCCACCGGCCGCGTCCAATTGAACGACTTCATGCGGCACGCTCGAGTGAGTCGGAATGGAGGGGCACGGGCCGCCGCCCTCGGTCAGGACGACCGTAGTGACGGGTCGTGCTGCCGCGGAGTCGCGTCGAATCCGCCAATCAGGGGTTCCTTGAAAGAGCGGCGAAGGGTCGATTGTGTATCGCCTCGAGGGCGACAAGCCTTCCACGAGGCGTTTGAGAACGGAGTGCTGAGACTGGTAGACAAACGGCTTCGATAAAATGTTGATTGACGTTGAGCCGCTGTGTCTGCGCCAGCTATAGAGAACTTCGGGTATGTGGTGCGGTGCATGGCCGGCGACAACGAAGCGCGTAAACAGATCCCAGTCGGGACTGCCTTCGACTGCACCGTCCGTGTATGCGCCGAGGCGCAGCGCCTCGAGCCGATCGATGATGCCGAGGTGAGATGTATAGCAGGAGTTGGCGAAGAGAACGGGATCCCAATCCGGTTTGAGATAGGGCAACGTGAAGCCCTCCTCGGAGATCATGTCCTCATCTGTGTAGGCGATGACGGGATACTGGGCCTCGTGCAACGCATGACTGACGACCCGCACGCAATCTGCCGAGACCAGATCGTCGTGATCGAGGGCAGCGATGTAACGGTTGCTGGCACGTTCGAGGCAATAGCGGAGGCCGCCGACGTTGCCAAGGTTCTTGCCGACACGATAGAAACGGACTCCCTTGCTGCCGTCGAGGCGTTGGAGGGCTTGGCGCGTCCCGGCGCTATCGGAACCGTTATCGAGAACGATCCACTCGAATGTCATTCCTGAGTCCTGGTTGAGCACGCTGTCGGCGAGCTCCTCCAAGAACGTAGGATTCGTATTCCAGACAGGTGTGAGAAAACTGATCAATCCACATTCGCCACGGTCGGGATACCACGACCGGCGTCTGCGGCGAGCCTCGCGGCGAAAGTCTGCGTAATCAGCGTCAGAAATTCGCGTCGACTCGAAAGGATCTCTCGAAGCGCCAGAAGGCTTCAGGGTCAATGTGCCTGGCGATCGTTGCCCGCCCTGCAGATCTGCGAGCGCTTCGACCAGCCTTGGCATGAGCGGATTGAGGCTCTCGTCCCAGTTGTGGGGGAGCTCGATGCGTGATCCCTGCAGTCGTCGGTCCCAATCGCTCAGGCCGCCCACGGCGGATGCGAGCCCCTGACTGATGCCTTCAATCGTTGCCGGAACTCCAATGATGTTGCTCGACAAACGCGCGAGCTCCTCCGCGGTCTTGGTTCCAAAGCACGTGGTCACAGCAAATCCACCACTCGCGGCCATCTCGAGCGGCGGATAACTTGGATGGGGAGACAACATCAGTGACAGGACGATATCGCTGTCTCGCATCTGTTTCGCATAGCCGGGGAGGTCGAGCCACGGCGCGGGGACCAGGCGCGCGCCATCGCCCAGTGTGATCGAACTGAATGTCTCGCCGATTCCCCAGAACTCCCAGTTGTCAGCGCTAAAGACTCCGTCCCGCACGGCCTTCTGGAGCGCTGCCACGCCCAGCTCGAACAGATTTCGCAGCGCAATCTGCGGTCGTGTGTAGAACAGCAGGCGCCGGCGCCCTTCGACCGAACGGGTCTCCCGAGGGCGAAAGAGATGGCGATCGAGTGCGGGATCGAAAACGAGCGCTGAATCGGAGAAAGCCTGATCAGCGAAGCGGCCGATTTTTTCGCTCACGAAGTAGTCGTAAAGCAGCCGTGAGTTCACGAGGGGAAGGCAATCCAGCGAGTAGGTCTCTATCGCCAGCGCCTGCGACGAGGACGCCGCATGGAGGAGCGGCTCGAAATCCTGAATGAGATAGAGGAATTGGCTTCGATTCGTGAGGCGCACGACATACTTCGTCTGCTGAGCTGTCCACCAGGCTGTTGCGAGAAACGCATCGTTTGGGCCAAATTCGACCGGCCGCCTTCGATCGTGCGCGTCCAGAAGCTCGATATTGGACGGCAGCGGCTGTCCAGTGAGGTTCTGAACGTGTTTGTGGAGGGCCCGCAGATCCGCGTCGAGCGGAACGTCCGCACTCACCAGGCGGACGGGAATGCCAGTCGATGCGAGTTTGCATCCGAGAATAATGGCTGTATTGGGCCCGCCCGACGTACTCGCCATACCGACGTGTGGCAGGATGATATTCAGCCTTGCGGCTTGAGCGTTCTTCGCTGACACGACGGCATTCAGCGGATTAAACCAGGGGAGGAGCCCGACGGGAGGGACATAGCCAACGTCACGCGGGAACGTCGAGGATGGCCCTCCAACCCAATGCTGGATTGGAGTCTCTGCAATGGGCGACGAAGCGCCGACGAGGCTGGACAGCCGCCGTTTTGCGGCTTGGCCCACGCGCGTTCGCAAATACGGCGACAGTTTTGCTCGAAACGATCGCCCTGACCGCGTTTGCAGGAAACGCCTGACCCGAACCCTTGTAACACTCTTCGCGCGGTCGCGCAGAAATTTTGATGTACCGAATGGCTCCGCAGCCCCAGCGGTCTCTTGCTTGACGCTCGGTGAAGTCCCCTTTGCGAGGCGCCTCCCGGTTGCGGCCAACGCGCGGAGCGGAGCTGTGACTCGCCAGGACCGCGAATTTTCCATTGCCTTCCGTGTAGCGGCAGCGTTCTCCTGATCCCGAACCCGCAACTGTGCCAACGCCTCGATCTGACCGTCCTTGTCCGACAACGACGCGAGCAACTCCGCTGTGTGGCGGTCCTTGTCCGACAACGACGCGAGCAGCTCCGCTGTGTGGCGGTCCTTGTCCGACAACGACGCGAGCAGCGCATGGACGTAACCCAGCAGCGGTGACGCTTCCGTAACTGGCTGAGTATTCGGCGAGACAAGGCGAATCAGTTGGTTTCGAAGGTCGCGATGCAGGTGCGCCAATGCCTCGCCGCTTGCTGCGGCAAAGGCGAGGAGGGAATGTGCGTCACGCCGCACCGAGTCGACGTAGGTTTTTGCGGTGGTGACGTCGTCGCTCTCAGAGAACGCGCACACAAAAGCCCGATAATGTGGAATATTCCTCCCGACGAGCGGGGTTACCGCATTGATCGCTGCGTTGAATGCGTGCTTCTCATCACCATCTCCGAACTCGAAGGCGTAGACGTAGTCGACAATGTTGAAAAAGAGCCATTCGGCCAAGGGTGCCGTCTCGGTGACTAAGACGTGCGATTTCTCCGCGAGCCAGTTCGCCACCTGACTGGGGTTGGGCAAACCCAAGTCTGCGTGCTCCTGTAGAAACGCGACGCCTCTCCCCGTGATGGTGTGTGCCCACCGCGCGAACTCGAGCTCGGCGTGGATCACTTCGGGCCGGTCTATGGGGTGACTGATCACGACGACCCGCGCAGCCACTCGCTGAAGCTCGCGCACCAATCCCTCCCGTGCGCCGGCCGCCACGTGCTCCAGCACGTCGAGCGCGATCACGACGTCGAAGCTCCGATCGTCAAACGGCAAGGGACGTCCAGGCTCGAGCAGCACCATGTCGTCCTGATCGAAACGTTCGACATCGGCGCGAATCACGACGAAGGTCGGATCGAGAAAGATCTCGGTCAATCGGTCGGGGCCGCAGCCGACGTCAAGAACCCGGAGAGGCCGGTCGAACGGACGGCTCGCCGCCGATCCGGTCAGGGCAAGTAGAAGTTGACCGAAAAAGCTGTAGCGCTGGTAGATGTCTTGCTGAAGGTGTTGGCCTGCTTCGAAGCTTGCGGGTTCAGTCATCGTGGAGGGAGTGTCCGGAGGACTGCCCTGGCATTCGTCGATGCGAGCGCACCCCAACAGCGGTTCCGTCAGGCGAGCCTCCCGAATGGCGGTTGCGTTCTCTGTTACCCATCGAGATCTTTTAACGAATCGCGAAAGATCTTACACCATGCTACCCACAGCGACGTTTGCTCACGGCTGTGCGCTCTTGCCCGAACCGATCAGCGGTCGCTAGAATGTCTCGCATGGCAAGGTCCGCTCATTGACGAAAGCGGTTATTTTGGCTGGAGGCCTTGGTACCCGCCTGGCTGAAGAGACCGACATCCGCCCGAAGCCGATGGTCGAGATCGGCGGCAAGCCGATCATCTGGCACATCATGAAAATCTATGCCGCTGCCGGCGTCACGGACTTTGTCGTGTGCCTCGGTCACAAGGGTTACATGATGAAGGAATACTTCGCCAATTACCATCTCCACGAGAGTGATGTTACGCTCGATCTTGCGCGCAACGCGATGGAAGTCCATCACCGTCGCGCTGAGCCGTGGCGAGTCACGCTTGTCGATACGGGGACTGAGACGATGACCGGCGGGCGATTGCGGCGTGTCGCCGAGTACTTAGACGACGACTTTTGCATGACCTACGGCGACGGCGTGGCCGATATCGCGATAGATCGTCTGCTTGCCTTTCACAGAGATTGCGGTCGCCTGGGCACCATCACCGCGGTGCAGCCCGCTGGACGGTTCGGCGCCCTCGACATCTCCGGGAATCACGTCGCGGCTTTCGTCGAGAAGCCACTGGGTGACCGGGGTTGGATTAATGGCGGGTTTTTCGTTCTGTCGCCTCGTGTACTGAACTACATTCGGGACGACGCGACCGTGTGGGAACAGGAGCCGCTTGCGCGACTCGCTCGAGAGAAACAGCTTGCAGCCTACCATCACCGCGGCTTCTGGCACGCCATGGATACGCTGCGTGACAAACGGTATCTCGAAGAGCTTTGGCAAGACGGACGAGCTCCGTGGAAGATCTGGTGATCCCAAACGAGCCATTCTGGCGCGGCAAGCGCGTTCTGGTCACCGGACATAGTGGATTCAAAGGGGCGTGGCTGTGCCTCTGGCTCGACCGCCTCGGCGCTCAGGTGACAGGCCTCGGCTTACCCCCAGAGACCGACCCGAGTCTTTTTGCGCTCGTCAAGAACGCGTTACCAATTGAATCCGTTTTTTGCGACATTCGAGACGCCGAGGCCGTCCGTCGCGTCGTTGTTCAGTCGCGGGCTGACGTGCTATTCCATCTGGCCGCGCAGGCGCTCGTTCGTCGGTCGTACGAACATCCGATCGCGACACTGGCGACCAATGTGATGGGCACTGCACACGTTCTCGAGGCGGCACGGGCAAGTGGGAATGTCCGCGCCGTAGTCGTTGTCACGAGCGATAAATGCTACGAGAATCGGGAATGGGATCGGCCGTATCGTGAACAGGATCCTATGGGCGGCTTCGACCCGTACAGTTGCAGTAAAGGATGCGCCGAGCTCGTGACGGCGGCGTGGCGACGATCCTTCTTCAACCGGCCCCAGTCGAACGGCGTCGGTGTCGCCTCCGCTCGAGCGGGCAACGTGATTGGGGGTGGAGACTGGTCCTGCGATCGATTGGTACCGGATTGCGCGCGTGCATTCATGGCGGGTCAGGCCGTTCTCATTCGTCGTCCACAGGCGATACGACCCTGGCAGCATGTGCTCGAGCCGCTTGCAGGCTACTTGTCGCTCGCCGAGCAGCTATGGCGCGATCCGGCAATGTTTGGCGAAGCATGGAATTTCGGACCACCTGAAGACGATGCCCGATCCGTGGCGTGGGTTGTCGAACGGCTGGCGCGCTTGTGGGGAGATGGCGCCGGATGGCAGCAGGACGCGGGCAGCCATCCGCACGAGGCCGGCGTGCTTCAAGTCGACGCGTCCAAAGCGAGGACGAGACTTCACTGGCGGCCACAGCTGCCGATCGAAAACGCACTGGAATGGACCGTGGACTGGTATCGTCGCGTCGCGGCCGGCGAATCAGCCGGCAGACTGACGCTCGATCAGATCGTCTGCTACGAGGGTATGAGAGAGCGGAACGCGTGAACGACAGCACCTGCCGGTTTTGTGGACATCCTCTCACTCAAACCTTCGTCGATCTGGGTCTCTCGCCGCTCGCGAACGCGTTCGTCAAACCCGATCAACTCCACAGGATGGAAACGTTCTATCCATTGCACGTGCGAGTCTGCGAGCGCTGTCTGCTCGTTCAGCTCGACGAATTCGAGAGTCCCGAACAGATTTTTGGCGAGTATCTCTACTTTTCTTCCTACTCGGACCTCTGGCTCGAGCACTGCCGCGAGTTTGCGACTCGAATGGTCGGCCGTCTCTCCTTGAATGCCGACTCGATGGTGGTTGAAATCGCGAGTAATGACGGATATCTGCTCCAGTACTTTCAAAAACTCGGAATTCCGGTGCTTGGAGTCGAGCCTGCTGCCAACGTGGCGCGAGTCGCTCTCGAAAAAGCCATTCCCACCGAGATTGCGTTCTTTGGAACAGGGGTAGCGGAGCGGTTGCGGGACCGCGGCGTCGCCGCCGATCTGATCGTTGCGAACAATGTTCTCGCGCATGTGCCTCGTTTGAACGATTTCGTGCGGGCGCTCGCGATTGTGTTAAAAGCAACTGGTGTGATCACGATTGAGTGTCCCCACCTGCTCAGCCTTGTCAACGGCAACCAGTTCGACACCATCTACCACGAACACTTCTCTTATTTCTCGTTGGGAGCACTAGATCGCCTGTTTGCTTCACACGGCTTGATGGTGACCGATGTTGAAGAATTGCCGACGCATGGGGGCTCACTCCGAGTGCACGTCCGCCATCGAGCGACCGGGCACGTCAGAACAAGTGCTGTCCGGTCGCTTCTCGATCGGGAGCACGAGGCGGGTCTCGACAGCCTCGAAGGCTACAAGACATTCCGCGAGAAAGTCGTCCAGACCAAATGTCAGGTGCTGGGCTTTTTCTTGGACGCTCACCGGTCGCGAAAGACCGTCGTGGGGTATGGCGCGCCGGCGAAGGGCAATACGCTGCTGAATTACTGCGGCATCGGTCCCGAACTGCTGCCGTTCACGGTCGACCGCAGTCCCCACAAACAGGGACTTTATCTGCCTGGCACCCGCATCCCGATTCATGCTCCTGAAAAGCTCACCGAGGCCCGGCCGGATTACGTGTTCATCCTGCCGTGGAACCTGAAGGACGAGATCGTCAACCAGATGAACGAGGTTCGGGCGTGGGGCGCCCAGTTTGTCGTTCCGATTCCGAAGCTGACGATCCTGTAATGCGGTTCGAGAAGACCTCCATCTCCGGCGTGGTGCTGGTCGAAATCGAGGCGCACCGCGATGTCAGGGGTCTGTTTGCGCGTACGTTCTGCGAGCGTGAATTCGCGACTGCAGGACTGCCGACACGTTTTGTGCAATCGAGCATGTCCCGCAATACGCGGCGAGGGACGCTGCGCGGCATGCATTACCAGATGCCGCCGAGCGAAGAGGCAAAGTTGGTGCGGTGCACACGGGGAACGATATATGACGTGGCACTGGACTTGAGGCGATCGTCGACAACTTTCCGGCAATGGGTGGGTGTCGAGCTGAGCGGCGACAGTTGCGCCGCCCTTTTTATCCCTCGGGGGTGCGCCCACGGTTTCCAGACTCTGGAGGATGATGTCGAGGTTCTTTATTTGATTACGGAGTTCCACGCACCCGATCTGGCACGGGGAGTTCGGTGGAATGATCCGGCTTTCGGTATTGCGTGGCCGATGGACGAGCCCATTCTGTCGGACCGCGATGCCAACTATCCGGACTTTTTGTCGTGAAGCGTGTGGTCGTCACCGGCGCCAGTGGCTTTATTGGCCGCCACACGTTGCCTGAACTGTTTGACAGGGGATATGACGTGCACGCGGTGGGACGAGCGAAGCGCCCCGAGGGACTTCCAACGCAGCTCGTATATCACTCGTGTGATTTGTTCGACGATTCGGCAACACGCGAGCTGATGCTGAACATTCGGGCAAGCCATCTCCTGCATCTCGCCTGGTACGCGACACCAGGTCTGTTCTGGGAATCGCTCGAAAATCTTCGATGGGTCGCCACAACCCTGCAGCTGTACCTCGCGTTTGCTGCCGGGGGAGGTGAGCGTGCCGTGATGGCCGGTTCGTGCGCTGAATACGATTGGCAGGGACAGACCGAGCTCGATGAGCTGCGCACCCCGTTGAAACCGCGAACGCTTTATGGCCAATCCAAGCATGCCGTTCATCTACTCCTCGAAAAGGCGAGTGTCCAGACCAGTGTGAGTCTGGCGTGGGGTCGAGTCTTCTTTCTTTATGGTCCGCACGAGGCGCCAGGCCGATTGATCAGCGGCACGGTTGCGGCATTGCTGAGCGGTGTGGAGGCGCATTGCACGGAAGGAACACAGCAGCGTGACTACATGCACGTGGCCGACGCGGCGCGCGCTTTTGTCTCCGTGCTGGACAGCGATTACATTGGCCCGGTCAATATAGCTTCCGGAACCTGCCTGCCGGTCCGGACGGTCGTGTCGACAGTGGCATCATTGATGGGCCGAGAACACCTTGTTGCGTTTGGAGCGAAACCCCGGACCGACGAAGTTTTGCGTCTCGCGGCGGTGGTGGATATCCTGTCGCGCAGGATCGGGTTTTCGCCGACCTACGACCTGAAGAGGGGACTTGCTCAAACCGTCGCCTGGTGGCAGTCGCAGAAACACTAACGCTCTTCCCACTGCATCCTCGCCGGGAGGGTTGAGCCCCCTCACGTTGGTGCGTCGCCTGCGGGCTCATCGATACCTGTTGCGCCAGCTCGTACGAAAGAACGTTGCCAGCGCATATCAAGGATCGATGGGAGGGATTGCGTGGGTTCTCATCCGTCCCCTGCTCATGCTGGCGATCTTCACATTTGTCTTTGGCGGAGTGTACCGGGCCAGATTTTTTCAGGGCGCGGCCGGCGCATCATTCGAGTTTGGATTGATTCTGTTCGTCGGTCTGACCGTTTTTAACGTGCTTGCCGAGACGCTCACGAATGCGTCGGGCCTCATCGTCGGCAACGCGAACTTCGTCAAGAAGGTCGTCTTCCCATTGGACCTCCTGGTGGTGGCGCAACTCGGGTCATCGCTGGTGCAGATGGGGACGAGCGCACTGGTGATTGTCATCGCGCGGTTTTTTTTTCAACCGACGGTGGGGGCGGCGGCGCTCTCGATTCCGTTCGTCCTGGTGCCGTTTCTCATGTTGACGCTCGGTATCTCCTGGTTTTTGGCATCGTTGGGTGTTTTCATTCGAGATCTTCAGCAAGTGGTGCCCTTGATCGTCACAATGCTCATGTTCCTCAGTCCGCTGTTCTATCCGGTTTCCGCCGTCCCGTCCGTGCTTCGTCCGACACTACGTCTCAACCCGCTGACGTTTCCGGTAGAGAGCGCGCGAAATGCCCTGTTCTTGAACCAGTGGCCGGACGGGAAGGGCCTGATCGTCTATTTCATCGTCTCCACAATCCTGATGTGGCTCGGATGGGTCTGGTTCGAGAAGACAAAGAAAGGCTTTGCTGATGTCCTCTGAGCACGCAATTCGCGTGCGGGGTGTCAGCAAGGTGTATGAGATCTACCGCAAGCCAAGCGATCGACTTAAACAGTTTCTGTGGCGAGGCCGGCGCCGTTTTCACGACGAGTTCTGGGCGCTGAGAGACGTGTCGTTCGACGTGATGCGAGGCTCGACGGTCGGCATCATCGGGCGGAACGGTTCAGGAAAATCCACGCTCCTTCAATTGATTTGCGGGACGTTGACTCCCACCGTCGGTCAGGTCGAGTTGCACGGGCGGGTGGGCGCGCTTCTCGAGTTGGGCGCCGGGTTCAACCCGGAATTCACCGGTCGCGAGAACGTCTTTCTTTATTGCGCCGTGTTGGGTCTCACCGAGGCAGAAACGCGCGATCGCCTTGACCACATTATCGAATTCGCGGAGATCGGCCGATTCATCGATCTTCCGGTGAAGACGTATTCATCGGGAATGTACGTGCGGCTCGCCTTCGCTGCCGCCATCAATACTGATCCGGACGTGTTGGTCATCGATGAGGCGCTCGCGGTTGGCGATGCCCGGTTCCAGCAACGATGTATGACCAAGCTCCGACAGCTTCAACGAACCGGCGTCTCCGTGCTGTTCGTGAGTCACGATATCGAGGCGGTCAAGCGGCTCTGCGATCACGTTCTCGTCCTCCTCGACGGCGCCGTCGTCAATCGGGGCGATCCCTTGACGATGGCCAATTGGTATCTCGCGTTGATGACGATGGACTTCGACGTCGAGCGGCTGCGCCAAATGGAGGCCTCGGCTCCCGATCGCGAAGACCGTCGGGCCGCCGAAGCGCGAAACGAGCTTGCGGACAGTCACGCACGAGGCGACGCCTCCGAGTCAACTTCGCTCGAGCTTCCCGAGTTCAAGTACTTCCGGCACGGGGATGGAAATGCGCGGATTCTGGATGTGTTTCTCACGAACACGAAAGGCGAGCGCACTGAGGGTGTCGGTTTGGGAGAGGTCGTCAGCGTCACGATTGACATCGAATTCCGCACGAACCAGTTCGAACACGTGGTCGGCTTCTATATTCGCGATCGACTGGGCACCGACATCATCGGCTTGAACACCGCTCAAGAAGGCACGGAGTTGCCAGAGGTCCATGCTGGCGATGTGTACCGTTATCAATTTACGGTTCCAATCGACTTGAAGCCCGGTTACTACAGTCTGTCGCCATCGATCGGCTACGACCAAGACGTGCAGCAGTGGATGGATTGGATTGAGAACGCGCTCATCTTTCGCGTCGTCGACGATGCCCGCCGGCGGACTGTGTTTGGCGTGTATTTACCGCGGCCGCGACACGTCAACATCGAAAAGATCGGAAGCCCCGTGGGGCTGCCGCCGATCAGGTAGTCTGACGCGTGTATGAAGGCGATCCGCTGAGTCCGAACGATTTCCAGGTCCTCTTAACCGAGATGGTCCAGGAAGTCGCGTCGTCCGATCCGATCTACCAGCCATCTGTCCTTTGGCAGCATCTCAACGCGCTCAATCTCGACCAACTCGGTCGGCTGGGGCTAAGTAACTTCAAGCGGAGCGTGAACCAGAACTATTTCAATTGGCTGCCGGCACGGGTGAGCGACAATCAAGTCAAGCGTGTCTTGAGCGAGTGGGTACGGCGGCCGACGCTGGCCCCATTCTTTGCGCGGATGCCTCGGCCGGTGCTCGTCGAAGGGTTTGCGCACGACCAGCCGCTGAGGACGGCGGTGAGCCGTCTCATCTACAAGACCTTCGTCGCAGCGTTGTGGGACTGCGTGAAGCGGACCGATCGGCTTGGCTTGCTCGACCGACTCGAGGAACCGAGTCTCGGTAATCCGATTCGCATTCGCCATCGACACCGTTGGATCTCTCAGGATCTGGCGAATTCGGTGCGTGAGACGTACCGTCTTCTTGAGTACCTGCCTCGGGCCCTCGATGAGCGGATGACGTTCGCGGAGCTAGGGTCTGGCTATGGTCGTCTTGGATTCGTCCTCCTCCATGCGACTCGGTGCGCGTACTGGGTCTTCGATATTCCGCCAGCTCTCTTGATCTCGCAGTGGTATCTCGAGACACTGTTTCCAACCCGCAAAGTGTTTCGATTTCGCCCGTTCCACAGTTATGAAGCGATTCGCGAAGAACTGGAACAATCCGAGATCGCCTTTTTCAGCGCCAACCAAATCAGCAAACTTCCCGCGCATTGCGTGGATGCATTCGTTAATATCAGCTCTCTGCATGAAATGCGACGGACGCAAGCAAGTAACTTCATCGAGCAGATGAGACGGGTCACTCGCAGTGTGATCTATCTCAAACAATGGCTCGACTTCACCAACACGGCCGATGGCACGAGGCTCGTCAGAGCGGACTATGAACTTGGCGACGACTGGCGCGTCGTCTACGACGCGCGCGACCCGGTGCAGGACCTCTTTTTTGAGCTCGTTGCGGCGCGGCGAGATCCAACGGCTGCTATCTCCCCACAGCGCGGTTGACGAGCCGCCGGCGAGACGTCAACGTGGGCGGAAATCTGCGAACTCGCGCGTCAGATTGGGGTTGTAGTACGGATCGTTTTCGACCACGTCTCGCCAGCTCTCAAGTGCAAGCGTGAGCTCTGCGCGCCCCTGTATGCGTGGTCCGAAGGTGCCTGATTCATCGTGGTACAGCTGCGCGTATGGCGTAAACACGACGCGGTATCCAGCGCGTCTCGCTCGGAGGCAGTAATCGACGTCGTTGAAATCGATTGCGAATCGTTCATCGAAGCCTCCGAGTTGCTCGAACACGGCTCGCCGCGTCATGAACCCGGCCCCTGTTACCGCGGAGTAGTTACGGGTGCCGAGCGCTGACCCATAGTAGCCGGTCGAGGAGCCCGGAGCGCAATGGAACGCATGCGCGGCAAGGCCGCAGACGCCGAGGATGATTCCAATGTGCTGCAGGCGGCCGTCTGGGAAGAAGAGCTTCGCGCCCACGGCGCCGATCTCGGGATTTTGCGACTGCTCGAGAAGCGCTGTTAACCATTCACTGTTGATAACCTCGAGATCGTCGTTGAACAGCACGATGTGCTCGCCGCGTGCGTGCGAAACGCTGAAGTTCAGTTTGTGTGCGAAATTGAACGAGCTCCCAGCCGCGTAGGACACACGCCCGTGCGGAATGTCTGCCAACGATCTCTTGGTGTTGTCGGACAAGCGCCCGTTATCAACAATCAACAGCTCATAGTTCCCGTAAGCTGTTTTTCCCGCAATGCTGTGCACGGCTTTGGTCAGGAGCGAGACTGGTCGGCCATGCACATCGCGTGTGCGATCGTCGGTCGGGATCACGATGGTCACAAGGGGAGCTCTTCGAATTCGTGGCCGGACACGAAAGAACCCCGGGAGCGTCTCCTGGACGACGTCGGAGTCGAGCTGATTCCGTTCGACGTGCGACTCGAGCGCGTGGCGGGCTGCTTCGAGAGCCCATCCTTTCGCGTTCGATTCAGCCGCGGCGGATCCCGGTGCCTGTCGCCAGTGATAGAGCACCCTTGGGATGTGATGGATACGACGCTTCGCCGAGACGATTCGAAGAGCTAAATCGTAGTCTTGAGCACCATCGAACCCGGACCTAAAGCGGCCGACCTCTTCAACGAGCTGACGTCGCAACACCATCAGGTGGTTGGTGTACATGAAGTTGAGGAAGTGCTCGGGCGACCAATCAGGCTTGAAGTACGGATCGCAGCGATGTCCGCTTGGGTCTAGCTTGTCTTCATCGGTGTAGATAAAGTCGGCGTCAGGTTGAGCATTAAGGTATGCGGCAACTTCAAAGAGAGCCTCTGGCGCAAGCGTGTCATCGTGATCGAGGAAGGCGACATAGTCTCCTGTCGCCAATTCCAGAGCCGCATTCGACGCCTTCACAATCTGCTCCTGGTGAGCGAGGCGAACGAGCTTGATCCGTGAGTCATCACGAGTGCGCGACTTCAGGACATCAATCGTCTCGCTTCTCGTGGAGCCATCATCGGCTATACAAAGCTCCCATCGCGGATAAATCTGTCCTTGCACCGAGTCGATGCACTCGGAGAGCCATCGCGGGTCTGTGTTGCAGACAGGTGTAATGATGCTGAAGAGCGGCTGATACGAGAAAGAACCAGCCGTAGCCTTCATGGGCGCGACATCTGGCACGCGCCCATGCCTTTCAAGCCAGACTTGATAGTCTCTTCCCGATCTGTTCTCCCCGCCGTGCAGCAACCGTCGAAGGCTGCCCGGAAGTCCTTCGCGCACTCTGACCGCTTTAAAGAGCCGCAGCATCTGGGAGACGCTACGGCGCCAAACCAAGCGCGGCTCAATCCAGGCCGGTGAGGCGCCCTCGGGGGGACCTTCCCGTCGCGGCGCGGCCGAGAGGCGTATCGTTGCTCGCCCAGACGCTTGCGGCGGCAGCGGAAGCTTGAACCGGCTTGAAGGGCGCCGCCGACGAGAGCCAGAGCGCAGAGCAACCTGTCGGCGGACCGACCAGGAACCGTCAGCCGCAGCGATCGCGCATTCGAACACAACCGGAGTCGAGACACGCCCTGAAGATTCCAGCAATTCGCATCGGGTGATGAAGGTCGCTCCGGGCTCGAGCGAGACTTCAAAGATAGCCGCTGAACCCAGTGGCGTTACGAGCGCTCGAGATCCGTCGGGTAGATCGACCGCATCAACCGAGAGAGAGGAGTTTGCATCTTCAGAGATGAACGTGTAGTCCGAAAGGCGCGTGGATCGGCAGGTTGCGTGGCGCAAGGCCGCTTCGAGTCGCTTCAAACCGGGTGGACTCATCGTTTTCATCGAGACCGAGCTGTTCGGAGGAACGGCTACGGCGCTTCTGCTCCGAGGTTGCCGACGAGGTGGACGTCCGTCGAGGATATCAGAGACATCGAGGCAGGTCGAAAGGCGCGCAGTGTATGATCGGTGTCCGAAAAGTCATGAAGGGCATCATCCTCGCGGGCGGTAGCGCGACCCGTCTGTACCCGCTGACACGATCGATCAGCAAGCAGCTGCTCCCTGTCTACGACAAGCCGACGATCTATTACCCGCTGGCGACGCTGATGCTCGCCGGCATCCGCGACATTCTCATCATCAGCACGCCCCGCGACGTGCCGATGATTCGTGGACTGCTCGAGGATGGCAGCGACATTGGGGTGCGCTTCACGTATCGGGAGCAGCCGTATCCCGGGGGGATCGCGCAAGCCTTCATCATCGGCGCCGACTTCGTCGATCGATCCCCGGTCTGCCTGATCCTCGGCGACAACATTTTCTACGGCAACGAGCTCGTCGCCGCGCTCGAACGTTCCTCGCAGCTGTGCTCGGGGGCGAAACTCTTCGCCTATCACGTGACCGATCCCGAGCGGTATGGCGTGGTCGAATTCGACGCGGACGGGCGAGCGCTCAGCCTGGAGGAGAAGCCGCGGGTGGCTCGCTCGAACTGGGCCGTCACCGGCATCTACTTCTACGACCACACGGTCGTGGATATTGCGAGCAGCCTGAAGCCGTCGGCGCGCGGGGAGCTCGAAATCACGGACATCAACCTCGAGTATCTTCGGCGCGGCGAGCTGATCGTCGACATGCTCGGACGCGGCGTCGCATGGCTGGACAGCGGCACGTACGACTCGCTGCTCGCCGCGTCCCAGTTCGTCCAGACCCTCGAGCTGCGCCAGGGATTGAAAGTAGCGTGCATCGAGGAGATCGCCTACGCCAAGGGATTCATCGACGAGCGACAGCTGCTCCGGTCGGCGGATCGATATCCGAACAGCTCGTACGGCACGTACCTGCGGCAATGCCTGAAGCACTACGCGCCCATCACACATCGGCTCGATGAAGTCCGTTGACCGGCCTCCGCGTCATCCGAACACGTGAAGATTTCACCTCTATCACTAGCGGGAATCGTTCTGATCGAGCTGCAGGTACATACGGATCAGCGCGGCTTCTTCATCGAACGGTACAACGAAGCGCGTTTCGAGCACTACGGGCTTCCTCATTTCTGCCAGGATAACCACTCGAGGTCGGTGCCGGGTACTCTGCGAGGCCTCCACTACCAGCTGCGGCCCGCGCAGGGCAAGCTCGTAGGCGTCATTCGCGGAGCGATCTGGGACGTGGTCGTTGACATCCGGCCGGGCTCGCCGACCTACGGTCAGCATCTGGCGACCGAGCTGGACGATCGAGACGGACGCATGCTGTGGGTTCCTGCCGGGTTCGCTCATGGCTTCTGCGTCGTCGGATCGCAACCCGCGGACGTGATCTACAAGGTGGACGCACCATACGAGCCAACGACCGAGGGAGGAATTGTCTGGTCCGATCCGGACCTGGCAATCCCATGGCCCGTCTCGCCACCGACGGTCTCGGATAAGGATCGGAATCTTCCCAGGTTTCGCGCATACCGGCAGAATCCTCCACCCTGGTAGGGTGCTTCTGAGAGCTGCAAGCGCGGCCGCAAGGTAGGGCTGGCGTTCCGGTTGACGATGAGAGCCGAGGTTGAGACCTGAACGCGCAGGATTGCAAATGCCGCCCGACGTCACCGTCATCATCGTCAACTACAACAGCGGTCCGCACCTGGCGGAGTGTCTCAACTCGCTCGATGCCGGACTGGCTGGTTTCAACTGGGAAGTTGTGGTCGTTGACAATGCGTCGACCGATGGCAGCGAGACGGTGGCCGCACGGCGCGGCGAGTCCGGATCGGCACCGGGCACCCGGCCCTCGGCCTCCGACATTCCGCACTCGTCCCGCAGGCTGAAGCCCACGCGCTATAAGGTCACGACGCAGGCACGAGACGCTATCGGGCCACTGAACCCAACCTGCGATTCCGGGAGGGGACAAGTGCGCCTCGTCCGTCTCCCGGCCAACACGGGCTTTGCGGCCGCCGCGAACGTCGGAGCGCGAACCGGTTCGGCGGACCTCCTGCTGTTCATCAACCCCGATTGCCTCGTCGCCCCAGGATTCCTCGACCCGCTGCTCCATGAGCTCGACACGTCTCCGCGGCACGCGGCAGTCGCGCCGTGCGTGATCAACGACGACGGCTCTCCACAGGGGAATGCCCGGGGCGACCCGACGATGATGACGGGACTCTTCGGCCGATCTACGCTGTTGTCGCGACTGTTTCCGTCCACCCGTTTGGCGCGCCGCAATGTGTTGCTTCCCTGGGCGCGGCCTGAAAGCCCGGCAGCCGCGTCGGTCGACTGGGTCAGCGGCTCCTGCGTACTGGTGCAACGGGAGGCCTTCAACGGGATTGGCGGCTTCGACGAGCGTTACTTCCTCTATTGGGAAGATGCCGACCTCTGCCGGCGCCTGCGCAACGCCGGATGGAGCATTCGCTTCAGGCCCGACGCTCGGGTTATACACGTAGGTGCACGAAGCAGTCGTACCGCCAAGTCGCTAGCTATTCGTGCGTTTCATCGCAGCGCGTATTTGTACTACGTCACGTACGTTGCGCCGTCACGCTGGAGCGCGCGGCGATGGCTGGCAGCGGCACTCCTGTTCGCTCGTTGCGGCATCAAGCTTCTGGTGGCGCATGTCCGCTGAATCAGGGTCCCGAGCGAAAACACTTAGTTCAAACGCTCTCGCACCAGGGCGGTAATCATGGAGGCGATGGCGAGACACGCCGTCAAGCCGGGTGATTCGATACCGGCCGCGTGAATCAGCGCTGGCTGGATCGCATCGGGGCGAATGAGGAAATCCGCGAACGATTGATCCGGAGGCGCGAGCTTCGGACGGATACCGCTTCCTCCGTACGTGAGATCGTCGATCGTCGCTTCGGGCAGCAGCTGGCGAGTTGGTTCGATGAAGTCTTCCAGTGGAATCCGATCGCGTTCGTAATTGTCCTTCTCGTCCTGATACGTCGCGGTCGGGCCCAGCAGCACGGCACCGCCGACCGTCTTGGTGAGATGCACGCCGAGACTGTGTCCTCCCTTGTGGGGAAGCGGATAGACAAGTCCATTCACCCATGTCCGTCGCGGAACGCGCAGCTCCGCGTACTCGCCGCGTACCGGATAAATCTTGAATCGCTCGCCTCCCAATGCGCGAGAGACGTCGTCGGCATAGAGTCCCGCGGCGTTGACGACTGTTCGCGCGGAAATTGTTTCGCGCTCGAATCGCACATCGAATCCGTATGGGCGCGTGGCTCCGTCCAGGGCACCAGCCCCGCGAAGAAGAATCGCTCCTTCCTGTTCCGCGCAGCGCGCAAGCGCTCGGACGAGCGCCTCGGCCTCCACCCGTCCGGTCGCGGGCGACCACAGGGCCCCACTGCCAGCGACGTGCGGCTCGCGCTGGCGCAGAAAGCCGAGGTCTACCAGCTCGAGGCCCTTCACACCATTTGCGGTACCACGCTGCGCCAGCGCTTCGAGGTCCCCAAGTTCGTCTGGATTCGAGGCCACGATGAACTTGCCGCACCGATCGTGAGGGACGTTGTGAGTGCGGCAGAAGTTATAGAGCCGTTCGGCACCTTCAAGGCACAGCTCGGCCTTCAGAGAGCCCGTTGGATAGTAGATGCCGGCGTGGATAACGCCGCTGTTGTGTGTGCTCGTTTCCTGACCGAAGCGCGGATGCCGTTCCGCAACGACCACGGACACTCCACGCGCCGCCAGTTCGTGCGCGGTGGCGAGCCCAGTGACGCCGCCGCCGACTATGAGCGTATCAACGGTTTCCATTCTGGATATCGCCACCCCTTTTGGTGCGTCGTGTTGATGGCCAATGGTATCGTAGTGCCTCGGGCGAGAATCGTATGCCGAGGTATGATGCGCTTTCTAGTGACCGGTGCTGCGGGACAACTTGGTTCTGCGATCGTCGAACGGCTGTCCGCGTCGGGCACAGTCACGCCGATGACGCGGAACGATCTCGACATCACCAACGAATCTGACGTAATTCGCGCCGTCCGACACCTACATCCGGACGTTATCCTTAACTGCTCCGCGTACAACCAAGTGGATCAGGCGGAGGAGCAAGCGGCACAGGCGTTGGGAGTCAATGCCTTCGGTGTTCTCGCCCTGGCCCGCGCCGCACGCCAGACGGGCGCAGTCCTGATTCACTACAGCACGGATTTCGTCTTCGACGGAGAGAACGACCGCCCGTATACGGAGGCCGATTCCCCGGCACCCCAGAGCAACTACGGGCGATCGAAATTACTGGGCGAATGGTTCGCAGCCGACGCTCCGGAGTATTACGTCCTTCGGGTTGAAAGTCTTTTCGGTGGTCGACGGCCGAAGAGCAGTGTCGATCGGATCCTTCAAGCGATTCAGTCCGGCGCGCCCGCCCGCGTGTTTGTTGATCGCACGGTCACGCCGAGCTATGTCGCGGACGTCGCCCAAGCGACGGCTCGACTTCTCCAGATTCGGCCGCCAATCGGCGTTTATCACTGCGTCAGCAGCGGTATCACCACGTGGTTCGATCTGGCTAAGGAAGCTGCGCGGCTCCTGGAACTCACGCCGAGCCTCATCGCTACGAATCTCGCATCGATGTCTTTCCCGGCGGCGCGTCCCCGCTACTGCGCGTTGTCGAACGAGAAGCTTCAACGTGCGGGAATACAGATGCCACACTGGCAGGATGCGCTGGCGCGATACGTGGCCGATCTCAAACTGACGCTGACGTACAAAAAACAGGCTCCGGGTGGACGGAATCCCGGAGCCTGTCCTTAGAGCTAACTCAGAAGTCCGCTACGGTTTATTTGGGGCCTACGATTTGCCAACTTCCCCCTGCCACCTGCGACGGATCCAAAAGCAAGGCGTCTACCATCGTAGTTCCGTTCATATACCAAACTGACAGGAACCCATCATTTCGCTGCCACACGAGATCCGGTCGGCCGTCTTGATTGAGATCCGCGATGGCGCGGATCTTCCACTCCGGCCCTACTTGTGACGGTGTCAGCAGGAGAGCACTTCGTAGCGTCGTGTCGTTCATGAGCCACGCCGAAAGCATCCCGTTTTCGTGCTGCCAGATGATGTCAGTGTGACCGTCGGCATTGAGATCCGCCGTGCCCGCGATGTGCCACGAGTTGGGAGGAACGGAGCCCGGGTTCAGCACTACTCCACTGACGAGATTGGTCCCGTTCATCAGCCAGGCGGAAATCAGACCCGAGTCGTGCTGCCACAACAGATCAGGCTTACCGTCACGATTGAAATCGGCGCATGACACGATATGCCAGCCCGGATCTTCGATTCGCGATGGATTGAGAAGAGTGGAAGACGCGAGCTGCGTTCCTTGCATGAACCACACGGAGATCCATCCTATAGTCCCGTGGCGCCAGATGATGTCGGTGCGCCCGTCTCCGTTCATGTCGCATGTCGCCACCATCTGCCAGTTCGGATCAGCGACTTGTCCTGGAGTGAGGAGCGCTGACGATGCGAGTTTGGCTCCGTTCATATTCCAGACCGAGAGCCAACCGTCAGTGTGCTGCCACAAAAGATCTGCTGCGCGATCAGTGCCAAAGTCCGCGGTGATCGCCGCTCTTGCCGCCAAGACCACCTCGGCCGACAACCCACTCTGGATGCCGGAACGGTTGTACGCTTGGACCGCGAAATAGTGAGGCACGGACAAGTCGGGCGCTGAATAACTCCACGACGTCACGTTACCCACGTCTATCTTCTGGGTATAAACGCCAGGCGCCGTTCCGATATTCAGGTAATAACCCGTGACGTCCGACTCCGGATTCGCGTTCCAAAGAAGCGTGACATTACCCGCTTCGGCGGTCGCGGCGACGGAAGTCAGCATCAGACAGATCAGAAAATGCCTCACCGGCTCCTCCTGTAGTTCTCTGCGAGGCAGACTTCTTGTGCAATCGGAATACCACAGCCCAACCGTATAGTTTTTTGCGTATTTATTGGGCTTCTGAGACAACCACTGTCGTTCCGGGGGCGAGGAGCTACAGGAAGGGAGCTGTGATCACAGAGTTGTTTTTACGCAGTTCTACGACGGGGTCATCGAGAATCAGGCGTACAGACCCGAATTCTCAATACCGGTTACATGGAGCGAGTTCGCCGCGCGCTTTGCCGCGCGAGATGGCGATTGCTCATTGGAAAAACCGCCGCCGAGGGCCGGAGATCGACGGCCTTCCGGAATTCATCGCCGAGCTTCAGTGAAGTGACGCGCGAGTGTCTGTCCTATGTGTAGCGGTGGGCCGCTCACCGCGGCCCCATGATTTTCCAACCACCCGAAACATTTGAAGGATTGAGGTAGACGATGCTCGCGGCATTGATGCCGTCCATGAGCCACGCCGACAGCGATCCTCCGGCCATGTGTTGCCAAATCAGATCCGTCTTTCCGTCGCCGTTGAGATCGATAACGGCCCTGATTTTCCAAGCCGTGTCGCCGACCTGTGCGGGATTCAAGTACACCGCGCCAACCATGTTCCGGCCGTTCATATACCACACGGACAGCCAGCCGCTTGTGTGCTGCCACACGAGGTCCGGCTTGGTGTCGCCATTGAAGTCACCCACACCCACGATTTTCCATTCGTTGTCGGCGATCTGACCAGGGTTCAGGAGTTCAGTGGCGACCATGGCTGCGCCGCTCATGTACCAGACGGCGAGCCACCCGTCGGTGTGCTGCCATACGAGGTCGGTCTTGCCGTCGCCATTGACGTCGCCCGCGCCGACGATCTTCCACGCGTTGCCGGGGATCTGACCAGGATTCAGGAGTTCATTGCCGATCATGGTTGCGCCGTTCATGTACCAGACGGCGAGCCACCCGCCTGCGTCCTGCCATACCAGGTCCGCCTTGCCGTCGCCATTGAAATCCCCAGTCGCCGCGATGCGCCAGTTGGGGTCAACAATTCCGGGATTAAGGGGCGGAGCCGACACCATGTCGGTTCCGTTCATCGTCCAGACGGAGAGATATCCGTCGTCCCGCTGCCAGACAATGTCGGCTTTTCCGTCGCTGGAGAAGTCCGCCTTGCGAGCCGTCGCTGTCGATGTTGGTGGCGGTGGCGGTGGCGGCGGCGGAGGAGCTGGCGGGGTGCCGCCCCCGGCTGCCGTCGAACCAAGCCGCTGCACTGTCGTGTGACTAAAATCGGTTGCTGTGGTCAACAACCACTCGGGTTTCGCGACTCGCGCCGTAACCTTCGGATAAAAATTTCCCCTCGCCGCCGGCGCATCGGTCGCGACGATTGGTGCGAACGGCAGACCAGTCGACCCACCGATCTCAACCGCGCCATCTTGGAAACTACTGCTCATGTGCGACACCATCATGAAAGTGCCGCTCGACGCGTTGAAGTCGATTCCCAGAGCGTCGTACGCTGTGACGGTGGTCGACAACAGGAACACGTTAGCCGCCATGTTGCCCGCCGAATCAATCAGCCGACCAACCGTTCCGCCCTGGTACCAAGCCGCGAGGTATTGATTAGTTACCGAGTTATATGCGACCTCGGCAATGTACACTCCCGCGGCTCGACCGAGCACCGTTTCCGGACCGAGCAAAGCGCCCGAACCGGCAGCGACTCTTTGGAACGCCGCGAAGGCGCTCGACGCATCCGCGCCTCCGAAGACAACCATGAATTGGTTGTTCGTCGGATTGTAGGCAACAGCCGGATCGCGATGATACGTGGGGGGCGTAACCCCGAAGTTAGTACCCAGCAACTCGCCGTTGAGACCGACTCGCTGCGCACGGATACCGGCACCCTGCCAGACAACGAGAAATTCCTTGCTCGTCGTGGAGTATGCGATGTCAGCAGCCGCTTCCCACCACGAGCCGTCCACCGAAATGCCGAAGATGGGACCCATGCCACCGTTTACGCCGACCATTCGCCCCTGGACGACAGCGCTGCTCGGCCCGGTAGACGTATGCCAGGTAACCAGAAAACCACCGGCTCCGCCGTTCATGTCTGGGCTATAAGCAACCCCCGGATACTGGCTGTAAGGAGGAGCAATCGTAAACGGTGTAGAGATGCCGCCGTCAGCTAACACGAACACGCCGTCGAGGTTGTTCATGGCTCCGACCACAAGGTACATTGAATCCTTATAGTCGTAAGCGCTGTTCGATCCTCTGACGCCGTCGGAGATCGCCGTTAGGGAAGGTCCGATGCGAAAAGCCGTTTGAGCACTGGCTGACGTGGTCGCCAGCCCCACAGTCAGCACACCGGCAACCAGAATTCCGCTATAAGAACGCATCAACCTAAACTCCGCTTCGCAGGGTAGAGGGCTCTTGCAGCATGGCCCTCCCGTTCGGTATTTCGGCAGGCCGGGGGAGAGACATTAGTGTAGGGACCGATGGTGGGGTTGTCAACGCTGTAAACGCTGTTTCGACCATTGCATCCTCTTTCGATTCTGTAATCGTTGGAGGCGCAATCCTCACAAAGCCGGCATCCAAGGGGGGTGCGCTAGTTCGCCAGAATTGCGCCAGCGGCATTTGCCACGACCAAGTGATCGGCATGTCGAAGGAGTTGCCGGAGGAGCACGATGTTATCGGGCAGGGTTTGCGCCGCGATTCGGCCAGCTTCCTGCTGAATGACTGGGTTGGGATCGGCAAGTCCTTCGATAACAACTGACTCGACGGCAGCAGGGTCCTTGCGGCCCGCGATGGCGGCAGCCCTGAAGCGATAGTTCCCGTCGCGGTTGGTGAGAAGCGGCCGTGCTGCCTGCTCGGCTTCGGTGGGCATTGAAGACAAGAGGGCTTCGGCCGCCAGCAGTCGGATGTCCGGGACTTCGCTGGACAGCATCGTTCGGGCGTCGGCGAGCGCGCGTGGCTCGCCCTTCTGCGCCCGCGCCAGTGTGACGGCAACCTTCACAAGCGGATCCGGATCCTGTGCGAGCGCCTCCAGACGCTGCGACGCCGACGGATTCTTGCTCCGCCCGAGGGCGCGCACCGCGGCCGCCCGGTTCATCGGCACCCGATCCTTCAGCAGTGTATCGAGGAGTGTTGGTTGAATGTCGCCGTGTTCGGCCAGCGCATCAATTGCTGCACTGATGTCGCGCCCCGATCCACCTCCCGCCAAGGTTTCAAGCGCCGTCACCGCCTGTGCGTCTCCCTGTTGGACGAGCGCCATCATCGATTGCTGATCACCTTGGGCGCTGTATTTTCGGAGCGCGTCCAGTGCCGTATCGTCTCCCTGCTCGGCAAGTCGCCGCAATGCAATTGCCCGTACGCGTACGTCGGGGTCCGCAATGAGCCTTCGTAGCAGACCCGCCGCGACAGACCGGAGCAGCCCTCGGTCGTCGACGTTCCGCCCGGCGTTTGGAAGCCATGCCTCGTATGCATCGAGCGCCGCGATCGGCTGCGCGCCAGATGACAGCGCCTCGAGCTTGAGGGAGAACGCGGCATGCGATCGGGGTCTTTTCTTCAGAATTCCTTCCGCGATCGAGACGGCGTCATTTACGCGTCCTGCGGCCAGAGCCGTCCAGCCCAGGCTCATTGTTTCTGCATCACTCGTTTGACGGGCAGGCTGCGCCGTCGCGAATGACGCCAGCAACACGAGTACCCAACCGAAACAAAGTGTTCTAAGAGTCATAACGCGCCTCATTGTACCGGCCGATAGAATCGCTCTCCCGCGACGATGCGGTCGTATTTGTATTGCGCAAGAATCGCGTCCCTGACCGATTCTGTCAGATTGACGTTGGAATACCAGGCGTGGCCGCCGGGGATGGCGGGATCCTGTTCGAGGAGCACACATTTGAACTCCCCACGCCGCAGACGTGCGGTGAGATCGTTGCCGATATCCGGCCGGTTCATCGCCACGACGCGGAACGCGAATGGATCGAGGACCACAGGACGCTGGCCGGCAAAAACAGGAATGAGCGGAGATTCAGAGACGATCGATCCGCCGCAATCATTCAGCGCGATCAGGAGTTCACGATGGGCGTCGACGCTCTTGCCGACGATGTTCTGCTTCGTCAACTTGCCAAGCACCACCACATTTTGCGCGGCCGCCCAAAAGATGAGAACGATTAAAGCGGCCTCGCCGGCATGACGCAGTCGTCCAGTCTGCGCCGCACTAATCGCAGTCACCAGTACAATCGCCGCGACATAAGCATCCAATATGTGACTGGTCAGAATAGTTCCCGGGCTGGTGAAAATCACGCCGGTGATCGCCGCGGCGCTCAGAAGAAACAGAGCCGGCAAACGCATCCGCGCGCGCCACGCAAGCACGAGGGCGATCGTCGCCAGTAGAAATACGACCGTGAGCAGATGTGAAGTGGCAATCAGCTGCAACGGGCGCAAGACGGTCACCGGACTCACCAACGACGAGAGGGCGGAACCTGCCAGCGCGCAGGCACGGAACGACTCGAGTGCGCGACCGCCGCTTGCGACATTGATGAGTGTGACGAGGAGGACGGCGCCGATAGCCGTCATCGCCGCCACTCTGACCGCTGACCGCTGTCGTCCGGCAAACAGCAACGCGAGAGTTACCGCAGCCGGGCCGTAGACGCACGTCATCTTTGTGATGAATGCGCAGATGAACAAAAGGGCCGCGAGCAGCTCTCGTTTGACTGAATCAGGCCGCTCGCCGATCGGCGCAAGCACGGCGAGGCCAAAGATTGCGAATGCTGCGGCGATTGGTTCGCATCGGACGGCGAACGCCGTCTGATGGACGAAATACGGAGCGGTCGCCAGCGCGGCACCAAGCGTTGCGAGCGGCGGCGCCACTGCCAGGCGCTTCAACAGCACAAACGTCGCGGCCGCCATTGCCGCAAGTCCGAGCATGCTCACCGTTACACCCGCAGTGACGACGGGAATGCCGGCGCGCACTAGTGCGGCAATGGCAACGAACAGCATGGGAAAATAGCGGGTTCCGCCGTATTCGACGCCATTCCACAGCGGCCGATAGAACACACCCTCGGACGTGTCCCGTGCGAGCGCAAGCCATACACCGCTCCCAAGATTGAGATAGATGCCGCTCGCGATGCTGACGATTGCGTCGGCAACGAGCACACCGGCGGTCACCAGAACGGCGCCGAGGATGAGCGGGTTCGACGATCGATTCATGACGCGCGTGATATCGTATTTTTGTTTTTGACGCGCGAAGGCGCGGATCCATCCACCACATTCAGGAGATCAATGCCGAGGGATTGGAATAGCGGCCGCTGTAGTCTCGTTCAGATGATCCTCGCCTGCCTGCTCTGCATCGGTGTGGCTGGCGCGGCGGCCCGATATCGATATCGGACAAAGGCGGCGCCGGTTATTGAGTACCCCGCACACCCGGAGTCCCAGGCGCTGAAAGAGAAGTACGGTCCCCATCGTAACTCATACAGCGAAGAGGAATGGTGCATCCGCGATTTTTTCAATGACAAGCGGGATGGCTTTTTTGTCGACGTCGGCGCCAACGATTACAAGGTCACGAGCAACACCTACTCCCTCGACACCGTTCTCAACTGGCGGGGACTGGCGATCGAGCCGCAGCGTCAGTTCGAAGCGGATTACGCCAAGTTCCGGCCGCGAACCAAATTTCTCTCCTTCTTTGTGTCGGACGCCTCAAATCAGCTGGCGAAGATGCACGTCCTCAAAAAGAACAGTCTGATCGCCTCGGCGAATCGTAGTTTTACCGAGCGCGAAGGGGAGAAGGCAAAGGAAATCGACATCGAGCTGTGGGAACCGAAAGCTCTGGCTGGCTTCGAGGTCGAGCGGTTGCGTCCCGAGCTGGTGTGCATCGAGGCCCATCCGCAGGTTCGACACCAGATCCTCGACTACTTCGCGCGTCACCACGACACGGTGGTGGGGAAGTATCTGCGGGCGGATGTCAGCAATCTCTACTTCACACCCCTCTCCTGATCGTAAGGGGATCGGCCGCTTCGGAACAGGTGGCCGTCAGCCCGCGCTGACTCTCGTCATAGCCGTCATCGTCGGCGCCGCGGTGGCCGCCGTTTGCGTCGTTATCGCGTACGCTTCGCGCCCGCAGCTCACGCTGGAGATGGATCGAGCACTCCCTCGAAGATTCGCGTCGGGGTTTTACGATCCTGAACGGTCCGGCGACACGACATTCGCCTGGACATCACAGCGAGCCGACCTCAAGCTCACAGACCTGAATCGATCGACGTCGTGGATCTGTTCGGTGAGAGTCCGCGGCGGCCGGTCGGATCCGGCAACGCAGCCGTCCGTCGATCTTGCCGCAGACGGGATCGTCGCGACGACGGTGAAGGCGACCAACGAATTCCAGGATGCGACGATTGTTGTGCCGGCGCGGGCGGCGAACGGCGCGGTCGTCACGGTTACGAGCTCGAGTACCCTCGTTCCCGGACCATCAGATCCGCGCCAACTCGGCGTGCAGATCGACCGCATCGCGTGTGTGCCGGAGGACGGCATTGCAGCGCCTTCTTCATCAACCATCCGCGATGCGGCTCTGACTGGGGCGATATTCGGCGCTGTGCTTGCATTATCGGGCCTGACGCTCGGATTGGTGTTCGCAGGGCTGCTCGTGCTCGGCGTTCTCCAGGCACTCCCACTCTCCGCAGGGGCGGCGCCATACATGGGATTCTCCGAGACGACCGTGTGGCTTGCGATCTGGATTGGTGTTGCGTCGATCGCGCTTGTCTTTGCCCTGGATCGATTCAGATCGATTGGACTCCAGAATGCCGGTCGGGTCGCGATCGTATTTTCCGCCGGCGTACTCTATCTCAAACTGCTCGGTCTCCTTCATCCGTCGAAGTTACCGATCGACGCCGTATTTCACGCGCACCGTTTCGAGTGGGTGCTCGCTGGAAAGTACTTCTTCACGCAACCAATGCCGGGTGGGGTCACTTTTCCATACGCCATCGGGCTGTACGTCTTTGCCGCTCCATGGTCCGTATTGACGCACGATCACGTCACGTTGCTGCGAGTAATCGTGTGCAGCGCACAAGCTGTGGCTGGGGCACTGTTGTATCCCGTTGTCGTGAAGGCGTGGGGTGATCACATTGCCGCCCTATCAGCGGTCGTGTTGTGCAACCTCGTGCCGCTACCTTACGGGCTCCTGGGCAATGCGAATCTCACGAACTTGTTTGGTGAGGCGGTCGCGCTCGCTGCAGTTTCGAGCGCGTCGCTGCTTCCCACCGCGGCAGTGCTGCCACTTGTCATGTTCTTATTGCTGGCTGGGCTCGCATTTCTGTCGCACGTGAGCACGTTTGCTCTTCTCGGTACGACGCTCGCCGCCCTGGTGGTTCTTTATCACGTGGTCGGCGGCGCGCCACTGCGACGAACCACTTGGGCCATTGCCGGCGCGACGCTCACCGCCGCCATCGTGGCGATCGTCCTGTACTACGGGCATTTTGGAGACGTCTACAAGAACGCGCTCCGCGTTCGTGCGAACACCGCGGCATCCCAACCACAGGTCGAAGCTCCGCCATCAAACGATGCTGCGCCCGTCCAGAACGTGAGTCTTGCGAGACGGATCGCGAATGCGATGACTTTCGCCGTCGGCATGATCGGTTGGCCGATTCTCGTCCTCGCGCTCGTCGGAGTGTGGCGCACTGTAGCGGATGGAGCCCGCGATCGGGCATCGCTTGCCGTACTCGCATGGGCAGTCGCGTGTATCGTGTTTCTCGGCGTCGCCGTGATGCGTGTGGATGCACCGTTCCAACGGTACGCGGCGGAGTTCTTCGGCAGAGTGCTGCTCGCGACGTTCCCGGCAGCCGTCGTGCTCGCGGCTCGAGCCACATCCTGGGGCTGGAAGTACGGACGGTCAACACGAGCCGCGTCGGCTTTACTGGTTCTGTGCGCCCTCGTCGGCGGCGTCCGGGGCTGGATGGCGTGGTTCCTCTAACCCCGCAGAACCTTGAACACCCGGTAGAACCTATAATGCGACCACCGAGATGTTGTCCCTCGTGATCCCTGTCTACAAGAATGAGGCGAACCTGCCTCGGCTCTTCAGCGAGCTCGAAGCGCTCGCCGCGCGAGTGCCGGATCCGCTTGAAGTCGTGTTTGTCGTCGACGGAAGTCCTGACGCATCTCTCCAGATCCTCCGCGATCGCCTGCCGTCCTGGCCGGTGCGAAGTCAGTTGATCGAGCTCAGTCGTAACTTCGGTTCCTTCCCGGCAATCGCTGCGGGGATGCGTTACGGACGCGGCGAGTACTTCGCCGCCCTGGCGGCGGACCTCCAGGAGCCCCCGGCACTGATCCTTGAATTTCATAGGCTTCTCACGGCCGGCTCGGCTGATATCGTCTTCGGGCATCGCGCGAGTCGCGCTGACGCGTGGTCGTCGCAGACCGCCTCGGAGTGGTTCTGGCGCCTCTATCGCCGCTTCGTGGTCAAAGATATGCCGCGCGGAGGCATCGACGTGTTCGGATGCACGCGCCGGGTGCGCGATAGGTTGATCGAGCTGAAGGAAATCAACACGAACCTCATCGCACTTCTCTTCTGGCTCGGTTTTCGACGAGCATTCGTTCCCTACGACCGTCTCGCGCGCCAGGAAGGGCGCAGTGCCTGGACGATGCGCAAGAAACTGCGCTACGCGTTCGACAGCGTGTTCAACTTCACCGATCTGCCGATCAAGGCATTGCTGCTGCTCGGAATCGCTGGAACCACAGCCGCCGTTCTTGCTGGCGTGACAGTGTTTGTCGCCTGGGTGATGGGCCACATTCCCGTTCTCGGCTACACGCCGCTGATGCTGGTGATCAGTTTCTTCGGAGGGCTGACAGCGCTCGGTCTTGGCATCGTCGGCCAGTATCTGTGGCTGTCGCTTCAGAATGCGCGCGGCCGTCCGCCGTTTGTCGTGAAGTCTCTATGGAGCTCGGCCGGCGAGTCAGATCGAGTGCACGAGCATCATGCGCTCGCAGTGCCTCCGAGCGCCGACAGGAACTCATCGTAATCACGGATGTAGTCGCCAGCATCGTACGGATCCGAGGCGAACACGAGCAGTAACGCGTCGGCCGAGTATCGGTATTGCACCGCCCAGACCATCGGCGGCAGATAGAGGCCGATGCTCGGTCGATCGAGCGCGATCTCCTCGCTTGCTTTGCCATCGTCGACGACGACCGACAGCGATCCTCTGAGACACACAAGGAATTGATGGCATCGCCGATGCGCGTGCTCGCCGCGCACATCTTTCCCCGGTACATCAAAGACGATGAAGTAGCGCTTCGGCACGAACGGAACTTGCTGCGGGAACTCGCCGACCGACAGACTGCCTCGAAGATCGGCGAACACGGGCAGTCGGTGAACGGTGACGCCACCGACGGAAGTTTCTTTGATGTTCGAGTCATCAGCCGCAACGATCTTCGGCGGTGCCGGGGCTCTACGTTTCGTGTCGACGTACCCGACGATGCGCGCCGGGTTACCTGAAACCACAGCTCGCGCGGGCACGTCGTGCGTAACTACGGCACCGGCGCCAACCATGGCGCGAGGACCGATGCGTAGGCCCGGCAGGACCGAGGCGCCGCCGCCAATCGAAGCACCGCGTCCGATGTAGGTTTCTTCCACCTTCGGTTGATACTGCTTGCTCTTGGGGTACTTATCATTCGAGAACGTCACATTCGGGCCAATGAAAACGTCATCAGCCACCCGAAGTCCATCCCACAACTGCACGCCGCACTTGATCGTGACGCGATCGCCAATCGCGACATCGTTCTCAATGAACACGTGATCGCAGATGTTGCAGTCTTTTCCGATCCTGGCGCCGGGAAGCACATGCGCGAAGGCCCAGATGCGCGTGTTCTCGCCGATGGCGGTCGACTCACAAAGTGCGTGTGGATGGACGAAGATTTTTGGAGCGGCGACTTGATCTGCCATCAAATGTGAATCGTAGCGCTCAACAGAGGTCGCGGGCAATATTCCGGAGTACGATGAGTTCGACGTTGTCTACCCGATGAAGGTCCGTTCGATACTGACAATGCTGGCAGCCATGGCGGCGGTGGCGGCGTTTGCGCTCCGCGTGCCCTCGATAGCGGAACCGCTTGGGATCGATCAGAGTCTCTGGGCGTCAGCTGTCCGTGGTATGGCGCGGCATCAACTGCTGTATCACGACGTTTGGGAGCAGCGCCCGCCCGGAATCTATTTCACATATCTCACCGGGTTCCGCCTGTTCGGATGGACGCCTGCGGCTGTCGCGTGGATGGATGTCCTCGCGTCTGCGGCGACGACGCTTCTGCTGTTTGGGATCGTGCATCGTTTGAGCAACGCGCTGACTGGCGCCGTCGCCGCCGCCCTCTATGCCGCCCTGACGATGCCGGGATGGTTATACCGTCACGATGGCTTTCTCGAGCGCAGCGTCTGCGAAACGTTCATCGTCGTGTGTGTCGGAGTGGCGGCGTGGTGGGCCGTGAGGTGGCGGATGGCGGAGTCTAAAAACCCCGCCCTAGACAAGTCTGCATCGACGGATCACGCCAAGGATCTCTGGGCATTCGGTGTCGGCCTGTTTAGCGGAGCCGCCATTGTCTTCAAGCCAAATGCGGGTCTGTACCTGCCGGCGCTTCTGTTATGGATGTGGTTTTATCGCCCAGCAGCGATCGGGTCGCGCGATGCGATTCGCTCAGTTGTCATCGTCATTCTTGCAAGCACCGTCGCGCCTGCGCTCACGCTCGTATGGCTCTGGAGACTGGATCTTCTCGCCGATGCGCGAGTCGCAGTCCTCGACTTCAACCGGTTCTATGTTTCGCAGGGACTGACGCTCAAGGGTTACGCGCTCGATTTTTCAAAGGCGATCTGGTTGCGGATGAAGACAGATCCGCTGTGGATGGCCGGCGGAGTTGGCGCGCTGGTTGTCGCGTGGGAACTCTTTCGGCGGCGCGCCCTCGATCCTCTCGCCGGACTCGCCGTGCTCTGGGGCGGGGCGGCAGCGCTGGCGATCGTGGTCAACGGCGCCAGGCTCTTCAATACTTATTTCATTCAGGCACTTGCGCCACTCGCCGTGCTGGCGACCTGGCTGCTGGTCGAACGGACCCGTGAGTCGAGGGGGTTGCGAGTGGTGGGCGCGGCGACCGCGGTATTGATGCTGACCCTGCTCGTTCACCGCCACTACGTGGCGCGGGTGTACGAATTCGTGCAAGCTGATCTTGCTGCGATGCAAGGCACGCTGGATCGTTCCGCGTATCTCGATCGTTTCGGTGGGTACGGGAACGATCGCGGCTACTCCGCGCGCGCGAACGAGGAGCTTGCGAGCTACGTTCGACAGCATACCGATCCCGACGATCGGATTTTCCTTTTCGGCATAAATGGGGCGGGCGTGTACTTCCTCGCTGACCGCCTCACCGCGCATCGTTTCCTGCGAGTCAATTTCTTCATGCCTTCCGAGTTTCCGAACCCGGACTTCACCCTCGCCGCCGTCGTCTCGGACCTGACCGTGAGGCGTCCGCGGTACCTGATTTTCGAAGAACTCCACTCGTCTTCCGAGATGGGCAAGATGGTGGATGCGTTACAGTCTCGCGACGAGATCAAACAGCTGCTCCAACCGTATCGACTCGAAGCGACGATCGAAGATTTCTCGTTGTACCGGCTCAGCGATCCGGTCGTCAGTCGGATGCGCTGAAGGCTGGAAGCCGGCGCTTATCCACTTAGAAGAGAGGCATTTCCAGGCGATCCGTGTGGTAATCTTCTGTGAACATGGCCAAGCGCGCATTGATTACCGGTATTACCGGACAAGACGGCTCGTACCTGGCAGAGCTGCTGCTCGAAAAGGGGTATGAAGTCACAGGGATCGTTCGCCGGTCGAGCGCTCCGAACCTCTGGAGAATCGAGCACCTGCTCGATCGCGTCGAGCTTCGGCCCGGTGATCTGCTCGATCAGTTGTCGGTGATGAAAGTGCTTGCCGAGGTACGACCGCACGAACTCTATAACCTCGCCGCGATGTCGTTCGTGCCGGCATCGTGGGATCAGCCGATGCTGACCGGCGAGTTCAATGCCCAGGGTGTTACGCGAATACTCGAAGCCATTCGTCAGGTCGATCCCGGGATTCGGTTGTATCAGGCCTCGTCCAGCGAAATGTTCGGCAAGGTGCGTGAGGTCCCGCAGACTGAACTCACGCCGTTTTACCCGCGGAGCCCGTATGGTGTATCGAAAGTGTTTGCTCACTATATCACCGTCAACTACCGCGAGAGTTACAACCTGTTTGCGGTGTCGGGCATTCTCTTCAACCACGAATCCCCGCGGCGCGGTCTCGAATTCGTCACGCGCAAGGTCAGCGATGGTGTCGCGCGGATCAAGCTCGGACTGGCCGATTCGCTGGCGCTCGGCAATCTCGATGCGCAGCGCGACTGGGGCTTCTCGGGCGATTACGTTCGCGCCATGTGGCTGATGCTGCAGCAGAGTCAGCCGGATGACTACGTGATCGCGACAGGCGAGAGCCACTCGGTACGCGAGCTGGTGGAAGTCGCGTTCGAGCATGCCGGGCTCGACTGGAGAAAGCAGGTGCGACTCGACCCGAAATTCCTGCGTCCCGCCGAAGTGGATCACCTGATCGGCGACGCTTCCAAGGCGCGTGCGGCCTTGGGGTGGCGCCCCGAGGTCGATTTCGCGGCACTGGTGCGGATGATGGTTGATGCTGATCTCGCCCGACTCGCACGCTCACCAGGCACGCCTACGGGGGTCGAAACCCGCTAATCCATCAGATGGCTCTTTTTGAATAACACCGCCTCCGTTGATTCACCGCGAGGTCGCGTGCTCCTGTGACGTTCAACTGAAACCTTGACACTCGCATTTTGGTACGTGGTGTCTCTTGCGGTGTCGGCCACGCTGGTCCCCGTCTGTCGTGCCATTGCCTTGAAAAAGGGCTTTGTCGCCAAACCCCGCAAGGACCGGTGGAATAGCCGGCCGACGGCTCTCTTTGGCGGCGTTGCGATTGCCGTGACAGTTTTGTGTGTCGCTCTTGTCGGCGACGACTTTCTCCAACTGGCGCTGCCGCTCATCGGCGGATTCGCAATCTTGATCGTTGGAGTCACCGACGACGTGATCTCGCTAAAACCAACGACGAAGCTCATTGCCGAAATCGCATTGGCCGCCATGTTCGTGTTTTTTGGCGAGCGGCTGCACTGGTCCAACGTTCTAGGCGTCGACATGCTGTTGACGATGTTGTGGATTGTCCTTCTGACAAACGCGTTCAACTTGCTCGACAACATGGATGGTTTGTGTGCGGGAATCGCAATCATTGCTGGCGCCGGTCTCCTCGTCGGTCTCGTCGGCCGCCCGGATGTTGGTCCTGAAATGCGCTATCTGGCTATCCTGCTTGGCGCCACCAGCGGCTTCTTGATCTATAACGCGCATCCCGCATCCATTTTTATGGGAGATGCCGGCAGCTTGTTTCTGGGACTCACGCTCGCGTCGCTGACGTTATCGGTCGGCGGACCCGCCTATGACCGATCGAGGATCCTTTCGATCGTTATCGCTCCGATCCTGGTACTGCTGATTCCGATCTTTGACACCGCGCTGGTTACGGTATCGCGACTTCTTTCCGGGCGGCCAGTGTCGCATGGAGGCCGAGATCACTCATCGCACCGGCTGGTCGCGCTCGGTCTTTCAGAGCGGCGGGCGGTCATCATCCTATGGGCGCTCGCGGCGACTGCGGGTGTGATTGGATTTGTGGTGCGGCGCTCGACGGCTGTCGACGCATGGCTCCTGGGTGCCGTCTTCATCATCGCCATGGTGCTCTTTGCGGCGTACCTCGCCCAGGTGCGTGTGTACGAAGAGCCATCGCGCGTTCCGCCTCCTGGTGCAACGCTCATCCTTTTCCAGCTGATGTACAAGCGCCGGATCGCGGAGGTGCTGCTCGACGTGAGCCTCGTGTTGATCTCCTATTACGGCGCGTGGCGGCTGCGTTTCGAAGGGCCGGAATGGAACGCGTACGCCGGCAGCTATTTGCAGTCAGTCCCAATCGCGCTGGCGATCCAAATGGTGGCGTTGTTCGTATTCGGAGCCTACCGGGGCGCGTGGCGCTATTTCGGCCTGATGGACGGCGTGGCGTTTGCCAAGGCGGTCGGTTCGGCAACGGTTGGATTGATAGTGACGCTCGTGTACCTGTATCGATTCGAGCACTACTCGCGCGCGGTGTTTGTGATCTACGCGGCTCTGCTGATGCTTTTTTTGTGCGGCTCGCGCGCCTCCTTCCGGTTGATCGGCGAATACAGCCGCCGCCGGCGCCCAGGGATGCGCCTCGTGATTTACGGCGCTGGCGAAGCGGGGTCGCTCGTCCTTCGCGAACTACTGGGACATCCGGTCGAGCGTTTCCGAATGATCGGGTTCATCGATGATGATCCGGCTTCGCGGTGGCTTCGTCTCCATGGGTATCCGGTCCTGGGTGGAGAGAGCACGCTCCTCGAGCTGATCGATGAGGCGAAGGTCGACGTGGTGGTGATTGGTTCTTTGCACTTCGATCCGGATCGACGGAAACGGCTCGAGCACGCCTGCAGTCTGAAGTCGGTCAGGCTCCTGAAATTCAGCTTCAGACTCGACAACCTGACGAATGCTTCGTAGCGTTCGTGCGCTCGCCAACCGTCACCGGAACAACTAGGAAGCGGCTGGTGCGAGCACCCGCAGGTACCAGAACCTGACACCAAACAGATCCCGTGGATCGCTTATTGGGTAGCGGGAGCCCACCGAGCCGGCAGGCACCAGCGTGTCTGGGACGATCGTGAGTTCGTTCATCCCGACGCGCACTTTGTCTGCAGGCAGCAACACCGGATACGACCCCACCCGGTCGGGACTCCACGTCAAAATCAAAGTCGCAAGCAGCTGCCGATTCAGCAGCACGACGGCTCGACGCTGCCGTTCAGGTGCGACAGGATCGAGTCGCAATACGAGGTGATACGGCCGCTGTTCGGGTAGCGGGATTCGGACCACAGCGTGTTCGGCGCGCGATACCCGGAAGGTGAGGCCATCGGCATACGGGGCGGACCAGCCGGCGCCGAAAAATGTCGCGTCGCGAGCGCCGGCGACGACGCTCACGTCCGTGCGTGCGGCAATTGTTTCGCGCACGACGAACCATGGGAGCGCCGCGTATATCGCCGTCACCAGGCCAACGACGCCGGCGACAGCACCCGCACGGAGCAGCTGTGCGTGCGGGAGAGCGAATTCGCGCCGCCGTGCTCGTCGCCACAAATCGCGCGCGAGCTGCCAGCCGAACACCGCGCCCGACAGCGATGCAGTCAAATAGAGCGGGTAGGCGTGCATCGTGAAACGCCACTCACCGCCGCCCGCCACGTTCCAGGTCAGCGCGTATGGAACGAGCGATCCGATCAGGATGACCAGCAGCATCCGGCCTTCCGCAAGAAAGACCCATCGCAACATTCCGACGATCGACAGCCACGACAGGACGGCTCTCGCACCGACGATCCAACCGTCCAGTCCGGTCCATTTCACCCTGAACGGCTGAACGAAGAGTCCTGTGATTGCGGTATCCAGCGCGGTTACCGGGCGAGCGTGGATTTTTGCGTTCATGTACGACACCGCGCTCATCGGCTTCTCTGCGGGCAACCCCTCGCCGGACCGGTAATAGATCGTGTGATAGTTGATGGCGTAGAGCGGATCTCCTGTCGCGATCGCACAATTGACGAGATATGGCCCCACGATGACCACGCAAATCAGCGCGGCCGCGATCGCCATGCGCGCTCGCTGAGCGCGGCTTTGTCCGCCGCGATCGATCATCAGCCACGCGAACGCGGGGACAGCAAACGATAACGCGGTAATTCGCGTTAGGCAGGCTGCCGCTGTCGCGACGCCGAGAGTCGCCGCATGGCTGCGCGATGGATCGCGTTGACAACGCACGAATGCCCACGCCGAGAATGTCACGGCTGCCATGAACACGTCGTCGCGCCATCCATCCACGGACCATGAGATCAGCTCGTATTCCAGCGCGACGAGAAACGCCACCACGACCCCGGCAGGGCGGGACAGCAGGACGGTCCCCAGCAGGTACGCGGCGATGATCGTCAGAACCGATCCGGTCATCGATGCGAAGCTCACGGCGACATCCTGGCCGTCGAGCAGCCAGAGAAAGATGCGTGTCACCGCGAGAAAGATCGGTTCACGCACGTGCGCCTGATAGAAGCTGCGCATCTCGCGCGCGTATTTGATGTAGTTGATGGGATCGCCGCCGACGTACGGCTGGTCGACGCGATACCAACGATACGCCGACGGGTGAACGTGTTTGGCAAGCGGTGCGATGTCTTGCGTAAGGACTCGGCCCCACCATGGATGATCGATGGTGCCGTATCGTTCGACGAGTACCTCGAGACGAAGCAGGCTCCCGTACGCGGTTGCGAGCAATACGAGTGCAAGCGGAAGCCCGAGGTCCAATCGCCTGAACATGTTGGGATGGTATCGTAGTGGACTTGCGGAGTGTTGGGTGGAATCAGGTTCGCGATCTTTCGCTGAAGGCCTGCGCGCTCGTCCTGATCATCGTCTACGCGATTATCCTTCTCTCGATCGCTCTTCTTCCGAATGCGGGCTGGTTAGTTCGAACACTGCTCGTGGGATTCTGCGTGCTCGCGGTTGTTCGTCCGGCTGATGCTCTGCTCGTCACCGCCGCGCTCCTCGGCTTCGGCATCATTCTTTCTCACCTTCTCGGCCTTCCACTCCTGCGTGCCACTGATGTGCTCGTCGCGGCGTCGCTGGGCGGGTGCGCGGTAAACGCGATTGTGCCGGGGTCACGCTTTCGCGCCGCGATCACCAGCTGGCTGTCGCCAGCCGTTGTGCTCTTCGCGATAGCGGCACTCGCTTCGACAGTCTCATGGCTCCGTGTCTATCAAATGCAGCGGGGGCAATCGTCTGCCTACTTACACGCCCTGTTCCAGTTTGCGAGCCGCGATTACTTCGTTCAGCCCGGAGAGTTCTGGCTGGTCGTTTCCACGGTGGCGATACTTCAGGGCCTCGCGTTGTTTGTCGTCACTGCTGCCTGGTGTCGCATCGACGCCACGTTTTTCTCGCGCGCGCTGCGGATGCTGACGGTGGGTGCTGCCGGCCTCGCGATGATGAGCGTTGTTCGGTTAGCCGAAGTCTTGGTTCGCGATCCGCGGTTGGTGGGGGTGATGCGCGGCACCTACGACGGCTTACGAATTTCTCCGCAAATCCCTGACTTCATCGCCGCTGGTTCGTACTTTTCCCTGTGCTGGCTGGCCGCCCTCGCACTCGTGATTGCGTCGGCCAGGTATCGCCTGGCGTGGGTGCTTGTCTCCCTCCCACTCCTGGCCGGTCTGTATCTCACCGGCTCCCGATCGGTGATTGCGGCAGCCTTCGGGGGAATCGTGGTGTTCGCGTTCATCTCTCTCGTTCGATCGCGGGTGGCTGCAAGTCGAGTCGTGATCGCGGTCGCGATTGTCGCGGTCATCGTCATGATTGGCAGTTTTCGATGGATGGTCGGCCACGATATAGCCGGAGCGCAGGCGCGAGCCTCCCTGAGGGTTCGAGGCGAGCTTCTCCGTGTCGGGTTACGAGTCATCGAAACGCGACCGTTGTTCGGCGTCGGCATCGACCGGTTTTTTCTCGTTGCCGGAACCGTGGAATCACCGATCCTCGATTCGTCGTGGTCGAGCCGCAGAAATCCTCACAACGATTTGCTCCGCTTCGCCGGCGAACTGGGGCTCGTGGGCCTCGGCCTGTTCCTTTGGATTCTTGGAGCAGCGGGCATCCGCATCTGGCAGGCGCTTCGGAGTACTCCCGATGCTCTCCTCGCAGGTCTCGCTGCCGGACTCGTCGCATTCCTCATCACCGGCATGGTCAGCAATCCGCTCATGCTGCGTGAAGTGTCGTATGCCTTCTGGATTGCACTGGGACTTGCCGTCGGCCGCTCCGCAACACTTCAGTCGTCGAACGCCACGCCAGCCGATTCAATTGCAGCGCCGATCACCCCGACCTCGCGTTTCACCGCGGTCCGCCGGTCCCTGGCCTTGTCGCTGGGAGCTTTGCTTCTCGTCTCGATTCCATTTCGTGCCAAGCAGGAACTCACGACCGTTGATCCGACCCGCGTGACCTACGGCCTCTCGGACTGGGAGATAGAGAATGATGGCACGCGATTTCGTTGGTCTGGTCCACACGTCACTGTCTACCTCAGTGGTCGCGCCAGGCGGGTAGAGATTCCTCTGAGAGGGACACTGCCATCGGCGGGTATCCAACACGTGAAAGTGCACCTGAACGATCGCCTGATAAACGACATCCTCGTCGGACCAGACTGGCAGCGGTTAGGCATAGTTCTTCTTAATGGCGATCTGACAAAACCTCATCGAGTTGAGCTCGATGTATCGCCAACGTGGGTGCGCACCGACGCACCTGCCGTCGGTGATGACCGCACGGTCGTTGGCATGAAGGTCGGTGAACTGAACGTGGTCTATTAAACCGGGTCTGACCCCCGTCACTTCAGCGACTGAATCCGTCCGTCCGAATAGTAGAAGAAATGAATCGCCTCGCGCCGCGCATCGGGCGACAGCGTTACCGTCACTCGTGCGGTGTGGTCGGACACGGCGGCGGTTACTGCGCCGAGTGAGGTCTGGAGATCGATCGGCCTGCCGTCGCGAAGCGGGGTGTCGAACTCACGCAGGTCCGACGAGAGGAGAAAGTTGCCGCGATAATCCTGTGCCGTAATGACAAGCTGGTTCGGTCCGTCCCAGGTCACACGGATTGGCATGTCGAGCCGCACGACGCGAACGACAACCTGAAACAGCTCGGGCATGCAGCCACGCGGCACTTCAAACGTTTCGTAATAGAAGTGCGAGTACACACCGCGCATTGCGACGGGGCTGGTGAGAAAGACCACGTGGCCGCTTCCGCACGCGGGCGCAAGCGTGGAGTCGACGAGCTGCGCTCCCTCGGCGGTCATCCGTCCTGCCCATCGCCAATCCTGAACTCTGACGACTATTTGCGCCGCGGATACGGCAAGCACGCCAGCGACAATCGAGAGTGCAACCCGGCGTGCGCGTCCGCGTAATTCGACCACCAACGTGGCGACGATGAGCGACATTGCGACGGACGGGAGATACAGGTAGCGCTTGCCCTCGGTCAGCGCTGAGATCGGCAGCAGCGTCGCGATGAGCAGCGTGTCGAAAAACCAGTAGCGATCATCGTCAAGCAATCGCAGCCAGAGAACGAAGATCAGTACGCCAATGCCAATGGCGGCTACCGTGCCAACGATCCACGCAGCCGGAGCCGTTGGATCGCTGAAGAAAGACTCGCCCGGCCTGAGCACCGGAGATGAGAGATAAAACACGGCAAATCCCGCCACCGCCAACTTCTCGCGTGCGAGCACGCCAAATCTGCCCTGTGACAGCAAGCTCGCGACGACCAGCGCGACTATTCCGACGAGTGCCACCAGGGCAAACTGCGTTCGCCTCGGCCTCAGCCAATCCCGCAGTCGAAGCCATCTCTCCGACGACAGTGCGGTAACCGCGGCGAGGCAGATGATGAATGCCGCGAGCTTGGGAAGCCGGGACGTGCCGCCAACCGCCGAAACGCCGCCGGCGAGATGACGCAATGCGCTATACGACGCGAGCGCCACGAGCCACGGCGCCACGAACAATACAGTTCTGGATGTCGAGGCGCGCAGACGGAACGTACTCCACCCGGCTACGGCAATCGGCAAGGCGACGGCGGCTTCCTTCGAGAGCAATGCAAAAAAATACAGAACGGCACCGGCAAGCTGATTGGGAAACCCGCCGCGCATCATGCAGTACAGCGCGCCAAGGGCGAAACACGTCGCCAGCAAATCGAACCGTGCCGACATCCAGACGACCGCTTCGTTATTCGACGCGTGCAGCGCGAACAAGGCTGCCGCGAGAAGTCCGGCAAGCGGCCGAAATGATAACTGCCTTCCGATGAGCAATACGAGGATCGTGTTGACGACGTGGATCAACAGGTTGGTGAAGTGAAACTCCCGCGGATTCTGTCCGGCGATTGACCAGTCGATCGCATGCGACACGAAGCCGAGCGGCCGGTAATACTCGAAGAACTCGCCGCGGAAGAATCGAAGGACGTCGGTTGGGTGGGTGAGCGCACGCAGCCGGTGCAGGATCATGAAGTCGTCGCCGACAAATCCTGATCCAAGCGCCGGCCAGTAGAGCGCAACGGTGGCGACGACCATCAGCGCCGCCGCGATCATCAGCGGAAGCCGCCGTTCGTCCGACGTCGGCGACGACGCCATCATGCTGGAGGTTTCCTGCAGGCGACGTGATATCCGCTGGTCATGATGCCGCGCTCACGCTGCAGCCGACGGCTATCGCCATATTCGCCGGTGATGAGAAATGAAAAAGGACGTACGACTTGTGCCGAGAGCAGCCAGATGGCGCGGAATGGCTGCCGGTGAAGCGTTTCGGCCTGCATGCCGAGCCGTTGCAGGAGGACGGCGAGTGTCCCGACCGCATCGGTCTCTTCCTGGAGCTCGATGATCTCGAATCGCCGAAGCAGATGACGAAGCCCGTATTTCGTGAACCGGAAATAGTCGTGCGGAGCGTCGTGAATCGGAAAGAGAAACCTCGTCGTCAGCAGGAGCTGGCCGCCGGGCACGAGTACACGAAACATCTCGTCAATTGCGCGCTGCGGCTCGGGAAGATGCTCGAGAACCTCGGTGCAGAGCACAACCTCGAAGCTGGCATCGCGGATCCCGAGCGCCTGGGCATCACCGACGATCTGCACGCCGATGCCGCGCTTGATGTCGAGAGAGATTCGATGCGGGAAGTGAACCGCGTACGGACCGTTCTGTGCGCCGATGTCGAGGGTGCGGAGGCTGCTCGCATGGGCCGCGATGAATCGATCCAGCGTTACCCTCGTCAACTTGCCCGAGAGCGCCCGGCCTGCTCTCTTCAACAGCGGCATCAGCGGCGGTCAGCTACGGACAGAGAAAGGGCACGGATTAACACGGAAACGAGTTTTTCTTCTTCTTTTCGTCGTTCGGTGTTCTTTCGTGGCCCTATATCGGTGTTCATCCGTGTTCTTCCGTGGCCCGATATCCGTGTTCTTCCGTGGCTTTATCCCCGACCACCGCGTAGTCCAGATACGTGAACATGCGCGCGTTCAGTTTTTCGACATTCCCGTTGAATGCCTCCGCGAGGTCGACCAGCGCCGGCATCCCCCACGGTGGCGCGACAAACGGCTGAAGTTTATCCTCCTCGCGCACCGGCGATCGAAATTCGACCCGGGCGCCGCTGAATCCGCTCGCGACGACGAGATACTTGAGCGTGTCGGGATGGAGGGGCCACACGTGCGTAATGTCGCGGATGTAGCTGTCGAAGAAGGCAACCCAGCACGCGGGGTTGAGCGTCTCGAGCACCAATCGTCCGCCCGGTCGCAGCTTATGGAACGCGAGCTCGAGAAATTGAAGCAGGTACGCGGGCTCGAGGTGCTCAACCACCTGCGCGCAAAAGATGCCGCCGAGCGAGCTGTCGTCGAGCGTTGAGAGATATCCCACCGCGTCGGCTTCGGTGACGTCGAGCCCTCGCGCCCGGCATGCCTCCGCCATCTCGTGATTGAGGTCGATGCCTCGCGCACCGATGCCGCCCGCTTTCAGCAGGTCGAGGAACTCGCCGCGGCCGCAACCGATGTCAAGCACCGGCGATCGATTGTCGAACAGTGAAATGTACGAGGCGAATCGTTCGCGAATCGCCGCTCGGCTGCCGCGAAACTGATCTTCAAAGCTCAGGTATTTGTATGCATCGAGAGTTGGCGCAAAGGCGTCACGGGACGACCCTTGCCGGGATCCGGGGTCCGGGATCCGGGGTCCGGGATCCGGGGCACTCGCCGACGAAACCGAGCCGACGACCGCCATCCGCTCCATCTCGCGCTTGATCGTCATCAGGCCCTGTTGCACGGTGCCGATCGTGGTGCGCAGATCGTCATGTGCGGCAGTCAACGCATCCATGCGTCCACTGACGCGCTGCTCGCGCACCGCCATCGATTCCCAGCGCTTGTCGACGTTGTCGGCCAGGCCATTGAGCGCTGCGTTCAGGACCAGCGCGCCGCCGGCACTGTCGCGATCTTTCGTGTCGACATACGCCGTGAACTGCTGAAAGTACTTAATGAGCCGCGTCTCGAACTGCGCGAGCGCCGCCATTTGATCTCTCAGCGCATCGGCCGTCTGCCCGGCCACCCGATGCGCATTGCGCGCCGCATTGGCATTGCGATTGAGGTGATCGACGAGCAGTGAGTTGAACGTGAGCTGTCGCTGCAGATATGGGCCAACCACGCGCCACACGAAGCCGACGAGCCGCTGGCGAAGACCTGATGCCGACGGTGGTGCTGGAATAATGTTCCAGGCATCGTTCAGCGCCGCGATCTGGTGATCGTCAAGCGTCGACGACGGCGGTGGGATTGCGGGAGGTGCATGAAGGGCCCGATCGACCGCGGTCAACGCCTCGTTGTATCGCGCGTCGGCCTCGTCGCGCTCTTTTTTCAGGCGCTGCAGGACCGCGTCGAGCGGTTCGGCGTCGTGATCGGCCATCAGGCGCCGGCGCGACTCCCTGCGGCCGCTGTCGCGGTTGCGATCCGTCCGTCCACGGGACTGCTCGCCGATGCGTACATGCGCTTTGGAATCCGTCCAGCGCGATACGCGAGTCGGCCCGCTTCGACCGCGAGTTTCATCGCCGTCGCCATCGCGACCGGATCGTCCGCCAACGCAATGGCGGTATTCATGAGCACGCCGTCGGCGCCAAGCTCCATCGCGATTGCCGCATCCGATGCGGTGCCGACTCCGGCATCGACGATGACCGGAACGCGCGCCTGATCCTTGATGATGCGGATGTTGTTCGGGTTCTGAATTCCGAGCCCAGACCCAATCGGTGCACCAAGCGGCATCACCGCCGCCGCGCCTGCCGCTTCGAGTTTGCGGCAAATGATCGGGTCGTCGTTGGTATACGGCAGCACGACGAACCCTTCACTGACGAGCACGCGCGTGGCCTCGAGCAGCGCGATGTTGTCGGGAAACAGCGTCCGCTCGTCGCCGATCACCTCGAGCTTCACCCAATTCGATAATCCGACCTCACGCCCAAGCCGTGCCGTGCGAATCGCATCATCGGCCGTATAGCAGCCGGCCGTGTTCGGGAGAATGAAAATTCGTTCGCGATCGATGTAATCGATCAGCGACTCCTTTGATTTATCCGTGAGGTTCACGCGCCGAACCGCGACGGTGACCATTTCCGTACCGGACGCGAGATGCGCGCCGGCCATAACCGTGTTCGACGGGTACTTACCGGTGCCGACGACCAGCCGCGAGTTGAACGTCCGACCGGCAATGACGAGAGGATCAGCAGCCATATGCAGACTTAAGGCTTAGGGCTCAAGGCTTAGGGGTTTGGTAATCAACCGCCGCCGACGAATCGGACGATTTCGACCTCGTCACCATCATTGACGATCGTATCGTCGTAACGCTGACGCTTCACAACCACGACGTTGTGCTCGACCGCGACGATGCGGGGATCGATGTTGAGAGCGGCGAGCAGCGCGCTGATGCTGACGGGGCCGGCGATGTCGTACGGTTCGCCGTTTAGTCGTATTGTCAAAATCTTACTCCAACCTTTATTCCTTTTTACCTTTCCTTTTCCCTTTTCCCTTTTCCCTTTTCCCTTTTCCCTTTCTATTCCCACACCGGCCCGAGCCCAAATTCGGAGAGCACCTCATTCAGGAGGCCTTCCCCATTGCTGACGAGGTGTTCCGGCAGGATTACCGTCGGCGCGGGCAGCGCCGCGGCTTCGGCGAGAGCGCGTTCGTAGTCGTCGACCATCCGGGGCATCGAATGCCCGGCGTCCCAGTATCGTTGCGCCGCCGCACCGAGGGATGCCCGCAGCGCAGCATCGGTGGCGAGCCTTCGCATCGCGAGCCGCAGCGAATGATCCTCGTCCAAAATGTCTATTGCGATCGTAACGGGATCCGGGATCCGGGATCCGGGATCCGATCTTTGCTGCGAATCGTCGTCGGGATGATGTCCCGATGTTGTCTGTCGGATCCCGGAGCCCGCACCACGGATCCCGGCGAGAGAATTCAGTCGCCAGGTGCGCGGATCAATTGACGGCACATCGACGAGGTGTGCGAGATCGATCGTAATCGTGGGCCGAGCCGCCGCGAGCGCGCGAAGCCACGGACCAGACATCTCCCGCGCGGTCGGCCAGCGCAGGTTCAGCGACACATCGCACGCGGCAATGCAGTCGGTCAGCTCTGCGTCGGTGGCGAGGTATCCCGTGATCGTGACGCGATCCTCGAGACCGCGCTGACGAACATCGGCGACCGGGTCGTAATGGCGAGCGCTCGCGCCGGCGAGAAGAAGATGCGCAGACGGGGCGTAGGGAACGACGGCCGCGAGGGCATCGAGAATCTGCGAAATGCGCTTGTCGGGCGTGAGTCCACCCAACACTCCAAACACGACGGCCTCGTCTGTTATGCCGTATGAGCTGCGAATGCGTCTCCGCGCGCGTGCGATGCGATCAGCACTGAGCCGCTCGCCATGCGCGAGTCGTATGGTGGTGATGTGGGCACGCCCGAACTCTTCGCGCAGTTGAGCCGCCATCGGCGGTGAATGCACTGCCGTCAGACGGGACGCCTCGACAATGAGCCGGCACATCGGCCAGGAGTAATACAGCTGATTGTCGAAGCCTGCGACGGCAAGCTCGGCAAGATCGGCTGAGATGTCGGGATGGTTCGCCGCGAACTCGGCGCGGAAGTCATCGGGCCGCCGCGTGCGAAGCAGCGCCGCCGCGCGTGCGTGGTGCACGTGGACGTCATGCAGCACCGTGAGTCCCGGATATCGAAACAGGTACGGCCAGAGGTAATCGTGATGCGATGAGTTTCCGACCTGATAGATCGTCAGGTCATACGGTTCGGCGCGATTGCGCCACACGAAATCGTGGGCGGAATAGATGTGTAGCGATTCGCGGGGGACGAGCCTAGGGAGGGGCTCGCACGCATCCCTCACATGGACGTACACATCGATTGCGTGCCGTTTGCTCAGCTCACCAAGGACGTCCGCACTGCAGGCGGCGATGCCCGACGGAGCCGGAGGCAGCGGGCTGAACCATGCGAGTCGCATCGCTCTTTATTGTGTCAGCTTCCGCGTTATTTCGTGGCCGTCGTTCATCCGTGCTAATCCGTGTTCTTCCGTGGCTGGTATTCATCCGTGTTAATCCGTGTTCTTCCGTGGCTCGGGTTGATCCGTGTTCTTCCGTGTTCTTCGGTGGCTCGGGTTGATCCGTGTTCTTCCGTGTTCTTCGGTGGCTCGTGTTCATCCGTGTTGATCCGTGGCCTGTGATAGCATTCATGAGTTGAGGCTGCGCTGACGCAGATGATCGGGTCACTGGCCCGACTTTTTTTGGCCCCGCCTTGAGAAAACATTCACAAGCGCGGTGCGTTGTAAAGCATGCACGGCTGGATTCCAATCCTCATCATGATCGTGCTCGGCGCCGGATTTGGCGCCGTCAACATCATTGGCGCGCACCTGGTCGCGCCGAAAAAGCCGACGCCTGAAAAGCTGGCGCCCTATGAATGCGGCATGCCGCCGGTCGGCGATGCCCGCGAACGTCATCCGGTCAAGTTCTACCTGGTCGCGATGATCTTTCTCTTGTTCGACATCGAAATTGCGTTCCTGTATCCCTTCGCGATGGCGCTGCGCGAGCTGCGCTGGGTCGGCTACATCCAGATGGTCCTGTTCTTCGTGATCCTGCTTGCCGGCTATGTCTACGTGTGGCGCAAAGGGGTGTTCGATTGGGGCCACGAAACGGTGAATCGCCATGGGTGACAACGACAACGACGTCCCGGTTCTGCTGACCAGTGTCGACAAGATCGTCAACTGGGCGCGGCGGTCGTCGATCTGGCCGGTGACGTTCGGCCTTGCGTGCTGCGCGATTGAAATGATGGCGATGAGCGCGTCGCGCTACGACATCGCGCGATTCGGCGCGGAAGTCTTCCGCGGATCTCCACGCCAGTCCGACTTGATGATCGTCGCGGGCCGGTTGTCACGAAAGATGGCGCCGGTCCTGCGTCGCATTTACGATCAGATGCCCGAGCCGAAATACGTCATCTCCATGGGCGCGTGCGCCTCGGTTGGCGGCGTGTTCGACAACTACGCCATCGTGCAGGGGGTTGACCAGGTCGTTCCGGTCGATGTCTTTGTCCCCGGATGTCCGCCGCGGCCCGAATCCCTCATTTACGGGATCGTCCAGCTGCAAAAGAAGATCGACAAATCGAAGGTTTTCGCGTGATGGAGTCGGGCGCGATTATCGACGTCCTGTCGCGGACCATGCCCGCGTCCGGGCTCGAGTCCGTCGCATCGGCAGACGGCATGCCGACCATCTACGTGGCGCTCGAGCGGCTCGTGCACACGTGTCATGCGCTGCGCGATACCCCGGAACTTCGATTTGCATTCCTCGCCGACCTGCTGCCGGTCGATTACTTTCCTCGCGAACCGCGCTTTGAAATGGTGTACCTGCTTGCGAGCTTGGGAACAGCAGGATTCGGCGAGACGCCGAAGCGGCTGCGGGTGAAGGTGCGGGTGCCGGGGACAAACCCGACGGTGCCGTCGGTCTCCAGTATCTGGCCGGCCGCGGGGTGGTCGGAGCGGGAAGCGTTCGATCTGTTCGGGATTCACTTTACCGATCATCCGGACTTGCGGCGGATTCTGATGCCCGACGACTGGGAAGGGTTTCCGCTGCGAAAGGATTACCCGGTCCAAATCAAGCAGCCGGTGAAAACCTACGAACCGCTTCAGGTGTCGCAGGAACAGTTCGTCGCCAATATCGAGGCGACGCGAGATCGCGCGCGGAGCGATTGATGGACGGGCACACCGCCGTGGGCGATGCCGCAATCGTTCAGGCGCTGTTCGACGAGGCCATCGCGCTCCATCAACGCATGCGTGAGGCGGTGCAGGAGAGCGTCATCGAAGCGGCGGCGGCGATTCGCACATCGCTCAATGTCGGTGGCAAGCTCCTCGTGTTCGGTAACGGCGGCAGCGCCGCCGATGCGCAGCACATGACCGCCGAGATGGTGGGGCGCTTCGAACGGGAACGTGAGGGGTTGGCCGCTATTGCGTTGACCGCCGACGGGAGCATCGTCACGAGCGTGGCGAACGATTTTACGTTCGACTGGGTGTTCGCGCGGCAGGTTGAAGCGCTTGGGAAACGCGAGGATATCGCCCTGGGAATCTCGACCAGCGGGCGATCTGCAAACGTGTTGATGGCGCTGGAGGCGGCCAACGCGAAAGGGATGAAGACAATCGCGCTCACCGGGCGCGACGGCGGCGCGATTGGGACCGCGGCGGGGATTCACATCAACGTGCCACACGCATCCACCGCTCGAGTCCAGGAAGTTCATCGCACGGTGATTCACGCGATATGTGCTCTTGTCGAGCGCGCGCGGTAACGACAATGGCCACCACCACCACAGACCTTCGCCAGGAGACGATGACCGTCAACATGGGGCCGCAGCACCCCAGCACGCACGGCGTGCTGCGGCTCGTGCTCGAGCTCTCGGGCGAGATCGTCGTCAATGCGGATACGACCATCGGGTTTCTGCACACCGGGATCGAGAAAACCGCGGAACAGAAGAAGTGGCAGCAGGTGATTCCGCTCGTCGAGCGCATGGATTACCTCGCGGCGCAGTCGAACAGCCTCGCCTTCTGTCTGTCGGTCGAACGGCTGCTCGGCATCGAGGTGCCCGAACGCGTGCGCAACATCCGCGTCCTGATCGCGGAGCTGCAGCGAATTGCCAGCCATCTCGTCTGGCTTGGCACCCACGGCCTCGAAATCGGCGCGGTATCGGTGATGATGTACTGCTTCCGCGAGCGGGAGCAGTTGCTCAACATCAACGAGATGCTGGCCGGTTTCCGCATGTTCCCGAGCTACATTCGCATCGGCGGCCTGCGCGAAGATCTGCCGACAGGATTTCACGAAGCGGTCAAGAAGTTCCTCGACGCGTTCCCCGACAAGCTGAGGGAATACGAGGATCTGCTGACGCAGAATCAAATCTGGCTCAAACGAACGCGGACCGTTGGTGTGATTCCGAAGGATGTGGCCGTCGCCTACGGGCTGGTCGGGCCGATGGCGCGCGCGGCGGGCGTTCCGTATGACGTCCGCAGGGTGTTCCCTTATCTCGGCTACGAAACCTACGATTTCGACGTGCCGGTCGGCACTGCCGGCGACGTCTACGATCGCTATCTCGTACGCGTCGAAGAGATGCGGCAGAGCACACGCATCGCGCAACAGGCACTGTCGCGTATCAGTCCACGTGGCGTCTACGACATCCAGGACTACCGCATCGTCCCGCCGCCGAAAGACAAGGTCTACACCGAGATGGAGGGGCTGATTCAGCACTTCCTCATCTACTCGCAGGGATTCACCGTTCCGGCCGGCGAGTCGTATGTGCCGGTTGAAGGGCCGCGCGGCGAGCACGGGTTTTCGGTCGTGTCGGATGGAACCAATCGTCCTTATCGCATCAAGCTTCGTGCCCCGTCGTTTTATGCCTGCCAGGCGCTGCCGCTCGCGATCACTGGCGGCATGATCGCTGACGTGATCGCCGTCATTGGATCGACGGATGTCGTCATGGGAGACGTCGATCGATGAGCTTCCATCCGTTGATGGTGTACGACTCGGACCACTTTCATAAATCCGAGCGCGCGCGGCTCGACGAGGGTAGGCCGTTCGAGTTCACGCGCGAACGCCGGGCGATCCTCGACGACATGTTGACGAAGTATCCGCCCGACCAGAAACGATCGGCGGTTCTCGGTGCGTTGTATCTGGTGCAGGAGCAGGAAGGCTACCTGACGGCCAGCGGCATGCGGCACGTCGCCGGCATTCTCGGGATGACGGCTGCAGAAGTCGAGGACGTCTCGACCTATTACGTCATGTTCTTCAGGGAGCGGGTTGGCAAGTATGTGCTGCAGGTCTGCCGCACGCTGTCATGTGCTCTCAATGGGGCGGAGCGCGTCACCGAAGCGCTGTCCGAGAAACTGGGAATCAAGCCTGGCGAGACCGATCCATCGGGAATGTTCACGCTGCTCGAGTTCGAGTGCCTTGGTGCCTGCGATCGTGCGCCGATCGTGATGGTGAACAACGAGCACTGGCACGAGCAGGCGACGGCGGAGAGTTGCTCGAAGCTGGTCGACGATCTCAAGGCGCGCGGTCCGGCAGCGTTGTCCGGATGTCATCTGGAAGTCGAGTGAATGGAACCGATCCTTACTAAATACGTCCGCGAGCCGAACAGCTACACGCTCGACTTCTATCTCAAGCACCAGGGATACGACGGGCTGAAGAAGGCGCTCGGCATGCAGCCGAACGACATCATCGAGCTGGTGAAGGCGTCAGGTCTTCGTGGACGTGGCGGGGCTGGATTTCCGACCGGCCTGAAGTGGCAGTTCGTCGACAAGAAGATCGGACCACGTTACATCGCGTGCAACGCCGACGAGAGCGAGCCCGGCACGTTCAAGGATCACGTGCTGATGGAGCGCAATCCCCACCTTCTCTTCGAGGGGTGTCTCATCGGATGCTGGGCGATTGGCGCGAAAGTGGCCTACATCTATATCCGCGGCGAGTTTTTCCACGTTCAGAAGATCCTCGAAGCGGAACTCGCCAAGGCGTACGCGCAGGGGTATGCCGGCAAGAACATTCTCGGCAGCGGTTTCGACTGCGACATCGTCATCCATCGCGGTGCCGGTGCGTACGAAGCGGGCGAGGAGACCGCGCTGATCGAATCACTCGAAGGCAAGCGCGCGCAGCCACGCATCAAGCCGCCGTTCCCGGCCGTCTCCGGCTTGTACAACAAACCGACGGCGGTCAACAACGTCGAGACGCTCTGTAACCTGCCGCCCATCATCCTCAACGGCGCGCAGTGGTTCACATCGCTCGGCCCGGAGAAGAACGGTGGGCCGAAGCTGTTCTGCGTCAGCGGTCATGTGAAGAAACCGGGCGTCTTCGAGGCATCGATGAAGACGACGCTTCGCGAGTTGATCTTTGACTACGCGGGCGGCATTCGCGACGGCCATCAGCTGAAGGCGGTCATCCCCGGCGGATCATCGGTGCCGATCCTGTTGCCCGATCAGTTGGACATTCCGGCGAGCTTCGATGATGTGCAGAAGGCCGGGTCGATGCTGGGATCGGCGGGCATCATCGTGATGGACGAAACGACCTGCATGGTCTGGGTCGCCCGCAACCTTCTGTACTTCTACAAGCACGAGTCGTGCGGGAAGTGCACACCTTGCCGCGAGGGCGGCGACTGGCTCTACAAGATCCTGACCCGTATCGAGAACGGCGAAGGTGAGATGCGCGATATCGATCTGCTGGTCAGCATCGGCAACAACATCGCCGGCAAGACGCTCTGCGCCTTCGGCGACGCCGCTGCCACGCCGGCTCTGACGACTGTGAAGCATTTCCGCGCCGAGTTCGAAGCCCACGTCCGCGAAGGCCGCTGCACGGTCCAGGCCGACTGGCGCGCGTCGCGCATGCCCGTAGGGGCCCACTGATGCTGGACTGGCTGCTCAGCTGGATCACCCCGACCACTGTGCATGCGGTGTTGATCTTCGTTGTCTTCAACTGCCTCGTGTTGTCGGCAGCGTTCATGGTCTGGATGGAGCGCAAGGTCTGCGCCTACATTCAGGACCGCTCGGGGCCAAATCGCGTTGGGTTCGAAGGCGTGCTGCAGCCCTTCGCCGATGTCATCAAACTCCTGTTCAAGGAACAGTTGAAGCCGAAGGCGGCCGACACCGTCCTGTTCGCGATTGCCCCGATCATATCGACGGCGGCTGCGTTTGCCGCGTTCTCCGTCATCCCGTTTGGCACCGAAGTGAATCCCTTCGGATTGCTCGATCGTCCGATTCCGCTCGAGATCACTGACGTGAATGTCGCCGTGCTCGTCATCTTCGCGATCACGTCGATGGGCATTTACGGCATCGTGCTTGCCGGCTGGAGCTCGAACAGCAAGTATTCGCTGCTCGGTGCGCTCCGCTCATCGGCGCAGATGATCAGCTACGAGCTGTCGTACGGACTGGCGATGGCCGCCGTCATCATGATGGCCGGCTCGCTCTCGCTCCGCGAGATCGTGATGAACCAGTCGGGAACGTGGTTTGGGCTCATCCCACGGTGGTACATCTTCCTGCAGCCGATTGGATTCATCATCTATCTCACCGCCGGCGTTGCCGAGACCAACCGCGCGCCGTTCGATTTTCCTGAAGCGGAACAGGAGCTGGTGGCGGGATATCACACGGAGTACAGCTCGATGAGCTTCGCGATGTTCTTCCTCGCGGAGTACGTGAACATGGTGACCGTCTCGGCGGTCGCGACCAGCCTGTATCTTGGCGGCTGGCTGGGTCCGATTCTGCCCGACTGGCTCGCCTGGATCTGGTTCCTCGTGAAAGTGTTCCTGATCCTCTTCTTCTATGTCTGGATGCGCTGGACGCTGCCGCGCTATCGGTATGACCAGTTGATGGAGTTCGGCTGGAAGTGGCTGCTGCCGGCGGCGGTGCTGAATCTGTTTGTGACAGCCGCGCTGGTTCTGTGGGTTGGATGATGGACGTTTTAGCGTTTTACGGTCTCGCCGCCATCGCCGTCATTGCGTCGCTGCTCGTCATCGGGCAGGGGAACCCGATGCACAGCGTGATGCTGCTCATCGTGTCGTTTGGCGCGCTTGCCGGACTCTACGTGCTCCTCGATGCGCCGTTCACCGCGGTGACCCAGATCATTGTCTACGCTGGCGCGATCATGGTGTTGTTCCTCTTCGTCGTCATGCTGCTGAACGTGCCGCGCGAAGAGCCTGCGCCTGGCGGCATGTCGACGATGATCGGAGCGACAGGCATGCGTATCGGCGCCGTCCTCTCGGTCCTGCTCGCCGGAGAAATGCTGTGGGCGCTCGTCCGGATCGGTACTGCCTGGGCCAGCCGAGGGGCAACCGCGGGATCGGTTAGCTCCGTTGCACTGATTGGCAGCGGAATCTTCACGCGTCATGCATTCGCGTTTGAAGCCACGTCGGTCCTGATTCTTGTTGCCATGATTGGCGCGGTTGTGCTCGCGCGCCGGGAGCATGCCTGATGTTCCTTTTGACTGTGAACCATTACCTGGCACTGTCGGGCGTGCTCTTCGCCATCGGCACGGCCGGGGTGTTCCTCCGGCGCAACCTGATTACGATGCTGCTCTCCATCGAGATCATGCTGAACGCGGTCAACCTCACATTCGTGGCCGTGGGGCGCTACAAGGGATCGCCCGACGGGCAGATCATTACGTTCTTCGTCATGACCGTGGCCGCCGCCGAGGCGGCGGTTGGCCTGGCGCTCATCATCGCGCTCTTCCGTCATCGCGAGACGCTGAGCCCCGACGCTTTCACCGCGTTGAAATGGTAAGCGTTTGTTTGAATCACGCTGACTGATGCTGCTACTGATTCCGCTGTTTCCACTCGTCGGCTTCGTCGTCAACGCCTGTCTCGGGCGCCGGTTGACGAAATCGATCTCGGGCGGCCTCGCGTGCGCCGCGATGATCGCGTCGTTCCTGGCGTCCGCGTTGCTCGTGTCGCGGATCCTGGGCCATGAAGCCGCGCCAATCGAGTTCACGGCGTTCGAATGGATTACGTCAGGCACGCTGCGCGTGCCGTTCACGCTTCGACTCGATCATCTCTCAGCCGTGATGATTCTAGTCATCACCGGAATCGGCTCACTGATCCACATCTACTCGACCGGCTACATGCATGATGAGAGCGACAGTGAGTATGCGAGGTATTTCTCGTACCTGAACCTCTTCGCATCCTTCATGCTGATCCTCGTCCTCGGGGCGAACTTCCCGGTGATGTTCGTCGGCTGGGAGGGGGTAGGTCTGTGCTCGTACCTGCTGATCGGGTTCTGGTTCCGGAAGCAGTCGGCCGCCGACGCCGGCAAGAAAGCATTCGTCGTCAACCGCGTCGGCGACTTCGGATTCGTCCTGGGAATGCTGCTGATCTTCGCGACGTTTGGCACGCTCGACTTCCAGCAGGTTGCGGCGGCCGCGAACTCGCGGGCCATCGAACACGGCGCCATCGGTGTGATCACGGCGGCGACGCTTCTCCTGTTCCTTGGCGCCACCGGAAAGTCTGCGCAGATTCCGCTGTATGTGTGGCTGCCGGACGCGATGGAAGGCCCGACGCCGGTGTCCGCCCTGATCCACGCCGCGACGATGGTGACCGCGGGCGTTTACATGATTGGAAGAAACGCGGTGCTCTTCTCGCACGCGCCGATCACGCTGTCGATCGTCGCCGCGATTGGCGTCGCGACGGCGTTGATGGCGGGCACGATTGGTTTGGTGCAGAACGACATCAAGCGGGTGCTCGCCTATTCAACCGTCTCGCAGCTCGGCTACATGTTCCTCGCGATGGGAGTGAGCGCGTTCGCCGCCGGCATCTTTCACCTTTATACGCACGCCTTCTTCAAAGCGCTGTTGTTCCTTGGATCCGGTGCGGTCATTCATGCGCTCGCCGGCGAGCAGGATCTCCGCAACATGGGCGGGTTGAAGAAGTATCTGCCGGTGACCTATTGGACCTTCCTCATCGGCGCGCTGGCGATTGCCGGCGTACCGTTGCTATCCGGGTTCTTCAGCAAGGACGAGATTCTTTTCAGGACCTTCACGGCCACCAACCCCAATCGAGCCATTCTCTGGGGGGTCGGAATGGTGACCTCGCTGCTGACGGCGACCTACATGTTCCGGCTGGTGTTCCTGGCATTTCACGGCCCGCCTTCGCCTCTGACTTCTCACGCCGCTTCGGCGGGGCACGGCAGCGCGCATCCCGAAGAAGAGGAGCCGGTGGCGCAAGCTGGTCACGGGCATGCGGCTCTCGCGCATCACGATTCGCACGGTCACGGGCACGCCCATGCGCCGCACGATGCGCCGCCTTCGATGGCAATCCCGCTCATCGTGCTCGCGATCGGATCAATCGTCGCCGGATACATTGGCGTGCCGCATGCGCTCGGCGGAAGCAATCGTATCGAGCAGTTTCTTGAACCCAGCTTTGAAGTCTCCGAGTCTGCTGGTCGACTCGAGGCGGCGGCACCCGGCGCGCAGACCAGCGAAATCGCTGCCATACGGCGGGCCGTTGCGGTGCAGAAGAGTCACGCGTCCGGGGCGGCCGAATCGTCGCACGACAATACATCGACCGAGTTGATGCTGATGGCCGTGTCGAGCGGTGTTGCGATCGCCGGCATCGGTATCGCCGCCTACTTCTGGCTCCGCAACCGTCGCGCGGCTGATGCGATGGCCACACGATTTCACGCCGTCTATACGCTTCTCGGCCACAAATATTATGTGGATGAGTTGTACGACGCCGCGATCGTGCAGCCGATCAAACTGCTCTCGACGGGCGGTCTCTGGAAAGGCGCCGACGCCGGGTTGATTGACGGCGCCGTCAATGGCGTCGGCCAAACTGTACGCGCCACGAGCGGCGTGCTCCGGCGCGTGCAGACGGGTTCTGTCCGGACCTATGCGGCGTCGCTGTTCCTCGGCGTCGTGCTGATTCTTGGCTGGTATTTGTTGAAGAAGTAAAGAACCTAGAAGTGGTTTCAAACTCCAGGCGCGCCACGGGCGCGCCCGCCGGAGCGGAGCGGGGCGTTGGGGCCCCGCGAGCGCAGGCGTAGGGGGTCCGCGGGGGCGAAGCTCCCCGGAGTGACTATGATTCTCTCGCTGATTGTTTTTCTGCCCCTTGCCGGCGCTCTGCTGGTGCTTCTCGCCGGAGGAAGCGGCGATCGTCCCGACCGCGAGGGCGTCGTCAAGACGCTTGCGCTCGTCGTCTCGCTCGCAACTTTTGTCGCGACGGTGGCGTTGTGGTGGATGTTCGATCCAGCCAACCCGGATTATCAGTTCATCGAGCGACACGCCTGGATGCCGACGTTTGGCATCCAATATCTTGTCGGCGTCGATGGCATCAGCCTCTTTCTCATCGTCCTGACAGGATTCCTGACACCGCTCGCGCTGCTGTCGTCGTGGGACTCGGTGCACAAGAGCGTGAAGATGTTCGCCTTCTTCATGCTGGCGCTCGAGAGCGCGATGCTTGGCGTGTTTGTCGCGATCGATCTCTTCCTCTTTTACATGTTCTGGGACTTCGTCCTGATCCCGATGTACTTCCTCATCGGCATCTGGGGCTACGACCGTCGCGTTTACGCGGCGGTGAAGTTCATCCTCTACACGATGGCCGGCAGCGTGCTGATGCTGGTCGCAATCATCGGCCTCGCCTGGGCGTACGACGGGATGACCGGCGCACCGAGCTTCAACCTCCTCGACCTGCAGAAGCTGACGCTGTCCTGGCCGACGGAACGGTGGTTCTTTCTCGCGTTCGCTGTCGCGTTCCTGATCAAGGTTCCGCTATTTCCGTTTCACACGTGGCTGCCCGACGCGCATGTCGAAGCGCCCACGGCCGGGTCCGTCATCCTGGCGGGCGTGATGCTAAAGATGGGCACCTACGGCCTGGTCCGCTTCGCATTTCCGTTGTTTCCATCGGCCGCCATGCACTACGCACCATGGATTGCCGCGTTGGCGGTGATCGGGATCATCTACGGCGCGCTGGTTGCGATGGTGCAGCCCGATCTGAAGAAACTGGTCGCGTACTCGAGCGTGAGTCACCTCGGTTTCGTTGTGCTCGGCTTGTGCGCCATGAACGCGCAGGGACTGCAGGGATCGATTTACCAGATGCTCAACCACGGTGTCAGCACTGGCGGCCTTTTCATGATCGTCGGTATGCTGTCCGACAGGCGTCACACGCGACTCATCTCGGAGTTTGGCGGCCTGAAGGCCGTGATGCCGCGGTTCGTCGCGGCCTTCCTGCTCGTCACGCTCTCTTCTATCGCGTTGCCCGGCATGAACGGGTTCGTCGGCGAATTCCTGATTCTGCTTGGCGGCTTCCTGTGGAATGTGAAATTCGCCGCCATCGCCGCAACCGGTGTCATCCTCTCCGCCGTCTACATGCTGTGGATGTTCCAGCGTGTGAACTATGGCGAGGTGACCAACAGCAAGAACAGCTCACTTCCCGATCTGCTGCCGCGTGAATGGGCGCTGATGGTGCCGACGATTGCGATGGCCATCGTGATGGGCATCGTGCCTAACGTGTTCCTGCGGCCGATGGAGCCGTCGGTCAAGAAAACGATCGAGCGCGTGACGGGGCGGAGTTTTGCTGAACGATCCGCTTCTCGCTCTCCCCTTCTCGCTTCTCGGAAGCCAGCGAATAGTAGCGAGCCACGAGGAGCGAGGAGCGAGCAGCGACGGGCGAATAACGAGCCGCGAGCCGCGAGCAGCGAGAAGCGAGAAGCGAGAGTGCCACGCAATGACTGAATACGCCGCAATGATCCCGATTATCATCGTGGCGCTCTCCGCCATCGCCGCGATGCTCGCCGAAGCGTTCCGTCAGCCCGGCGAGCGCATGCCGATCGCCGGTCTCGGTCTCATCGGGCTGGTTGGCGCAGCGATCGCGTCCGGCTTTCTCTGGAACAGCGACGCCAAAAGCCTCGAGGTCATTCGCTCCGACAACTTCGCCCTCTTCATCAACATGGTCCTCTGCATCGTCGGCATTCTGACGATGTTGATGTCGGATGATGTGATCGAGCGGGAACAGATTCCTCCCGGGGAGTACTACGCGCTGACGCTGTTTGCCATCTGCGGAATGATGATGATGGCGGCGGCGACCGACCTGCTAGTGATCTTCATTGCGCTGGAAGTGTTGTCGCTCGCCGTGTATGTCCTCACCGGCATCCGCCGTCAGAGTGCGGCCGGCGCAGAGGCCGCCTTCAAATACTTTCTGCTCGGCGGTTTCTCGAGCGCGTTCTTTCTTTACGGTGTCGCGTTTGCCTACGCGCTTTCCGGGTCGACGCGGATCGACGAAATCGGCACCGCCCTGTCGTCACAGGCGACCGGCACTCCGCAAACCCTCGCGCTGCTTGCCGCGGGGCTGATGGCGGTGGGCTTCGCCTTCAAGGTCTCGGCGGTTCCGTTCCACATGTGGACGCCTGATGCGTACGAAGGCGCGCCGACCATCGTCACGGCGTTCATGTCAACGGGCGTCAAGGCCGCCGCGTTTGCGGCATTCGCGCGCGTGTTCCTGTCGCCGCTCGAGCCGCTGCAGGCGCATTGGATCCCGATACTCTCGGTGATTGCCGCAGTCACGATGATCGTCGGCACCGTCGTTGGTGTGGTGCAGACCAACGTCAAGAGGATGCTTGCGTATTCGAGCATCGCGCACGCCGGTTACCTGCTGCTCGGCATCATCTCCGCCAATCGCGACGGAAAGGCGTCTCTTCTTTTCTACCTGCTCGCGTACGCCGTCACCAACATCGGCGCCCTCGGCATCGTTGCGCTGCTGGGCACGGCGCAGGAGCAGCACGACGAGCTCCGTGATTTTGCCGGGCTGTGGCGATCACGTCCTGCGCTCGCGGGTTTGATGACCATCTTCCTGCTCTCACTTGGCGGCATCCCGCCGACGGCGGGGTTCATCGGCAAGTGGTACATCTTCAGCGCCGCGGTCCAGGAAGGGCACTACTGGCTCGCGATCATCGGCGTCCTCACCAGCGTGGTGTCGGTGTTCTTCTATCTGCGGATCGTCGTCATGATGTACATGACGGAGGGCACGGAAATCGCGCGGCCGCGCGTTCCGGTCGCCGCCATGACCGGCCTCGCATTTGCCGTCGTCGTAGTTTTCTATCTCGGCATCCTGCCAACGCGAGTGATTGATCTGGCGCTGAACTCGATCTCCACAATCTTCTGATCCTTCCGCCCGCATATAATTCCCCGCTAAGAACCTCGGAGCGTGATCGCATGAAGCAACTCTTGGCGATCGCGGCAGCGTCGGCGATTGCCGCGACCATTCCCTTATCAGGACAGAAAAGTGACGGTCTCGATGCCAAGTCGCTGAAAGGCATGGAACTGCGGAGCCTCGGGCCGGCACTCACCACCGGCCGCATTCAGGACGTTGAGATCGATCCGAAGAATCCGAGCGTGTGGTACGTGGCATCCGCGTTCGGGGGTCTGTGGAAAACGACGAACCGCGGCATCACGTTCACGCCCGTGTTCGACGAGCAGGGATCGTTCACGCTCTGCTGCGTCGTTGTCGATCCAAAGGACTCGAACATTGTCTGGGTAGGGTCGGGCGAGAACGCGAGTCAGCGCAGCGCGCACTTCGGCGACGGCGTCTACAAATCGACCGATGCGGGAAAGTCGTGGACCAACGTCGGTCTGAAGTCGTCGGAGCACATCGGCAAGATCATCATCGATCCGCGCAATTCGAGTGTTGTTTACGTCGCGTCACAAGGACCGTTGTGGTCGGCTGGGGGTGAGCGCGGCCTTTACAAAACAACCGACGGCGGCGCCACGTGGAACGCGGTGCTCACGGTCAGTCCAGACACCGGCATCAGTGATGTGGTGTTCGACGTCAAGAACCCGGACATTCTTTATGCCTCGTCCTATCAGCGGCGCAGGGCGGTCGGACAGATGATTGGCGGTGGTCCGGAGGGAGGCATCTTCAAATCGACGAATGCAGGGAAGACGTGGACCAGGCTGACCAAGGGGCTGCCAAAAGATGATGTCGGCCGCATCGCGCTTGGCGTCGATCCGCGAAATCCAAAACGCGTATATGCGTTGATCAGTGCGAAGGCGCCGAGGGGGCGCGGCGGCTTCGGCCAGCCGCCAAATGATGCGCCGGCAGGTCCGGTCGTCGACGAGGCGGGCTTTTATCGATCCGATGACGCGGGCGCGACATGGGCTCGTATCGGACGAACGGTGCCGACCGGAAGGGGCAGGGCTGCCACGGGTGCCGAGAGTGCCAGGGGTGCCGCGCCTGCACCAGAAGCCACCGCCGATTGGTATCGCGGCGGCGGCGCTGCGTATTACCAGGAGATTTTCGTCGACCCATTTCGACCTGACACGATCTACTCGGTCAACACAAACCTGGATCGCAGCACCGACGGCGGAAAGACGTGGCGTCCGACCGGCTGGGAAGAGACCGGTATGCACGTCGATCATCACGTCGTCGAATTCGATCCGAGCGACAAGAATCACATACTGATCGGCAACGACGGCGGCCTCTACGAAACGTACGACGAGGGCGCGACGTTTCGATTCTTCGCCAGCATCCCGGTGACGCAGTACTACCGCGTGTCGGTCGACAATGCGAAACCGTTCTACAACGTCTGCGGCGGCGCGCAGGACAACTGGTCGGAATGTGGGCCATCACGAACGCTGAGCAGCTGGGGTATCCGCACGAGCGACTGGTATGTCGTCGGCGGCGGCGATGGATTCCAAACGCGAAGCGACCCCGAAGATCCGAACATCGTCTACGCCACCTCACAGGACGGAAACGTGCGTCGCCTGGATCTTCGAAGCGGGCAGTCGAAGAGCATTCGCCCGTCTCTCGCAGGTGCGCAAGCGAGTTCGGATGAAGGAGGGGGGCCTCCGGGGGGAACGGGTGCCATGGGTGCTAGGGGTGCCGAGGGTGCTCAGGGTGCCGAGGGTGCTCAGGGTGCTCAGGGCGCTGCTGGTGGCGAGGGCGTGCAAGGACGTGGAGGACGAGGCGGAGGACGCAGTCGCGGCAACGCGGACCGCGCGAACTGGGATGCGCCGTACATCATCAGTCCGCATTCGCCGCGTCGCTTGTATTGGGCGAGCAACTACGTCTACCGCTCCGACGATCGCGGCGATAGCTGGACGCGCATCAGTCCGGATCTCACTCGACAGCTGAAGTGGGAAGAGTTGCCGATCATGGGCAAGGTGTGGCCGGCAGACTCAGTCGCGTACCACGAATCAACGACCGCGCTGAGCAACGTCGTGTCGCTCGAGGAATCGCCGCTGATGGAAGGATTGATCTACGCCGGGACAGACGACGGGCTGCTGCAGGTCACCGAGGACGGCGGGAAGAACTGGCACAAGATCGAGGATTTTCCGGGTGTGCCGAAGTGGACTTACGTCTCGGACATCTTTGCGTCCCCGCGTGATGCGAACACAGTCTTCGTCGCATTGAATAACTGGCAGCGTGGCGACTACCAGCCATATCTCGTCAAGAGCACTGATCGGGGGCGCAGTTGGACCAGTATTTCCGGCAATCTGCCGGACCGTTACGATGTGTGGTCGGTCATCCAGGATCACATCAACGGCAATTTGCTGTTTGCCGGGACTGAGTTTGGGCTCTTCACCAGCATCGATGGTGGCGCGAGCTGGGTTCAACTCAAAGGCGGGCTACCCACGATCCAGGTGCGAGATATGGCCGTGCAAAGGCGCGAGAGCGATCTCGTGCTCGCCACGTTCGGGCGAGGATTCTACGTGCTCGATGATTACAGTCCATTGCGTGAGATCACACCGCAGACGCTGACAGAGGAGGCGCGGCTGTTTCCACTGCGCGATGCATATCTCTTCAATCCGACGGGTCTTGCGCCGGCAGGCACCGCCGGTATTGGAGCGATGGCCGGCAACTGGACGAGTCCGAATCCGCCCTACGGCGCTGTACTCACCTACAACGTCAAGGACAATCTGCCAGGCGACGCGAAACTCGTGATCACGATTGCCGACGATACCGGCCGGCAGGTGCGACGCCTCGAAGTCGATAAACAACCAGGCCTGCGCCGGATCGCATGGAATCTTCGCGGCGATCCACCGCCACCCGGATTGAATCAAGCTCAGGGTCGCGGTGCGGGTGGGTTCGGCGGTGGACGTGGTGGTCCACCTCAAGGCCCCCTCGTTGTGCCCGGACGATATCGAGCGACGCTCGGCAAGCTCGTGGGCGAGACGGTGACTGCGATTGGACCGTCGCAGTCGTTCACGGTTGTGCAGCTTGCGCAGTGAACAATCAACCTTGTTCACGGTCGAACTGCGACGTACCCACGGTTCACGGCGAAGAAACGAAGAATCGAAGAATCGAAGAAGAGCGTGAACAGAAAACCGGCTGGCGCCCAGTGCGCCAGCCGGTCACGTTGACTGGCGTCGGCCGCGACGCGCTTCGCGCGTCAGGGAGTATGAGAATCACAGATACAAGCAGCAGTCGATCACGAGCTGTTTGTATCTGTGATTCTCATACTCCCTAAAGCCGGCCAAAGGCCGGCCGCGGCCGGCGCGAACAGCAGCTTCGTATCTTCGTACCTTCGTACCTTCGAGTTAACGGTCGGTGCGTCTCAGCGCGACAGTTAACAGTGCGGATGGTCGAGCCCGCTTGACCACACTCTCACGCCGATGGGAGACTCCTCTCCCTGTCACTTGAGGTCCATTCATGCACACGCTTCGCCGATTAGTTCGCGCTGGTTTGGCTGCAATGCTGGTTGCTCTCTTTGTCACCACGGTGTTTCCCCAGGGACAGGTGGAACAACTGCGGATGATCAATCAGTCAACCGACGGATTGCTCAAGGCCTTCCGATTTCGATCGATCGGTCCGGCAAGTATGGGCGGTCGCATCGACGACATTGCGGTGTCCGAGTCCGATCCGAGCGTCATCTACGTTGGGTACGCAGTCGGCGGCGTCTTCAAGTCGGAGAACAACGGAACGACCTTCACTCCGGTGTTCGAGACCTACGGCACGGCCTCGATTGGCGACATCGCCATCCATCCGACGAATCCGAACATCGTTTACATCGGAACCGGCGAGGCGAACAATCGGCAGACCTCATCCTTCGGCGATGGCATTTACAAGACAACGGATGGCGGAAAGACCTTCACGAACATCGGCCTGAAGGACACGCAGACAATCGCGCGAATTGTGATCGATCCCAAGAATCCCGAGACGGTTTACGCCGCCTCACCCGGACATCTGTTTGGGCCGAACCCCGAACGTGGCGTGTTCAAGACGACCGACGGCGGCAAGACGTGGAACAAGGTGAAGTTTATCGACGACGACACCGGGTTCACCGACATTGCGATCGATCCATCCAATTCGAACATTCTTTATGCCGCGAGTTATCAACGGCGGCGAAGCGGGTGCTGCTTCAACGGCGGCGGCGGTGGCAGCGCGCTCTGGAAAACCACCGATGCGGGAAAGACGTGGACGAAGCTCACTGGATCCAGTCTGCCGCCCGGCACCTACGGCCGAATCGCGTTGGACGTCTCGCGATCGAATCCGAACGTTGTCTACGTTCAGATCGAAGCGGGTCCAACTGGTGCTCCTGCCCCGGCACGCGGCGCCGATCCGAACGCGAGCACTGAAGCGACACCTCCAGGTGCGGCCGCAGTGACGCCTCCCGGCGGGGCAGCGCCGGCAGCCGGTGCACGCGGCGCCAATCCTCAGCAAGCCGCTGCCGGTGGCGGTGGCGGCGGTGGTGGTGGCCGGGGCGGTTACAACTGGTGCAACAACGCCGGTCCGGGCCGAGGGTTCGCGCGAGGGAGCGAACAGGGGGTCGTGCCACCTCTCGATCCCGCGCGCGGTGGCGTCTTCCGCTCCGACAACAGGGGAACGTCGTGGACGCAGGTCAGCAACTGCAACGCGCGCCCGATGTACTTCAGTCAGCTCCGCGTCGATCCATCCAGCGATAAGACGATCTATGTCGCCGGCCTTCCGGTTGCGAAGTCGCTCGACGGCGGAAAGATGTTTGCCACCCTCGACGACACTGGTGGCCACGGCGATCCCGGTCATGTCGATCAGCACGCAATCTGGATCGACCCGAAGAATCCCAAGCACCTGATGATCGGCAACGACGGTGGATTGAACATCTCGTGGGATCAGGGAAAGACCTGGGACTACGTCAATACGATGGCAACCGCGCTTGCGTATTGGGTGTCGGCTGACATGCGACATCCCTACTACGTCTACACAGGTCTGCAGGACAACGGCAGTTGGGGCGGTCCGAGCGCGACGCGAAGTCCAAATGGAATTCTCAACTCTGACTGGTTCGGTATCGGCGGCGGCGACGGATTCCAGACCGCTGTCGATCCCAGTGACTACAACATCGTCTACACGGAATCGCAGGACGGAAACACGAATCGGTATGACCTGCGCGGAACGGGCCGCTCGGGCAGCATTCGTCCGCGAGGGCCAGGGGAGAGAGGAAGGGGTTTCGGGGGTGCCACGGGTGCCACGGGTGCGATGGGTGCCACGGGTGCGGCGGGTGCCAGGGGTGCCGCGGGTGCACCGGGTGCGGCCAACGAAGAGCAGGCGGTGACGCCACCGCAGCAGGCGGCGGGCGCGTTCGGTGGACGCGGTGGTCCGCCAAACGTGTTGAATGCGGGTCCGAACGATGCGTACCGCTTCAACTGGAACACGCCATTCATGCTGTCGCCGCACAACCCGAGCATCATCTGGCTGGGCGGCAATCGACTGTTCAAGTCATACAACCGCGGCGACACCTGGATCGCGAGCACGGATCTCACGAAGAACATCGACCGAAACAACGTTTCGTTGATGGGTGTTCCTGGCGACCGCACTCAACTCTCCAAGAATGACGGCGTCGTGTCCTACAGCACGATCATTTCGGTGTCGGAATCACCGGTGTTGCCTGGCGTGGTGTGGGCTGGCACCGATGATGGGAATGTGCAAGTGAGCCGTGATTCCGGCGTGACGTTTACCGAGGTCGGCAAGGCGATGCCGGGTCTTCCATCTGACCATCAATATTGGATCTCGCGAATCGACGCGTCACACTTTGATGCCGCGACGGCGTATGTTGCCGTCGACGGTCATCGCAGCGACGATGTCAAACCTTACCTCTTCGTCACTCACGATTCCGGCAAGACGTGGACCAGCATCGTCAACAACCTGCCATCGTTTGGCAACATCCAGGTGGTTCGAGAGGATCCGAAGAACAAGGACCTTCTCTACGTCGGCACCGAGTTTGGTTTGTATATATCTCTGGACGGCGGCAAGCAGTGGCAACGGTTCATGAACAATCTGCCGACCGCTCGCGTCGACGACATCCTCGTGCACCCGCGCGACAACGACTTGATCGTTGCCACGCACGCGCGAAGCCTCTGGATCGCCGATGACATCACGCCCCTCCAGCAGATGGCGGCGGTCGGCACTCAGGATGTCGTCCTCTTCGATATCCGGCCGGCGATCGCGTATCTCACCGATCGTCAGCGCGGACAGCAGACCGGTGGACAGAAAGCCTTCGTCGGCGAAAATCCGCAGCGTGGGACGACGATCAATTACTTCTTGAAGTCGCCGGCGAGCGGAGAGGTGAAGATCACAATCGCCGACGCAACGGGCAAGATGATCCGCACGCTGGATGGTACCAAGGATCAGGGCATCAATCGCGTGAATTGGAACCTCGGACCGCAGCCGCTCGGGCGCGGTGGCGCCGGGTTCGGCGGCGGACGCGGCGGCGTCGCCAGCGTCGATGCCGGCACGTATCTCGTCACGTTAGCGGTCGGTGGCAAAACGTACACGAAGCCGCTCACCGTCCTTCAAGACATCTGGTTGAATGAACGCTAACTGACTGCGGCAATTGACGATTGAGACGAGCGGCAAATCCACAATTCCCAATCTCACGCGAAAATCGGCAATCAATAAATCCTTAATCTGCAGTCGGCAATCCACAGTCGGGTTGGCCGCCCGCCGGAAATCCCCGAAAAACTGAGAGATCTTGCACTTTTGGCGGTTGACGACCGGTAATTGGGAGGAGTAGTGTGTCCACCGGCAACGGCCCCGCCATTCGTCACAACGTGCTGTGACGAATGCAGGGACGGCTTCCTAAGGCGTGCCGCGGCACGCGTGCGAGGGAGCGGAGGGGTGTCCGGGCTCCGCGAGAGCCGGGGTGCGGGGGCAGAGCCCCGGTTAATTAAGTCCGTTTGTAAGTTTGCAAGTTGTCTCGTTCAAGGAGCATGAGATGAAACACAGGCTGATGCGTGTGATCGCTCCCCTCTTGTGTCTTGCGACGATCACGTCTGCGACCATGGCCTACGGGCAGGTTACGACGTCACTTTCCGGGACCGTCACCGATACGTCCGGCGCCGTTCTCCCTGGCGCCGATGTCGTGGCGAAAGCCGACGAAACCGGCACCACGTTCACCGCCGTCACCAACGACCGCGGCCTCTTCAACATTCCCGGCGTGCCAATCGGTCGATACACGGTGACCGTGTCACTGCAAGGATTCAAGACCGTCGCGCTCTCCGACATTCGCCTCAACACGGCGACTGCGGCCGAAGTGAATGTGAAGCTCGAACTCGGCCAACTCTCCGAGACGGTCACCGTCAAGAGCGGCACTGAAGTCGTGCAGACACAGACGAACACGCTCGGCTCCACGCTGACGACCGAGCAGATCACGAGACTGCCACTGGTCACGCGCGACACACTGTGGGGCGCCGTTCCTTTCCTCGCCGGAGTTGACACCACGACGGGTCCGCGCGCATCCACCATCAACGGGCTGCCATCTGGCGCGATCAATATCTCAATTGACGGCGTCAATACTCAGGACAACAACAACCGGACGGCGGTGGGCACTGGCGGATGCGGATTCTTCTCCCTGATCAGTCGGCGTCTGGATGCGGTTGAGGAAGTCACGATCGCGACCGCCGCGCAGGGTGCCGAGGCGGCGGGGCAAGGGGCGGTCCAAATCAAGTACACCACCCGCTCAGGGACCAATCGTTACACGGGCAGTGTCTACTTCTACGATCGCGACCCACGGTGGAACTCGAATTACTGGTTCAACAATCGTGACCGCGCGCCAGATCCGGGAAGGGGAAAAGCCCCGAAGGACCTTGTGAAGGTCTATCAACCTGGCTTCCGTATCGGAGGGCCGATTCAGATTCCCGGCCTGTACGATGGCCACGACAAGGCGTTCTTCTTCTTTAATTACGTGCAATTCCGCCAGCCCGGTCAGGTTTCTCGCACCCGCCGGCGACCGACGCGCAGCAGGGGATATTCAAGTACGGCAGCAATGCCGTCAACCTGCTCAATCTCGCCGCGGCGAATGGACAGACCTCGACGATTGATCTGACCATCAAGAAACTGCTTGCCGATATTTACTCTTCCACGTCAGCAGGCACGCTGCAGCCACGATCCGATCCGAACGTGCTCGACTTCAACTACACGGCCACCGCGAAGCAGCTGCGGCAGTATCCGACATGGAGGGTCGACTACAACCTCAACACGAACAACCGCATCTCGTATGCGAGCTACTTCCAGAAATACGAGAGCTATCCGGACACCTTGAACAACGCCGAGGCGCGGTTCCCGGGATTTCCGGTCGCCGGCGGCCAGAATTCCGACCGCTGGAACTGGAACATCCAGGCGCGCTCGACGATTGGAAAGAACCTCGTCAACCAGTTCGTGACCGGCTACACGGCGTCGCACGTCTTCTTCTTCACGGAGATCCAACCGTCGTCGTTCTCGGGCGGGTCGGTTGGCGATCAGGCCGGCTACTCGCTGAATATCGGCGCGTTCGCGACGACGAGCAACAATGACATTACGACGCCCACCGCCAGCCGTGCTCCGCAAGAACGAATCAATCCGACCATTGACGTCAGCGACACGGTCACGTGGCTGAAAGGTGCGCACAACATCAGTTTTGGCGGCCAGTTCACACACGTTGGGCTGTGGGCCTACAACCAGAACGTCGTCCCGCAAATGAACTTCGGCATCGCGACCGGTGATCCCGCCGACGCCATGTTCAATACACAGAACTTTCCGAACGCGTCGAGCACGAATCTCGCCGACGCGCGCGCTGTATTCGGTTCTAACGGGCCGTATCAACCGAGTCCAGGCGGACGCTCGCCTTGACGAGAACACCGGGAAGTACGTTTATCTCTCGCCCGGCGTCCAGCGCGGTCAGCTGCACGAGTTTGGTGGGTTTATTCAGGACCAGTGGCGGGCCAAGGAAAACCTGACGATTAACGCGGCCTGCGGTACGAATACCAGCTTCCGTTTGTTTCGCGGAACGACAATTACGCGACGGCGACGATAGCAGATATGTGGGGAGTGTCAGGTGTCGGTAACCTGTTCAAGCCTGGCGTCCTGACGGGCAAGGTCCCTGAATACCAGAACCTGACGAAGAACACGAACGCTTACAAGGCGGACGTGAACAACCTCGCACCAACACTCGGCATTACCTACCGACCGACGTCGCAGAAAGGTTTGTTCCGATCGATCCTTGGAAACGATGGTGACACTGTGCTTCGCGCGGCCTATACCCTGTCCTACAGCCGCGGCGGTATGACAGATTTCACTGGCGTTTATGGGAACAATCCAGGCATCACGATTACAACGGATCGAACGCAGGGACTGAACAATCTGGTGCTCGACAACCAAGGCCTGCCATTGCTGTTGAGCCAGGCGGCGCGCCTCGGCGCGCCACCGTTTCCGGCGGCGCCCGTCTATCCTAACTCCGGCTTGATCACCGACGAGATCCACTCCTTCGAGCCAAATCTGAAGGTCCCGTACGCCAGTCCTACACGGCAGGTTGGCAACGTGCGCTCAATCGAAGCACGGCTTTGGAGGTGCGGTATGTCGGGACCAGATTCCTTCAGAGCTTTGTTGATTACAACCTCAATGAGATCAATATCAAGGAGAACGGGTTCCTCGACGAGTTCCGTGTGGCCCAGGCTAACCTGCAGGCGAACATCAGGGCAGGAGCCGGCGCAGGCTGTATTGGCGGAGTGACGACGGCGGGCTGCCAGAACAACTTCGCGTTCACGGGCGCCCCGGGAACTGCACCGCTCCCGATATTTGTGGGTGCGTACAATGCAGTCGCCAAAGCCAACTCGGGCAACCCTGCGCTCTACACGGGAACGAACTGGACGAACACGACGTTCTTGAATTTCCTGGCGCTCTATCAGCCAAATCCGGGTGGATTTGCCAGCACCAACACGACGAACGGCCTGATCGGGAACAGCACGTTCCGCCAGAACCTCATCACCGCGGGCTATCCGTCAAATATTTTCATCGCCAACCCTGACAAGATCGGAGGTGCGCAGCTCCGAGGCAACGGCGGCGGCACGCGCTACGATTCGCTGCAGGTCGAACTGAGGCGGCGTCTGTCGACGAGGCTTCTCGTCGAGGGCAACTACGTCCTCGGCAAGCAGACGAACAGCACGCGGTATTCCTTCCGGGCGCCGCGCGAGTGGACGCTCGACGATGGTCCGCGCCATGCGTTCAAGGTGAACTGGCTGTACGAGCTGCCATTTGGGCGCGGCCGACCCTTCGGCAGCAACGTCAACGGATTCGTCGATAAACTCATCGGCGGATGGGAATTCGACGGTGGCGGCCGTGTTCAGAGCGGATTGATCCTCAGCTTCGGCAACGCCCGCCTCGTCGGCATGACCGACAAGGATCTCCAGAAAGTTTACAAGATCGAGGAGCGCATCGATCCGTCGAGCGGCAAACAGCTGCTGTTCATTCTTCCTCAGGACATCATCGACAACACGATCAAGGCGTTCAGCACCAGCGCGACGTCCGCGACGGGTTACGGGTCACTTGGTCCACTTGGTCCACCCCAGTGGACGGTACTTCGCGCCAGCTAATGGACCTGACTGCCTCCAGGTCGTGCAGGGGGACTGCGCACCGCGCGATCACTGGGTGACCGGGCCGAAGATCACGACCTTCGATTTGAGCATCGTGAAGCGAATTACGCTCTACGGCCACACGAACTTCGAGTTCCGTGCCGAGATGCTGAATGCGTTCAACAACATCAACTTCACCGCCGTGGTTCCCACTAACAACAACAACACCACGCCGAACGTGCCCGGGAGCAACAGTACCGGCTACTCGAGCGCAACGTTCGAGCAGATTACGGCGGCGCAACGCGACGTCAACAACACGCAGAACCCGGGCGGACGCCTGATGCAGTTCGTGTTCAGAGTAACGTTTTAGACGCTGCTCGCTACTCGCTCTGCTCACGCCGGCGATGTTCACGCGTCGTCGGCGTTTTATTTTGCCGAATCGAGGAGGAGCCGAGGAGCGAGGAGCAAGGAGCGGATCAGATTTCTTCAATCCGTACTTGCCGCATGTAATAGCCCGCATCGAGCCGGCGTTGTGGAATCGAGCGGTCAGGAACGCTGAGCGAAATGTCGTAGACGCCTGGCGTCGAAGGCTTCCAGCAGTACTCCCAGAGCGACCACGTTCTCGAAGTTGCTGGCGCGGGACAAATCACGAATGGCGTCCAGGGATCCTTCGCGTGGAAACGAATCGCCAGCCGGTCGACGGGTTTCTCTCCACCCCAGACGATGCCGACGATGCGGTATTCGAGGCCGCGCTCGGTGCGGCGCTTTTCGACGCGGATGGCCGTCGCGGCAGTTTGAATGTCGGCTGGCGTGTAGTCGCGCGCGAGATCGTGGCCAGCGGTCTGATGGGTCCGACCGGCGAACTCTTTCATTTGACTCGAGGCAGGTTCGTCAGCTCCGGCGAGATGGATGGCGTTCACCCACTTAATCCACGTACATCCGTACCACCCAGGCACGACGAGGCGCACTGGAGAGCCGTGGTCGCGTGGCAGCGGCTGGCTGTTCATGCGAACGGCGAGAAACGCTCCGAGGCGATCGATCGACGCCAACGGAAATACCCAGCTTGCGCCGGCGACTGAATCGACCGAAGACCCCGCTTCATGGTCGATTCCACTGACCACGACGCTGGTCGCGTCTCCGGATCGCGGCAACCGCGAGAGGACATCCGTCAGGCGAACGCGGTCCCACTCACACACGCTCATGAGCCCGAAGTTTGCCGGATTGTTGTTGCCCGAACATTCGAGTAGATGCGCACCCATCGGCCGCGCGCGTTGCGTCAGTTCCGCGACGCTCAACGCGTAGCCGTCGCTCGTCAGTCCGGACACTTTGACGCTCCATCCGTTCTCACCAGTGACCGTCGCGGGACTCTCCGTGCGAATGAATGCGAGCGCCGCCGGCGTAATCAAGTGATCGCGATCGAGCTTCGAGAGATCGGTGACGAGCCGCGCGTCGAGGCCGCGGCCTCCGAGTTTGGCGCCGAACGGCTGCACCTTCGCGCCGGTGCGAGAGAGGGGGAGCGTTCCGAGAAGCGTTCCCGGCGGTTCTGCGATGCCGCAGCTTCGATCCTGGAGGAGACGTGCGAGCACAGGCCCTGGATCGACAAACGTCGCCGTCCCCGCAGCTGCGAGTGCACCAAGTACCTGGCGACGCGTGGACGGCACCCAATTCACCAATTCACGAATTCACCAATTCGCCAATTCAAAATCGTGACGCCTTGATCGGCGTATCCGCGCGCGCCCAGCTGCTGCGGAAATCGCCATCCACTTCGCTAGATGATTTTCCTTGCTGCGTGAGCGCCTGCTGAAGGCCGACGAGCGACCAGCCATTGTGCGGATGCCGCTCGAGATCCTCGCGATAAACGCGCTCCGCATCGGCGAACTGCTTTGCGTCGAGCAGCGCGGCGCCAAGCCAGTGACGTGCGGGGAAGGGCAGCGGTTCCGGATCGTCGATGACAATCGCATCGTCGAGCGCTACCGCGCGCTCGAATGCAGCGATGGCGCCTTTCATGTTCCCTGACGTCCGCTGCATCTCGCCTTCGAGGATTGCGGCGAGGGCACCGAGTAGCACCTTCGCCGTGTGAAATTTGAAGACGGCGGTTGACGTGTTGATCGTGCTCGTCATCCGATCGACGTACTCACGTGCGCTCTGACTGTTGCCGGCGCGGAGCGCCGCGTAGCCATGCGCAAAATCCCACATGCCTGCAGGGATATCGCCGGCCGGTCTCTCACCCATCGTCTGGATGTCGCCGAAACGTCCAAATCGTACGAGCGCGAGTGCGAGATACATCGGATCACCTGTGAGCTTCGCGATGCCGCGGCCGGCGGAAATTGCCGACGCACTCTGACCGTCGAACGATGCCGCGTAGACGAGCATCTGCAGATCGTGTGCGGGGTAGGTGAGGAAGCCTTCACCTCTCGCGGCTTGCTGATCGGACTGCCAGGCTTGCAGGCTCGCGCGCACGGCATCGCCCCATCGCCCGATCCGGGTCCATGTGTGAGCCGGCATGTGATTGAGGTGACTGGCGCCAGGAACAGCATTACCGAGATACTCGACACATCGCTCGGCTCGCTGGGGCTCGCTGGTCAACTCGGTCGTGTGCACATAGAGATGACATGCGCCGGGATGATGGATGTCGCGTTTGAGCGCTGCCTCGAGTACGGTCAACACGCGCGCGACGTCAGGATTGTTGATGTCGAAGCCTCCGGGACGTGGGAGCAGCAGGAACAACGCCTCTGCATAGAAAGTGGCGATGTCGAGATCCTCAGGGTAGGTCTCGGCGACTCGCGCCATCGCGTGCGCGTAGGCACGGTCAGCCGGCACTCGCCGTTCTCCCTCGAACCGGCCGGTGTAGCGCGCGGCCATCGCCTGGATGAGGGCCTTCTCCTTTGCATCGGCGTGTGCATCGGCGAGCGCGCGCGCCTTCTGGATGGCGGCATACGCGCGTGCCTCGTGCTCGGCCGTGCGGCCTTCGCTGATATACGGTCCCCACCCCCACGCTTCGCCCCAGTAGCAGATCGCACACTCAGGGTCGCGCCTTTGCGCTTCGCGAAAGGATCGTCCTGCTTCCGCACGAGCAAACGCATACATCAATTGAAAACCCTGATTGAAGTAAGCCTGTGCGTCGCGGTTCTTTGATGAAATGGGCCGCGTGAAGGTGCCGAGCCCGACTTTGTACAGCTTGATCGGCTCGTCGAAGTCGTGCGGCAGTGCGCCCTCGGCGTGCTGAGCGAAGGCAGGCGCACGGGTCGTGAGACAGACAAAAAACATCGCGAGCGCCAGCATTGCTGCTCGCTGCGCTCGATGTCTGCGAGGACGCGCCTGCGGCCCGGGCGAGGCGCGAAGTCGCCGAGCGAGAGCGCGTGGGGGTGGGGGTGGGGCCCCACGCGCCGTGACAAAAGATGACAGAACGTTGACCATTTACTCGATCGGCGAGCAAGCTGCGATCAGCACCTTGTCATCACCAGGATCGACTGTTCGCAGATCGAACAGCACGCGGTCATTCTCGATGCGCGCGACCACTGGAGTCGTGTGCTCGCGTAATCGTCGTTCAATCTCTTGCGGGCTCGCGTGTTCGATCGCAACGAGCTTTGTTGGCAGCATCGATTCAGGGGCGCTGCCGCCGCCGATCGTGGATTCGCCGTCGACGACGCTCGCACGAATGCCCATCGAAGACAGCGCATCGGCGAGCGCCTGTGCGCGACGGGCGATCGCTTCGATCGGCATCGCGATCATGGCCGCGACCGGGATGGTCGACTGCGCGCGATCGGCGGCATATTCCTCCAGGGTTGCTTCGAGCGCCGCGTACGTCATCTTATCTACGCGCAATGCGCGCATGAGCGGGTGTGTGCGAATGCGTTTGAGCAGCGCGTCGCGCCCGACGATGATGCCGGCCTGCGGGCCGCCGAGGAGTTTGTCGCCGCTGAACATTACGGCGCCGGCACCTTCGATGATGCTCTGAGAGATAACCGGCTCGCCGCGGAGTGCCGCGTTGCCGATCAGGCGGGAGTCAGCCAGGTAGCCGCTGCCCGCGTCTTCAACCACCGGCAAATCGAAAGGGCCAGCGACGTCGACCAGCTCGGCAAGCGATGGACGCTCGGTGAATCCCTCGATGCGGAAATTCGACGGATGCACTCGAAGAATGAGCGCAGTGCGATCCGAGATCGCGGCCGCGTAATCGGCGGCGCGCGTGCGGTTGGTGGTGCCGACCTCACGCAACACCGCACCGGATTGCGCGAGCACGTCCGGCACGCGAAAGCCACCGCCGATCTCAACCAGCTCGCCGCGCGAGATGATGACCTCGCGGCCGGTCGCGAGAGCGGCAAGGACGAGGAGCGTGGCCGCGGCGTTGTTGTTGACCACGACTGCCGCTTCGGCGCCGGTCAGACGACACAGCAACCGTTCGGCATGAATGTCGCGCCGGCCGCGGGCGCCGACGGCGACGTCGTACTCGAGATTCGTGTACCCGGCCGACAGCTCGGCAACCCGGCCGGCGGCCGCGCGCGCGAGCGGCGCGCGTCCGAGATTGGTGTGAACGATCACGCCGGTGGCGTTGATGACGCGACGGAGCGACGGCGCGCATTCACTCGTCAGCCGCTCGATCGCGGCGCTCTCAATCGCATTGACCACTTCGTCTGGTGATTTTCCATCGGCAGACTCCGCGCGGAGAGCGGCGGCCTCGGCGCGCAGGGCATCGACGATCGCGGCGCGTCCGTAGGTTGGCTCGAGCGCCAGCAACTTGGGGCGTTGGCGGAGCTGCTCGATTGAAGGGATGGCTCGCATCTCGATGGGCGTCAATGTTCAATGTTCAATGCTCAATGTTCGACGTGCCCCGAACTCGACATTGAACATTGGACATTGAACATTGAGCATTGATTGAGCCCTTTTCAGGATATCATTCCGTTTCCCGACCTTAATGAAGCCGACCGATCCTGTCGCGACGCCAACGATCGACAACACACCCCCGAACGTGCCGGTGCCTGACTATCGGCCGGTCGAGCGATTCTGGCCGTACGTCGATTTGCCCGAGCAGCCAACCGAAGAGGAACTGGCGGCGCTCAGTCCGGAATTGTCGGAGGCGCTCTTCGGCACGCCGAAACTGCCGTTTTCGGTCTCGATTGAGTTTGCGAGATTTGACGGACCGGATTACGCGCGCGCGCTCGAGATGGCACGCGCATCGGCCGAGTATCGGGAGTTTGGTTCGGGACTGACGATCCGGCATCGTGCCCGCTTCTATCCGGAGGACGCGGTCAAGCTGCGCGACCTGTTCGAGGTCGTCGGGCGGTTTGACGCAACCGAAGTGCTGATCGACGATCGTCCGGTGCCATACGCGCGCGAACTCTGGCTGCCATTGATCTGGTTTTTGATTAGATAGGTGAAGCTATCAGCTGTCAGCCATCAGCTATCAGAGTTGGCGACAAAGCTCATAACTGAGAGCTGACAGCTGACAGCTGAAAGCTCCAATAATGTCCGAGGAGTTTGACGTCAAGCGCGACCTCGAAGCGCTCGAAGTAGACCTCAAGAAGCTCGAGGCGGAGTACAACATGTTTTTTTCGGGCCGGGCGCCGCGCCCGCCCTGGGAGACACGCCGCCGCGTCGAGACGATCGTGAAGCGGTGGGATCGCGACTATATCGAGACGGCCGGCGATCGGTTCCGCTTTCAGACGCTGCAGGCGCGATTTCAGAAGTTCGTCGAGCTGTGGGATCGCGGGCTACGGGCGCGCGAAGAGGGAAGACCCGGACCGTTCGCGCAGCCGCCGCCAAAAGCGGCGCCGAAAAAGGAAGAAAGGGAAAACAAGGTTCTCCACGTCACAGCGTTCAAGGATCCGATGCGCGAAATGGACAAACTCCATTCGCTGTACGACACCTTGATGGAGGCGAGACGGCAGATCGGCGAGGACGTCGTGCCATTCCATCGGTTTGCCGCGCTGGTGAAAGATCAGGTCACGAAGCTGCGCGACACGGGCAGTCCTGAAGTTGCGTTTCGGGTAGCGGTGAAGGATGGAAAAGTAAACTTTACTGTGCGGGGAATGAAGGGAACGGGAGAGCAGTAACGATCCGAGGCCGGAAGCGCCGAAGCGCCTCCGGCCCGGTTCGGGATTTAGTTCGGTTTGGTGACGTTGCCGGCCTGCGGGCCCTTCGGACCATCGACGATCTCGAACTCGACCGCCTGTCCC
>JBKPSH010000025.1:0-65943 GCA_046734955.1 Acidobacteriota bacterium
GATCCCTTTCACGAGCACTCCTCGGAACTGAGTCGGGTGTCTATAACACAGCTCGTGACACTGGGGCTAGGTCGGAGAGCGTTCATCGTCGAACTGAGACGAGCCCCGAGGTCCCGCCGAAGATCCGAAGAAACGAAGAAACGAAGCTGCCGTTTGCGTCTGCCGCGCCGGCCTCGGCCGGCCTCCAGGACGTCTGAGAACCGCAAATACAAGCAGCACTCGATCATGAGCTGTTTGTATTTGCGGTTTTCGGACGTCCTGACGCGCGAAGCGCGCAGCGGCAGACGCCATATCGGTGACCGGCTGGCGCAGAGGCGCCAGCCGGTCTGTGCTTAAGAGGCTTCCTTCGAGTGCTTCGAGTCTTCGACTCTTCGACGTAAGCCGTCAGCTCGTGACAGTGTGACAGCGCACAGCGCGGAACGCGAAGCATCACAAATCAAGAACTTCGTTTCTTCTCATCTTCGCGTTTAACCGTGGGTGAGTGCAGCGGGACTGTGAGTGACGACGACATTAATGTTGCTCGTCGATCTCTGACAGACGTTCGATGTCAACACGATGTAACGCAACGCCCGCTCGCGAAATGAAAATCTCGATCGTCAGGCGCGACGATTGCACGTAAAATAGTACGCACTCACGCACGTCACGCATCGAGGCGCACCGGTGGGACTTTTTCCGCAGCAAATGGAGCCTCGTCGAAGGACACCTTCATCACGCGTCACGTGAGCAGACCGACAAAAACGTCGGAAATCGATTTTGCCGAGAACATTCGTGTCGGCGAGGTCGGCAGAACCAGGGGTAACGAAGTAAGAGGAGAAGAATGCCACGCGTACCAAAGAAGACCGAGACAACACCAACCGTTCGTGTGAAACGGACGCGACGCGCAAGCGACACTCCGGCACCGACAGCCATCGATATCGAAGCGACGACGCCTGCGGTCACCGCAGCCGAGATTTCAAGGCTCGCGTATCAGCTGTATCAGGCGCGAGGTGGCGTGAACGGCTCGCCGCTCGAAGACTGGCTCGAAGCCGAGCGGCAGCTCACCGCGCGGTAGGTGTTTGGGGTCAGGCGGGGGTCAGACCAGGGTCAGGCCTGGGTCTGACCCCGGTCTGCCCCCCGTTTGCCCCTTCCCGCCGATACGCGCGCGCCAGCAGCGACACCGGATGCGCAACCTGAATACGCGCGCCTGCAGCATCCAGCCCGCGCGCGATTTGCAGCTGACATCCCGGATTTGCCGTCGCCACCCAGCTCGCGCCTGTCCCGACAATATTGGCGGTCTTGCGTCCGAGCAGCAGATCCGCTTGCTCCGGCTGCGTAATCGCGTACACACCTGCACTCCCGCAGCACCACGAAGATTCTGGTAATTCGGCCAGCGAAACGCCGGGCAGCAGCCGCAATAACGCCCGCGGCTCGCGTGAAATCTTTTGTCCATGCACGAGATGGCAGGACTCGTGGTAGGTCACGCTCGTCGCCTCATTGAAAGGTGATGCTTGCGGTGGCCGGCAACCACTCTCTATCAGCCATTCCTGAACGTCCCGTACTTTCCGATCCCACATGACCGCGCGGTCGCGATATTTCCGATCGTCGTGCAGCAGCGGCGCGTAACGTCGAAGGTGCGAACCACACCCACCGGCATTCGTGATGATCGCGTCGTAGCGATCCGGAGGAAACAGATCGATCATCCGCCGCGCGAGAACGCGCGCATGTCCGAGATCACCGTTGTGCGCGTGGAGTGACCCGCAACACGGTTGGGTCGCCGGCGTGTCGACCGCGCACCCATTGGCGAGCAGGACGTCCGCCGTGTCACGGTTCACATCCGGAAAAACGAGATCTTGCACGCAGCCGGTCAACAACCCGACGCGATAACGTGCTTGCCCCGTTGGTGCCTCGTGCGCCGCAATCAGCGCGTTCGAGAAGTACGGCGCAATGCGGGGTGTCTGAGGTTCCAATCGCCTGAGTGACGACGGCAGCAGACGCAGCATCCCTGTTCGCCGCGCCAGCGCTTCCAGTCCGCTGCGCTGGTAGAACCGGAGCAGCCGTCCGGTAAAACGCAACGCTGCGGGATGCATGAAGAGGAAGCCAAGGGTCAGGGCCCGCCAGAACTGACGCGCGACACCATCGTGCGCATTCTGTCGCTCGATGTCGCTCCTTGCCGTTTCAAACAGTTCGGCGTAATTAACTCCTGCCGGACACGCGGTCTGGCAGGCGAGACACCCGAGGCAGTAACTCATCTCCTCGGCGAACTCGTGGGAGACATCCAGGACGCCGTCAGCAACGGCACGCATCAATGCGATGCGGCCGCGGGGACTGTTCCGCTCCTGCTTGGTTTGATCGTAGGTCGGACAGGTTGGCAGGCACATGCCGCAATGCATGCATTGCTGCAGCACCGCGTAGTCGATGGTTCGAAGGGTCCCGCTCGCCATCGGCTCAGTCGAAGATCTTACCTGGATTGAGAAGCCCGGCCGGATCGAGGGCGCGCTTGATTTGCTTCATCACCTCGAAACTGCTGTCGCCCATTTGCTGTCGCAGCCACTCCTTCTTCGCCAGGCCGACACCGTGCTCGCCGGTGATCGTTCCACCCAGTTCCAGCGTCTTCTTTGCAATCAGATCGAGCGCATGATGGACGCGTGTCATTTCCGCTTGATCGCGCTCGTCGGTTAGGAACGTCGGATGCAGGTTTCCGTCGCCCATGTGACCGAAGGTGCCGATCTGAAGATTGGCGGCGCGCGCAGTCTCGGCGATGAACGAGACCATCTTCGCGAGTTCGCTCCGAGGAACGGTGAAGTCCTCGAGAATCGTTGTCGGCCGCCGGCGCGCCAGCGCGGAGAAAGCATTCCTTCTGGCTGCGGCCAGCGCCAGCGCTTCTGCCTCGTTCTTCGCCAGACGAACCTCGCGCGCGCCTTTTGCCCGAGCGATCGACGCCATCTGCGCCGCTTCGTCGGCGACCGCGGCCGGATGCCCGTCGGTTTCCATCAACAGCACCGCCGCACAGTCGGTCGGCAATCCTACGTGCGCAAAGTCTTCGACACACGTCGCCGTCATCTGATCGAGAAACTCGAGCGTGCAGGGAATGATTCGCGCGGCAATAATCGCCGACACCGTTTCAGCGGCGTCTTCAATCCGGTCGTACAGCGCCAGCATCGTCTGACGAGCGAGCGGCCGTGGCAGGAGCTTCAGCACGATCTCCGTAATGATGCCGAGGCTTCCCTCCGAGCCGATGAATAGGTCCTTCATCGAGTACCCGGCGACATCTTTGACACAGACGCTTCCAAACCGCGCGATGCGGCCGTCGGGCATCACCACTTCGAGCGCCATCACATAATCGCGCGTCACACCGTACTTGAGGCCGCGAAGTCCACCAGAGTTCTCCGCCACGTTGCCGCCGATCGAACTGATGCGCATTGAGCCAGGATCCGGTGGATAGAACAGTCCGTGTCGCGACGCCGCCTCATCGACCGTGAGCGTCGTCACACCGGGCTGGGTGCGCAGGAGAAGGTTCTGCGGATCAACGTCGAGGATCTTGTTCATCTGTACGAGACAGAGAACGACGCTGCCACTAGAGGGCACGCTGCCACCGCTGAGTCCAGTGCCGGATCCACGGGTGACGATTGGAACCGACTGTGCGACCGCAAACTTCACACAGCGCGAGACGTCGTCGGTCGTGTGCGGAAACACCACGGCCGACGGCATCTGCCACAGCGCGGCAGTGCCGTCAAAGCTATAAGGAATGATGTCTTCCGGCTTCGTGAGGACGGATCCAGCCCCTACGATGTCGGCCAATCCGGCTGCGACTTCTTTGGACAGGGGCATCCAAATATTTTATGTGACGACCTTTTGTCGCTGCTCGCCCAGACCTTCAACGCCCAGTCGCACGACATTCCCTTCGCGCAGATAGACCGGCGGCTTCTTCCCGTGACCGACACCGGGCGGTGTACCGGTCGAGATGATGTCCCCGGGCTGCAGGCTCATGAATTTGCTTAAATAGCTCACCAGAAACGGGACACCGAATATGAGCGTCCTGGTCGAGCCGTCCTGATACCGTTGCCCATCGACCTCGAGCCAGAGCTTGAGATTGCCGGCGGCGGCGACCTCATCTGCGGTGACGAGCCACGGACCAATCGGCCCGAAGGTATCGGCGCTCTTCCCTTTCACCCACTGCCCCGTGCCTTCAAGCTGGTACGCGCGCTCGGAAACGTCGTGGACGACGCAGTAACCGGCGACGTGCGACAGCGAGTCCTGTTCAGTGATGTATTTTCCGGGCTTGCCGATGACGACACCCATCTCGACTTCCCAGTCCGTCTTCTGCGAACCGCGGGGGATCTCGATGTTGTCGTTCGGCCCGACGATGCAGGAGGTCGCCTTCATGAAGACGATCGGTTCTTTCGGGACAGCCATCCCCGATTCCGCGGCGTGATCGGAGTAGTTCAAACCGATGGCGATGAATTTGCCGACGCGACCGACGCATGGTCCGATACGCGGCGTGCCATTGACGCGCGGCAGCGACGCCGGATCGAGACCGCGCAATCGTCCGATCGATGCCGGCAGCAGCGTATCGCCTGCAATATCGGGCACCACGCCAGAGAGATCACGGATAGCGCCGGTTGAATCGACGAGCCCGGGTTTTTCCTGTCCGGGGGAACCGTAACGAAGCAGTTTCATGTGTCAGTGTCCAACCGATCTTCCGCCTGAAGGCGGAAGCCACAAGAGATTACCAGCAGCCAGGAGCGAGTAGCGAGTAGCGAAGTAAATATTAATGCGATTCTCGCGCGACGTCGTGGCCACGGCAGCCGACGAGGAAATCAAGGTCCGCCCCCTGATCCGCTTGCTGCACGTGTTCGATATACAGCCGGGCGTAGCCGCCCGGCGGCAAATTCGGTTCCGGCTTCTTCCATTCAGCGCGGCGCTTCGCCACCTCCGCATCGCTGACATCGAGATGCAGCCGGCGAGCGTCAACGTCTAATTCAATCATGTCGCCGTCGCGGACGAGCGCGAGCGGTCCACCGGCGGCCGCCTCGGGGGCGACGTGCAGCACCGTCGTCCCATACGCAGTCCCGCTCATGCGCGCATCCGAGATTCGCACCATGTCGGTGACGCCCGTCTTCAACACTTTTGGTGGTAATCCCATGTTCCCCACTTCTGCCATGCCCGGGTATCCCTTCGGCCCACAACCCTTGAGAACCAGCACGCAATCCTTGTCGACGTCGAGCGCTGGGTCGGCGATGCGAGCCTTGTAGTGCTCGATGTTCTCGAATACGACCGCGCGGCCGCGATGCTTCATCAGGTGCGGCGACGCCGCGGACGGCTTCAGCACGGCACCCTGAGGCGCGAGGTTGCCGCGCAACACCGCGATGCCTCCGTGAGCAGCGAGCGCACGAGCGATCGGTCGTATCACCTCTGTGTTGTAGTTCGGTGCTTCGCGACAGTTCTCCCAGATCGTTTGACCGTTGACCGTCAGCGCGTCGCGATTCAGCATCCCGTTCTCGCCCAGCGTTCGAATCACGGCAGGCAAACCGCCGGCATAATAAAAATCCTCCATCAAGAACCGGCCTGACGGCATCAGATCGACGATCGTCGGTATTGCGCGCCCAAGATCGTCCCAATCCTGCAATGTGACCGGCACCCCGACGCGACCAGCGATCGCGAGCAGGTGCAGGACGGCATTGGTCGATCCGCCGATCGCACCGTTCACTCGGATGGCATTCTCGAATGCGGCCCGCGTGAGGATTTTTGAAATCGGCACATCGTCTTTGACCAGCTCAACGATGCGGCGACCAGCGAGGTGTGCCTGCGCGTAGCGTCGCGAGTCGACCGCCGGAATCGCGGCATTTTCGGGCAGCGTCAGGCCAAGCGACTCCGCCATCGACGCCATCGTCGAGGCTGTGCCCATGACATTGCACGTGCCCGACGAGCGCGACATGCACGATTCGGCCTGCATGAACTCCTTGACGCTCATCATGCCGCCGCGTACCTCTTCGCTGAAACGCCAGACGTCGGTGCCGGACCCGATGTCCGCGCCGCGGAACTTGCCGTTGAGCATCGGGCCGCCCGAGACGACGAGCGACGGAAGATCGCAGCTCGCCGCGCCCATGATCAGCGACGGAGTCGTCTTGTCGCACCCGCAGAGAAGGACGACACCGTCAATCGGATTTGCGCGGATGGATTCTTCGACATCCATCGCGGCGAGATTGCGGAAGAGCATCGCTGTCGGACGGACGCTCGTCTCGCCGAGCGACATCACCGGGAACTCGAACGGCAGGCCGCCGGCTTCCCAGACACCGCGCTTCACATGATCGGCCAGTTCGCGGAAATGGCCGTTACAGGGTGTCAGTTCAGACCAGGTGTTGCAAATGCCAATGACGGGTCGGTTTTCAAAGATGCCTTCCGGCAGTCCGCGGCCGACCCAGCTGCGATGAATGAATCCGTCTTTGTCAGGCTTGGAGAACCAGGCAGATGAACGATATTTTTTCAATTTGTTAGTTTCCCCCGCGCCCTCTGCCCGTGCCTGCGGCCGGCGTGTCGGTCGTGCCACGACCGCCGCGCGCGGGACGTTCGGTCATCAGCGTGTCCACCGAACGATGCGCGGCCCACGCGATGCCACGTAGCAACATCGGCTGAATCTGAGGGTTCGTGAAGTTGGAATAGAAGTGACCCTGCATCCACACGAATGCGCGATACGGCTGTCCGGTCGGCGCGGGCGTGAGCTGCTTCTCGTAGGTCCAGATCTGCGGCACCACTTCCCCGGCGTGACCCGCCTGTTTTGCCGTCGGGGTTGCATCCATCACCGCCGTCGCGAGCACGTGCACTTCAGGCGACTTCGACCATGTCATCAAGTAGAAGGCCTCGTCCTTGATGGCGAAGTCTGACATGCCCTGCATGATCGGATGCTCTTTGTCGACGATGGTGTAGGGGACGTTCGCCTCGAGCGTGAAGTTCGTCTCGCCGTGTTTCTTGGCGCCGCCGACGATGTCGGCAAACTCGCCGGGGTTGGGGCCGCACAATGAATCGTGAATGGTGACAATGCCTCCGCCACGACGCATGTACGCATCGAGGTTCGCGCGATCCTCCATGCTCATGTAGCCTGCATCACCTTTGTAGATGACGACGACGTCGGAGTTCAGCAACTCCTTCTCCGACGGAAAATGAAGGCTGCCGTCGACGATCGCATTGCGATTCATCAACAACTTGCTCCAGTCGGCGAGGAATTGCGGATAGTCGTGCTGCCCTTCGCCGTGGGTCTTCAAACCGGCATAAAGGTAAATGCGAATCGGTGGGGTGGAGAACGGGCTCTGCTGGATACCACCGCCGCGTCCGCCGCGACCACCTGGTTGCTGCTGCGCGGCGGGTGCCGTCGTCTGCTGCGCAACGAGACTCGCGCTGGCGATGACGAGTGCGGCAAGAAGGGAAATCCTGGTTTTCATTGGAACTCCTGCGAGTTAGTTTCTTTTCGCGTACGTCTTGCTAAATCCATTGCGGCTGTTGGTCACCGTGAACGAGCCATCGGGCTGTACGGATAACTTGATCCAGTAAGCCGGTGTGTGTGCCGCCGCTCCACCACCGCCTCGACCACCTCCGCCGCCTGGCGCTTGCGCAGGAGCGGTTGCGGGAGCTGCGGTTGCAGATCCCGCCGCTGGTGCGTTCGCAGGAGCGGCGCCCTGGCCGCCACGCGCGCCTCCGCCAGGGCCACCGCCGCGCGGCGGTGCCGTCAACACGTTCGCAATCGTGGCGTTGTCGTCGATGTTCGCAATGAAGAGGCCAGCGGAATTCAACTCGAGTCCCGCATTGTACGACCAATGCAGTTGCCACAAATCTTCAAAGCCCGAGGACGACCGCATCGTCTTCATCGCCTCGACACCGCCGCCCTTCCGCGTCCCGTTCTGCATGATGGCAACGCGCGGCTGCAAGGCCTGAACGAGGGCGGGCGATCCCGACTGATCGAGTCCATGATGCGTGACGAAATACACGTCGACCGTGCCGATCGGATTATTCGGGCACATCAGTTCGTTTTCCTTGTTCCACAGCAGGTCGCCGAGATCGATCGCACGGAACTGACCGAAGGTGATCACGCTGCCCACCGATTGCGCGTTGTCGTCCGTGGGTGAGGCGTCTTTCGGCGCGACGCCGGCACACGCGGGATTGGGCTTTGCGGCTCCTGGCACGAGCGGAGTTTTCAGGACGTTGCCCGCCGACGTCACAATGCGCCAGTCGAGCCCGGCGATTGGCACTTTGTCGCCAGGTTTGACGACCATGTGCTTCGCTTTTCCGTACAGCTCGGCATAAGCCGCCTGAAAGCCCTGCACCTGCTCGCGCTCTTCAACGTTCGGACCGTGGTCGATGTAAGTGCCGATCGGAATGGCCTTCGCCAGTTCCTGCAGGCCACCGATGTGATCGACGTGATAGTGCGTCGAGATCAGAAAATCGATCTGCTTCAGGCCGGCGTCGTTGATCGCGGCCATGATGCGATCGTGATCGCGATTGCCGGGATTGCCGCTGTCGATGAGCAGCGACTGGCCGCTCGGCGTCACCCAGAGCGCCGCCTTGCCGCCTTCGGTGTCGACGACGTAGATATCGAGCGGTTTAGCCGGACCGCGCTGTGCCAGCAGCGCGCCAGTGAGCGCAACGATCGCTGCGCCGGTAACTACCAGTCGCTTCATCCGATACTCCATTGCCGCCAATTATTTCAGCGGTGAAAAATCCGTCGGATCCGCGAACACTGATTCCACCTTCGTCGTTAACGGCCCATCCTTTTCGGACTCCGCCTTTGCCTTCACCCAATCCGGATCGGCGCGGAACGACGCCCAGCTCTTGGCTGCAGCATCGCGGCTTTCGTGCGACAGCACATAGATGAGCGTGTTCTCTTTTAACGGCGCATCCTGCGGGACCCAGTAGCCCACACTCTTCATGTCGTATTTGTTGAAGACTTTGATCGTGTGATCGCGGAAGCGTGCCTTGAGCGCTTCGAGCTTTCCAGGGGGAGTCGTGTAAGTGCGAATCTCGAACACGCGGTTGCCCGCCGCATGCACGGTGGTGGCAGGTGTCATCAACGCGTGCATCGCAACTCCTCCCGCAAACGCCGCACACACGACAAACGCCATGGACGTCTTGCTCAGCAACATCACAGTCTCCTCCTTGAATCCCTTGTGCCTTCCCTTTTGCCTTTTCCCTTTTGCCTTTTTTATCGGGCGATCCACCCGCCATCCACGAACAGCGGTGTCCCCGTCACGTACGATGATGCCTCCGACGCCAGAAACACGACCGCGCCGGTCAGCTCGTCGAGCTCGCCCCAGCGGCCCATGGGAATCTGCGCGACGAACTCTTTGTACTTCACTGGGTCTTCAAGCAGCGATCGGTTCATCTCAGTCGCAAACGCGCCAGGGCAGATGGCATTCGCCGTCACACCCGTGCCGGCCCATTCAAGCGCAAGGACGCGTGTGAGGTTGACGATCCCGGCCTTTGATGAAGCGTAGGGAGCGCGGCCCGGAAGCGCGATCACGGCGAGTACGGAGCCGAGATTGATCACGCGTCCCCATCCGCGGCTGACCATCCGCGGCCCTATCGCTCGCGCGCACAGAAACGGCCCCTTCAGGTTGGTGTCAACGACCGCATCCCAGTCGTCTTCGGTCAGCTGCTGAATCGGTCCACGGATGTTGATGCCGGCGTTGTTGACGAGTATGTCAATGCGTCCGAACTCTCCCTCGACTTCGTTCGTCAACCGTTCGACGTCAGCCAGCTTCGTCACGTCCGCGGCAAACGCGCCGATCTTCTTGCCGGTGGCATTCGCAATCGCGCTGCCGGCCTCCTGACACGTTTCTTTCGACCTGCCGGCCAGCGCCACGCTCGCGCCCGCTTCAGCCAACGCCGTTGCCATCGTCTTGCCCAACCCGCGCGCCCCGCCCGTCACGAGCGCGACCTTGCCGTCGAGCCGAAATCGATCGATCACATTCTTCTGAGCCAAATCTAATCCTTTGCTGATCCGGCGCTCCACTTTTCCCTTTTGCCTTTTTCCCTCGTGCCTTTTCAAAAGCCGGAGGCTTTGATCCGAAACGCTTCTTCCCAGATACCGCCCGGAGGAATGTACTGCAAATCGTCGTAAACACCCTTATGGGCCAGATTCATGGAATTTGTGATACCGGCCATCGGCTCGAGGCACACAAAATCTCCTCTGAACGTTGCATCGTCGGAAACCTGAGGCTGCCGCTTCGGTGCATAGACCACCGCCGCGCGGTAGTTCGGACCGAGTTCGACGTCAACACGCTGCCGTGAGCCCCAAACGGACATCACCGCCTGCCCGCTATCGTCACGCACCAGATCGGAGAACACATGATCGAGGTCCTGATCCTTCAGCGGCACGGCACACGGATGCTCGAACGTGCGCTCGATCGGCTCCGTGTCGCCGGTGGGAAGCTTCGCGTCTGATAAGAGCCACCGCGTTCGGGCGCCGATGGCGACCATCCATTCATCGCGCGGACAATCCGACAGTCTGAAGTATGGATGGAAGCCAACGGCGACCGGCATTGGATCGCCACTCAGGTTCTCGATCCGCGTCCGCAGTTCGAGTACGCCATTGACCAACCGGTGGGTCATCTCGATCGCGTGAGCGAACGGAAACTGTTTCATCCACAGTGATGCGCGGAAGAACTCGAGCCGGCTCGTCACTGAAGATTGTTGGTGATCGGCAGTGACGTCGACGATCTGCCAGCGATCGGTGCGCATCAGCAATCCGTGGATCGGCACCGGTCCGCGGATGTTGCCGAGATCCATGTCGAAGGGAAAACGTCGGCCGTTGGCGTGGAAGGCCGGTTCGTCAAGACGATTCGCCCATGGCGCGAGAAACGGAATCCCGCCGCGCCCCTGGCCACGCGCCTTGAAGTCGTCGAGCGAATGGAACGGCCGCCACAACACCTCCGTGCCATCGACTCGGATGTCGAAGGCGTTATTGCCAAACCCCGGGCAAACTGACACCGTGATATTCGACGCCGTGTCCTGGAGACGGACGGTGTCGCCGGATCGTTCTGCCCGATAACGCCGATCAGTTGCCGCCGCGCCCCACGCCACCCCGCCCTCCCAGTCTAGTCACTGATCCGGGGGGCTTCGCCCCCGCGGCCCCCAAACGCGCTCGTGGCGCGCGTGGACAACCCGGGATCGATCACTGCGCCACGGGAATCAGCCTCGCGATCATTCCCGGTGTCGATTGCGACAGGAACTGACCAGCCTGCTGGAGCGTGACATAGAGATAGCCATCGGGACCAATGATCACGTCGTGAACGCGTCCCAACTCGCTGAACACCTGTTCCTGATGGGTGACCTGGGTGCCGCTGATTTCCAGGCGCCGAAGTTGCTGACCGCCCAGTGCGCTCACAAATAAGTTGTTCTTCCAGGCGGGATATCTATTGCCTGTGTAGAACACCATGCCGCTTGGCGCAATCGTCGGCGTGTAATACACAATCGGTTGCTCCATGCCTTCGTGGGTCTGCTCGGGGACGCGCTGATCGCTGCCCATCGTGATCACGCCCCAGCCGTAGTTGTGTCCCGGCTCGATGACGTTGATCTCATCACCGCCTCGCGGTCCGTGCTCCGATTCCCAGAGCTTGCCGGTCACTGGATCCCATGCGAGGCCCTGCGGATTCCGGTGGCCGTAACTCCAGATTGTCGGGACGGTCCCTTCCTTGCCAACGAACGGGTTGTCTTTCGGCACAGTTCCGTCGTCATTGACGCGGTGGATCTTGCCGAGCGGAGTCGAGAGATCCTGCGCCTTCGCCGGATCGTCCTTTTCGCCGAGCGTATAAAACAAGTGGTTTTGCTTGTCGAAGATGAATCGCGACCCGTAATGGGCGTTGGTCGAAGTGTAAATCTCCGGTTTCGCACGGAAGAGCACCTGCTCGTCGGTCCACTCGTTGTTCTTGTTGATCTTGCCGCGTACGATGACGGTCATCGTCGGCGGGTCTGGAGGACCGCCGCGTCCACGGCCACGCCCCTGCGGCGCGCCCGCGGGTGGAGGCGGCGGCTCGGCCCCGGGAGGTGGAGGCGGCGGGGCGACGTAACCAGGAACGATCTCGGAGTACGAAAGATAGATCCACCCGTTCTTCTCGTATTGCGGATGAACCTCGACATCGAACAGGCCGCCGTCCTGTTTTTCCCAGACCTTCGGCGTCCCCTTCACTGCGTCCGGCAACAATTTGCCCTTCTCGACAATCCGCAGCCGGCCCGGGCGCTCCGTGATCAGCAGCCGTCCGTCGGGCAGGAAGGCGAGCGCCCAGGGAGTCTCGATCTGCCTCGCGATGACTTCGATCTTGAATGTCTGCTTCTCGGACTTAATGACCTGGCCGTCAGGATCGGCGACCGCCGCAGGCGTGGTGGTTTGTTGCGGTTGCTGCGCAAGATCGTGAGCCGTGAAAACGCTGCCGATTGCGAGAATGACGGCAGCGAAAATATTTCGCAACGACATAGGGACGTTCCTCACTTCACGCGCCATTTTGTCATCAATCGAACGGCGTTCCGACGTAGTTCTCGGAGAGACTCGTCATCGCCGCGGTGGAACTGACAAGATACTCCAGCTCCGCGCGTTGGCGGCGGTAATCGAAGGGGTTGTCCCCTTCCTGTTTGTGTAGCATCGAGGTCATCCACCACGAGAAACGCTGCGCTCTCCACGTGCGCCTCAGGCCTCGGGCCGAGTACTCGTCCAGCTCCGTCTCGCTCTCGCTGGTAAAGAATCTTTCCAGCGCTTCCGACAGCCGCTTCACGTCCGCCATCGCGAGGTTCAGGCCCTTTGCACCTGTTGGCGGCACGATGTGCGCCGCGTCACCGGCGAGAAACAATCGCCCGTAGCGCATCGGCTCGATCACGAAACTCCGCATCGGGGTCACGCCCTTCTGCACGATCGGTCCGACGTTGGGTTGCCATCCGTCGTCAGTGCGCAGGCGCGCGATTAACTCGGACCAGATGCGATCGTCGGTCCAGTCGTTGAGATCCTCGTCAGGAGCGCACTGCAAGTACAGTCGCGTCACGGTTGTCGAGCGCATGCTGAAGAGCGCGAACCCGCGCTCGCTCAGGCTATACACCAACTCATCTGATGCCGGAGCGGCGTGTGCAAGAATCCCGAGCCACGCAAATGGATACTCTCGCTCGTAGACGTTGACGTGAGGTGCTGGAATGCTCGGACGACACACGCCATGGAAACCATCGCACCCAGCGACAACCGAGCACGTGACATCGTGTGCTTCGCCGTCATGGACAAAATACAGACGCGGCGAACTCGTCTCCAAACCGTGGACGGCAACGTCGGACGCGTCGAAATACAGTGGGCGGCCGCTTTCCCGTCGCGCCGCGATCAGATCCTTGACGACCTCGTTCTGGCCATAGATCGTGATCGCGCGCCCAGCGGTCAGCTCCGCCATATTGATCCGGTGGCGCTTCCCGTCAAAGCGCACGTAGATCCCCTCGTGGCGCATCCCCTCACGTCGCAGCCGATCACCCACGCCGGTGTCGTGCATCAAATCAACGGTGCCCTGCTCAAGCACGCCGGCGCGCACGCGCTCGACGACATGTTCCTCACTGCGATTCTCGACGATGACCGAGTCGATGCCCGCCAGGTGAAGCAGGTGACCGAGCATCAAGCCGGCAGGTCCAGCGCCTACGATTCCGACTTGCGTGCGAGTGGTGGGCATCAATGATAGAGGCAGCAGAGGCTTTCCTCACCACAGAGATAGCAGAGGGAACAGAGAAAGTTAGTGAACTCTGTTAACTCCGCTAATTCTGTGGTGAAGCCCTCTGTTATCTCGATGCATCTCTGTTAAGTTCAAAGCCGACAGATGAGCAGTTCACGTTCGTAGATCATCTCCGGCGGCAGGTTGTCGTGCAGTTCGATGAAGAGTTCCTCGTGCTGGATCACTTCCCGGCGCCACAACACGGGATCAACGGTCTGGAGTTCCTCGAACCGTTCCCTTGCCATGTCCAGCCCGCGCCAGTCGAAATCCTCGTAACGCGGCATCCAGCCGATCGGGGTTTCCTTAGCCAGGACGCGTCCACGGACTCGATCGACGATCCACTTCAGGACGCGCATGTTCTCGCGATACCCGGGCCACAGAAATCGTCCCTGATCGTCTTTCCGGAACCAGTTCACGTGGAAGATCTTCGGCGTCTCGCTGATCGAGCGCTGCATCCTGATCCAATGCCGGAAGTAGTCGCCCATGTGATAGCCGCAAAACGGCAGCATCGCCATCGGATCGCGGCGCAGCGTTCCAACGCTGCCGGTCGCGGCGGCGGTCGTCTCCGACCCCATCGTCGCACCGATGTAGACGCCCGAGGTCCAATTGAATGACTGATACAGGAGCGGCAGGGTATGGGCACGGCGGCCGCCAAAAATAATCGCGCTGATCGGCACACCCTCGGGCGATTCCCAGTCCGAGTCGATGATCGGACACTGACGCGCCGGAGCGGTGAATCGTGCGTTTGGATGGGCCGCCGGCTTTCCCGTGGCCCGGCCGATTTCCGGCGTCCATCGGTCGCCGCGCCAGTCGAGACACTCGGGCGGAGGCTCAGGCGTCATGCCCTCCCACCACACACCACCTTCGGGTGTCAGCGCGACGTTCGTGAAGATCGTGTTGCGCGCGATCATCGCCATCGCGTTGGGATTGGTGTTCTTCGAAGTTCCGGGCGCGACGCCAAACACGCCCGCCTCCGGGTTGATCGCGTGCAGCCGTCCAGACGCGTCCGGCTTGATCCAGGCGATGTCGTCGCCGACCATGGAGACTTTCCAGTCCTTCATGCTGTCGGGCGGAATCAGCATGGCGAGATTGGTCTTGCCGCACGCACTCGGAAAGGCGGCGGAGATATAGGTCTTCTCGCCTTGAGGATCTTCGACGCCGAGAATCAGCATGTGCTCGGCCATCCACCCCTCGTCGCGCGCGATGTTCGACGCGATGCGAAGCCCGAAGCATTTCTTCCCGAGCAGGGCATTGCCGCCATAGCCCGATCCGAACGACCAGATCTCGCGGTTCTCCGGAAAGTGGACGATGTACTTTTCCGGATTGCAGGGCCAGGGCACATCACCGTGCCCCGGCGCAAGCGGCGCGCCGACGCTGTGCATACATGGCACGACGCGCTGCACGTTGCGGTCGATGATCTTGAGCGCCGGCAATCCAATGCGCGCCATGGTCCGCATGCTGACGACGACGTAGGGTGAGTCGGTCAACTGCACGGCAATGCGCGACATCGGCGAATCAATCGTGCCCATGCTGAACGCGAGCACATACATCGTGCGTCCAGCCATCGCACCCGCAAACAGCTCGCGCAGCCGGGCGCGCATCTCGAACGGATTCATCCAGTTGTTCGTCGGTCCCGCGTCGGCTTTCGACAAGGAACAGACGAACGTGCGCGATTCGACCCGTGCGACATCGTTGGGATCGGAGCGCGCGTAAAAGCAGCCCGGCCACAGATCCTGGTTCAGGCGAAGAAGCGTGCCGTTCTTCACCATCTCGTCGCACAGCAGGTCGTATTCTTCCTGCGATCCATCGACCCAATGGATCGACTTGGGCCGGGCGAGGTCAGCCATTTTTCTCACCCAGCGAAGTAAATGCTGATTGGTCGACAGGGGCGCCGAGACGTCGCGGGACAGCGTTTTCACAACTCTAAATTGTATACGGACGTGCGCGGCGCGGAATAATATGCTCCTTCAGCAATGTCAGTGTTTTGCAGTCTGCGCGATGCGATCGCCGATGCGGTCCGTGACGGTGACACCGTCGCCATGGAGGGATTCACCCACCTGATTCCCTTTGCCGCCGCGCACGAAGTAATACGGCAGCAACGGCAGGATCTGACGCTGGTGCGGATGACACCGGACCTCATTTACGACCAATTGATTGGTGCCGGGTGCGCGGCGAAGCTCATATTCTCGTGGGGCGGTAATCCGGGAGTCGGGTCGTTACATCGTCTGCGGGATGCGGTCGAGCAGGGCTGGCCACGGCCGCTCGTGCTCGAAGAGTACAGCCACGCCGCGCTCGCCAACGCCTACGACGCCGGCGCCGCGCGGTTGCCGTTCGCGATGTTTCGCGGGGCGCCCGGGGACCTCGCACGTGTGAATTTCAATTACCGGCAGATTGCGTGTCCGTTCACTGGTGAGACGCTGACCGCGGTCCCGGCGATGCGCGCCGATGTTGCGATCATCCACGCCCAGCGCGCCGACCGCAGTGGAAACGTGCTGCTCGAGGGCATCGTCGGCGTTCAGAAGGAAGCCGTCCTCGCGGCGAAGCGATCGATCGTCACGGTGGAGGAAGTGGTCGACACGTTTGATGGCGCGCCGCCCAACGCGTGCATCCTGCCGCACTGGGCTGTCGGAGCCGTCGTCGCAGTTCCAGGCGGAGCATTTCCGTCGTATGCGTACGGTTACTATCCGAGAAACAACGCGTTCTATCTCTCATGGGATGCGATTGCGCGCGATCGCGCTGCTTTTCTCGGCTGGATCGACGAGCACGTCATGCGCTCGGGGCCTGAGGCGTTCGCCCAGCGCGTGTCGAAGGTCGCCTGACGTGAACTACTCACCCGACGAACTCATGACCGTCGCCGCGGCGCGATGCGTCACCAGTGACGACGTCTGCTTCGTCGGTATCGGTCTGCCGTCGGCGGCCTGCAACCTCGCCCGCTTGACGCACGCCCCCGGGATTACGTTGATCTACGAATCGGGCACGATCGGCGCTCGCCCGACGGTTCTTCCCCTCTCGATCGGTGACGGCGAGCTCTGCACGACCGCGCTGACCACGGTTTCAGTGCCGGAGTTCTTCAGATACTGGCTGCCGAGCGGGCGCATCACTGTCGGTTTTCTTGGCGCGGCACAGATTGATCGATTCGCAAACCTCAATACCACCGTGGTGGGTGAATATCGATCGCCGAAAGTCCGGCTGCCCGGCGCCGGCGGCGCACCGGAGATGGCCGCGCGCTGCCAGCGCATCTTCGTCGTCATGCCTCAATCACGCCGCGCGTTCGTCGAGCGTCTCGATTTCCTCACGTCCATGGGACATGGCGAAGGGGGCGATCATCGCGCGCGCCTTGGCATGACTCCGATCGGACCGGCCAAGGTAATCACCGATCTGTGCGTCATGGAACCGGATCCCCATACACGGGAATTGAAGGTGGCGAGTCTCCATCCCGGTATTGGGCGCGGCCAGGTGATCGCCGCGACGGGATGGCCAATTCAGTTCGCAGCCGCAGTCGCGGAAACACCGCCGCCAGGCACTGAAGAACTGGCCGTTCTGCGACAGCTCCGCCTGGAAACAGAGAACGCACATAAGGAGAAGGAGCACGCGTGAAATATCCCCGTCCACCTGCGGGCACGCATCCGCCGAACGACTCGCCCGGCTATCGGAGCACGATCCTGCGCCATCCGAACGAGCCGCTCGTCGTCATTCCGCACACGCTTTCGGAACTGACCGGCCCGATGTACCCGTACGGACGAATGGAGGCGAGCGATAGCGATCTCACGCGTCAGCACGCCGGAGAACCTCTCGGTGAACGGATCATCGTCCAGGGACGCGTGCTTGATGAAGATCGGCGGCCGATTCCCCAAACCCTGCTGGAGGTGTGGCAGGCAAACGCAGCTGGGCGTTATGCGCACCGCGTCGACGATCATCCAGCGCCGCTCGATCCGAACTTCTCAGGCGCCGGACGGACAGTGACCGACGAAGAAGGACGTTATCGATTCGTGACGATACGGCCTGGCGCATATCCATGGCGCAATCATCCGAACGCATGGCGGCCGGCGCATATTCACTTTTCCCTGTTCGGCACGGGTTTCCTCAGCCGCCTCATCACGCAAATGTATTTTCCCGGCGATCCATTGATGCCGATCGATCCCGTGCTCAACTCGATACCGGATGCGCGCGCACGGCAGCGGCTTGTGTCGAAGTTCGACATCAACGTGACCGAGCCGGAATGGGCGCTCGGTTTCACATTCGACATCGTCCTGCGGGGCTCGAACGCAACGCCTATGGAGACTCAGTGAGCGAACTCACGCCATTCCAGACGCTCGGGCCATTCTTCGACTTCGGTCTCATCATTCGGGATGGTGGCATCGTCGCGCAGCCAGGTGCCCAGGGGCGCCACGTCGTCATCGAAGGAGTGGTGCGCGATGGCGAGGGAGCAGTCGTGCCCGACTCGCTGGTCGAAGTCTGGCAGGCGAATGCCGCGGGCAAGTATCGCCATCCTTCCGATCCACAGGATCGTCCTCTCGATCCAGCGTTCGACGGATTCGGGCGTGTGGCGACCGACGACAGCGGCCACTTCATTTTCAAGACGGTTGTGCCGGGTCGTGTGCCGGGGCCCGACGGCAAACTTCAGGCGCCGCATCTCGCGGTTGGCGTGCTCGCGCGCGGGGTGCTGACGCGTCTCGTCACGCGACTGTATTTCGAGGACGAACCGTCGAACGCGGAGGACCCGATTCTCGCCCTCGTGCCTGCCGAGCGACGCTCAACGCTGGTCGCAAAGCGCGTGGCGCCCGATCGGTACCGATTCGACATCAGGCTACAAGGCGAAGGCGAGACCGTCTTCTTCGATGTCTAGGACGCACTTCTCTCTGCACGCCCGCATTCAAGCGATGCTCGACGTGGAAGCAGCGCTTGCCGAAGCGGAAGCGACGAATGCGGTGATTCCCGGCGAAGCGGCGACCGCAATTCGCGCGGCGGCGAAGGCCGATCTCTACGACATCGCAGCAATTGAATCAGAAGCGGAGCGCGCCGGGAATCTGGCGATCCCGCTGGTTCGCCAGCTGACGTCGCGAGTGTCATCGCGCAGCCCGGAGATGGCGCGCTACGTCCACTGGGGTGCCACAAGCCAGGACATCATCGATACCGGCTTGGTGCTTCAACTGCGCGCTTCGGTCCCGCTGATCGTTCGCGATCTATCACGCGCGGCTGACGCTGCTGCCAAACATGCGGAGCAGCATGCAAGAACGACGATGCCGGGCCGCACATGGCTGCAGCAGGCAACGCCGATCACATTCGGCCTCAAAGCGGCAGGTTGGTGTGACGCCCTCGACCGCGCAATCGCACGACTCGAGGTGCGACTCGAAGATGCATCGGTCCTCCAGTTCGGCGGCGCCTCGGGAACGCTCGCCTCACTCGGTGATCGCGGACTTGCGATCGCCGCGAGCCTGGGCAAGGCGCTGCACCTCTCCGTTCCGGCGATGCCGTGGCACACACACCGCGACCGTCTGGCGGCGCTGGCATGTGCCCTGGGCGTGGCCACGGGAACGGCTGGCAAAACCGGCCGCGACCTTGGACTGCTGGCGCAGACTGAAGTCGGGGAAGCGCATGAGCCCGCTTCACGTGCCGGAGGCTCGTCGACGATGCCACACAAACGAAATCCAGTGCGCGCATCGATCATCGTCGCCGCCGCGCTGCGCGCGCCCGGTCTCGTCGCCACAGTTCTGTCGGCGATGCTGCAGGAACACGAGCGTGGACTAGGCGGCTGGCAGGCCGAGTGGCAGGCCATCCCGGATCTCATCATCACGACCGGGGACGCCGCTCATGCTCTTGCTGAAGCGCTCGAGGCGCTCGTCGTCGACCCCTCACGTATGCGCGCCAACGTCGATCTCACAGGTGGACTGACGATGGCGGAAGCGGTGTCCATGCGCCTGGCAGAAAAAGTCGGCAGGCACGAGGCGCACACGGCGATTGAACGCGCGGCCGCGCGGGCGTCAGACGAACATCGATCGTTTGGCGACGTGCTGCACTCCGATCCGGCGGTGACTCAGACGCTCACCCAATCCGATATCGAGCAAGCGCTTTCGCCCGACGCGTATCTGGGTGCGGCCGAAACATTCGTCGCCAACGTGCTCGCTCGTCACCGGCGAACGTAACATGGCAACCATCGAACGAGCAGGCTGCCGGTTGCGATATGAGATCGACGGAAACCCAGCCGGACTGCCTGTTCTCTTCTCCAACTCACTGGGAACAACCTGCGAGCTATGGAACGCGCAGCTCGAAGCGCTCTCGCCAACTTTCAGGATCATTCGCTACGACACGCGCGGACACGGATCGTCGGACGTCCCCGCGGGTCCATACACGATTGAAACGCTCGGACTGGACGCGATTGCGGTATTGGATGCGGCGGGAGTCAACCAGACGCACGTCTGTGGATTGTCGCTCGGCGGATTGACGGCGATGTGGCTTGGCGTGCACCAGCCTGATCGCGTGCGATCAGTCACACTCGTCAGCACTGCCGCGCGCATCGGCAGCACGATGATGTGGGAAGAACGCATCGTACAGGTGCAGACGTCCGGGGTGGCATCACTAGCTGATGCAGCGATGGGACGCTGGTTCTCCCCGTCATTCCGAGCCTCCGATCCTGACGTCGTCTCGATTTACCATCGCATGCTCTCCGATACGCCTGCCATCGGGTACGCCGCCTGTTGTGCCGCCATCAGAGACGCGGATCTCAGATCGGCGATCGCAGGCATTTCCGCGCCGGCTTTGATCATCGCCGGCCATCACGATCCGGTGACGCCACCGGCTGACGCAGAAGCCATGCATGAACGGATTCGGGGCTCACGGGTGTCGCTGCTCGACGCCGCACACATCCTCAACGTCGAGCAGGCAGCGGCGTTCAATGATCTGTTGAAGACATTCATCACGGAGCAAGAGGCGGCGAATGGATGACAAAGATCGCCGCGACGTCGGCATGGCGATACGACGCCAGGTGCTCGGCAACGCGCACGTCGACCGCGCCTCCACGCAGACGACGCCGCTCACGGCGGAGTTTCAGGATCTGATTACCCGCTACGCGTGGGGAGAGATCTGGACGCGGCCCGGTCTCGACGTCCGCACACGACGCGTCCTCGTCCTCGGCACGCTCATCGCTGTTGGGCGCTTCGAGGAATTCCGTATGCACGCCCGGGCTGCGTTGAAGGAGGGTGGGTTTACGCAAGAGGAATTAAAAGAGATCGTGCTGCAACAGGCGATCTATTGCGGTGTACCCGCGGCGAACACGGCATTCGAGGTGTTACGGGATGTACTGAAATAGCCGGGATCGTTGTGCGAGATGCGGGATCCGATCGGATCCCGGACCCCGGATCCCGGATCCCGACACTCTGCATGCTATGCAGCAACCCCGGCCATCAGCCGCATCAAGCCATCCTGTGTAGCGACGCCCCGAGAAACTTCACCGGCGATCCTTCCTTCTCTCAACACGATGATGCGTGTGCACAGATTGAGCACCTCGGGAAGCTCGCTCGAGATGAGCAGCACGCCTGCACCACGCGACGCGAGTTCGTCGATGAGCGCGTGGATCTCGGCCTTTGCGCCGACGTCAACACCCCGTGTTGGCTCGTCGAGAATCAGGATCTGACATTTCGCCGCGAGCCACTTCGCCAGCACGAGTTTTTGCTGGTTCCCTCCGGACAGACCGGCGGTCACGACATCTACGGTCGGAGCACGGACGCGCAGCCGCTCAAAGTACGAACCGACGAGCGATCGCTCCGACCGCCGGCGAATGAACAACCATCGCGACAGGCGGCCGAGGATCGGGAGCGTCGTGTTTCCCAGCGCGGTCATCGAGAGCACGAGCCCCTGCCGCTTGCGATCCTCGGGAACAAGACCGATGCCTTCGCGCATCGCGTCGCGCGGACCTTTGATGCTGATTGGCTTACCGCGAACGAACACGCCTCCGATGGCTGCGGGATCGAGACCGAAAAGCGCCTGCGCCACCTCGGACCGTCCGGCGCCGACGAGACCGGCGAAGCCAAGCACCTCGCCGGCCCGAAGCGTAAAACTCACATCCTGGAACTTTCCGGAACTCGACAACCCCTCGACGCGCAGCAACTCGTCTCCAATCTGCGCGTGAATGTGCGAGGGAAAGTACTCGTCGAGCGGACGGCCAATCATCATCTGCACGAGCGCGGCCTGGGTCAGCCCTGCTGCCGGAGTCGTCGCCACGTGGGTCCCGTCGCGAAGCACGGTGACCGTGTCGCACAAACGGAAGATCTCTTCCATCCGATGGCTGACGTAGATCGAGGTCACGCCGCGCGCGCGAAGCTGGCCGATCAAGTCGTAGAGTTTCCCGGCTTCGTGTTGCGAGAGGCTGCTCGTCGGTTCGTCAAAGACGATGATCCTCGCGCCGGTGCCGACAGCGGACGCAATCTGGAGCATCTGCTGCTGACCCGTCGTCAGATCGCCGACACGACGACGAACATCGATTTGCGCACCGATCGTCGCAAGCATCTCCTCCGCGTTGCGGCGCATCGCTCGTCGATCGAGAAATCCTGCCGACGCCGGCAGCCGGCCGAGACAGAGATTCTCGGCGACCGACATGTTTTCGCAGAAGGCGAGCTCCTGGTGGACCATGCCGACGCCGGCCGCGAGCGCCTGCTCCGGCCCGCCGAATGAAACGGGCTGGCCAAAGAGAACAAGCTGGCCGGAGTCGGGTGAATGAATTCCGGCCAGTATTTTTCCAAGCGTGCTCTTCCCCGCGCCGTTCTCACCACACAGCGCATGGCACGACCCCGCCGCAATCTCGAACGTCACATCGTCGAGCGCGCGCGCACCGGGGAACCGCTTCGAGATGTGCTCGAAGCGAACGGCGGGCACCGTCATGGCAGTTTCAGGTATGCGTCGGGAACGTCAGTGAAGCCCCAATCTTTCAGCTGCCTGGCCCAGGTGCCGAGATTGTCTTTCGTCACCTTCACGAGTTCCATCGGGATGATCTGCGGCACGTCCTGCTTGAGATGAACCTTTTCGACGATCTTTTCCACCGAGACGTATCCCCACTTGTAGGTGGGCTGTGCCAGGAGCACCGGGGCGAGCCCTTTCTCGACGTATGCGAGTTCGGCCGGCAGTGCGTCCACAGCAACGATCTTTATTTTCTTTGGATCGAGATCGGTCAGCAGTGTCTGCGTGAAGAGCGGCCAGCCGCCGATCATCGCCCAGCCGGTCACTTCGGGATATGCATTCTGCACGCGGATCACTTCGGCGGCCGCGTCCTGCGGTGTCTCGATGTGGTAGAAGGTGTCGACAATCGAGATGCCCGGGTACTTCGTCGCTTCTTGCTTCACACCGGCGACGCGGTTTCGCAGGTTCGGCGCGTTCTGATTGCCGGCGAGAATCGCCACCTTCCCCTTGCCGTTCATCAGCGGCGCCAGCTCACGCATGACCGCTTCGCCGGTCTTGATGTCGTCGACGCCGTAAAATGCAAAGCGCTTCGATTGCGGAGCGTCACTGTCAAAGGTCATCACCGGCACGCCGCGATCGACCGCGTCGTTGATCGCGCCCGTGACCTTGCCCGCATCGGAGCACGAGATCAGCACCGCACTGGCGCCCTCGTTCACCGCCTGCGCGATGCGTTGTGCCTGAACCTGTCCATCCTCGGCCGGTGGTGTCAGCCAGGCGATCTCAATCGGAACGCCGTGCTTCTGCGACAGCTCCTTCGCCGCGGCTTCCGCACCGGTTCGCGCCGACAGGAACACGGGATTGGTGGAGCTCTTCGCGATCATCGCGATCTTCAGTCCACGCCCCGCTGGCGCGGTCGTTCCCGCCGCCGCCCTGTCAGCCGTCGCTCCCTTGTCCCCGCCGCCGCATGCGGCCATGAAGCCGGATAGGGCTAGAATCGCTATAACTCTCTTCTGCATAAGGTTCCTGTCTGTGTCAGCTTTTATCAATGCGAGTGGGGAGTCCACCCCCACGCGCTCGGGCCGCGGGCGCTTTACTTAGCGGCCCGAGCAAGTCTGCGGGCCGTAAAACTCGCGCTCGTGCGGTCCAGCACGACGGCGATAATCGTCGCACACCCGATGATGATCCATTCGTAATTCTGATCGAAATGCAGCGTGCGGATCGATTGCCGGATCAACACGATGAGCACCGCGCCAAGCATCGCATTGATCGCGCTGCCCTTTCCGCCGGCGAGACTTGCGCCTCCGACCACCGCGGAAGCGATCACATAAAGCTCATATCCGGTCGCGTCCACGCATGAAGCGGATCCATAAAAGCTCGCCCCCATGAAAGCGGCAAGTCCTGCTGTCAGCCCCGAGATCACGAACACGCCAATCTGAATGCGCCAGAGGCTCAGCCCCGAGAAGCGGCTCGCCTCGGCGTTGCCGCCGATTGCAAAGACATGACGGCCCATGACGGTCCGCACCAGGTAGACGCCGCCCACGGCCGTGACCAGAATCATGGTCAGCATCGGAACCGGATAGAGCGACGATCCCAGTCCGAGCGATGCCTTGGCGACCCGAGTCAGAACCGACGGGACCAGAATGCTTTCGGCGTGACTGGCAACGAACGCCACGCCTCTCAGAATCCACATCGTCCCGAGCGTAATCACGAACGGATGGACGCGTAGCCCGACCACCATTACGCCGTTCAGCGCGCCGCAGGCGATGCCGACGCCGAGCGAAATGACAAGGCCGGTGATGAACGTCGCGAACGGTCCCATTGGCCCGAGCGCGCGCAGGATCAACGCCATCGCTACGCCCGCCAGCGCGTAGATCGATCCAACCGAGAGATCGATGCCGCCGGAGATGATCACGATCGTCGCGCCGACGGCCATGATCGCGAAGAAGCTCGCATCGGTGGCGGTCTGAATGAGCGTGTACGAATTGAGGAAGTTATTGACCTCGCCGCCAGTGAGACGATCTTCGTGCGAGCCCGCGAACGCGGTCAGCAGGATGCCAAGGATCAGGATGACCAGGACCAGCCCGGCCTGCTCTGAGGCGAGAATCTTCCGCAAGCTAATGAATTATCTACGGGGTCAGACGGGGGTCAACCTGACCCTATTTTCCGCCCGCAACGAGCGCCATCAATTCATCATGCTTCCATGGGCGCGTCCGATCCTTGGTCATCTCGCGAACCTGCTTGACCGTCGCAACATCAACCGGCGTCCCGTCCTGGCCCCACTCGCGACGTATATAGGTCAGGACGCCGGCGATCTGTTCATCGCTCAGCGTGAACCCGACCGGCGGCATCAGGCCGATTGGGCCTTCCTTGCCGTTCATGAGAATGCGCGCGGGAATATCCGGCGAGGCAAGCGCGAGTGGAGATCCGACAAGACTTGGCGCCACGCGGTCCTGTCCCCGTCCATCGGGCTGATGACACGCCTGACAAATGTTGCGATACACATCCTGCCCGGTGTTGAAGCGCTGCTGCTCTTCCGGTGTCAGCGGAGCAATCGGCGCCGCGGCGCCAGGTTTGCCCGGCCATTCAACTCGCTTCAGAACCTCCGCGGCGCGCGGGCCCAGATCGGTTGTCGTTGCCGCCAGCGCCGAGAACGCTGTCGGCTCTTTGCTCAGACGGGTCGGGCGTCGCGTCACAGCCGGAGCGGCAGGAACCTGCGGAAATGCGTACGCGCCTCCGGGGCCGCCTCGCGCGCCGGGGCACGTCGGACACGGCGGCGCGGGAAGTGCCGGCCCGCCGCGACGCGCTGGTGTGCCTGGCATCGCCGCGCCAAGCAACGCAATTTCGGCGCCGCGAAGAAGCGCCGATCGCTGCCACAGCGCCCGGTTCGAATCGCCGATCGCCGCCAGGATTTTTTGAATGCCCTCATCCTGCCCGGTGCGCACGATCGTGGCGGCGATCATCGTGATCGCGGTCTCGCGCTGCGGCGTCTGATCGGTCGCCTGAAGCAGGTTGTCGAGAACCGCGCCTTCGCCGCCACGCACGCCGCTCAGCGCCGCATCAAGGGCGATCGAATCATCGCCCCGCGCGGAGACCACACTCGCTACCGCTCGCTCACGTCCACCCGGCGGTAGCGCTCCCACAGTCGCCGCGAGCTGATACCGAACGCTCCAGTCCTGATCGTCCAGGCGTTTCAACACAGCAGCCTGAACCGACGTGTTGCCTTCGGTCAGCCAACGCTCGGAAAGGCGCAGCGCCGACATCCGCACGTCACGCGACGGATCGTCGAGAGCCTTGATGACGATGTCGGGTTGCAAGGCGTCGAGGCCGTCGAGGGTCCAGAGGGCATGAAGTTTCGTCCGCGGATCAGTCGCCGTCGCGGCTAATCGAGCGAGCGCCGGCACCGTGCTGCGGTCGCCGCGTTCGATAAGCAGCCGCTGGGCGGTTTCGCGCCACCATCCGTTCGGGTGCGACAACAGGTCGACCAGTTGTGTGGTCGTCAACCTCCCACTCGCTCCAGTGGTCGTGTCGCGCTTGGTCGTCTCGTGAACCACTCGATAGATACGACCGAGCGCGGTCGGTTTCTCCAGCTTGTGATTGATGATGTGATCGCGAAGGTACTCAGTGATATCGGCGCGCTGCTGAATCACACCGCGATACATGTCGACAATGTAGAGCGTGCCGTCGGGAGCGTTCGAGATCCAGACTGGACGAAATCGCTCGTCGGTTGAAGCGAGAAACTCTCCACGTTCGTACGCCTTGCGAACGCGCAGACCCGAACCAGAATCGTCGATGATGCCGCGGCTGACGAGGTTGGCGGCCGGCTCTGCGACGAACACGTTGCCGTACACATCGGATGGCAGCCGATCACCACGATAGATCATCGGCGCGCACACCGATGTGAAATGCCAGAGCGTGCCGTCTTCGCGATCGATGCCCAGCTGATACGCGCGGTTAGTGCCGGGATTCTTCCGCACCGGCCAAACGATGTTCGCGACGTTCGCCTCGTCTGCGAGCCGTTCGTAGCTGCCACGCGTGCGCAGCAGGTTCGGATTCCGCATGAAGTACGGCGTCGGCACGAGATCCGCGTGAAGCAGCGATTCGTTGGTGTTCCGGTAAATACGTCCGGCGTCGTCTTGCGTCACGCCCCACTCACCGCGCGACAGCGTCTTCCGCACTTCGAACTTGCCGTCCTTGAAGCGGAGGAGCACATCACCGTTGGCCGTGTGCATCCAGTTGTCGAGCCCCCAGAAGAAGCCGTTCGCGTTCTGCTCGACGCGCGCTTCACGCCGGCCGTACTGGTCGGTGACAAGCTCCTTCTTGTCCATCTTCAAGTCGCCGTCGGTGTCTTTCATCAGCCAGACGTTGGGCGGCTCGGCCACGAGCACGCCGGCGTCAAGCACCTTCAGCGAGCGGGCAAGCACGAGGTTGTCGGCAAAGACCGTGCGTTTGTCCATCTTTCCATCGTGGTTCGTGTCTTCGAGCACCACGATTTTGCCGACCGGTTCCAGGAACGGCTCGGCTGCCTGCAGGTCAGGCACAAACCCGGGCATCTCGACAACCCAGATTCGCCCCTGGAGATCCCAATCCATCACGATCGGATCCTGGACGAGCGGTTCGCTGGCGACGAGTTCGAGACGATAGCCCGGCGGCATATAGAACGTCTTCAGCGCTTCATCGGGGGACAGCGCCGGCGAGTCATCGCTGACCTTCTGCACCTGCGGCGGCCATTGCCGATTCACCGGGGAACTTTGGCCATATATCGTCGCAACCGCCGCGGCGACGATGAGGATGATGAGCCGAGCTTTTGATGTCGTCATGGGGGATGTCGCTCGACTATTTCGTCTTCTTCGCTTCGGCCTCGGGAATCTCGCGAATGAAAATGTTACGAAAACGGATTTCGGAACCGTGCGTTTGCAGTTCGATCGGCCCACGCGCCACGACCGGCTGCGAGCGATCGAAGAAGTTGTCGAGAACCTGCCCCTCGACTGTCGGCTTATCGTTCAGCCAAACCCACACGCGCGATCCAACCATCTTGACGTGGAATGTGTTCCACTCGCCGACGGGATTGTCGGCTTTGACGAGCGGCCACTTGCCTGGATTGTCGGCGTTGTTGTTCCACAGCGCACCGGATCCTTTCGGCGCACCGTTCTTGACCTCACCTGAATTGTCGGGATCCCACACCTGCACTTGCGGGTAGCCGCGCAGATAAATTCCGGAATCGCCGTTGTGGTTGACCATCAACCAGTCGACGTAGAGCTCGAAATCACCGTAGTCCTTCGCTGTCGCCAGGTGGGGACTCTGGCCGTCGGAGACGATTTCCTGCTTGGCAGTGTCGACCTTCCAATGCTGATCGCGGGCCGTGTCCCACTCCATCTGCTTCTGCTTGTGCTCTTCGGGACTGAGCTTGGCTTCTTCGACCGGGTTATAGTTTGGTTGCCGACCACGCCAACCGCTGAGATCCTTTCCATTGAACAGGCTGGTGAATCCCTTCGGTGGTTGCTTCTGCGACTGCGGTGCGGCTGCGATGCTGAATGCTGTGGTAAGGATGAGAACGATTGTGCTAAGTCGTAGCATTTGAATTCTCCGACGCGTCAGGGATTATCGCATTATTCAATTTGTCACATCGGAGCCTTAATGCCGCGTAAATATCGTGTCGCCGTCCTCGGTCTCGGTCACTGGTATTCGGCCTACAACCTCGCCCGATCGCTGCCGGAATATCCGCGCGCCGAACTGGTCGCCGCCGCATGGCCCGATCGCACGCAACTCGACGCATTCGCGAAGACATTCTGCATCCACGGCTACGAGAACTACCACGACCTGCTCGCCCGAGAGGACGTCGACATCGTCCATCTTGCGGCGCCGGTCTCGTCACTGGCTGAACTGGCGATTGCGTCGGCCGAGGCAGGCAAGCACATTCTTCTCGGCAAGCCGATGGCCATGACGTTGGAAGAGGCCGATCGCATTGTCGCCGCGATCGAGGCGGCGGGTGTCACGTGCGTCCCGTACTCAGGCCTGACGCGGCTCCGCACTGCCGACTTGAAAGGGCGTGTCGACGCGGGAGAGATCGGTGATGTGGTGGTGATGCACCAGACGTCACGCTGGTCGATCGCCGAGGACGGCCCGGGATCGGGAAAGCCTGGATGGTTCGCCGATCCGCGTCACGTGCCGGGAGGCGCCCTGATCGATGAGGGGATCTACTGGATCGAGCTGTTCGAGTGGATGGCGGGCAGTCCCATCGTGCAGGTTGAGGCGATGCTGGCGAACTTCGTGCACACAGACATCGAGGTTGAAGACTGGGGGATGGCGACGTTCAGGTGCAAGAACGGTGTGATCGCCACGCTCGAAGCATCATGGACGATCAACGCTCCCAAGAAGACAGCGCCGTCGCCGAAACAGAACGCAGTCGTGCGACTGGAACTCGTCGGTACGCGGGGCGAGATCATCGATCAATGGTTCCGGTCACCGGGGCGCGCAGTGCTGGCGGCGGGGGCGGCCGACTGGGTGTTTCAGCGGCAACCGGAGCAGGCCTTCTCGGGGACCTTTCCGCTTGCGTTGAATCATCTCGTCGACTGTCTCGAGAATAAGCGACAGCCGGACGTGACGGTGCAACAGGCGCGCAGTGCTTTCCGTGCCGCGATGGCCGCCTACGAGTCGGCGAAAACGGGAAAGGCTGTCAAAGTTCGATGACCCGCTTCACACCACCGGCGTCGGCGAAGAAAGCGCCGCCAGGACTTCCTTATACAGATACTTCGCACCCTCGACACCGTTGAGCGGACCCTCTTCGTACTCGAGCGCGAAGGTGCCCTTGAACCCGCCGGCGAGCATGATGCGCGTCGAGCGTTGCACATCGTTCTTCTCGCCCCACCGATCCCAGTACTTCGCGTGGACGTTGGTGTGCGAGTACGGCGCCAGCGCTTTCAGCCCATTGAACAGCATGTACTCGTGCTCCCAGTTGCAGAAGTCGGGCGAGGCTTCGCAGTATGGGTGATTGATCGTGTCGAGCATGATCCGGATGTTCATCGGATCGGCCGCCAGTCCCCAGTGATTCTCGAACGTGACCGTGATACCGAGCTTGCCGCCGTAATCGGCCATCTCTTTGTAGGACTCGATGGCCGCGTTGAGCAGCGGAATGATGTCGAGATTGCGTGGGTATCCGTCATTCGAGCGCGGAATGGCGTTCGGACGGATGCTTGGCCCGAGTGCCTGCGGCGAATTCATGCGCATCGATTTGACGCCGAGCACGGCGCAACCTTGCATCCAGCGTTTGGCAACTTCAACACCGGCTTTCCGCGCATCTTCATCGGGACCGGCGAGGTTTGTCGGGGCATTGTTCGAAATGTGCTGCACCTTGGTCCCGGTGGTGACGAGTTTGTTCGCGAGCTGGTCGAGCCACTTTCGTCCCGACGCACTCATCGGATCGAATGTGCGCCCGGCGTACATCGAATCATCGGTGACGTCGCCGAACAGACCCGAGAAGATGTCCATGTGGGTCACGCCCGGGAACGTATCCTTGGTGAACTGCGGGAAGTCCAGCATCGTGATTTCGCCGTACTTCTCCTTCATCTGCGCGACGCTCCAGCCGCCGTTCACGGGTGATCGGGGTGGGAGCTGCGGCGCTGGTGCGGAAGCCGCCGGCGCCGCCGCTGCAGCTGCTGCGCCACCAGCGTCCGCGCCACGCGCAGGAGGCTGATCCGGGCCTGGCGTCGGCTGTCCACCGCCGCGCCCCGCTCCGCCACCCGCTCCCGCGCCGCGACCGCCACCAGCACGCGACTTGAAGATGTAGCGGATCGGATATGAACACGCGGCGATCCGATCCAGCCGGTTCTTTTCTTCAAATGCCTGCGCCAGCGCCTTCTCGCGCGGCGTCATCATCAATCCGGCGGCGGTGATCCCCCCGGTCGCAGTTTTGAAAAAGTCACGCCGATTTACGCCGTTGTCCCGTTCGTTCATCCTCAAATCCTCACCGTTTACTCAAATCCCGAATGATGATGTCTTTGAACCGCATGTTGCCCTGACCACCGGAGTGCAGTTGCAGCGCTAGAGGACCATCCTCGCTCTCCGGTTGTGGATCGGTGTAGTCGATCATCACGACGCCATTCAATCGTGACACGTAATGGTTGCCCTCGACCTTCAGCAGGTAGTCGTTCCACTCTCCTGGCCGGACCACACTCTCGTTGTCCGGTGACGGCCAGACAATCCATTTCCGCGTCTGTTCGTAGACGCCGCCGGTGTGACGGCCCAGTGTGCAATCGATCTCGAACTGCGGACCCTTCGTGACGGTCGGCGTGCCGGGCTTGAAGTTGACGTGGAAGAACACCCCGCTGTTACCATCGCCTTCACACTTGAAGCGCAGCGACAGGTGAAAGTCTTTGTAACTCTTATCGGTCTGGAGGTAGCCATATTCCCGCGTGATGGCGAGGCCGTGAAGCGTTCCGTCCTGGACTTCCCATTTCTCCTTGCCGATGCTGGTCCAGCCGGTCAGGTCCTTGCCGTTGAACAGCGGAACCCAGTCTTCGCCGGGCGCCTTGGGAACCACGGATTGGGCTGCAGGTCTTGGATACGTGGGAGACACCGTCGGGGTCTGCGCTACCAAGGCGGCTTGCCACACCAGTAGTGCGGCCACAGACAAACACAGACCAATACGAGCCACGGAAAAACACGGGTGAACACGAGCCACGGAAAAACGCGGACGAACACGAGACACGGAAAAACACGGACCAATACGAGCCACGGAAAAACACGGACGAACACGGATGTGTGTCCGGGCAGTGAATGAGCCGACGAGAGTTGTTTTCATTTCCACATCGATCCGTGTTGTTCCGTGTTGATCCGTGGCTTCCCTTGATCCGTGTGGTTCCGTGGGATTACGCGAGCGCATCCTTCACATACTGGAGACACTTTTGCATTTCGACTTTTGGATCTCCCTGGTACTCGAATTCAATGTTCACCGGTATATCCCATTTGTTCTTCTGCACCAGCTTCAACACGTCCTTCAGCGGCGCGTCTCCCTGGCCGAACGGCGTATAGCCGCCACCGTTGGTCGCCTTCTTCATGTCCTTGAGGTGCAGGTTCGTAATGCGGTCGTGATGCTTCTGCAAGAACGGGATCGGATCGTATCCTGCTTCCGTGTAGTGACCAACGTCGAGGTTGGCGCCGAGATACTTCGATGCCGCCATGACGGCTTCGAAACTCTCCGGCGTGGCCACCTCGTCGGGATTGCTCGTGTTCGCGTGGCCGTGAAAGCCGACGCGCATCTTGTGCTTGTCGGCAAACGGCGCGAGACGCTTCGACATGCTGACCTGCGTCGACGTCGACATCGCATCGACACCGAGGCGCTTCGCCATCCTGAACGCATACTCGATCTCATCGTCCTGGGTTGTCTTGACGTTCATGTTGTAGCAGAGGATCTTCAGCTCGATGCCGGCGTCCTGGATCTTCTTGCGAACGGGTGCAAACGTCGCATCAGTCGACGCCATGCGCCAGTCGTGCAGCGCTTTGATCGCGGCGTCACGCTCGGCCTGCTGCTCGGGTGTCAGCGGTGCGCCTCGACGTCCACCAACGCCGCCGCGACCGCCACGGGGTACACCGGCCAGCTGCTCGGCATGGTTCGACATCAGCTCCATTTCGCCAAGACCGATATCGACGTAGGCCTTGATGATCTCGTCGACATCCGTCATCGAACGAAAACTGTAGGTAATGGCGCCAATCTGCACGCCGTTAATCCTCGAGTTGATCTTCGCCGCGGCCGAGAGCGCCACGCGCGAGAGCAAAACCGATGCAGGAACGCCGGCAAGCGTCAGCCTGGTGAAATCACGTCGGGTCAGGTTCTTTGGATGCATGTGGATCCTCGCCACGTTGCCGGAGTGCTCGCGCCGTGCTGGAATATCGAGGACGATACCGGATCAGGATACGAGAGGCAACCTGACGGCTGAAGGGTACGCGTTGCCAATGAAGACAATCACTGTGTTCCTCGCGGTACTCAATAGTCTCCTCCAAACCGGAGCGGTTGGGCAGACAACCGGGGCGCCACACAAGATCGTCGGCTACTATGCGGACTGGACCGCGGAGCGCTACCCGTTGGCGGACATTCCCGCCGACAAGCTGACGCACGTCAACTACGCGTTCGGCAAGATTGATGCTAACAACAAGCTGACGTTCAATCGGGCCATTGCCACCGATCGCGTCTACCCTGGCGACTGCTCTGAAGGGCAATGTCCGCACGGCCTCTTCAATCAAATCACGCTGATCAAACAACGTTATCCGCACCTCAAGTTCATTCTGTCAGTCGGCGGCTGGACCGATTCGGGACCGTTCTACGAGATGGCGGCAACCGAGCAAAACCGCCAGACGTTCGCTCAATCCTGCGCGGAGTTTCTGAAGATCTATCCGCAATTCGATGGCATCGACATCGACTGGGAGCATCCCGTAGCGGGCGGCCTGCAGCCAGGCCAGCCGCGGGACGCACACAACTACGTTCTGCTGCTGATGGCGCTGCGCAAAGCGATCGGTGTGTCGAAGCTGCTGACCGTTGCCGTCGGTGCCGGTCCGCGCGCGATCGATCCGCTCGAGTACGAGGAGATGGCGGCGGTGCTCGACTGGGTCAACGTCATGACCTACGACTTCCACAGCGGCGGCGCGCGCGCAGGGTTCAACTCCGCGCTCTACAATCACGACGATCCAACGAACGCCCGAGCGAACACCGATGCGGCGGTGCAGGCAATCCTCGCGAAGGGTGTTCCGCGAACCAAGCTGGTCGTCGGTGTTCCGTTTTACGGGCGGGGGTGGCGGGGGATCGAGCCGCCGGGCGTGTGGGCTGAAGGCAGCGGCACGATCCAGGTCGGCGGCTATCGGGCGATCGCCGCGAATCAACTTCAGTCGTCGGCGTTCGTGCGCCATTGGGACGACGTCGCGAAGGTGCCGTGGCTGTATAACGCCGTCGCCAAGGAGTGGATTACCTACGAGGACGCGCAGTCCATGCGCATCAAAGGACAGTACGTCGTCGAACAGGGTCTCGCCGGTGCGATGTTCTGGGAATTGTCGAACGACGATGGGACGCTCTTGGGCGGCCTTCGTCTGGGGCTGGGACTCCGTTAACTTCCGCCCACATTGGCAAAACGCGACCGCGAACGATATGATGTGCGCCGCCGAGGCGCCTGGTATGCCGAACATCTACGAGGTCGCAAAACGGGCGGGGGTATCCACGGCGACGGTGTCGCGTGTACTGAGCCGTCCGCAGCTGGTCTCGCCGGAAACACGCCGCCGCGTGCTGCACGCGGTCAAGACCATGGCGTACGCGCCGAACTCCGCGGCCAAGAACCTGCGGACGCTTCGGACCGGCAAGCTTCTCGTCACCGTTCCCGACATTTCGAATCCGTTCTTCTCATTGATCCTGCAGGGCATCGAGGACGCGGCGCAGCGCGAGGGACACGCCGTCCTGTTCGGCGATACGCAGCACGATGAAACACGCGAGGAACGCTACGCGTTGATGCTGCAGCGGAAGGAAGCCGACGGCCTGATCTTTCTCGGCCATCGGCTGCCGAAATCAGCCGGCGACCTGGTCCGATCGATGGCGCCGGCGTGCGCGCCGGTGGTCAATGGATGCGAGTTCAATCCCCGCCTGCGAATCCCCAGCGTGCATATCGACAATGCCGCCGCAGCGTCCGAGGCGATGGATCATCTCTACAACCTCGGTCATCGCCGCATCGGGATCGTCACCGGTCCGCTGGTGAGTCCGTTGAGCCGCGATCGGCTGCGCGGCGCGACGACCCGCGCGCGAGCGGAAGGCTCCGAGCAGGATTTCGTGATCATGCACGGCGATTTTTCGATCGAGTCAGGCGCCTTCGCGGCCGAGCGATTGTTCGCGCGCCAGGAACCGCCGACCGCGATCTTCTGCTTCAACGACGAGATGGCGTTTGGCGTCATGCAGGTCGCACGTCGTCGCGGGATGCGCGTGCCAGACGACCTCTCGGTCGTCGGCTTCGACGACATCCGATTCTCGCGTCACATGGATCCGCCGCTGACGACAATCGCGCAGCCCATGCGCGAGATCGGCGAAGGGACCGTCCGCTTGCTGCTGGATATTCTGAGTGGAAAGACCGTTGGGCCGACTTCCGTCACCCTTGCGCACAAGCTGGTTGTGCGAGGCAGCACCGGGCGCGCGACAACTGAGTGATGCAGGCGGGATCCGTTCTGCGGGATCCGGGATCCGGATCCCGGTACAATCAATCTGCGAAGCGAAGTTTCGTCGGCGCTCGCACCGTCAGCCCCGAGCGCTTCACCGACACCGACAGTTTCTCCGTGTCCTTTGGACGGTCAGGCCGTGAGAACGACACGGCGTACTGATTTCGCAAGGCTTCCGCGAGTTCCTGCAGTCCGGCGACGATTCCTGCCGATGCGACGATCTCTTCGCGCTTGCCACCAGACTGCTTGGGTCCATCGCCCAGCACTTCGCTGAGGTTCAGGTTCGATTCAAGCAGCGCGCTGGGCTTTGACACTGCCGCCATGGCGCGGAGCGCGGAGCTGTTGATGGCGATCACGTTGAGCGCGGCTCCACTCTTCTCCAGTTCTTCGAGCACGTGGTGCGCCGGCAGCGTGCTGTGCTCTTCACCGCCGACGGTCAGGACGACGATGATCGGGCGGGTAGCGCGCCGCTTCTGAAAATCCTTTGCGGTTTCGAAGATCCCCTCGAGCAGCTGACCGCCGTCGTTGGTGGCCGGCCGCGCGTTCAACTGGCTCACCGCCATCGAAACGCGCTCGAGATTTGCGGTGTAGTCGAGCAGTTTTTGAGGCTGGCCATAAACCGTGCTGAGGCCGAATTCGGCGCGTCCCTGGAGGCGCTCGACAAACTTCGCGACCGCATAGCGGAAGATGCCGGTGCCGTTGTCGTCGACGACAACCGCGATGCGAAGCGGCACGGTGGACATCCCCGCACCGACGATCTCACGGTCCTTGCCCCCTTCTTTAATCATGAAGTCGTCAGCAGCCAGATCGGTGACAGGAGCCCCGGATTTATCGAGAACGCTGACGAAAACCGTGCGGGTGAGGGCGCTCTGACGTGACGCGTGATCAGGCAGACCACTACTTGCCGAAAGAGTGACAGACAGGACGACGCTCAACACGGAGAACGTGTTCATGCGCTCCTACACCGATTTTACCCCTTCGACGCGGCCAGCCGTTCGCCGTGTTCGTCGACGGCGAGAGGTGGTGGTTCGTGCGCGACGAGGTATTCGAATTGCTGTCGGAATTCCTGCTCGGTGAGGTGTGCCGTCTTCGCCAGCAGCGCGACCTCTTTCGGATCCTCCAGGTCGTCGCGCCTCAACCGGATCATGTAGCGGCGCGCAATCGCATATCTGGTCGAGCTGATGTCGACCATCCGCACCTTTGTTCGTCCCGTTTGTCCATCGATCATCTCGGAGAACGGGATCGGGATGAAATGGCCGCCCTGCATGGAAATCATTGCGGCGGTGCCGCCGGCAAGGAGGTACTTTGCGGCGCAATAGCCGAGGTCGCGCGTGTATTCCATGTCGAAGGGAATGGGATCGGCGCATCGAAGTTCGTAGCCGATGTTCTTCTCCGAGATGGTCGTCTTGATGCCCAGTGCCCGTAGCCGCTCGCTCACCTTGGCTTTCAGCATGTCGCCGAGATTGACTTCCGCCAGCCGGACGTGGCCGTGTGCGTCGCGTTCGACGTCCTTGAGATCCGCGAGATCGTCGGGCGAAATGTCGAGCGCCACGCCCTCGGCGATCACTGCCACGCCGTCGCGCCGCCCTTCAGCCAGACGTTTGATGATGCTCGCCGTGAGCGTGTCCACGATTTCTTTCAGACGGATCGGCGGATCGAATTCTTCCCCGATCAGCGTGATCGTCGCGCCTGCCGCTTTGCCGATGCCCAAGGCGAGGTGTCCGGCCTTGCGCCCCATCGCGATGACAAAGTACCAGCGCGATGTTGTTTTGGCGTCGACCATCAGGTTCTTGAGAATGTCGACACCATAGTGACGCGCTGACTGGAAGCCGAACGTGTCGATGTGCGGCGGGAGATCAAGATCGTTGTCGATGGTCTTCGGCACGTGGACGACGCGAATCCGGCCGGCAGCGTGCTGCTCGAGCTTCATCGCGGAAAACGCGGTATCGTCGCCGCCGATGGTGACGAGCTGCGACACGTTCAAACGCAACAGCGCGTTCACCGTGTTTTCGAGCAGTTGCTGATCCTTGGTGGGATTCGCGCGCGCGATGCCGAGATAGGACCCGCCCCGGAAATGGATCCGGCTCACGGTGTCGATTGATAGCGGGATGACGTGCTCCGAATCCCCTTGCATCAACCATTCGAAGCCATCGCGGATGCCGATGACGTCGATACCCTGCAGCTTCGTGCGAATCGTCGCGGCGGCAATGACGCTGTTGATGCCGGGCGCCGGCCCGCCGCCAACGAGGATCGCGAGGTTATTGTTTGCCATGTGATGTAAGCGATTGCAAATTCGTACGAGCTGAAGAGGACATTATACGCGGAGGTGGCCCGCCGCCGGGATCCGTTGTCCGGGATCCGGCGCCGGGGCCACTCAGAGCTGGAAGCTGGAAACTGGCAGCTGGAAGCTAAGACCTATACGCCTCGCGCCCGATCCCCTGTACCGGAATCTTCTGTGACTCGAGCACCTGATGCAGCGCGTACATGCAGGCGGCGGCTTCGTCGATGTGACGGACAAAGGCGATCGAGCCCTGGAGGATCGGCTTGAGCCGCTCCTTGTCCTGAATGCGTGCCTTCGGATACTCGTGTTCGACGACGAGATGCGTGTTGGCGACGTCCAGCTTCAGGAGCTCACGCGCGGCAAGCTGGTGATCGAGCCAGTCGACCGTGCGGTTCTGCAGGTATGCGAGCGGATCGTGACGCGCGGTGCCAGGCAATTCGTGCTCGGCGAGCACGATCTGTTTCTTCCACGCATTCAACTGGTCTGCCGGATTGTCTGACGGCTTCCCGTTTTTCCAATCCCCGCGCTCCATCGTCTGTCCGCCGCCGCCCCAGCCAGACCATCCCTTTGCATCGACGACCTGCCCCTTCACATGGAAGCCACCGATCAGGAAGTTGTAACCGGTGTCCTTCAGATACTGGAAGATCGATCGGGTGTCCTGCCCCATCAGGATCGCGTGCGACGGGTCGTAGTGGATCCGGAACTGATCGCCAACGCCATGTTTGTCGCAAATGCGGTGCAGCGCGATCCACGCTCCCGGCGTGTAGGCAATGTTGTTGTGCCAGTTGTCCAGGGTCGTCCAGCCTGGCATCGGGCACTGCTCGACACGGTATGTCAGTCCCCGTGACTTCGCCTCTTTCAGCAGCGGAACGAACTGATCCTCGAAGTCGATGAGGTTTTGATCCATGCTGTGCTTCTGATTGCGGCCGACGAACCCGCAGACCGCGTCCACACCCAGCAGCACAGCTGCATCGAATGCGCGCAGCATGAAGTCGTGCTTCTTCTTCCGGATCCCCGCATCGTCGTGCAGCATGTTGTCGAAGTAGCCGACCTCGGAGATCCCGACCTTCGCGGCGTCGAGTGCCGCGCGTACGCGCTTTGCGCGGTCGCGGTCGAACGGCTTGCGGAGATCGAGCGTATTCGCGACCGGATCGAGCATCGCTTCGGGCGGTACGTCGGTCTCGGTCGGATGCAATGCCGCTGACAGCTGGATGTAGCTCGCGCCCAGTTCCTTAGCAAACGCAACCCATTCCTCAATGGCTTTATCGGGATCCGGATCGCGTACCGCGCGCGGGGTCAATTCCTGGAGCGCCGCCGTGAGGACGCCCACTTTCATGAACTTCGGTTCGAACGCTTTTGTGCTCATAGGTCGTTGTCCGCTTTAATCACCGCGCGTGGGGCTAATCAATAGTCGACTTTGGTCCACTTACTGCCGTCCGTCGCACTCCGAAGAATGGCCTCGACAATACAATTGGCGCGATAGCCGTCTTCGAACGTCGCAAATGCGGGTGGATGCGGGTCGCTCGGCTTTTTGCCTTCGGCGATGAAGCCGTAAATGTCACGCATCAGGTTCGCGAATGCATCGGCCCACGCTTCCTGGTGGCCACCAGGCAGGTGGGCGTACTTGCCGGCCACCGGATCGATGAGCGAGGGATCCTTCTGCAGGATTTCGTTCGGTCTCTCTCGATGGCCAATGAGCAATTCATTCTGATGCTCCTGGCGCCACTTGAGCGAGGCCTTCGATCCGCAGATTTCGATTTCCAGATCGTTCTTGTGACCGGCGCAGACCTGACCAACCGAGAAGCTTCCCTTCGCGCCGTTGTCGAATCGAACGAGGACCGACGCCAGGTCTTCGACCTTGATGTCCACTTCCTCGACTTTCTGGTTCGCGTCCGCTGCGGCAAAGGCCTCACGGGATCCGAGCGGCCGCTTACGCTTTGGAATCACGGTCGTGATGTCGCCGAGGACGTGAGTAATCCGTAAGCCGCTCATATGCTGCGCGAGATCGCACCAGTGTGATCCGATGTCGCCCAACGCCGACGACGCGCCGCCTTTGTCAGGCTCCAGGCGCCACGAATAGTCCGTGTCTTTGAGGAGCCAGTCCTGAAGATACGTGCCGACGAGAAAGTACGGCTTGCCGATGTCGCCCCGCGCAATCATGTGCCGCGCCTGCTGGACGAGCGGATTGCCGCGATAGTTGAATGTCACCGCGTGAACGATGCCCGCCTTGGTCGCCTGATCGAGGAGCTTCCTGGCTTCGGCTGCCGTCATCGCGAGCGGCTTGTCCGAGACAACGTGCTTGCCTTGTGCGATCGCCGCCGCGTTCACCGGGTAGTGAAGATAGTTCGGTGTGGCATTGTGAACGACCTGAATGTCCGGATCGTTCAACAGCGCTTCATAGCCGGCGTATGCTTTACGCGCGCCGACGGCCTCTGCCTTTTTTTCCGCTGACGCCTGGCTGCTGCCCGCGACCGCGACGATGTCTACGTAGCCGAGACGCCGCACGGCGTCGACATGATGCGGGCCGACAAAACCCGCACCGACAATCCCCATTCCGATCCGTTTCACGTTGCGCCCTCCGCGGAAGAAAGAGAACGGAGAAGCATACTCTGGACATTTAACGGGTGCCAAGGGTGCCAGGGGTGTCAGGGGTGCCAGTGGGGCCAGCGCACCCGTGATAACCTCCCAAGGCTATGCCTGATTACTCTCCGCGCCCTGAGCACAAGTTCTCGTTTGGCCTCTGGACCGTCAGCAACCGCGGACGCGATCCATTTGGTGAAGCCGTACGTCCAACGCTGTCCCCCGTTGATGCGGCGGCCATGCTCGGCGATGTCGGAGCGTGGGGCGTCAATCTTCACGACAACGATCTCGTTCCCATCGACGCCACTCCCGACGAGCGCGATCGGATCGTGGCGGAATTCCAGCGTGCGTGTAAGGAGCACGGGCTCGTCGTGCCGATGGCGACGGTCAACTTGTTTTATGACCCCGTTTTCAGGGATGGAGCGTTCACGGCAAATGACCCGCGGGTGCGCGCGTATGCCGTGCAGAAAACCATGCGCGCGATGGATCTCGGCGCAGAGCTCGGCGCGAAGATCTTCGTGTTGTGGGGTGGACGCGAAGGCACGGAAACGGATGCGTGCCGTCGGCCGGATGAAGCGGTCAAGCGGCTGCGCGAAGCGATCGACTATTTGTGCGAATACTCGATCGACAAGAAATACGGATTCCGGTTCGCGCTCGAGGCCAAACCCAACGAACCGCGCGGCGACATTTACATGGCGACGACCGGTAACTATCTCGGTCTGATTCCAACCCTGGCGCACCCGGAACTGGTCGGCGTCAATCCGGAGGTGGCGCACGAGACGATGGCTGGGCTTAATTTTCTTCATGCGGTCGCGCAGGCGTGGGAGGCGGGCAAGCTGTTTCACATTGACCTGAACGATCAGGCGCCGGGCCGGTACGATCAGGATTTCCGTTTTGGTGCCGCCAATATCAAGGCGTGTTTCTGGCTGGTGAAATTTCTCGAGGACGTGAAATACGACGGGCCCCGGCACTTCGATGCCCACGCATATCGCACGGAAGACTACGAAGGCGTGAAGGATTTCGCGCGCGGCTGCATGCGCACTTACCTCATCCTCAAGGACCGCGCCGAACGGTGGAACGCGGACAAGGAGATCCAGGCGCTCGTCAAGGAGACGACCAGCGGCACAGCACCGTCGCTGGCCAAGTACTCCGCGTCAGGACGCGATACGTTGCTTGGCGCGAGCCTCGATCGCGCGGCGCTCGCGGCTAAAGGGCTCAATTACGAGAAACTCGATCAGCTGACGATGGAAGTTTTGCTGGGGGTTCGCTGAGATGAGGGCGCGGTCTTTAGACCGCGCCAAATTCGGCGAGCCGCGGCGAGGGATCAGCGCCCTTCCCCAATGCGTGAGCTTCGCACGCGGCGTAGACTTCTATTAAATCCTCGTAGGTCGCGTGTCGCGCGGCATCTGGCGACAGCTTGCTGTCGGCGAGTGGTTCGACGAAGCCCTTCACGATTTCTTCCCAGGACGCGCTGCGTCCGTCTGAGGAAATCGCGCCACGTCCGTCTGAGGCCGTCGCGCCGTGGAATGCCTGGAGCGCAGCGCCGAGCGCCGCTGAATTCCCAACCTGCAACTGATACACAACCGCGCCGAACACATCGGCCATCACCTGCAGGATGTCTCTGTTCGCGGCAGCGCCGCCTGTCGCGTGAATGGAATCGACTGTGACGTTCATCCATCGCGAGTGCAGCGCCATCGCCAGCTGCTGCGCCTCGACGACCGCGCGGACATTGCCGTCGGCGTCGCCCGGATCAAGACCGTAGTACCGCGCACCGGGCGTCAGCACCGTTGGCGTAATCTCCGGCTCGAACCACGGCAGCAGGATGCGGCCGCCGTTTCCCGGTGGCGTGCGACGCAGTGCCTCGCCAAACGTGGACCAGGTCAAGTGAAACTTGTCGCGGATACGCTCGCGCGCGAGCGATCCATTCTTGAAGCACGTCAAGCCCATGTAATCGCCGGTCGGCGCACCGAACACGTGACCGGTGCCCGAGCGATCGACGCGCGGCTCGCGCATCAATCCGAAAACCGTGTCGCTGGTGCCAAGCGAAATCGCGAGCCGTCCTTCGCGAACCAGCCCAACGCCGACGAGGCTGCATGGGTTGTCCCCAGACCACGTCACCACCTTCGCAGCGGGAAGCCCGAAGCGTAATTGCCAGTATGACGATAGGGTCCCGATCGACGAGGAGGCGCGGGCGATCGGAGGGAGCTTCGACGCGAGATTGGGAGCCGTCGAATCCACCACCGGCTGCCACCACTGGCAGGACGCCAGATCCATCAGGTTCATCCCGGAACCGTCCCCTGGATCGAGCGGCGCATGCCGGCCGATCAACAGCGACGCGAGAAACGAGCTGACCAGGTGGATGCGGTCGGTCGAAGCATAGAGCCCAGACTCGCGTTTCGAGAACTTCCGGATCTGCGCCGCCGTGAATCGTTCGAACGCGCGCGACCCGGTGCGCTCTGCAAGCGCGCGATCGCCACCGACGGCTTTCTCAATCTCCGCGCACTCCGCCGACGTGCTCGAATCCATCCAGATCGGCGACACGTCGCGCGAGAGTAGCGGTTTCACCTGTTCCGCGAGTGAGTGGCCCGGATCGAAATTCGCGAGCCCAGTGGTCGCGCGATCGTTCAGATACACGCTCCCGTGCTGCTGGGCCGACCCGGAGATCGCTGCGACGTCACGGAGGTTAAGGCCACTCTGCTGCAGCCTCCGCATCATCAGTTCGAGCGCCTCGACCCACAGCAACGGCGGCGAGGTCGCCGTCGTCGGATCGTCACTCGGCAACACACCGTGCCGAGTGCCGTAGTGCGGAAACGTTTCGTCAAAGGCGATCGACGACTCGAAGGCGACGCGCCTGCGTTCGCCGTTCACTTCGAGGACGATAGCCGAGAGACTCTGCGTACTGGAGTCGAGACCCAAATAGAGTGACATGCGTCGAGTTTAGCCGATGCTGCGTCCGGTACTGGAAGCGCCTGCGGCCCGAGCGAGGCGCCGGCTTGCCAGCCGGAGCGCCGGGCCCGCCTTCGCCGTCGGCTACGGCGGGCAACCTTCGCAACGACGGTGGCGCGAAGGTTGGAGGGAAGCGCGCGTAGCGCGCCGCCGGGCGAGAGCGCGTGGGGGTGAACCCCACGCGCCGTGAGCAATGCAGACTACGTGCGAAAGTGAAGGCTCAGAATTCACCGCTGATTATGTCTTACGCGTAGTCAGCCACAGCTTTCCCGCGAGCATCGCCAGCCCGGGTAATGCAAGCGCAGCGGCAAAGGTGAGCAGAAAGGATTGCACTTCCATCGAGAATGCGCCGACCGCGGCATAGGCGAGAGCAATGCCAAGGTTCGACAATGTCGTCATCCAGATGAACGGCTGAACCGGCGAGCGGGCAAGGCCGGCGAAGACGACGCTGGACTCGGCGAGCACCGGAATCGGTCGGCAGACGACGAGCGCCCAGTTGCCATGCCGCTCCATGATCGAGTTGGCTCGCGCCAATCCGTCCGGACCGACAAGCTTGCGTGCCGCGGCGGACGCCTTGGCACCGAACGCGTAACCAATCGCGCAACCAAGGGTCATGCCGATCCAGATCACGGCTGCGCCGCGCCAGAATCCAAGCAGCACACCGGCGCCAGTGGAAACGATGCTCGATGGAACCGGGAGGAACACGTCGAGTGCCAACAACGCGGCGATGATCGATGCAGAGGTCCAGCCGGACGCGTGTCCTTCGGCGAGCCACGTGCCGAGCGCTTCGAACTGCTTTTCGAAAATGATGAACGGGATGATGATCAACGCGAACATCAACCCGATCAGGACTACCCAACGCACGGCGAACTACTGTCGTGCCGACAGCACGCTTTTTTCGTACTGCTTGACGACATCCATCCACGCACCACGCGAAGGGAGGCTCGCCGTCGCACAGTGAAAGTCCCACACCGCACCCCATGGCAGTCCCTTGAATTCCTCCTGCAGCGCCAGCCGCGTCGTGTAATCGGCGGCTGATTCGTGTTGACGGAGAATGGCCGTCGGCTCGACGAGGGCTCGGAGCAGCGCCTTGAGCATGTTTCGCGTTCCAATCACCCACGCGGCGACGCGATTGATGCTGGCATCGAAGTAGTCCAGTCCAATGTGCGTGCGGCCCAGGAAATTGCCTCGAACCAGCTCCTGCGCAATCGCCTCGAGATCATCGTTGAGGACGACGACGTGATCGCTGTCCCAGCGCACGCCGCGGCTGACGTGCAGCAGGATTTCCGGCAGGTACATGAACACCGCGCTGATCTTGTCGGTGATCGTCTCGGTCGGATGATAGTGGCCGGTGTCGAGAGTGTAGAGCACACGCCGCGTCAACGCGTAGCCGAAATAGAACTCATGCGAGCCAACCGTGTAGCTCTCGAACCCGATGCCGAACAGCTTGCCTTCGACCGCGTCAAGATTGTGCGCGCGATCGAGTGGGTTTTTGAAAACCTCGTCAAGTGACGCGGTCAATCGCTCGCGCGGTCCGAGGCGATCGACAGGAGTGTCCTTCATGCCGTCAGGAATCCAGAGATTCGTCACGCACGGCGTGCCGAGCGCCTTGCCGATCGCGGCGCCAATGGTGCGACACGCGATTCCATGACGGATCCAGAACTCACGGGTGCTCTTGTCGGGATGCGCGAGGGTGAAGCTGGTTGCGAGCGGATGCGCAAAAAACGTGGGATTGAAATCGAGGCCGATGCCGAGCCCCTTCGCCCAATCGATCCATCGGCTGAAATGCTCCGGACCGATCGCGTCGCGCGCAACGCTTCGGCCGCCGAAGTCGCCGTATGAGGCGTGCAGGTTGAAACGGTGCTTGCCGGGAATGAGCGACAGCGCCTTCGCCGCGTCCTGCCGGAGTTCGTCGGCTGTCCGCGCTTTGCCCGGATAGTTCCCCGTCGCGGCAAGACCGCCGCCGATCTCCGTCGCCGCCGACTCGAACCCACCCACATCGTCTCCCTGCCAGCAGTGGATGGAGATCGGAACCGTCGCCAGCGTTTTCAACGCGGCGTCGGTGTTGACTCCAAGGTCCGCGTACTGCTGCTTCGCGAGGTCGTAGGCCGTTTGAATCTGCTTGTCCGTCATCTGCGCCTTTCACTTTCTAAAAAGGTGGCTGGCACCTTTTGTCACCTTTCCTTCGCCTCGCACCGGGCAGGCGTTAGAAATCAAAGCGATCGATGTTCGTCTTGGTAAACATCACCGGAGCGCCAAGAATGATCTCGGTGCCGCGGATCTGAATGGTCCCGAGGCGCCCCGCCTCAAATGATGTCGTGCTGGACGATATCTTGTTCTGCGTGAGGAGCGAACCGGCAACGACAGTGAGGTAGCCGAGATCTTTCGTATTCCAAAGCACCACTGTCTGCACCCACCCATCGTGCACGTACGGCTTGTTCATGTTCGGCAGCGACAAGCCAATGACGTTGACGTCATGGCGATTTGCCTGACGCACGGCCTCGGCTGAACCGGGGACCGCCGGCGCCGAGATGGCCATGACGAGTTTCACGTGCGGATAGACACGCATGATCGTCTGCGTCTCGGCAAACGCTTTGTCGCGGTCGTCGTCACTCGGACGAATCGTCGCGAGTGTCAGGTCCGGATACTTCTCCGCCAACCGCTTCTTGATAAACGCGATCCATTCGTTCTGATTCGCCGCGCTCAGCGCGCCGGTTATGATCGCAAACTCTCCTTTGCCACCAAGCAGCCGCGCCGCTTCGTCGGTGAGCGTATTGGCGATACCTTCAGACGTCGCCTGGTTGACGAAGAAGTCGCGCGCATCCGGTTCCGCATCCGCATCCCACGTCAGCACTCTAATCCCGCGCTCTCGCGCCTTCCTCAGGACGCTCGAGATACCGCCCCGGTTTTCGACCGCAACCGCAATGACCTCGACTTTCCGGGTGATCCAGTTCTCAACCAGTTCGTTCTGCCGCGCCGCATCCAGACTCGTCGGGCCATCCCAAATCAGTTCCACACCCAGCTCACGCGCCGCTTCCTCCGCCCCAACGCGACAGCTGACAAAATAGGGATCCCCTTTGGCCTTGGGCATCATCGCAATCACCGCCCGCTTGCCCGCACCCGCTCCTGTGCCGGCCGCGGTGTCGGCCACCGGACCTCTCGATCCGAGCGATCGCACGAGCCACACGTTGGTCCCGGCGACGATGAGCGAGCCCGCCACGATCGCGCTACACAGGATCGCTACCTGGCTGTTCTTCACCTCAATCTCCTCCTCACCCTGAGCGTCCACGATCGCTGGCAGCCCACGAAGCCGATCGATGGCGATCGTCGCGACGAGCAGTGTACCCGTCAATACGCCGGTCAATTCCGATGGCAGAGCAGCCAGGTGCAGGCCGTTGCGCAGCACGGATAATGCCGCGAGGCCCAGCACCGTCCCCCAGACCGTTCCGCGTCCACCGAACACCGAGGTGCCGCCGAGTACAACTGCCGTAATCGCATCAAGCTCGTAACCGGACCCCGCATCCGATTTCGCCTGGCCGAGATGTGCGACGTAAATGATCGCGGCGACCGCCGAGACGAGTCCCGACAGGAAGTAAAGCGTGGCAACGCGTCGCTCGACCGGCAGCCCCGCGTAGCGCGCACCCGGCGCACCGAAGCCGATGACATACCACGCACGCCCCACGACGGAACGATGAAGCAGGACGGCGTAGATCGCCAGGATCGGGATGAACAATAAGAGTTGTGTCGGAACGATGCCCCCGAGATAGCCCTGACCCAGCGCCAGAAACCGTGGTGGAAAGTCGGTGTAGTTCACCGCGCCGCGCGTCAGTCCCTCGGCGATTCCTCGGAACAGCGAGAACGTTCCAAGCGTGACAATGAGGGGCGGGATATTGAAATACGCGATCAGGATGGCATTCAACGCTCCGCCGGTGCATCCAGCGAGCAGGGCAACCACCGCTGCGGCGGCGATCGGCAGTCCCCACTCATGGTAAGCAGCACCAAATAGTACCGTCGCCAGTCCCATCATCGATCCGACAGAGAGATCGATTCCGCCACTCACGATCACCGGCGTCAACGCAATCGCGAGAAGACCAAGCTCGACGCTGAGCCGAAGGACTTCGAAAAAGTTTTCAAGCGTGAAGAAGTTGTGCGCGATGGCGGAAAAGAGCGCGATCTCGGCGACAAGCGCCAGGAGCAGGATCCATTCGCCGCTCGACAGCGATCGCCGCGCGACGACAGGCATCAGGCCGCGCCCGCCGCCGCAACCGCGGAATGAACCGCGCGTCGCTCGCGAAGCGCGTCGACGGCAACGGCCGCGAGAATGATCGCGCCCTGCAGCGCGCGCTCCCAATACGCACTCACGCCGAGAAATGTCAGCGCCGGGCCAATCGCACCCAGGAGCACCACGCCGAGAAGCGTGCCGAGAAGACTTCCTGATCCGCCACGAATCGCCGTCCCTCCCACGACCGCGGCAGCAATCACTTTCATCTCGAGGCCGATGCCGGCATTACTTGGAATCTGATTGAACCGAACGGAATTCAGCAGCGCGGCCAGACCGGTCAACGCCCCTGCGACGATGAAGACCATGAACTTCACGCGCGCGGTGTCGAGACCCGCAAGCCGGGCGGCGGCCTCATTCGATCCCGTCGCATATACCGCGCGTCCGATTGCAACGTTCGACATGATCCAGGCAACCGCACCCAGCAGGACGACAACAATCGCACAGGCGACGAATGGATACGTGGACTGCGGCAGGCCAAACCACTGGAATCCAGGCGGAAGGTTCTGCACCCACGCCCCTTCCGTCGCCCACCGCAATGCGTCTCGCAACGCGACCATCGACGCCAGCGTGACGACAATGGAAGGCATGCGCAGGTATGCGACGAGGCTTCCGGTCAAGGCGCCAAGGGCACCACCGGCCGCGCATGCCGTCAGGGCGGCGACCGCAACCGAGCCGGTCGCCTTCGCGGCCACTCCTGCGACCACGCCGCAGATCGCGAACACGGAGCCGACGGAGATGTCGATGTTGCCGGTAAGGAGTACGAGCGTAGTGCCAATGGCGACGATCAGCACCGGCATGTTGCCGAGAAACAGATCGCTCAGGTTTTCGCGCGCGAAATAACCCGGCGTGATCGCCGCGAGCACGAGCGCGAGGGCGATGATCACGATGAGGAGGCTGATTTCGCGTCTCTGCATGGGTGCGTGAGGTTAATGCCCGAGCGCGGCTGCCATGACGTTGTCAGCATTGGCCGATGCCCGCGGGATCGTGGTCACGATCGTGCCGGCAACCATCACCGCAATCCGATCGCTCATGCCAAGAATCTCCGGCAGCTCCGACGAAATCATGATGATGGCCATGCCGCGCTCGGCCAGCTCCTGCATCAAGCGGTGGATCTCTGCCTTCGATCCGACATCGACGCCCTGGGTCGGCTCGTCGAGGATCAGAATCGACGGCCTGGTCGCCAGCCATCGCGCGAGCGCGACCTTCTGCTGATTGCCTCCCGAGAGCGATCCCACTTCGGCGTCGACCGATGCCGTCTTGACGCGCAGGCTGGCGACATATTCTTCCGCCCTCATGCTTTCCGCCCGCCGTCGAATCAGACCACGAGTGGACACCGACGGCAGACTGGCGAGACTTGCGTTCGCCGCGACGGACATGTCCAGGACGACGCCATGCTGACGGCGATCCTCGGGAACGTATCCGATTCCCGCCCGGATCGCATCGGCTGGAGATTCGATCTGGACCGGCGCGCCATCGATCGCAATGGCTCCCGCATCGGCAGGCGTCAGTCCGAAGATCGTCTCGGCAAGCTGTGTCCGTCCCGACCCGACGAGTCCAGCGATGCCCAGGATTTCTCCGCGCCGAACCGACAGCGAAACCTGGCGAACGCCTGTCCTGGCGTTCGATAGGTGCTTGACCTCCAACACGGTCTCGCCGAGCGGGATGTCACGCTTCGGAAACACGGCATCGAGTTCGCGGCCGACCATCATGCGGATCAAATCAGCGCGCGTGACGTCGCCGCGATCGCGCGTCGCGACGGTGTGGCCATCGCGCAGGACCGTGATGCGATCCGCAATCGCGGCAATCTCTTCAAGGCGGTGCGAAATGTAGATGACGCCAACGCCCTCGGCACGCAGCCGCGTGATCACCGCGAAGAGCCGCGTCACCTCGCGCTCGCTCAACGACGCGGTCGGTTCGTCCATGATGACGATCCGCGCCTCGGCGCCGATCGCCTTGACAATCTCCACAACCTGCTGCTCGGGCATGGTGAGATCGCCGACCCGGCGATCCGGATCAAGCGTGACACCGATTCGCCGGAGCAATTCTGACGCGCGACGCCGGCGGGCGCTGCGATCGACGCGCCGCCAGGACCCGCCACGCTCGAGCGACAGCGCGACGTTTTCGGCGACGGTGAGATCGGGAAAGAGCGCGGGCTGTTGGTAGATCGCCGCGATGCCGAGTTCGCGCGTCGTGTGAGGATCGATGTGCGTCACCGGAATGCCATCAACGACCAGCGATCCGGCGTCGGCGCGCTCGGCACCGGTCATGATCTTGATGAGGGTTGATTTGCCCGCGCCGTTCTCGCCGACCAATGCATGCACTTCGCCTCGGTGGAGGTCGAATGACACGCGATCGAGCGCGCGGAGTCCCGCGAAGGACTTGCTGATGTTGCGAGCGTCGAGAAGCAGAGCGGCCACGAGACAGTCGGCGCGCGGGATGCTACCACATCCGAGGGTCGAAGTGCCTATGACGCTCGTTGCGCACTTCAGAACGCGAAACCGCTAAAGTCGGTAAAAAACCGTCAATTTACTGTTGAGTATCGGCCAAGTTGGTCGATTGCCGACCGAGGTCTGACCCCTCGGCATTGCGCAAGGCGAAACGCCGTGACATAATCGTCGCCCTGGAGCGGTCGCCCCGCGCGGCCCTTCCTATCCGCAACCCTCGGCGTCAACCGGACAGAACACACATGAGCTCCGACAAGAATTCGTCGCGAGATCCCTATCTCGTTAAGTCAGTCGTCCACTCGGCGCAGCTGCTGTCGGCGTTTCGCTCGTCCGGTGAAGCGCTGCCGCTGCGCGAAGTCGCGGCGCGAAGCGGGCTGCCGAAGAGCATGGCATTCCGGCTGCTCTACACGCTCGAACGCTGTGGCATGGTCGAGAAGGTCGGCGAGAATCTTTATCGATCGCATCTTCGTCCGTTCAAACAAAGACCCTATCGCCTCGGCTACGCCGCGCAAGGAACGGACTATCAGTTCTCGAAGGAAATTTCGAACGGACTGCAGCGGGCAGCCGCGGCCAATGGCATCGAACTCATCTCGGTCGACAATCGATACAACCCGAAAATCGCGCAGCGCAACGCCGACGTCCTCGTGCGCGAGAAGGTTGATCTCGTCATCGAGTTCCAGACCGACGAGCACGTCGCGCCAATCGTCGCCGCCAAGTATCGCGAGGCCGGCATTCCGCTGATCGCGATCGAAGTGCCGCACCCGGGTGCGACTTACTTCGGCGCGAACAACTATGAAGCGGGCCTGATCGGCGGGCGGCATCTCGGCCGCTGGGCGAAGCAGAACTGGCACTCAGACGTCAACGAAATCGTGCTGCTCGCGCTCGAGCGCGCAGGAAGCCTGCCCAAGATGCGCCTGACCGGCATGCTCGTCGGCATGAAGGAAACGTGTCCGGCACTCGAGAACTGTCAGGTCACCTACCTCGAAGGGGACGGCAAGTTAGGCGAGAGCTTCGAGGCGATGCGCCGGCAGCTCCGGACGACGAGATCGAAGCGGTTTCTTATCGGCGCGATCAACGATCCCAGTGCCCTCGGAGCGCTGCGCGCGCTGCAGGAGGCCGGCCGCAGCGAGAGCTGCGCAATCATGGGTCAGAACGCATCGCCGGAGGGACGCGCCGAGCTCCGCACCGCCGGTACCCGCCTGATCGGGTCCGTCGCGTACTTCCCTGAAAAGTACGGTGCCGATATCGTCGCCGTGGCCCTGGATATCCTCCATCGGCGGTCGGTCCCGCCCGCGGTGTTCGTCAAGCACCAGCTGGTGACGCCGGAGAATGTCGACCACATCTACCCCAACGATCACTTGATGCAAGTCACGGTGTAAAAGGGAAAAGGCAAAAGGGAAAAGGGAAAAGGGAAAAGGATCCCGCATCCCGCACACCGGATCCCGGCTGCTCCACTCCAACCAGACTAAATCACCGATACCGGTGTCTATTTAACGAGACGCGCGCGCGAAGGCGGATGCAAGAAATCCGGGGTCCCCCGTTCTAGGGACAGGAGGCCAGGTATGCGTTCTCTCGCGCTTGCGGCTGTACTCTCGGTTTTTGCGCTCGGCTGCGCGCACAAAAGATCAACGGAGGGGGCCGCCGCTCTGGCGGCGCCATTGCCAGCAGCACCGGCCTACGCTGCGCAGATGCCGATCGTCGGCGGACCAGGCTGGCAGTTCTCCGCAAGCGGCGACTTCAATACGGCAGCTTACGACCGCATCGACGACAATCCATTTCATCAGGTGACGCAGGATCCGTTATCGACATTCTCAATCGACGTCGACACCGCGTCGTACGCGAACGTCCGCCGATTTCTTAACCACGGTTCCTTGCCACCAAAGGACGCGGTTCGGATCGAGGAGCTGATCAACTACTTCCGCTTCGAGTACCCGCGGCCCCCGACCGAGGTTCCGTTCTCCATCCATACCGAAGTCGCCGCCTGCCCGTGGAATCCGACGCATCGTCTTGCCCTCATTGGGCTGCAGGCGCGACCCCTCGATGCCGACCAGGCACGGGCGCGCAATCTCGTGTTTCTGCTCGATGTCTCCGGATCAATGATGCCGTCCAACAGGCTGCCGCTAATACGAAACGCGATGCGGATGCTCGTCGATACGCTGAATGAAGGCGATCGCATCGCCATCGTCGTCTACGCAGGGGCGAGTGGTCTGGTGCTTCCGTCCACAAGCGGTGCGGAGAAAGCGAAGATCCATCAGGCAATCGCCAGCCTCGAAGCGGGAGGTTCGACCAACGGTGCCGCCGGAATCTCGCTCGCTTACAAAGTTGCGCAAGATCAGTTCGTCACGGGGGGCATCAACCGCGTGATCCTCGCGACCGATGGCGACTTCAACGTCGGCGTCACAAATCAGGGCGATCTCACACGGCTGATCGAAGAGAAGCGCGCCAGCGGGATTTTTCTGTCGGTGCTCGGTGTCGGCGACGACAACCTCAAAGACTCGACGATGGAGAAGCTGGCAGATCGTGGGAACGGCAACTACGCCTATCTCGATTCCCTTCACGAAGCGCGAAAAGTGCTCGTCAAGGAAGCCGGTGCGACCCTCGTCACCGTCGCGAAGGACGTCAAGATTCAAGTCGAGTTCAACCCTGCAAATGTTGCTGCGTATCGCTTGATCGGCTACGAGAATCGGGTGCTGCGCAATCAGGATTTCAATGACGACAAGAAGGATGCGGGTGAAATCGGCGCCGGCCACACGGTGACCGCACTGTATGAGATTGTGCCGCCTGGCTACTATGTCGACGTGCCGACTGTCGATCCGCTGAAATATCAGCCATCGTCGAGCCAAGCGACGGCGACGGCGACACCGTCCACGGCACGCGATGAGTTGTTGACGGTGAAGTTGCGCTACAAGGCGACCGACGGCGACGACAGTCGGCTGATCACCGTGCCGGTCAAGAATCGCACGTCAGAGTTGTCGGAAAACGTGGGATTCGCTGCGGCCGTTGCTGAATTTGGCATGTTGCTGCGGCAGTCAGAATACCGCGGCTCGGCAACGCATTCGGATGCCGCCGCGCTCGCACGTCGATTCCGAGGTGCCGATCCTGATGGGTATCGCGCCGAGTTTGCGCGCCTGGTAGAGTTAGCGCAGTCTCTGTCACCCGCGACGGAAGCGCGCAAGTAAAAGGGACAAGGGACCCTTTTCCCTTTTACTTCTCAATGGCGAAGCCGAAGGCGTAGAGGGTGCTGTCAGCACCAGGCACGTAGACGTTTCCCTGCCCTGCCGACAAACCACCCCGCACTGACGTGGTGATGGTCCGCATGCTGTTCCATAAATCCTTGCCGGTCGATGCATCGATCGCGTAGAGCACCGCAGGCATCGCCTTCGTACCACTCGACACCGCAAACAGCACGCCGTTGACGACGAGCGGCGGCAGCGGAGACGCGATGTCGCGCGAGGTCCATCCGGGTTGCAGCGCAAGTTTGCCGCCCTCATCCACAACCTTGAAGGTGACGATTCCGCGCGAAGACGGCACAGCAATCCATCGCGCGTTCTGCGCATCTCCCCAACTCGCGAGCGCACCAGGATTGAACTTCTCGCTGCCAGCAACAACCGCGGTCGCGATCGGACCGCTCGCCAGCGCGGCGCTGTCGAACAGGTACAATTTGCCGCTGCCGGCTGCCGCGACAATGTCCTTGTTTTTCAGCGGAAACACCAGCGGCGAAGAATTGAAGTCCGCACCCGCAACTGTCGTCGAGGCCTTCTGCTTCAGCGTCTTTGGTTCGAGCGCGATCAGCTGGTTCGACATCGCAGATGAACCAGCGGTCGTAGTGAGGTAGACGGTGCCGTCACGTCCGAGCGCGAAACCAGCGCTGCCGGCGATGTTCGCCCCCTTCGGTTGAAACGCCACCACATCTTTCTTCTCCGAGCCGAGCTCCATCGCCCACACGCCGTCGGGCTGGCTGCCGCATCCGTTGGTCGTGGCTGCGTAAGCAACAGCGCCGCCGCCATCCGGCAGGTTGGCGATGAGCAGGCCTGCGGCTCGCGTGTTGGCGGGCACGAACAATGTCGGTGGCATGAGATCGACGCCGTTCTGCACATTCAACGCGTGCAGGAAACCATCGCTGCCCACGAGGTACGCCGCATCGTTGCCCGGCACGAATGGACCGCCACCAAATCCTCCGCCACCACCGGCGCCGCGTGCTCCGGGAGGAAGACCTCCGGGTGCGTTGCCAGCCACAGCGGCAGCAGATCCGGGAGCAGCTCCGGGCACGCCTGCACGGCCGCCGCCCGCTCCACCGGGACCACCCGGACCGCCCCCACGCTGCTGACCAGCGGTCGCCAAAGTGATGGCGCCTTTGCCTGGTTCACCAACCCCGCCCCCCGATCGTCCTCCACGGCCGAAGCCGCCACCGCCGCGGCCGTCGGCGGCAGCTGGCGCGATCGCCGTTGGACGTGACAATGGCGCCACCAGTCCACCGGGACAGCTACTCGTGACATTGAGCATCGGCGGCGGGCTCGCCGAGTAGTTGATGTGATACTTCCAGAGCGGTGCGCCCATGTCGATGTCGATCGCGTGAACGGTCTCTGACTGTGTACCGACGAACGCGATCGACTTGAATCCGCGGAAACCGATGATGCGATCGAGCAGGATCGGCTGGGTCAACGCGGTGGCAGCCTTCGGTTCGTATTCGAGCTTCAACTTCCAGAGGAACTTGAACGCCCCGAATTCTCCCGGCTTCTCCATCGTCTGCACGGAGATTCGCGGATCGTTTTTGATCGAGGCGGTTCGCTGCGCGTCGTAGCTGCCGGTTGTCCATTCAACACCGCCGCGTCCCTGCGCGTGGAGAAGCGACGACGCGACTGCGCTGCAAAACGCAACCGCCAATCCGCGGCTGATGTACGTTTTCATCGCAACTCCTTCTTCGTCTCGATTGCCGATCGGGCCGCATGCGTAGTCGATATGCGCGCAGGAAGATTTGCCGCGCCGAAGCAATACAACATGCCGTCGTAGGTGCCGATGTAGACGCGGCCGTTGGCGATCGAAAGACCGCTGAAGTGATTCCACGACGTGATCTGATCCTTGCTCGACCAGAGCTCATCGCCGGTCTCACCGTCGAGCGCATACAAGACCGCGTGCGTGGATTCAAGAATGCGCCCTTGCGATCCACCAACGTGTCCCGGCTCGGTCCAACGCTGCGTCGTGCTTTCGCCGCTGCCGTATGCGTAGACGATGCCGTTGGCGATGACGGGAGGATCCGCCATATACATGTCGCGCGAGATCCACGCAGGAATGAGCGTCGGCTTTCCACTCTTCGGATCGTCAACGACCTTGAACGCGGCGACCCCACCGTAGACGACTTGTCCGTGTTCGACCGGCGCTTCGAACCGCGTGTGCTTCGGACCCCAGAACGGCGTCAGCACCCAGCGCGTGCCCTTCGCGTCCTGCCACGTCGCCAACGCGCCCCAGATGCCCATCGTGAAATTCACTTCCTCATTGCAGATGAGAGGTGAGCGATGCGTTGGTGTCCGATGATCCTCACCGCCAAGCGATGACGTGTCCATCAGCCAGATCCGACATTCCTTGCTTGCCGAGACGATGTACTCCTTGCCCTTGTAATCGAAGATTGGCGAGGAGGTGTTGAAGTCGAGGTCGCGCTTGCGCATCCAGTACGCATCGACCGGCGCGTACCAATCTTTCAACTCGAGCGCTTTTGTCTGCGGGTTCTGCTTCACGCCGATGAATGCCTGCCCGTAGATCTGCTGCGCTGGGACGTAGTCTCCGTCGCCGCTCCCCGCGTAGACGGTGCCGTCCTTGCCCACTGAGGGACCAGTGCGCGGCCATAGCCCGCCGCTGCCGGGCGCCCAGTTGCCGACTTTCTTCGTTGCGAGATCGTAGGCGTAGAAGTTGTTTGGATTGCCGCCGCACCCCTGCGCGGTCGACGTGTAGATGACGCCGTTCACCAGATTCAGCGCGTACGGCTTGCCGTTCGGTGGAACGAACAGCGATGGCGGCTCGATCTCATTGCCAGTTGCCACATCCAGCGTGCGAAGCCGCCCGTCCCACGAGACGGCGTAGGCGACGTACTTTCCTGGCGAGGGCTGATCGAGAACGGGAGTCGCCGTTAACCCGCCCGGGCACAGCGTGCCGCCCCCGCGGCCACCCGTCTGTTCCTGGAAGGTGCTGTCGAAATGCTTATTCCAGAGCAGCGTCCCCTTGTCGACGTCGATCGCGAAGATGTTGTCAGAGACACCGGCGACGATCGCGATCTCCTTGACGCCGTCGGCGGTAGTGACATTCCCCGCGATCAACGGCGGAAAGAGCGAATGCATCTGCCGTGGCTCGTTATTCAATTTGATCTTCCACAGCAGCTTCATGTCCTTGACGTTGGTCTTGTTCAGGATCGTTTCGTTGCGCTGCCAGGCGGTGCGCTGCGGATCACCGCCGTCGGTGAGCCAGTCGGCTTTCTTCTGCTGCGCGCTGGGCGTGACGATCCAGGCCATCGCGGCGCCGAGCGCCACGAGACCTGCGAGCAATCGTCGGGTCATAGGGTGCAACTCCTCGTGGGCGGTGTTTGTATCAAAATCACGCGTGATATCGATCGAGAATCGATGCCGCGCAAGTTATTTCGGTATGCAAAAGATAACTCAATGAATGATGCGTTAGTAACGGGCTAATTTCGCGAAGACACGCCCGAAACGAGAGTTTGGTTTTTCTGTATTGCGAAATGGATTGCGAATGCGCCGATTCCAAGATTCGCGGATTAGTGATTCGCGATCATTGGCGATGAGTGATCAGTGATGAGGGATTCGAACTCACCGATCCACGTGATCGAGCATCCAAATGTCGCTGCGGGATTCACTCATCGGCAGAAGGAGTTGAGTGGCCGTAATCGCGATGTCCATCTGCACCGTACGCGGCGTCAACTGAAACTGCGCCGATCGGAAGGACGTAACCGGGAACGGCTCGCCGAACGGTGTGCCGCTCGCGCTATCGAAACGCCGTCCCCAAACGTTCGCGATTCCAGTGCGATTCGACACGAAATACAAGACGTGTCCATCCGGTCCCCAGCGCGGCTTGTCGTCGAACCACACGCCTTCCGTTATCGGCCGCCACCCGCCGCCGCTCGACGGCACGACGTAAACCGTCGACGTTGGTTCGTATGACAGATCGTGCGCGAGAAACGTGATCCATCGCTGATCAGGAGAGAACCGCTGATTGAAGAGATTGCGCAACGGGTCCGAGGCGATGACCCGCACATCGGAAGGAGCAGCGTCGTCACGGACCGGAATCAGACAGGTCGAGTAACGATCGGACTTGCTGAATCGGCAGGCGCCCAGAATCGCCTGGCCATCCTTCGACCAGTCGTATGCCTCCATGTCGACGGCTTCCGGTTTGGTTAAAACGCGCTCGCCGCTACCATCCGAATTGAGTACCGCCACTGCGATACCGCGGTCTCGCCCGGCGCACCGCGAGAACGCGAGCTTCGCGCCATCGGGAGACCAGCGCGGCCGGCTGAATCGCCACTGCGGGCTCGACAACAGCAACCGATCCTGTCCCTCGCTGATCGATCGTTCCCACAACTCGTTACGGCCGGCCCGAACAGTGTAGAACGCCACCTTCGAACCATCGGCTTGTGCGTCGAAGTCCACTTCTCCGGTGCTGCCCTGTGTAACCGGATAGGGTTGGCCGATGATTCGGCCACTTCGCGGTTCAAATGGAAACGCCCAGACTCTGGTGCGGCTTGATGCGGTCGTGAAGATGAGCCGCGCTCCGTCCGGTGACAGAGCGACGCTTGTCTCTTCTCCCGCGCCCGTGGTCAGCCGCTCCGGCCGATCCGTCCAGTTGCCGGTGCGCGGATCGATCGTCACGCGCCAGATGTTTCGCGTGTCACCTGCGCTCGCCTCGAAATAAATATGGCGTCCTGATCCCGACCAGACGAATTTTCCCGGTGACAGGCTCGTCAGGTCACGCTCGACCTGCGTCGACATCTCCGGTGCGGACGCGTTGCCACCATCGAGCGGCACCGTCAGGAACGTCATTCCTCCTCTGCGCATGCTTCCCCAGATCGATACGTGACGGCCGTCGGGATGCCACGCGGCATGAAGAGAGAAAAACTGGCCGAGCACATCAGGACGAACGGGTTGCGGTGGCTTTCCATCCAGTCCAACGACATAAATCGTCGGCAGGTCGGGAAGCACGTTCGATCGCTTGAACATGATGCGCGTCGAATCGGGCGACCAGAACGGCTCGTAGCCGAAACTGGAAATCATCCGCTCGACACCGCCGTCCGCCGGAATCATGTACAACCCGCCACCGTCGCGCTCTGAACGAAACACGATATAGCGGCCGTCGGGCGACCACGCTGGTTGTGTCTCGTTGAAAGGCGAGCTGGTCAGGTGTATCGGATCGGGATCGCCCAGTCGTTGCTTCCACAGATCTGCGTTCCCGGCTGCGTCGCTCGTGTACACGATCCAGCGACCGTCGGCGGACCATGAGGCATCTCGCGGGAGGGCCGTCTCGTCGTAGGTAATGCGCTGCAGGGTGCGTCGAGGTTCTGAGCGAGATGTGTCGGGGCGCAACACGGTCATTGCCACGGCAGTCACGAGAAGTGCGCAACTGACTGCGGCGACCGCGACGGTAAGCGTGACTGCCTTTTTCGGCGAGGACACCGAAGTGTCCGTACTTGGGGCCGGAGGCAGCGGATGCGCCGCGCGCACCGTGGCGACGAATCGATATCCCTGGCCGGGGATCGTGACGATGTAGTCATGCTGATCAGTACGCTGACCAAGTGCTCGGCGGAGCGAGGAGATCTGCCGGACCAGATTGTTCTCCTGCACGGCCGTGTCCGGCCACACCAGGCTCAGGAGTTCGTCCTTGCCGACGACGCGATCGCGATGCTGGAGGAGGACGACAAGAACTTCAAACGTCTTCGCCGTGATCGGCACGAATCGATCCTGGCGACAAAGTGTTCGCTTCACCGGATCGACGACGAACGGACCGAAGGCATACCGGCCGTTGACAGTCGCGGGCGATGCAGGAGCTAGTGCGGTGGGCGACTCGGGCCGACTGATGTCCTGCACGGAGCCCCCTTCCGGAATGGCGTTCCGGCGCGGCTTGACGGAAGCCAGTTGGCAGTATTGATGTCTCGCATGCAGGAAGTCAAATGACTTCTCCACTGCCGCGAACCCGTTCTGCAGCGCGAGATGACGGAGAATTTTGTGACCAGTGTGCCCAACGACGTGATGAAGGTCGTCGAGCCACGTTCACCGCGAGATTTGCCGTTGCCGTCGTCCCTCGCGCACGTCTCGCAGAACGGAACACGCGGAATTCATCTCTTTTCAGTTTTTTTCAGCGCCCTGGTGGTAGACGTCCCGGCATGCGCTGCGTAGCTTGAATCGATCGGATCGCCGGATCGACGAGGGTGCGGTCTGGTCGGGGACATCAATCATTGCTTCCGTCAGGAGGAAATCGTGAGCACTCGCTCGTCGCGACGGCGACGCGGTCCGTTGCGGACGCTCGCCTGCCTCTCAATCGTGACACTCGTCACGATGTTCAGCACGATCACCACACCCGCCTTCGCTCAGACGGCGACCGGCCAGATTACCGGCACTGCCCGCGATGCCAGCGGCGCGGTCATGTCGGGAGTGAAAGTGGCGGTCACAAATCAGCAGACGGGTCTGACACGCGAAACAAAGACGGGAGCGAATGGCGACTACGTCATTCCGTTGCTGCCTGTCGGCGTCTACATCGTCACGGCGGAACAGACGGGGTTCAAGACCGCCATCCGTTCGGACGTCACACTCACCGTTGATCAGATCCAGCGCGTGGACATGACGCTTGCACCGGGCAACATCTCGGAAACAGTCGAGGTTCAAGCAAATGCCCTTGCGCTTGATACGGCCAGCGCGTCGGTCGGTCAGACGATCACCGAGAGGCAAGTCACTGAACTGCCCCTTAACGGACGCAACTTCCTGCAGCTGCTGTTTCTCGGTGCCGGCGCGGTAGAAACCGGCGGTGAGCAGGGTGGCATGCGGCAGGGCGTCGGGAACGCAATCAGCATCGCGGGCGCGAGACCGACGTCGAACAACTTCATGATCGACGGAACATCGAACATCGACACCGCGCTCGGAACGCCGGCGGCAGTGCTGTCGGTCGACGCGATCCAGGAATTCAAAGAACAGACGACGACGTATTCTGCCGAGTATGGATTCAGCTCCAACCAGATCAACCTCGTCAGCAAGACAGGCACGAATCAGCTTCACGGAACCGGATTTGGATTCTTCAGAAACGAGGGATGGGACGCACGAAACTTCTTTGACAACGGTGGCTCGCCGAAGCCAAAACTCGATCAGAAGCAGTTCGGATTCGTCGTCGGCGGGCCGGTGGTGCTGCCGATGTACGACGGACGGAACAAAACGTTCTTCCTCGTGAACTACGAGGGAACCCGGATCGATCGCGGGTCTACTGCGTTCTACACCGTCCCGACTGCCGACCAACTGGCCGGCAGATTCAACACGGCGATCATCGACCCGCTCAGCGGTCAACCATTTCCGAACAACACGATTCCACAATCACGCTTTTCACGGCTCGCGCAACTGGCGTTGCGAAGCAACTGGTTCCCGGCACCGAACTCGTCAGCGGCGCAAGGCAACTATGAAGCGGTCAAAACGTTTCCTCAGAATCAAGACCAGTTCACCGTTCGAGGTGACCAGGATCTTGGCAAAATCGGCCGCGCGTTCTTCCGGTATACGCAGACGGGTTACGAAAACACGACGGCATCGAACATGATCGACCCCGGCAACCGCGTGTTCGTACAAGACACCACCAACTGGCAGGTCTCACACAGTTGGCCTATTCACGCCAACCTCGTGAATCAGTTCCGAATCGGCCGCGTCGATGCACGGGCCGATCAGCACGGGATCGCCTGTCCGCAATCCGACGTGGACTTCCTGAACGTGACTGGAACGTTCACCAACATTCCGGACAACCAACGCGAATGTCCGAGCATTGGCATGCAGGGCTATTCGGGCACCGGCGGTGCGATCAACGCCTACACGGCAAGCAACCAGCCCATGTGGGACCTCAGTAACACGACCACCTGGGTCAGCGGAACGCACTCGCTGAATTTCGGAATCAACTACCGTCGCTGGTGGCTGCAACGCGATCTGGCAACGGGGTTCCTCGGCAACTATGCCTACAACGTCGGCTTCACCGGTAACGTCGTCGCCGACATGCTGCTCGGGTACTACTCTGGCGTCGGCATTTTCCAGCCAGCGGCCTACAGCGTGCCGGGCGCGGCGGGCAATCCTCGCGAGTTCAATTTCAAGTACATCGCACCTTACGTTCAGGATGATTGGCGCGTGAATTCCCAACTCACCGTCAATCTCGGGCTGCGGTGGGACTACCGCAACGTTCCGTATGAGACGCGCAATCGAATGGCGTGGCGGAACCTGGACTATGGGCCCGGCGGCCTGTTGGTCGCGGATCAGTCACTGGTTACCGGAGGAATCGTCGACGGCGCGTATTACCAATACGCCGGCCGCCGAAGTCCTGAAAATCCGGATCGCTTCAAGGTCTTCGCACCGCGGCTCGGATTCGCGTGGCGGCCGATGGGTGAGAAAACCGTATTCCGCGGTGGCTACGGCGTGTTCTACGACTCTGCAGAAGGCCGGGAGATCGACGGTGCTGCCGACGTGTATCCGTATGTCAGCCGCGGTAACTACATCCAGTCGCTCGGCCAGCCGACGCCGCTGCAAACAAGCGACGCGCTCTTCCCTAGCTTTGCCGCACCCGGAGTCGCGACGCCAGCGGCGAACTCGTTCCTCGCCGTCAGCCAGTCACCACAGCCAAGAAATCCATACATGCAGCAGTGGTCACTTGGCGCACAACGCGAAATTGCGCACGGCACCACGTTCGAACTGAACTACCTCGGGACGCACGGGACGAATCTGCTGATGCGCCGCAACATCGCGCAGGCGTTTCCCTACGATCCCGCCCATCCGCTCTCGGTCGATGCACGCAAGCCGTATCCCAACTTCGTCGTCTACATCGACAGCGACTGGAGCGGACGATCGAATTACAACGCGCTCAACACGAAGCTCGAACATCGCGGGCCCGATTCGATCTTGACCTTCGCGTACACATGGGCGAAGAGCACCGATTCCAAGTCGGCCGCCGCCGGCATCGGCGCGAGCGGGTTCAATGGGTGGCAGGGCTTCCTCAACAATCATGATCCTGAACGGGATTACGGCTTGTCCGATTTCGACGTCGATCATCGACTCGTCGGCAGCTTCGTCTACAACCTGCCGTTCGGGAAGGGCGGGAAGATCGCGAGCGATGCGACCGGCGCAAAAGAAGCGCTGGTTGGCGGGTGGCAGGTGAATGGGATCTACACCTGGCAGCATGGATTCCCGATCACGATTACCGCCGCGGATCTTGGCGGGCTGAACGACACGTTCGGAACGAACCGGGCGAATCTTGTCGGCGATCCCAAGATCGATCAGCGAACGGTGACCCGATGGTTCAACACCTCGGCGTTCGCGCAGCCGGCGCTGGGCGAGCTCGGCAATCTCGGGCGGAATACCGAGCGTGGGCCCGGCATTAACAACCTGGATCTCGCTGTGTTCAAAAATATCTCGTTCCCCGGCCAAGTACGACTGCAGTTCCGGCTGGAGTCATTCAACGCGCTGAACCATACGCAATTCGATGGTGTCTCTGCGAACCTTGCCGCGGCAAACTTCGGCGTCGTCACCTCGGCACGTCCGGCTCGGATTAACCAGCTCGGTCTAAAGCTGCTATTCTGAGCCGAAATCGTAGCGCAGCCGTAGCAGGCTAAAGCCCTGCGCCACGAGCATTACCTGACGGAGCGCCTCGACGATCAGGCGCTCCGTCTCGTCCTTCTCGTCGCGCTGGTATTCGCCGGCACCAATCGTATGTCTCTATACCTGCACCGAACGATCTCTGTCGTCGCGGTGATTCTTTGTTGCGCGGCTCGCTCGGAACCGGCAGGCGTCCAGCAATCCGACGCCGCGCTTCAGGCACATGCGGCGGCGGGCGAACGTGCCTTGGCTGAAGGACGTTACGCGGACGCGGAAAAAGAATACGAGGCGCTCCGTCGTCTCAGCCCGGGAACAGCAGAAGTTCACGCACGTCTGGGATTGATTTACTTCCAGGAAGGTAAGTTCGAATCAGCCATCCCGGCATTGCGCGAAGCAATCAAGCTCAAACCAGGTCTTCCGAAAGTCGATGCGCTCTTCGCGATGTCGCTCTCGGAGATCGGCCACTACGAAGAAGCGCTCCCTGGTGTCACGAAGGCATTCTCTCAATCCGCCGATCCGGTTCTTCGCCGGATGGCCGGCCTTCACCTGCAACGGATTTACACGGGCCTCGGGCGCGATCAGGATGCAGTCGACGTCGCGCTGACACTCTCGCGTCTCTATCCTGACGATGCCGAAGTGCTGTATCACTCGGGCAAGCTGTTTGCAAACTTCGCGTATCTGCAGACCATGCGTCTCGCGACGATCGCGCCGGAATCTGTGTGGCTGCATCAGGCGGCAGGAGAAGCAAACGAGAGTCAAGGCCTGTACGATGCAGCCCTGCGCGAATATCGCCAGGTTCTCGCATCGGCGCCAAATCGACCTGGCATCCGTTTCCGCATCGGCCGGACACTGCTCGAACGATCGAACAACGGTCGGACAACCGACGATGTGACGGACGCACGGAAAGCGTTCGAAGAGGAGCTGACGCTCGATCCGACGAATGCGAACGCCGCATATGAACTCGCAGAAATGCATCGCAAGGCTGGTGAGTTGGACCCGGCTCGCAAACTCTTCGAGCAAGCACTGGCGCATTATCCGGGATTCGAGCACGCGCAAGTAGGACTCGCGCGAACGTTAATCGCGCTCGGCTCACCAAACGAGGCGATTCCGCATTTGAAGACGGCGATCGAACGTAATCGCGACAGCGACGTCGCCTATTACCAGCTGGCACAGGCGTTCAGAGCGCTTGGCAACACTGTGGAACAGGAGAAGGCCCTCGCGCAGTTCAACCAGCTGCGCGACGCTGCACAGCGCAAGGCGGCAGTGCCTCAGCCCAAGCAGGACGTCACGCCGCAAGTCATCGACGCCAAGCCCCCGAAATGAACGGGTGAGGCTGTGACATCCGCACGGGCCCATTTAGTGTGCGTGGCGGCAGCGATGGGCGCGTCTCTGTTGCTCGTAACGGCACGCGCCGCCGATCCGGTGACATTCACCGACGTCACGAAACAAAGCCGCATCACGTTCTCGCACGTCTGGTCGACCGACAAGAAGTACATTCTCGAATCGATGAGCGGCGGTGTCGCGGTCTTCGACTTCGACAATGACGGCTTGCTCGATATTTATTTGGTCAACTCTCCGACCGTTGCCACGGCCGGTGATGCTCGAAGCGCACGCAGCGAGCTCTGGCGGAATCAGGGAGACGGCACATTTGTCGATGTGACCGACAAGGCAGGTGTCGGCTATCCCGGGTGGGGCATGGGCGCGGTGTCCGCCGACTTCGACAACGACGGCTGGGATGATCTCTACGTCACGTGCTACGGCCCGAACCGTCTGTATCACAACAACCATGACGGCACGTTTTCGGATGTCACCGAAAAAGCGGGCGTCGGCGATCCCCGATGGTCTACTGGCGCAGCGTTCGCTGACTATGACGGCGACGGATGGCTCGACTTGTTTGTCGCCAACTATGTCGACATCCAGCTGAACGCGCTTCCAGAGTTCGGGAAAGGAAAGTTCTGCGAGTTCCACGGGATTCCCGTTCAATGCGGTCCCCGCGGATTGCCGGGATCCGGCGACTCGCTCTACCGCAACACAGGACATGGCACGTTCGAAGACGTATCGGTGAAGGCCGGCGTGGCCGATTCTGACCGCCGCTTTGGTATGGGCGCGGCCTGGACGGACTTCAATGGCGACGGACGGCCGGATCTTTACGTTGCCAACGATGCCGGTCCGAATTATCTCTACAAGAACAACGGCAACGGCACGTTCACCGATGTTGCGCTTCAGGCGGGCACCGCACTCAGCGAGGAGGGTAAAGAACAAGGATCGATGGGCGTCGCGATCGGCGATTACGACCACTCCGGTCGCTGGAGCATCTTCGTCACCAATTTCGCCGACGAGTACAACGCGCTCTATCGACACGACAAGGAGTTCCAATTCACCGACGTATCGTTTACTTCCCAAACCGCGAAGCCGAGCGTTCCACTCGTCGGCTGGGGCACCCACTTCCTGGACTACGACAATGATGGCTGGCTCGATCTGCTGGTTGTGAACGGGCATGTCTACCCGCAGGTGGAGCGCGCTGGTGGTGCCTCGTCGTACGCGCAGCCGAAACTTCTCTTTCACAACAATCGCAACGGCACGTTCACCGACGTGACATCGACGTCAGGCGCGGCCTTGACGGAGCACATGGTCAGCCGCGGTTCCGCCACTCTCGATTTCGACAATGACGGCGATCTGGACGTCGTCATCAATAACCTCGACGGCGCGCCGACGGTGTTGCGGAACGACGGTGGAAATGGCCAGAACTTCCTGGTGGTCGATCTCGAAGGGCACACGAGCAATAGCCGTGGGGTTGGCGCCATCGTCACCGTGCGTGTTGGCGATCTCGTGGAGCGTGGAGCACGGCAAAGCGGCGATAGCTACCTCTCGCACAGCGACCCGCGTCTGCATTTCGGTCTGGGAACGCGGACGAAAGTTGATTCGATTGAGGTTCGATGGCCGAACGGAACGCTTCAGCGATTCGGCGAAGTCCCCGCGAACACGTTCATCAAGATTGCTGAGGGGCGGACAGAAGTGCAGGAGGTACGTCGTGCACCGAAGTAAGTTTTGGATTCACCTCGTGTTCGTCGTATTGGTCATCACAGCTCTCCATCAGTCGATTGTCACCAGCGCAGTCGAGAGTGCGATCATCTACTCCTTCGATCGAACGGCAGGATCAACCATCCACGATCGCGATCCCGGATACAAACCGACATACCTGGTTTACGCGGACACAGAGCGCACGGCGGACGAAGCGAAGACGCTCGTCGAGAGAATCGGGCTGCTGGAACACCTCGAGCAGTACAAGACGCGCGTGTACGTCATCTCGCCGATCAACGGCAAGGAATATGACGCCGTAACCGACCTGACGGAATACGAGAACTTCCTGCGCTCACACCATTCGTCCAACTTGAAGATCATTGCGGTCGGCGCCGGCGCGACGTTCGTCAACAACGTCGTCGCGAAACACGCGTTTTCGGTGGCGGGTATTCTCGTCTACGGCGGGACCATCGATCGTGGCAGCATTTCGGCGATGCCGGTTCCGGCTTACGTCCACGCATCCAACGACGCGATTGCCAAACAGTATCTTCAAGCAAACGGCGCCACGGCGAAAAGCGAGTCCCCCGACTGGACCGTCTACGCGAACCCTGCTCGTGGCAAAGACCTTCAACGCGTCGTAGTCAGCAAGCGGGGCGATGGAAAAGAGACCGTGGCGCAGGCCTTTCAGAATGCGTGGAAGACGGTCTTCAGCCGCAACTACCGGCTTTACATGACGCTGATCGAGTCGTATGCGCCAGGCTTCGACCCGAACGACTACACCGATCCATGGGAGCTCGAGCCATAC
>JBKPSH010000026.1:0-32454 GCA_046734955.1 Acidobacteriota bacterium
GTGCGGCGTTGAGCACGTGTTCACAGTTTTCCTGAGTCAGATGGGCGGCCAGCAAGCACACTGTCGTGAGCGTGATCGAACCGTCGATGAGAAGTTCCAAAACGATCGGAAACTTTCGAGCAGCTCTCGCCGCTTCAATGCGGCCATACGCCGCGTGCTCTGACAATCGAAGACACCGCGTGCAGTACATGAATAACGACGAGTAGCCTTCTGCGAGATATAGCCGCCGGGCGTCCGCCTCCGCGAGCAATGCGATCAGTTGTGTGGTGGCGGCACGCTCGTGTGATGCAGCGGCTTTGAGATTGGAGACCAACTCCTCATCGGTCAATCGTGCAGGGATTTGCGTGTTCATAGTCCTTTCTAGCATCGCAATTTCTGCAACGCGACGATGCCCCAGAACGCGATTTCCGCAGGGGGAAGCGGCGCCAACGATGTTTCCGCCGGCGCAACGACGACGAGCCCTGGACGCGCGTTGTACGGCCTATTTACGCGAGATCATCAGCGCTTTTCGCAAGGTCCGCAGAATCCTGTCAAGTACTTTCGCATTTTGCCGGTGGGTTTCTTTTGAGCACGCCCTCTCGTAACTGTTCCTGATCCGTTCGAGGCGTCGCGACGCAAGAAATTCAACCTATTGTTTTCGCATATGAGACGTGGCACACTCGTATGCGAATCGCATATGAAAAATACCACCGATGTATGGCAGGGAACGTTGGCCATCCTGATCCTGAAGACGCTCGAGACCCTCGGTCCACTGCACGGTTACGGTATCGCCAGGCGCATTGAGCAAACCAGCGACCATCACTTGCGAGTGCACTATGGAACCCTGTACGCATCGCTGCTAAAGCTCGAGCAGGAAGGTTATATCGCGACTGAGTGGGGCGTTTCTGACAACAATCGCCGCGCAAAGTTCTACAGGCTGACACGCGCTGGACGAAAGCACGTCGAGAAGGCGACTCGGGAGTGGGAGCACACCACCGCCATCGTCGCGCGCTTTCTCACGCCGAGTGAGGGAGCATGACTTCATTCAGAAAGGTTCGCGCGGCGCTGGTGCGATTCGCTGGTCTTTTCCGTCCGTTCCTGCAGGATCGCGAATTCGAGGACGAACTTGAAAGCCAGCTGCAGATGATGATCGACGACAATCTGCGCGTCGGCGTTCCCGCCGACGAGGCTCGTCGTCAAGCGCTCCTGAGGCTCGGCGGCATGGAATCCATCAAAGAGATGTATCGCGATCGCCGCAGTATCCCGCTGCTCGAAACCCTGTGGCAGGACGTTCGCTATGCGATGCGGACCTTGCGCAAGAGCCCAGCTGCATCGCTGATAGGCATTCTCGTCGTGGCGGTCGGCATCGGCGCCAACACGGCCGTCTTCGGCGTCGTTCATGCCGTGCTGCTCAATCCGCTCCCCTATCCCAACGCTGAACGCCTGGTCACGTTGACATACTTGTCGACGGGTAGTGCTGGGGCAACAGGTGACCGCGCGCGGCAGGTGTCTGCTCCTGATTTCCGGGACTGGCAGAAAGCAGCGACATCCTTCGATGGCATGGCATACTTCGCGGGTGGACGCGCGTCGGTGATGGCGGGATCGGTGGCGGAGTACGCGATGGTGATGCGGGTGTCGGAAGAATTCTTTCACGTTTTTTCCGTCGAACCACAGTCTGGGCGTGCGTTTACCCGCGACGAATCACGTACCGGAAGTGCCGCGGTGATCAGCGATCGATACGCGCGGCAACAGTTTGGCGATCCTGCACGGGCGATTGGGCAAACGTTGCGGCTCGGCGGCAGGGTGGTTCCGATCGTGGGCGTCGTGGCTCACTCATTCGACTTCCCAGCCGACACGGACGTCTGGATGCCGCTTCTCGACAATGCCAACCAGCACCGGCGGGGCAACAACTTCCGAGCGATTGCCCGACTGCGCACCGGTGCAACCCTCGAGCAGGCACAAGCCGAAATGACGACGATATCGGCGCGGCTCGAAGAACAGTACCCTGACACCAATCACAACATTCGCGTTCTGGTGACACCCGTGCACCGCGAGATGGTCGGTGACGTTCGCTCCATGCTGTATCTCCTGCTTGGCGCCGTTGCCCTCGTGCTCCTGATCGCGTGCGCGACGATGGCGACGCTGCTTCTCGCCAGGGCGACGACGCGCGGGTCGGAAATTGCGGTGCGCGAAGCGCTCGGTGCGAGTCGAACTCGAATCGTTCAGCAACTACTGGTCGAAGCGTCGGTTCAGGCGTTTCTTGCTGGCGCGCTCGGAGTCCTCCTCGCCATTGCCGGAACGCGCGCCCTCGTCGCCCTCTCACCGACTGACGTTCCTCGGCTCGACGAAGTCTCAGTCAACGCCCCGGTGCTCTTCTTCACGGTCATCATCTCTTGTGTCGTCGGTCTGCTCTTTGGCTTGCCGCCGGCCCTGCAGACAGCACGCACAGCCGTCAGTGAGCCACTGCGGCGAAATTCCGCACGCATGACCGATGGACCGGGCGGTCGCATGCGCGACACGCTCGTGGTCCTCGAACTCGCGATTTCCGTTGTCCTCGTTGCGACGGGGGCGCTGCTTGTTCGTAGCCTTGTCGCACTTCAGTACGCGCCGGTCGGCTTCGTTCCGGCACACGTCCTGATGATGGAGACCACTCGACCGCCGCGGGCGAAAGACTTGAGCGACAGCCGTGCATTCTTTCAGGAACTGCTCGCGGATATTTCACGCATGCCTGGAGTGGTCGCAGCGGGCGCGATGATGGGCCCGCCCGGCCGCGTCGACTCTGAGAGTGGCTATTGGATCGATCGCATGCCAAGACAATCGCCTCTCACAAGCGCGCGTCCGGCCGTGATGAACGTGGTTACGCCGGATGCGTTCGCGGCGCTTGGGATTCCAATACAACAAGGTCGCGACTTTCGCGAAGGCGACACGATGGCGGCGCCTAAAGTCGTCATCGTGAACAGCGCACTGGCGCGCGCAGCGTTCCCAGGAAGCGACCCAGTGGGGCGGATGATCATCGCCGGCTACGATTCCAACGAGCCGATGAGCATCATCGGTGTGGTGGGCGACGTGCGACAGTACGGCCCTTCACGGCCGCCACAGCCAGAAATCTATCTGCCGTATCAGCAGCACTTCTATAACGGCGCCACGCTGCGCATTCTGGTCAAGACAGCGACAGATTCCTCGGCGCTCGGTCCATCGCTTCAGCGTAAGGCGCATGAACGATCGCCGGAAGCTTCGGTGCGCGTGACGACCATGGATGCACTGCTCTCGCAGAATATTGCGACTCCTCGATTTCGTGCGTGGTTGTTGAGCCTGTTCGCGGTTGTCGCCGTGTGTCTCGCGATGGCCGGCGTCTACGGCGTGATGGCTTACGCCGTCGGGCAACGGTCGAAAGAGATTGGCATTCGAATGGCTCTCGGCGCGAACGCCGGACGCGTGATGAGCTTGCTGCTGGGTCGCGGGTTGAAGCTCGCCGCCATCGGGCTCGCGCTTGGTGCCGTCGGCGCATGGTTCGCGACACGATTGGTGGGAGGCATGTTATTCGAGGTCGAGTCCCACGATTTACCCTCGTTCGTCGGAGTTGTCGCCGCACTTGGTTTTCTTTCGCTGCTCGCGACATACACGCCCGCCCGTCGCGCGGCGGCGATTGATCCGCTGCTCGTGCTGCGGCAGGAGTGACGCTAGTCGATCCTCTCAGGCGACTCACGTTCGACAGTTCGTACGGCAAGAAAAACCAACTGCCCCCTTATTCCGCGCGTCACACTCGTATTAGTAGGGCGGCGTTGAAAGGAGCTGCCATGCGAAAAACGAATCGTGCGGGATGGATCTTCGCAGGTGTTCTGATCGGCGCACTCGGCTCCGCGGCGCTGCCGAAACTCAGCGCATTCCAGGAACAGCCAGCGCGTCGATTGATAGTGGTCCGCACTGGCGCCTCAATCGACGGATACGGCGCCACGTTTATCAAAGACACGAAGACGGGCGCCTGCTGGTTATCGATCCGAACCCGCGATGACATGGGCGGAGCGCTGGCACCGGCGCCGCCAGCGTCGTGCGAACCGTGAAGCCCAACTGAATATCGAGCGGAAGCGGCGAGGACCGAGTGGCTGCGACGAACCGTCCTCACGGTCGACGAAGCTGCCGCCTTTGCGAACTGCACGGTTCCGACGCTTTACCTGCGCGGCACCGACGATCGACTTGTCCCGGATTCAGCGTACCGCAGAATGTCACGGCTGCGTCCGATGACCCTAGCGACCATCGCCGGACCTCACCTGCTTTTGCAGGCAAACCCGACGGCCGCCTGGAATGCGATTCTCCCGTTCATCGAATCACTCTCACCTCCAGCAACGTCCGCGAAATGAAACGTGTACCGTCACCGTACCGCGCCGCTTCCGCCTTCGCCAAGGCTCCGGCGGACCGCCGTCTTGCGATCAACGTCGTTTCAAGATTCTTGCGTACGTGTTCATGGAAGGTCACCTTCATCTACTCATCGAAGGCGAATCGGAAGATACTTCGAACGCGTGCTTCGCGCCTCGGATAACGTGTTCGACGTCATTCAATATATCCAGAACAATCCGATCGCCGCGGATTTGCCGCCTGAGCGCACGGGGTATCCGTACGTGTGGTGGGCAACGAAGGTTCAGCGACACCCGTAGCGCGCGGCTTCAGCCGCCCGTCAGAGCTGCCAAAGAATCCCAACGGCAATCGGATCGCTCCGGACGTTCGGACGCGGCGCTGAAGCGCCGCGCTACGAGCCTTTACTCTTCGCGCAGCGCCCGCTGCCAATCGACCCGGACCGCGTGCCCCGCAGGGACAACACAGGCCGCGGCGCCGACGCCGATGAACAACGCCAGCGCACCAAGCAATGTTGGGACGTGAATCGATGGCAGTCCGAAGAAGAAAACCGAGAGGATTTGCCCGGCACCAGTGGCAAGGGCGAGTCCAATGATGGCGCCGACCGTAACCAGGACCATGCCATCGCGCAACACCATCGAGATCACACGGAGGCGAGGTGCTCCAAGCGCGAGCCGAATCCCGAACTCTCTGCGCCTCACCGCAACGCTGTATGCCGTCACACCGTAGATGCCCATTGATGCCAGCAGCAACCCCACTAACCCCATCGTGCCGGTGACGGCAACGAGCACTCGCTGTGGCGCGAGCCCGAGTGCGACGGCATTCGCGAGCGATTCGATGTTCGCGACGACCAGGCGCGGATCGAGCTCGCGAATGATACCGATCAAGGCCAATTCCAGGTTGCCACCGCGGCCACGCGCAACGATCGACATTGTGGTGGTCATGCCTGTCTCGGCGCTCTGCGCGCGCGGCAGATAGACATACGGCTCGGCGAGTCCGTCAACGAGGCTGCTCGACCTGATGTCTGCAGCGATGCCGACGACATCGGCCGTGCGCCGTTCGATTCGGCGGGTTTGAGCATTGAAGACGGAAAGCGCCACTGGCTTTCCGACTGCGGTCTGACCTGGCCACAGTCGCTGCGCAATGGCTTGACTGACGATCACGACTGGCGGCGAGCCTGCCTGATCGCGGTCGGTGAAATCGCGGCCTCCGACGAGCGGAATATGCAGTGCCGCAAAGTAGCCGCTATCGATGACGTTCCAGCCTGGCGCGAGCAGATCGGATCCCGGTGCATCGGCCGTCGCAATGCCACCGAGTCCAATGCCCTCGAACCCTCCGGGCGGCACGCGCGCGAGCGACGCCGCTTCGACGGTCGGCAGTTGACGCACCCTTTCGATCAGGCGACGCCAGAATGCGTCCTTCTCGGCCTGACCGTCGATCGTCATCGACAGATCGATTGTCGCAATCTCGACGTTTCGTGAATCAAAGCCAGGATTTGTCGCGCCGGCGTATTGCAAGACTCGGACAAAAAGCGCACCGAGGACGACCAGCAAGATGCTCAGTGCGACCTGCGCGACGACGAACGCGCTGCGGAGACGTGAACGAGCCGGTGACGATCGCACGCCGTCCTTCATCACCGCGCCCGGATCTGACTTCGAGGCTTTGAAAGCCGGCAGCATGCCAGACGCCGCAGCGGCGGACAATGACAGCACCAGCGCAAACAACAACACGCGGCCATCGAGCACGAGCGGAACCGAGATTGGAGTCGGTAATGCTGGCAGAAGCGGCGTCAGGCTGATCAGAGCTCGTCCGAGGGCGATCCCGAGGAGACCGCCGAGAAGATAGAGCACGAACGTTTCGGTGAGCAATTGACGAATGAGTCGTCCCCGCCAGGCTCCAAGGGCCGTGCGAACGGCAATCTCGCGCGCACGTGCGGTCGACCGTGCGAGGATGATCCCCGCGACATTCGCGCACGCGACGGCCAGCACGATGGAGACAAGCACGATGAGAACGCCGGCAAAGCCGAAGACAAGGTTGCGATTGCCGCCGGCGGGTGAAAACGCGAGGGCGCTGAGGCGCGTCGCCTGTGACGCGGCGTGTTGCTCCCGATTGATCGCGTCGCCGATGGTCGTCACCTCTGCTGCCGCGGTTTCAACTGACACACCGCGTCGCACTCGTGCGCCGGCGATCACAGTGCCGGGGCGATCGTTATTGGCTCCAATCGCGAGCCACATGTCCCTGACCTGTATGCCTGTGCCCTGAAACCCTGGCGCCGCGACGCCGACGACCATCACGGTTCGCCCGTTGATGCGTAGCGCTCGCCCAATTACTCCGTCGTCGCCGTTGAACCGGCGCATCCAATACCCATGATCGAGGACGGCAACCGCATCATCGCCCACCGTGAAGACGCGGCCACGCCATGATGGTGATCCAAGAACGGCAAAAAAGTTCGTCGTCACGTACTGGCCGAGTACTCGCTCCGCAATACCCGTCTCTGGTGGCACCAGACTCATCACGTGCGGCGACATGTCTTGGGCGAAGACGCCAGAGAGCAACGTCGCCCGGCGAGCGACTTCGAGGTATTTCGTGTAAGACAGTGGGTTCAGGCCGCCGTCGCCTCGCGCCGTTCCGATGTCGACGAGTTCGTAGGCGTTGGCGATGCCGGGCGGAGGGCGAAAAAGAAGACTGTTGGCAACGGTAAAGATCGCGGTATTGACACCAATTCCAATCGCCAAAGATGTCGCCGCAGTAAAAGTGAAGAGCGGACTCCGCCGCAGCAGTCGAAGACCGTGCGCGACGTCCTGGCGCGCATCCTCAATCCAGCTAAAGGAACGGGCCTGACGGTGAAGTTCCTTTGTCTGTTCGACGCCGCCGAGTGCAAGTCTCGCCGCGCGTCTCGCGGCATCAGGCTCCATGCCGCGCGCTTCGTACGCCTCCTGCATCAGCGCAAGATGCGCGTCGATTTCGCGTGCAAGATCGCGCTCCGGACGACGGATGCGGAGCAAATGCAACAGCCGCGCGAGGAATCGTTGCATGTCGATGCCTTTCTACGACTCATCCAGCAACAGCTTGTTCACGAGTCCGGACAACCGGCGCCAGCGTTCGGCCTGGCGGTCGAGGGCACGCCGGCCCGCCGGTGTGATCGCGTAGTACTTGGCGTCGCGGTTGCTTTCAGTCTTACGCCAACTGCCCTTGATCCAGCCGCGCTGCTCGAGGCGGACGAGGGCCGGATAGAGCGTCCCCTGATTGAGGGTGAGCGGATGGTCTGGGACTTGTTCGAGCCTCGACGCCAGCGCGTAGGCGTGGAGTGGTCCCATCGTCGACAATGCTCGTAATACGATCAGGTCGAGTGTTCCGTTCAACAATTCCACGCGATCGCTGTGCGGCATGATTTTACTTGCCTCTCAAGTGAAGTCTGCCAGTGCTTTCACTAGAAAGTCAAGTGAAGACTGCGCGATGGAGGGTTGCGCCGGCAAGCCGATCAAAGGAATCGGTGTCTAATCTGGCAGGCGGGATACATGTCTCATTCCCAGCGCGCCTTCCGCCGTGCCTATTCTGATTGTCGTCATCGCCGCGCCGGTGAACCGGGCAGGCGCCGCCGGTTCATCGGCGACGCGTATGCCTGCGGTCTCGGCGTCACACCAAGCAACCCGCGTGCGATCCGTGAGTATCAGCAAGGAGCGGATGACGGCGACATGAGCAGCGCCATTCAGCTCGGTAATTGGTGAATTGGTGAATTGGTGAATTGATTCTCGGCGCTCGCCTCTGCCCTCGTCAATTCACCAACTCACCAATCCACCAACTCACTCTAATTGTCAACGCCGACGGTTCACCGCGTCCCTATTCGTCCTTGAGTGCGACAATCGGATCGACGCGGGTGGCGCGAAGGGCTGGTACCAGGCTGGCCGCAACCGCCACGGCAGTAATGAGCGCCGCCACGCTCGCCAACGTTGCCGGGTCGCTCGCGCGGACGCCGAAGAGCAGCGTCTCCATAAACCGTGTCAACACCATCGCGGCGGCAAGGCCAGCCACCAGCCCGAGACACGTGAACTTCAAGCCCTGTCTCATGACATCGCGAAGTACCGTTGCACGCTCGGCGCCGAGGGCCATCCGGATCGCGATCTCACGCTGCTGCTGAGTGACGACGTACGACAGCACGCCATAGGTTCCGATCGCTGCCAGCAGGAGCGCGAAACCGGCGAACGCGGCAAAGAGCTGCATCAACATGCGCGGCCGCCGCACTGAATCGAGGAATACCTCCTCCATGTTGCGCAGTCGGATGATCGGCAGCGACGGATCCGCCTCACCGAGCGCATTCACGATCGACGGCTGCAGCGCGGCCGCCGGCAGCGCGGTCCGCAGCATGAGGTGCATGGTCCCTACTCCCAATGCGTTGCCGAGGCGAGCACCTTGAAGCGCCGGAAAAATTCGCGGTAGCTGGTCGAATAGTAAATACAGTTCCGTGCCCGTCGGCTTGTCAACGCCAGCCTGCTTCACGTCACTTGCGACGCCAACGATCCTGACCCAGGGTGTCTGATCACCGAAGCTGGGTCTTACACGCCGCCCGATCGGGTCGATGCCTTTCCAGAAGGTGCGAACGAACGCCTCGTTCACGACGGCGACAGGTGCTCCCGTAGCATCAGGCGCCTCGAACGCGCGGCCTCGCACGATCGGTATCCTCATGGTTTCGAAATAGCCGACCGTGACCGTCTGGTAGTACTCCACCATCTCCAATCGGTCGGGCGGTGGCGTATAGTCCTCGACCTCGGTAGCGAAAAGGTTCCGTTCACGATGTGGGGGCAGGCCGGATACGGATGCCACTGCCTCGATCCCCGGCATCGCGCGGAACCGATCGATCAGGCGGCTATACAACTGCACCCGCCTATCGAAAGTCGGGTAGGTCGCAGCCGGAAGTGCGACTCCGAACGTCACGAGCTGTGATCGCCCGAATCCAGCATCGACATTCATCAGGTTGACGACCGTCCGCACCATCAGAGCCGCACCGACCACCAGCACAGCCGCCAGCGCCACTTCACTGGAAACGAGAGCGTGGCGTACCCACGACCGCGTGGCTGGCAGCCCGGGTGTCCGGTCGTTTAGCAAGTGACCGCTGCTGCGTTCGGATAGATGTCGCAACGGCGCGGCAGCGAAGACCAGAGCCGTGACCGCCGACACGAGCAACGTGAAGCCAAGCACCGCGGGATCGATTCGAATGTCGGCGACGCGAGGAAGATTCTCCGGATATGCGACTGTCAGCGCGCGAACGCTCGTCCATGCGAGGAGAAGACCAAGCGCGGAGCCGAGCACCAGGAGCACGAGTCCTTCGACAAGGAACTGTGTGAGCAGCCGCCGCCGGCCGGCACCCAGGGCCGTACGAACGGCGACCTCACGACGACGGACCTCGGCCCGGACCATCAGGAGACTGGCGAGATTCGCGCACGCGATGAGCAGCACCAGGCCGACGCCAGCTTGAAGCAGCCAGAGGGCCCGTCGCGTCGAGCCGACGACTTCGTCCAGCACGGGTTTCATCTGCATGACGTGGCCGCCCGGGGCAAACACATGTCCGCTCGCGCCGGTGCGTTGACTCCAGCTCGCCATGAGCGAAGCCAGATCCGCCGTCCCTTGTTCGGGAGTCACGTCGTCCTTCAGACGGCCCAGGACCGACAGAAAGTGGCTCGCGCGAAACTGTCGAAGCCCAGGACCGAGCTGAAGCGGCAGCCACAACTCGACACGTTTGTCCATGACGTCGAATCCGGACGGCATGATGCCGATCACCTCGTGCCTGACGCCGTCGATCTCGATTGCGCGACCGACCAGGTCCTCACGCGAACCGAAGGCAGACCCCCAGAGTTGGTGCGACAGGATCACGACCGGAGGACCGCCGGCGCGGGTTTCGTCGCGACGGAACCATCGGCCGCGCTCGGGCGAGACTGCGAGTGCCTCGAGCAGCTCGGCGTTCACGGTCGCCCGCATGGCACGCTGAGGCCGATCGCCAGCTGAGAGATTCACCTCGCCGGTGACGAACGCGCCGACGACGGAGAAGAAGCGATTGATCTCGCACAGCTCCCAGTACTCGGCCGGCGAGAGACTGCCCCCTGTGGTGGTCACAAACATGAGTTGCTGCGGCTGCGGATACGCGAGCGGCCGCAGGATCGCCGCATTCACCAGGGAGAAGATCGCCGTGTTCGCACCGACGCCGAGGGCGACGGTCAGCACGGCGATCGTCGTGAATCCGCGGTTCTTGCGCAGAGTCCGGAATGCGTAGCGGACGTCCTGGACGATCTCCCCGAGCCAACGCCGGGTCCACACGGCTCGGACCTCCTCCTTTGTTCGCATGACATTGCCAAACGCCCGCTGCGCGGCGTATCGCGCATCGATCTCGGACATCCCTTCGGCGACCCGGTCCTCCGCCTCGAGAGCGAGGTGCGTCCGGATCTCGCGCTCGAACTCGTCGTCTCGATCTTTCCTCATGGCCGCTCACAATGGTTTGAGCACCCGCCCCATCGCACGAACGAGCTCCTCCCATCGACTCTGCTCGATCGTCAGCTGCTTTCGTCCCCTGGCGGTCAGTCGGTACATCCGCATCTCACGCCCGCGATCGGTCTGCTCCCATTTCGAGGAGATACAACCATTCTTCTCCAGGCGATGGAGGGCCGGATACAGCGACCCGTGCTCCACCTGCAACACGTCTTCAGATGTGCGCTGGATGTGTTTGGTGATCCCGTGGCCGTGTAAAGGGCCGAACACCAAGGTTCGCAGGATCAGCAACTCGAGAGTGCCCTGAACAATCCTCCGGTCTGGCATAGTAGGCAGCCTACCACAATTGGTAGGCGGCCTACCATTGTGCGGAATTGGTGAGTTGGTGAGTTGGTGAGTTGGTGAATTGGTGAGTTGGCGAATTGATCAGGGTTTAGGCGCGCGATACAGCTTGAGTGACTGAATCGACCAGGGAGGACCATTCTCGGCACTGGTGGTCAACGTGATCCGAACGAACTTCGCGCTCACTGGATTGAACGCCACTGTGGTCGTCGGCCCAGTGCCCGTCCCGTCGGCCGCGTGTTGCCACGAGGTACCGTCCAGTGAAGTCTCGACACGAAACCCCCGAGGAAAGCCCGGACCGCTTGGAGTGTTCATCGGAGCGCCTCCTGCGGCGACGGCGGCTCCGCGCTCGGCGGCTGGCGGCGACTGAAACGAGAGTTCGGTAATCGTCTCCGCGTTCGGCATCTCCACCCGAAACCACATGCCGGACGTCTGCGGTGCCCCGCTGCTCCACGTCGTGAGCCGAAGGCCTGCGAGCGCGTCATCCGGATTGTGGCTTGCCGTCGCCTTCCAGCTATCCGCCTGGACCTGTGATGGCAACGATGCGGTCAGCTCCGGAACCGTCCAGCTCGTTTTACGATCGCCGTTGGCGGCTCGCACGCGCGCGACATCCGCTGGCGAAACAAAGCCACCAGTATTTCCGAAGCTTCGTCGCACGTAGGATGCGATCGCCGCAACCCATTCATCGTTGTTGACGCCCATCGGCATCATCACATCGGTGTAGCTCCGCCCGTCGACCGGACCGGTCAGGCCATGAAGCACGGCCTTGATGATGTAGTCGCGGTGCGCGTTGACCCGCGGCGATCCGGCGAGCGGCGGCGCCATCGTCGTCGCGAGTTCGGGCTTCGGAGTACCCATACCGTCCGGTGCGTGGCAGGCGAAGCACAGCTCGTTATAGATTGCCGCGCCGCGATCCATCACCGCCTGCTGCTCGGGTGTCAGCGGTGAGCCACTGCGACCCGGAGGAGGAGTCAGTATCGTCGTCGCGACGACCTGCACTCCGCGGGCGGGATTCGCATCCATCGTCTCCTTGATCGTTGCCGCCGCATCGGGCACCTTCCAGCGATTCAGCGTCAGGATCGCTTGGATCACGACGTCGATGTTCTGATCTTTTGTGAGCGCTTTGTAGTCGTTGGCGAAAGACCTGTCGCCTGCCTTGTAGAGCGTCTCGCTCGCGCGGATCGCCTGGATGCGCATCCGTGGCTCGGGATCCTCCATCAGCTGACGAGCCATCCCCGGCTGAAGTGCACCGAGGCCCTCGAGCGTCCAGAGCGCGTGAAAACGCGCGAGCAAGTTGTGGGAGGTCTTCACGATCGTGCGAAGCGCGGGAACGACAGACTTGTTCTGCTTGAGAATCAGAAGCTGCTGCGCGGTATCGCGCCACCAACCATTCGGATGACTGAGATGCGCAACCAGTTGCGACGGCGTTTCATCGTTCATGCGAGGCCGGATTCGATCTCGCGTGAGCCTGTCGGAACGATCCGGCTTGACGCCGTCATAGACGAGGCGCCAGATACGTCCCTTGTGGATCACTTTGTCGAGATCGTACTGCTCGACGCGTGCGCGCAGGTACGACCCGGGGCGCGTGAAGTTCCCGACCTGGATGATGCCGTGGTACATGTCGGTGATGTAAACGCTGCCGTCTGGCGCGGTCGTAATGTCGACGGGACGAAAGAATGGATCGAGCGACTTGATGAATTCGTTGCCGGGATAGAAATTGTGGAGAATCGTCAGGCCTTCTTTATTTTCAGCGCGGATGCGGCGGACGATGCGTCCGACCGGTTCGCCTGACAACAAATCGCCGACGAGATCCTTCGGCAGACGATGGCCGCGATAGATATCATTGCCCGCACTCGCGGTCACACTCTTCAGCGATCCATCCGGCATGCGCGTCGCGCCCATGCCTCCCTGCATATCGGCGATCCGGATCGGCGCGCCCCATGGAATGCGGAAGTCGGGCTCGAATTGATCGGGCACGTTGAAGTTTCCGTAGACGATTGGAAACTGAAAGCCGGATGGCACTCCGGGCGCGCCACTCTCAAACCAGATCTTGCCGTCGTTATCCTGCGTGACGCCCCACTCGCCGGCGTTGCTGCCGGTCGATTCCTTGATCACGCCGTGCGGCGTCCAGCGCGCACGAAAGGCGTTGTATGTGCTGTACATCCAGTTGTCGAGCGTCCACGTGAGGAACGCCTCCTGCCCCTCGACGTTGCCAAGCCGTCCGTACCCCGTATCGAACAGCTCCTTCTTGTCTGCGACGCCGTCACCATTCGTGTCGCTGTACTTCCAGACCTCCTCCGCGTTTGATTCCTTTGTCAGGATTACGCCGGGACCGAACGGCGTGACAAACCGCGGAAACACCAGGTTGTCGACGAACACAGTGTGCTTGTCGTAGACGCCGTCGTTGTCGGTGTCGACATGCATCGAGATGCGGCTGATCGGATCGAGCTGCCCCGTCATGTCGAGATCCAGCATGTAGCTGCGATCTTCGACGACGAACATTCGACCGTTGCCGTCAAAGGCGATCGCAGTCGGCTCCTGGATGATCGGATCGGCAAGTACGAGCTCGAGGCGATAGCCCGGCTGAAGGATGAACTGCTTCAGCTCTTCTTCGGGAGTCTTCGGAACAACAGGCGGCTGCTTCGTCCAGTCGACCTCCGCGTTGATCGGATCGTCCTTGCGTCCGCCGCCTCCGCGGCCACGGCCCTGCGCTTGCGGACCCGTCGGTGGCGGTGGCGCCTGCACCTGGGAGCCGGGCTGCTGTGCGGGTGTTTGCGCGACGACGACGATCGCGCCGGCGAGGGACGCGCAGAGCAGACTCGCGCTGAGAAGTCGATGGGATTTGGTGATCATAACCGTCTATCGATTGCAGACCCTTCACACAGAGAGCGCGGAGAATACCAGTCTCGCGCAGAGAGCGCCAAGAGCGCGGAGATCAAAAATGGCGTCGGGCACCCTCCTCTCTTCGGTGAGCATCATACGAAGGAGGGACCCGGCGCCATTCTTCTCTGCGTTCTCTGCGCTCTTTGCGTGAGATCGGTATTCTCTGCGATCTCGGCGCGAGAAACGCTAAAACGAAAAGCGGATGTACCCCTGAATATTCCGCGCCGCCTGGTACGCGTTCACGGCGCCGAAGCCCGCCTGATTCGGTCGCACGCGATTCGACAAGATCTGACCGGTCGCCGGATCGTACGGCAGATTCAGCTGAGTGAGCGGATCGGTCGGGTTCGGCAGCGTGAGCGTCGTTTGCCGTCCGGTGATCTGCGCACTGTTCGGCGCGTTGAACATGTCGGCGCGAAGCTGGAGATTGCGGCCACCACCGAGCCGGATATTCCTGGCAATAGACAGATCGAGCGTGCTCGAGAAGCATCCTTTGAGATAGTCATTGCTCGACTCGAGTCCCACGCTCCCGACCAGCGGTCCTTGAAACGCCGCGGCGTTGAACTGCCGATACGGATCGCTGCTGCACCCCTTGCCCGTATCGCCGACAATGCGGATGCGCCCACCAAAATCGGGCGAGCCGGTCAGATTGACATTTGCGCTGTTATTGCTGCTCTGATACGTGAAGCCGACGGCATATGGAGCACCCGTGAGTCCCGTCCAGATGGTCGAGAGCTGCCAGTCGTTGATGACGTAGCCAAGGACCTTGAGGCTGGTAGTGTCGCTCTTGAGATCCGGGAGATCCCACACCGCGCTGCCCTTCATGATGTGCGTCGAAGCCGCAGCAAGCGCGGGAGTGCCGGTGCCGGCGTTGCCCGGGAACTGGTTGCCGAGCAGCTTCTGAGCCTCGGCTTCATCCGCCCGTCGCACGTACGATCCATCGGCCCGGTGATCGAACCGAGGCGCGACGCGCGCCTCGTCGTACAGCTGAACGGTGTCGTTGAACCCGAACTGGAATCCGTCTTTGAAGCGGCGATTGAGCGAGAACTGCAATGAGTGGTACGTCCGCCAGCCTTCGTAGAATCGGCTCGTGCTCGCCATCGAGCTGTAGCCACGATATGCGCGCACGAGATCGGGGTTGGTTGCTGCGTACGAAGTCGCGCCCGGCGTCGTGCTAGCTGTTAACGTGACGTCCTGCGAGGATGCCAGAAACGCGGTGCCCAGATCGATCGAGTTGATGTTCCACGGCTGCTGATCATTCCAACTATGCAAGCCAACATAGGAAACATCGAGCGAGGTCGACCACGGCAGCAGCATCTGCGCGCCGCCGCTGAACTGCATCGACGTCGGCAGCTTTGCGTCGTACTGGAAGACGGTGATGCCCGGCGGGCTGACCGTGGACAATCCACCCTGACCAAGACTCTGCAGCTGTCCGTACCGAATGGTGATGATTCGTGAGCCCCCCGGGGGATTTCCGACCAGCGCCTGCGCGTCGCCGGGGCGCGGACGATCGAAATAGAGACCCCACGCTCCGCGGAGCACCAACGACTGTTTGCCGGTCACGTCGTACGCCACACCAAAGCGCGGTCCGATGTTCAACATCGGAAACTTGTACGTCGTCTTCTCAATACCCTGGCCGGATTGGAACAAGCCGTTCGTCAGATTGCCGGTGTTCGGCACGAGGGTGCCGATTGCCAGCGTCGTGTTAGGCCCGAGCAGTTGACCGGTGATCGGATTCTTCGCCTGCCGATTGGTGCCCGTGCACGGATTGGCGTCGTTCACGCACCCCGCGACATACAACATCGGTGCCTGCGACTGGACCCACTTGTCGGGGAGAAAGTTGCCGCTCTGTAATAGTGCGTCGTGCTGCGGCTGCGCATGAACGAGCCGCACACCGTAATCGAGCGTCAGCTTCGGGTTCATCTTCCAGTTGTCCTGGATGTAGCCCTCGGTGTTGTTGTATGTGAACGTTCCCTCGACGTACCTCGACGCCTGCGCATACGAACTGAAGCTGCCGATCGCCGCGTTCGCAAATCCGAACGACGTATCGAACGGATTGGTGCCGGGGCTGTCGTTCGCGAAACTCAATGTTCCGAAGTTGTCGGCAGCTCCCTGGACGTTGTTCTCGCGCTTGAGGCTGTGACTGTTGTAGAAGCCGGTCTTCATCGTGTGCCGGCCCATCACCTTCGTGAGGCTCGCGACAACGTCCTGCGTCGTGTTGATGTTGAGAAAGCCCGGGAAGTTGATGTTCGGTGGCGGCGCCCCAGTGGTGGTGTTGGTCCCGCTGAGGACGCGGTTTCCCCACGAGAAGTTCGGCGCCCTGAGGATCCGTGTGCCGTCGAAGAAGGGAACACTCGCTTCGGTGAGGATGCTGTATGCGTAATAGTCCTTGTTGAGCACGGACGCGTCGGGGAAAAGTAACGGCAGTCCGCCAAGGCCGGCATTATTCAGATTCGAGATGTCGTTGGTGGGCACGGCACTACTGCCACAAAAGCTCGGCGTCGGGCCGCACGCAGCCAGCTCGTTGCCCGCCCGCCCGTACGTTCCCTCAATGAACGTCGTCGGATTCAGGCTGTAGTTGACCGTGACGCCTTCTGTGCCGATGCGCGGGTGCACCATCTTCGAATCGTTAAAGCCGGGAATGGTGCCGTTGAAGACCTGCTGACGCTGGATCGCACCCTGATACTTGACGCTGATGCGCAACGACGACTTCGGCTGATAGTCCACGCGCACTGCCGGCTGAAAACCCAGGATGTCCTCCGCCGGTCGCGTGATCGCGTAGTTCGCGCCGGTGGCGGTGCTCGCATCGTTCGGCATCGGCCACATCTTGAGAATGTTCAGACCTGGCTGATACAACCGATCGGCGGGTATCTTTCCGAGCACGCCTCCGTCCTTGAAACACGCCGTCTGATCCGCGGCGCTGCACGTGCCCTGAATGTTCGGATCCTTGATATAGGGATACAGGGTGCCGAGATTGTCGCGGCTCTGCGAGAAATCGCCGGCGCGTTCGAGTGCCGTAGGCATCCGGTAATTCACGACGTCGTTGCCACCGGTGCGCGGCAGGAACTCGAGCGCGTGGAAGAAAAAGATCTTGTTGTTGCCGCCCGCCTTGCCGACTGGACCGCCGATGGAATAGCCGATTTCCTGCTGCCGCAGGATTGGCTTGGGCACGCCGTTGAGGATGTTAGTCTTGCTGTTCGCATTCCAGTCTGAGTCACGACGCACGTTGTACAGCGACCCGTGAAAGCGATTGGTGCCGCTTTTGCTGACGGCAGTGATCTGCAAACCGCTCGATCGTCCATATTCAGCCTGATAGCCCTGGACCAGTACTTTTACTTCCGCGATCGACTCGACGTTCATCTGCACGATCGCGCCGTTGCTTCCCGTGTCCATCGTCGACACGCCGTCCATCATGACGGTGGTCGACTGCACGATCGATCCGACTCGTTGCACCTGCGTGCCGTTCATGACGACGCCGGGCGCGAGTTGTCCGAGCTGGAGGAAGCTGCGGCTGGCGAACGGAAGGTTCTCGACGGTCTGAGTTGGAATGGCAAACGAGCGCTCGCCGCTGGCAGTCTGGATGATCGGCGACTCCCCCTTGACGCTGACCGTTTCCGTCGCGCCGCCAATTTCGAGCGTGAGCGTGCCGATCGACACCTGGGGTCCGGGATTGACCGTGATGCCGCTTTGCTTGAGTGTTTTGAACGAGGACATCTCCACTTCGATCGTGTAGGTGTCGGCGGGGATGTTCGGGAACACGAAGTCCCCGGTCGCGTTCGTCACCACCGGAACCGAGCGTATTCCCCGTGTTTCGCTGACGAGCGTGACGGTCGCGCCGGGGATCACGCCGCCCTGCGCGTCCTTGACAACTCCGGCCAGCGAGCCGGTCGTCAGCTGCGCCGCCGCCGGGGGCGCCGTGACGACGACGATCGTGAAGACCACGGCGCACCAGGTCAGGATCCGTAGACGTCTCATCGCGTGTCCTCCTTGTTGCTGTCGTGAGAGTCGGATGCTAGCGCCGCCGACGGCGCGGCGGAAATGACGACGTCGCGCGGGTCTTTAGACCCGCGTCCTACGGCCGGATTACCGTTCCGTCGGATCGCCTCGTCGTGCCCCACGAGTAATCGAAGTTCGGCGGTCCGGCAGGGAACGGGAACTTGGCCGCGACCTTCTCGTCAACCTCGATTCCAAGACCTGGCTTCTCCTGGGCCAGCATGTAGCCGTTCTTCACTTCAGGACAGCCAACGAATACCTCCTGCGTCTGCTGCGGGAAGCTGCTGCCTTCGTGCACGCCGAAGTTGTAGTTTGAAAGCTCCAGCGCGAGCTGCGCCGCGTGTGCCACCGGTGAGGCGTCGCCGGGCCCGTGCCATGCCGTCCGGACGCCGAAGAATTCGCACAGCGCGTTGACCTTCCGCGCGGCGCTCAATCCTCCAATCTGCGAGATGTGAATCCGGATGAAATCGATCAAGCGATCCTTGATCAACGGCACGTACTCATGCTGTGTGTTGAACAACTCCCCCATCGCGATCGGCATGCTCGTCTGCTGACGCAACAGGCGGAAATGATCGTTCTCTTCCGGCGGAAACGGATCTTCGAGGAAGAACAACCGATACGGTTCGAGCGCCTTGCAGAGATTGATCGCCTGGTTCAGCGTAATGCGCTCGTGGACGTCGTGTAGCAACTCGACTTCATCACCCAGCTTGCTGCGCAAGTATTCAAAGAACTTCGGCAGCATGCGCACGTACGGCGCCGGCTCCCAGATCGCGCGTGGATTCGTCGGTCCAATCGCCTCGTTGGGCGCTGCTGCGTTCGCGGTGGTTCCACGTGCACCGTACCCGGCGTAGCCCGGCGTCGAGACCTGTACGCGCACGTGACGGAACCCGCGCTCCATCGCGCTGCGGGCGTTCTGCTCCACTTCCTGGAACGAGCTGCCGCTCGCGTGAAAGTAGCAGTCCGCGCCGTGCCGTACCTTTCCACCGAGCAACTGATAAAGCGGCATCTTCGCCCGCTTGGCCTTGATGTCCCACAAGGCAATGTCGACGCCGCTCATCGCATTGAACAGTACCGGGCCGTTCCGCCAGTACGAGCTCATGTAGCACGACTGCCAGATGTCTTCGATCTCGTCGACGTTGCGGCCGACGAGAAATGGCTTGAGATACTGCTCGACGGCGGTATTCACCACGAGCGCGCGCTGCGTGAACGTTGCGCAGCCCCAACCCACCAGTCCCGGCTCTGTGGTTTCCACTTTGACGATGACGAGGCGGATGTTGTTGGGCGAGGTCAGGATCGTCTTGATGTCGCGAATCTTGACCGCAGCTGTGCCGGCGATCGCCTGCGCGAATCCCGGATGAAGAAAACCGGACGGGATCTCCGGGGTCATCGCGCGCGCCATTTGATCCTTCCGCATGGAGAGCAACGAGGCGCCGCCCGCCATCGACAGTGAACGCAGTGCATCACGACGCTTCATGGTGTCTCCTGAAATTGCTGATTGCTGAGTGTTGATTGCTGATTGGTATAACCGTTCAAAATCTCTGAATGCTGAATTCTGATTGCTGATTGGACATCCCCGTCAATCAGCAATCAGCAATCAAAAATCAGAAATTTCAGTATTCACCAATGCGTCAACGACCCATCCGGCCGACGATAGAAATTCTTGCGGCCGGGCTCGGTGACTTCGCCGATCTGGGTGAGCCGCATCATGTCGGCGGTCACACCCAGTCCGGGACGCTGATTCGTATACGCCTTGCCGTTCTTGAAATCCAGGCACTCAGGCAAATAGTCAATCGGCCTGCCGCCGTAGTTGTACTCCATCAGCACGGGGCCAGAAAATGTCGACAGGCAGTTCACAAGTGCGGCCGTGGCGATCGGGCCGGTGAAATGCGGAATGATGCCGACCGCGTGCGTCTCGCAGATGGCCAGCGCCTTCATCAACTCGGTGATGCCGCCGATATTGGGCAGCGTCGATCGCACGAAATCGACGTCGTGATTCTCAACCAGACGATTGAAGTCCCACTTGAGCCCCCATTCCTCGCCATGGGTGAGGGGGACGGTCGTCATCTGCCGCAGCTTGGGAATATCCTGCAACGCGTTCTCGTCGCGCACCGGATCTTCGACGAAGAACGGCTCGAACGGCTCCATCACTTTGCACAGCCGCATCGCATCGTTCAAATCGAACCGCTGATGCAGATCGATGCACCAGTTTCCCTTGGGTCCGACGGCATCGCGGACGGCCCGGCAGTCGGCCTCCACCTGCTTCACGAGCGACCGCGTATCGTAGACGCCGCCGACCGGCACTTCCGCGGGCGCCATCCGGAACGCGCGATACCCGGCCTCCATCGTCGCGCGCGCGCGATCGGCAAGGCTCAAACGCGTGCCGGGCGCGGTGCCGGCTGGCGTCGCACCCCCGGTCGCATAACACTCGCAATAGTCGCGCGCGGCGCCGCCAAGCAGTTCGTGGACCGGCAGGCCAAGCGCCTTGCCTTTGATATCCCAGAGCGCCAGATCGAGCGCACCGAGCGCGTGCGCCTTCTCACGGCCCGGCGGATAGAACCAGGCGATATACGCCTCCTGCCACAGCGCTTCGGTGCGAAACGGACTCTGGCCGATGAGTGTGCCGGCGCATTGTTCGAGCGTGTCCTTCGTCCCGCCTTCACCGATGCCGGTGATGCCGATGTTGGTCTCGACCGTGACCACCATGTTGCTCTGGTTGAACAAGGGGTTCAGTTCTGGCGGCTTATAAATCCGCACCCGCGTGACCTTGGCCTTGGGCAGTTCGGCCGCGGCGTCAGTCGGGCGAATCAAATTGAGCGCTGGCGTGGCGGCAATGGCGCTGAAGAAAGTACGGCGGTTCACGGCGATCCCTCCTGGTGGCGGCATGAGAATACCGGGACGTCCTTACGAAAGCGAGCGCGATCCGTCACCCATGGTGTTCTTTCGTAGTTTCCGTGTTCATCCGTGTTCTTCCGTGGCTCGTGTTCTTTCGTAGCTCGTGTCGTTTCCGTGTTCATCCGTGTTAATCCGTGTTTTTCCGTGGCCCGTGTTTTTCCGTGGCCCGTGTTTTTCCGTGGCCCGTGTTTTTCCGTGGCCCGTGTTTTTCCGTGGCCCGTGTTTTTCCGTGGCTTGACAAGTTCCGCGGCACGTGTTACAAACATCGCAGAGTTGTTATAAAAATAACATGTCCAAGACCTCGACACCCCAGCTCCTGACCAAACGCGAACGGCTGATCATGGACGTCCTCTACCGGCTCGGCCGTGCGACGGCGACGGAAATCATGGCCGAAGTGCCAGGCGCGCCCGGCAACTCAACCATTCGCACGCAGCTGCGAGTGCTCGAGCGCAAGGGGCACGTCAAACACGAAGAGATTGGCTTGCGCTACATCTACATGCCGACGGTGCCGAGGCACTCGGCGCGCAAGTCTGCGCTCCGCCATGTCGTCGACACGTTTTTCGACGGCTCGAGCGCCAAGGCGGTGGCGGCGCTGCTCGGCGGCGAAGGCGCGCGCGTGACCGATGAGGAACTCGATCGAATCGCCGAACTGGTGCGCAACGCGCGCGGAGACTCACGATGAATGCCGCCGATGTCGTCCTTCGAACCTCCGCAATCCTGGCCGCCGGGTTGATCGCGCACGGACTGCTCGGCAGGCGGTCGGCAGCGCTGCGTCACTTCGTGCTCGCAGGAGCAATTCTGCTCTCTGCCGCCGTGGTTCCGCTGTCGCTCACGCTTCCCTCGTGGGACATCCGACTGCCATCGTGGTCGCATCGAGCGACGGACGTCTCTTCCGTGGTGACGGTCGCGACCGGAACCGCCGTCGCGGCACCTTCGGCGCCACCAGTTATCGATCTCGAAACGATCATCGTTATTGGGTGGGCCTGCGGTTTCGCGTTTACGGCCTTGTTGCTCCTTGTCGAAGGCTGGCGCCTGGTGCGTATTTCCTCGCGAGCCGAGCGGATTCGCAGCGCGGAGTGGATATCGGCGGCGCAGGAGATCGCCGAGTCATATGACGTCCGACGGCGGGTCGAACTGTTACAGACCGGGGCGCCTGATCTGCTCGCGACGTGGGGATTGTTCAAGCCACGCGTGCTCTTGCCGGCACACGTGGGCGACTGGTCCGACAATCGCATCCGCATCGTGCTGGCTCACGAACTGGCGCACATCCGCCGCAACGACTGGTTCATTCAAATCGCGGCAGAAGCGGTTCGAACCATCTTCTGGTTCAACCCGCTGATCTGGCTCGCCTGCACGCGCCTTCGTCGGGATAGTGAACAGGCTTGCGATGACGTGGTACTTGGCGAGCAGATTCCGGCTCGCGAGTACGCCCAACACCTGCTCGACATCGCACGGAAATGCCGCAACCCGCGAGCCGCGTGGATCGCCGCCACGCCGATCGCCCGCTCGTCAACGCTCGAAAGGAGAATCGCTGCCATGCTCAACCCGGCGCTCAACCGCACTTCGGTCTCGCGCGCATCCGCGATCTGGACGATCGCGCTTCTACTTGCCGTCACGCTGCCGACGGCCGCGTTTCGTGCCGCTCAGACCTCGCCGGCGACGCTGAGCGGATCTGTCTACGATTCGACCGGCGCCGTCGTCCCTGGAGTCGCAATCACCCTGGAGAATGCGAAGGAAGAGAAACAGCAGGCCACGACGCGAGCGGACGGCCGCTTCGATTTTCCGCAGACCCCGCCGGGAAAGTATGTCCTCTCCGCGACACTGCCAGGGTTTCGGGCGCTGAAACAGGAATTCGAGTTGAAGAGCGCTCGCGACTGGGATCGCGCCATCACGCTCCAGGTCGGCGAGGTCCAGGAAACCATCAGCGTTCGCGAGCGTCGTGTGACTGCCCCCGTTGGCTCATCGCAGCCTCAGGCGGCGCAACGGCTTAAAGTTGGCGGGAATATCAAAGTCCCGATGAAAACCCTCGACGTGAAACCGACATATCCCAAATCGATGCGCGACGCCGGGCGAGAAGGTGTGGTGCCGCTCGAGGCGATCATCGGACCGGATGGGACCGTGACGTCCGTGCGCGTCCTCACGGCACAAGTCCATCCTGACTTCGCGATCGCGGCAGCGGATGCCGTGCGGCAATGGAAATTTACGCCGACGCTCTTGAACGGAGCGCCAGTGGAAGTCGTGATGAAAGTATCGGTAGAATTCCGTCTTTCAGATTAATTCGAGCCGCCAGCTATCAGTTATCAGCTGTCAGCTCTCAACCCGCTGATAGCTGATGACTGATTGCTGATGGCTAAGACAATCACGGTACTCGTTTCCACGATCCTGCTGCCGGCCTTTCTTCAGCAGCAACCGCCAGGCACGTTCCTTCAGAAATCGCGGACGTTTCACCCGGCCGCCGAATTCGCTCAGACGTCGCACGGCGCCGTGAAATTACAAAAGGCGGCGAAGCCGGCTGACGAGCTGCGCATCAGGCGGCTGCCCGTTCACCTGCCGGTCAACGACTTCACCGTCATCGCGAACGAGTCTCCGACCATCACCTGGATTGGAAGTCCGCAAGGGGCCGTGCGACTGAATACGTCGACGCGCACCGTCGAGTACTTCGCCGGTGAACGCTGGCTTCCCGACGATCGCGTCACCGGCATTGGGTTCGACAACGGCGCGACGTGGATCGAAACCGGGAAGGGCTTGTCGCGGATCGAGTACAAGCCGATGACGCTGGAGGAGAAATCCCGCGCGTTCGTCGAGCGTATCCAGGCCCGCCACAATCGCTGGGGCCTTACCGCGACGTCCAATCTGCGAGCCGCAGGGGATCTCACGACCAATCAGCCTGTCTCGAGGGACAACGACGGACTGTGGACCGCAATGTATGCGGCAGCGGAGTGTTTTCGATACAAGGTCACAGGCCAGAGCGACGCCCGCGACAATGCGCGCCGCGGCATGCAGGCGATCCTGCGGCTCGAGAGCATCACGGGCATTCCCGGCTTCCCGGCGCGGTCATTCATCAAGGTGGGAGAGGATGCACGGCCCGCCGATGGCGAATGGCACGACGCGGCCGACAAGGGCTGGCGCTGGAAGGGAGACACCAGCTCGGACGAAATCGTCGGTCACTACTTCGTCTACGGCATCTACTACGATCTCGTAGCGGACGAGTCTGAAAAGACCCAACTTCGTGCCGCCCTCGATCGCATCACCACGCACATACTCGACCACGGGTATCAACTAATCGACGTTGACGGGAAGCGTACCCGCTGGGGATGGTGGGGACCTGATGACATCTGGATAGAACCCGGTGAGACCGGACTGCGCGCGTTGCACATCCTCTCTCACCTGCGCGTCGCCATGCATCTGGCCGAGAACACCTCCACAGCCGTCAAATACCGCGACGCGTACGACAATCTGGTCAAGATGCATCGCTACCACCTGCTGACGCGGAATCAGAAGATCGCGATACCAGGGCACATCAATCACTCGGACGACGAGTTGGCGTTTCTGTCCTACTACCCGCTCCTGCAGTACGAGACCGATTCGCAACTTCGCGGCGTCTACAAACAGAGCCTGGAAAGAAGCTGGCAGGTAGAGCGCCCGGAGCGAAACCCGTTATGGAACGTGATCTACGCCGCTGGAACGGGCGCCAAGGAATTCGATCGCCCCGAATCCATCCGAACGCTACAAGAGATCCCGATGGACACGATTACCTGGACCGTCCGCAACTCTGACCGTCTGGACGTGCCCATCGATCCCTTGTCCGATCGCTTCAAACGTCCCCAGGCTCTCGTCGTCCTTCCCTACGATGAGATCCCGATGTGGAAGTGGAACGGCAATCCGTACGCGCTGGATGGGGGCAATGGTGGGCGCAGTGAAGATGACGGTGCATACTTCTTACTGCCGTACTGGCTTGGTCGTTACCACCACCTGTTCGACTGAGTTCTTTGGTTCCCTTTTGACCTTTCCTTTTCCCTTTTCCCTTTTCCCTTTTCCCTTTTCCCTTTATCTATAGCCAGCCGCCTGTATTTCAAAGAGCTGCGCGTATCGTCCTCCACCGCGCAACAGTTCGTCATGCGTGCCAAATTCAGCCACCCGCCCGGCAGCAATCACCGCGATGCGGTCCGCAATTCTCACGGTTGAAAAGCGATGCGAAATCACGATGCCGATGCGGCCGCGCAGGTTTTCCTTCAACTCCGCGAAAATTGCCGCTTCCGCCTCCGGATCGAGCGACGAGGTCGGCTCGTCGAGGATCCAGATGTCGGCGTTGCGATACATGATGCGGGCAAGGGCGAGCCGCTGCCATTCGCCGCCTGAAAGGTCATGGCCGCCTTCGAATAAACGGCCAACCTTCGAATCGAGGCCGCTCGGCATTTTTCTGACCAGCCACTCGCTGCGCGATCGACGCAGTGCTTCCATCACACGCTGATCGTCAGCGGCGGTATCCGGCCGGCCCATGACGACGTTGTCGCGGACGGTCAGCTCGTAGTTTGCGTAATCCTGAAACAGGACGCCGATGCGGCTGCGTAACTCCTCGGGATGGACATTCTTCAGATCGACACCCCCAACCCGGACAGCGCCGCGATCCGGATCGTAGAAACGAAGCAGCAGCTTCACGAGCGTGCTCTTGCCTGCGCCGTTTTCGCCAACGAGCGCCACCAGTTCGCCGCCGCGAATGCGCAGGTCGAGTCCGGCAACAGCCGGCTCGGTCCCGCCCGGATACGTGAAGGTGACCTGGTCGAAATCGATCGAGTCAATGACCGCCGGCAGCGGGACCGGCGATGCCGGGATTGGAATCAGCGGGTCGATCGCAAGGAAAGAAAAGTAGTCGTCGAGAAACGTCGTGTGCTGGTCGACCGACACAAACGTGCTCGAAATGTTCGCCAGCGTTCCAGACACCGACGTAAATGCGCCGATGACGAGGACGACACCACCGGGGTCGATCGTGCCGGCGGCACCCCGGAGAGCGACGAACACATAGGCCAACGCGAGCGCCGTGCCCGTGACCAGGCCGCTCAGGATCGAGATACGCGTGCCGGAGCGATACATCTCGGCGCGCAGCTTGAAGAGCGCTTCCGACATGTTCCGGTGCCGCCCCAGCAGATAATCCGCCAGCACATACGCCCGAATCTCCTTCGTCGTGCGCGGCTGAACGAGCAGATCGCCGACGTACTCGCGCTCACGCTCTTCCGGGGTTTCTTTGTAGAAGAACTCGTACATGCGCGAGGTGACTCGCCGCTCGAGCAGCAACGACAGCACTGCACCAGCCAGCGCGAGAACGACCAACACGTAATGCAGGCTCGCGAGGAGCGAGGCCATCAGCACGATGGTGACGAGGTTTCCCGAGAGCCCCAGCACCGACCAGGTGAGATCGCCGGGTCTCCACGAGATGTCGCGCTTCGCGCGCGCCAGACGGTCGTGCCAGTCGGAGTTGTCGAAGTGCCCGAGATCGAGTCGCGATGCCTGGGCCAACAGCCGTCGCTCCGCTTCGAGTTGCACGCGTCGCACGAAAAGATTGCGGCCGTACCCCGAGTAGGCACCGATTGCGCGCTGCGCGCTCGTCGCCAGCCACAGACCCGCGACGATAGGCAGCATGTCGGTGAACCGGATCGAATGCAGCCGAGCTTCGGCAATGCGATTGACCAGCGTCGATCCGAGATACACGGTGATCGGCGGCATCGTCGAATTAATGATGCCGAGGAGGGAGTACTTGATGAGTGCGCCCGGGGATGCCGTCCACGCGAGCGCCATTCCCTGCCGCAGGTTCTTTCGAACGCGTCGGGCACGGCCTTTCGTAGTGGACGCTTGTGTGTCGTGCATGCCGTGGACTCAGTATAAGCGTGGCTGCTGGCTGCTGGCGTTGACTAAGCGGAACGGCGTATCGATCGACCGGCGCGAGCGCGGGAGCGAGCGCTGGCAGGCGCTGGGGGTGGCGCCCCAGCGCACAGTAAAGAAGGTGTTGTCCGATTTCGGGATTCTATTGAGCGAGGCTTTACTCGGTACGGGGCAACCGGACCTTTAGAGGCAGCGCGAGCGTCACGGTCAATTCTTCACCCGACTCGATGCGGACGTCGCGGAACTTGTCCTTCGGCTCCAGCGTTGCGTCGAACGGCATCGACCTCGTTTGAATGGTCGCGAGGCTATGAGTCTCGAGATGTTCGACGATGTTGAATCCGAGCACGACGCGTCCAACCGGATTCTGTTTCGACGCCGATTGCACGTCGATCACCTTTCCATGCAGCGTCGAACCTTTGGGAATCAATTCGAAACCGTCCTGGGTGACCGGACTCAGCAGCGTTGCACGAACCGGATCGTCAATCTGGCCTGACGCTGAATCGTGCGTCGTTCGAAGACGGACGACCAACGGTGTCCCAGCAGGCACCTGGTAGTCGTCGAAACGTTTGCCCTTGGCCGACGTTGTTCGCGCGACTGTCTTCTGTGGTGCGTCGGTGCGCCGTGTTGCGGCGATCCGGACCATCATCAGACAGCGATTGATTTCCTGCGTAACAGCACACGGTTCCGTAACGGTATGCGCGTGGAGCCGGCCGGCGGAAACGAACGCAGTTAATGCAATGAGAAAGAGTCTCGACGGAGTATGCCTGGACATCCCACGGCTGAGTATGGCAAGGGGAATACCGAGGCGTGCTCGCGCGAAAAAGGCCGATCTTCAAACAAGTGGGGAGAATGGCACGATTACGATCCCGAATGCGGGATTACAAATTCCGGCTATCCTTCGCCCCTCAAGTCATGGCGGCACCCCGGTTGCACAACGCAACGCCGCAAAGCGATCTGTCCTTTGAGTTTCCTCAATGTGGACGAATCAGGAGAAAACAATGTATCGGATCGTCCTCGCCGTCGCCGTATTCAGCTGCGTCCTTCCCGCCTCCACCAACGCTGAGCCGGTCACGCTTGCCATGGCCGGCATCGGCGGTGAAGTGAGCACGGTTGAGCCGAGCGTCCAGCCCGGACTACAGGGGCGGTTCTTTTGGGGTTATGAGGCGTTTGGACCGGGCCTCTTTGGGGTGATCCTCACGGCCGATGATATCGGACGAACCTTCCGTGCGACAGCCGACACGGATCCTGAATTCACGTCCGTAGCGGCAAAGCTGACCAACGGCATCGACGAGGAAACCCATAACTCGCTCCGTTTCGCCGACGGGCAGTGGGGAGTTCTGAACGACATTGAGGATTACCTCTTCCAAAGGAGTTCGCCACCGGACCTTGCGGGTGCCACCATCACTGCCATCACATTCCGACTGGAAAGATTCCATCTCATCGACGGGCCCAGTTTTCGAGACTACGAGGCCTCCGGCATCCTGACCTTCGAAGGTATTCCGGCCGAGGGTCCTCCCAACGGTCCCGCCCCGGTGCCCGAGCCTGCGACAATTAGTCTGTTCGCCATGGGGGCAGCAGCCATGCTCGTGCGGTATCGCGCGCGCAGAACGCCGTAGTTCGAGAGAATCCGGGTTAGTGATCCCGGAATCCCAGGTTGGCGGTCACTCTGACGCGTTCGGTGCGACTGCCCCATGGCGATTTCCATTCACGACTGAGCCGCCTCGCAAAGAACTGCTCGACCGGCTTCAGACTAGAAGTACTCTAACCGGATCCCTCCATTCGATCGATCCTTTCACATGACTCGAACGGCACGTTTCGCAACACGACGCGAGTTCACGGCACTCGCTGGCGGCGCGCTCGCGTCACTCGCATTTACTGGTGGCGCGTGCCACGAGCCGGCGCCAACGTACGCCGACGATGGGCAGTTGGTGGCGCGCCCACGTCCCAACGTGTCGACGTCCGCAGAGCGGGAAGGTGCGCTTCGCCTCGAAAGTGATCGCGACGCGATTCTTCGTGTTCCCAAGGTCGCACCCGGCACGACCGTGCCACTACTGATCCTGCTTCATGGCGCCACCGGCAGCGGTAGAGGTGTATTGCGGCGTTTCGGTTCGATTCCCGACGTTGCGGGGATCGCCGTGTTGGCGCCAGACTCACGCAGCTCGACATGGGATGCGCTCGAGGCAGGAAGGTTCGGCGCCGACGTCCAATACATCAATCGTGCGCTCGAACGGGTCTTTCAACTCGTCGCGGTTGATGCCACTCGAATTGCCGTCGGAGGATTCTCTGATGGTGCGACCTATGCGCTATCGCTCGGCTTGATCAACGGCGATCTGTTTTCGCGGGTCGTCGCCTTCTCGCCCGGCTTCATCGTCCAACGCGCTCCGCATGGGCATCCAAAATTCTTTGTTTCACATGGGACATCGGATTCAATCCTGCCGATCGATCGCTGCAGCCGCCTCATCGTCCCGGCGCTGCGCAAGGCAGGATACGACGTGACGTTCCGCGAGTTCAGCGGGGGACATGAGGTGCCCGAACCTGTTGCACGTGAGGGCTTGGACTGGGTTGTACACTAAGTAGATGCAGGATCTGCGTCTCGCGTTCAGAAATCTGTGGCGGCGGCCGGCGTTTTCGGCGATTGCGATAGTCACGCTTGCACTCGGAATTGGCGCCAACGCCGCGGTATTTACCGTGTCGAACGCGATTCTCCTGTCGCCGTTGCCCTACACCCGACCCAATGACGTCGTCATTCTGACCGAGGAGACGCCGCAATTCCCGTCGGTGTCGGTCACGATTTACAACTACGAGGATTGGCGGGAGCGTGCAAAGTCGTTCTCCGCCATGGCGGCGTTTCGGCCGACCAACATGACCGTGCTCGGGGCGGGCGATCCGGAACGGGTGCCGGCCAAGATGATCACCGCGACACTACTGCCGCTCCTCGGCGTCACGATCGAAAACGGACGGAACTTCGGAGCGGCAGATGATCGGGCTGGCGCCGAAGGCGTCGTGATTCTCAGTGACCCCTTCGCGCAGCGACGGTTCGCTGGCCAGAATGCGGTCGGACAGATTCTGCAACTCGACAACCGGCCGTTCACCGTGGTCGGCGTGATGCCGCGGAACTTCGAGCTGTTCCAACCTGCAGACGTGTACGTTCCGTTCGGGCCCTGGGCGGCAACGCTGCCGGAAGATCGCGGGTGGCATCCCGGAATTTTTCCGATCGCGCGATTGAAGGAGGGCGTCACACTCGAGCAGGCACGAACCGAGATGGATGCGATCTCGGCACAACTCGAAGCGGAGTACCCGGAGTCGAACAAGAACGTCCGTGTGCTCGTGTACCCGGCCCAGGAACAACTGGTGAAGAACATTCGCCCGGCGATCCTGCTTCTCACTGGCGCGGTGATTCTCGTTCTGTTGATCGCGTGCGCGAATGTCGCGAACCTGTTGCTCGCCCGCGCCGTCGATCGGCAAAAGGAAATCGCCGTCCGTATTGCGCTCGGCGCCGGCCGGCTGCGGATCGTTCGTCAACTCATAATTGAGAGCATTGTCTTGTCGTGTGTTGGTGCGGCCGCCGGACTGCTCGTCACCGGATGGGTCGTCTCGTTTCTGGCCTCCAGTGCGGTCGCGGCGCTGCCTCGGATGCACAACGTCGCGATCGAGTGGCGCGTCATCTTGTTTGCCTTCGCCCTTGCGGTCGTCACCGGCCTCATTTTTGGCCTGGTGCCAGCTCTGCACGCCACGCGCATACCGATTCGCGCGTCACTCAATGAAGAGAGCCGCGGCGGAGCCGGCAGCGCGCGTCAACGGAAACTTCACGCGAGTCTTGTCGTCGTTGAGATCGGTCTCGCCCTCGTCCTGCTGGTCGGCGCCGGTCTCCTGCTCCGCAGCTTTGCGAAGATGACCAACGTGCCACCGGGGTTCAATGCCGACAACCTGCTGATCGTGAACTTGCCGCTTTCGCCACAACGATACCAGGACGATGTGAGCCGGACGTCGGTGGTCGAGCACATCGTGTCGCGCATAAGCGTGCTGCCTGGAGTCAAGTCGGCCGCCATGACGACGATGCTACCGATGGCGGGCGCCGGCGCGATGATCCATTTCAACCGGGCCGCGTATCCGCCGAAAGGTCCTGACGACTACGTCCTCGCTGGTTATCGTGCCGTCACCCCCGGATACCTCGAGATGCTCGGCGTCCCGCTTCTGCGTGGCCGCTTGATCACCGAGCGCGATCGGAATGCCGCGCCGCGCGTCGTCGTCATCAACGAGTCGATGGCGCGCCAATACTTTCCCGACCGCGACGCACTCGGGCAGCGCATTCAGATCGGGACCGAACCATCAACCGAGTTTCCGACGATGGAGATCGTCGGGATCGTTGGCGACATGAAGCAATCGTTCGAAGCAGGCTCGAATGCCGAGATGTTCGTTCCGTACGGGCAGCACCCCGACCCTATCCTTGCGAACATGTACCTGAACACCGCGCTCGTCGTTCGGACGAGTGGCAGTCCCCTCGATCTCACAAACTCGGTGCGTGCCGCGATCCTGGAGATCGACAGCAGCCAACCGCTCGTGAACGTCCGGACAATGGAAGCAGCCATGGCGGGAACCGTGGCGCAGCCTCGTTTCCAGATGATCCTGCTGTTGGTCTTCGCCTCAATCGCTGTGGCCCTGGCCGCGATCGGCGTCTACGGGATCATGGCCTACACCGTGTCCCAGCGGACGCCAGAGATCGGCGTCCGGATGGCTGTCGGTGCATCTCCTAATCGGGTGGTTGCGATGGTGGTGTGGCAGGGGGCACGGCTCGCCGTGATGGGTGTGCTCCTTGGCCTGATCGCAGCGGCCCTCGCCGCCGGCGCCATGCAGACGCTGCTCTTCGACGTCAAAGGGATCGATCCACTCACGTTCGCCGCGGCCCCGGTCTTCCTTAGCGTCGCTGCTCTCCTGGCCAGCTACATTCCTGCTCGCCGGGCGGCCCGGATTTCGCCGCTGGCCGCCTTGGGGAGATAACGCGCGTCAGGCTGACCGTCAGTCACAGAAATTCACAGTTTGACGCTCCGTTTGAATGGGCCTGTACGCCAAGCATTCCCTTTTACGTTTGTCTGACTATAGGATTCAGCCGCGCGCCCATGTTATGATGGGCACCTCCTCACAACTTACCGTGCGGCTCCTCGAACGGGCGAGTAGTGTCGCTTCGTGCGAATCGGCTGCTCGCGACAACGAGAACTGGGCCATGGTGTCATCATTCTCTCGATGGACAGTCGCATCCGCCGTCGTCGCCGGGCTGACGATCTCTTCGCTGCAGGGACGGGCGCAAACCGATCAACAGCGGGCCACGTTTCGAAGCGCCGTGGACCTTGTCAGCATCCAGGCCTCGGTGCGGGACAAGCATGGGCGGCCGCTGCCGGGTCTGAAGGCCTCCGACTTCGAGGTCAGAGATAACGGGCAGCCGCGGTCGATCCTCTCACTGCGATCGGATCTGCGATCGCCGGTCAGTGTGGCGGTCCTCGTCGACATGAGCGGCAGCATGCGCGTCGGCTCGAAGATCGCGACCGCGCGCCAGGCCTATGATTCCATCCTGTCGCAACTCCACGACGGCGACGACGAGGTTGGTGTCTTCACGTTCGACTCACGGCTTCATGAGCGCCAGTCGTTCACGACGGCAATCAGCGGTCT
>JBKPSH010000027.1:0-61538 GCA_046734955.1 Acidobacteriota bacterium
ACCACGCTCCCCGCGCCAATGACGGCACGCGATCCAATGCGCACGCCGGGAAGGATGATTGCGCCTCCACCCACCCAGACGTCGGAGCCGATATCGATCGGCTTGCCGAACTCTTCACGGCGGCGTTGTTCGGCATTGAGCGGATGCATCGGCGTGTAGATCTGCACCGCCGGTCCAAACAACGTGTAGTCGCCGATGCGCACGCGACACACGTCGAGGACGATGCAGTCGAAGTTGAAGAAGACGCGCTCGCCGAGTTCGATGTTGACGCCGTAATCGCAGAAGAACGGCGGTTGCATCCAGACCGAATCACCGCCGTTGCCGAATAGCTCGCGCAGGATGCGGCGCCGCTCGTCCTGCTGAGATTCGCGGGTCGCGTTCAAGTCCTGGCACAAATCGCGAGCGCGCTCGCGGCCGGCGACGAGGTCGGGATCGAACGGATCGTACATCTCGCCGGCAAGCATCTTCTGACGTTCATTCACGTGATCCTCATTTGAAGCCGACGACCTGACGAATCATGCCGTCGCTCTTCGTCAGGACGTAGAGTTCCCCGTCACTGGACTGCGCGAAGCGCACATCGACCCGGCCTTTTCCGGACACAGCACCGGCGCCGGGCAGCGTTTCACCCTGCCCCCCACGCGCGTGGAATGTCTCTTCCACGAGACGGCGAAGACCCGCGTCGACTTCATGCATCGTCGCGAGCGTCGTCGCATTGCCATCGTCAGCGCTGAGCACGTCTTTCATGTCGGCGTACCACACGTGACCGGTCGTGATGTCGGCGAACAGGAGCTTGTCTTTCAACGCCGGTATTTTGTGGCTTCTGTAAATGATGCCTCCGGCAATCGCGTCACCGCCGATCGAGGTATGCGGGTAGGCAATCACCGGGTAGATCGGCTTGGCGGAGCCGTGGGTCCTCGCGTCGGTAATCTGCCACGGGATCGTATCGTCGGCCGGCACGTCCTTCATCCCTTCAAGCGTCATAACCTGCGGGCCTTCACGCAAAGGGTAGCCGTAGTTGGCGCCCTTCTTGATGATCATCACCGTCTCCCAGTGCGTGAGCCCGATGTTGAACGCAAACAAGCGCGGGGCGCGAGGTTCGGCAGGATCGACATCCCACACGAGCCGATGAGGATTGCGCAGGCCTACAGCCCAGATCTCCTTGCGTGCTCCTGCAAAAGAAACAAATGGGTTGTCGTTCGGGATTCGGTATCGCCCGTTGCCGCTTACCGTGCTAGTCGTGGTGTGCTCACGGAGATCCGGAATAATCCGAAGGATTTTTCCGCTCAAGTTATCGAGGCGCTGCGGAGTCATCCGGCGAATGTCTTTTTGCTCGCCGGTGCCAGAGTCCCCGACGCCGACATACATGACGCGCCAGTCCGCATCGCCGCGTTGGGCGGTCGGGTTGAACGTCATTTCGCCGAGCGGGTGAATCGGCGATGCCAACTGCATGCGCAGGAGTTCGCGTGCCGTCCCTTCAAACGTCGAGTTCCTGGTGTTGCGGTCGGTCCATTCGATCATCACGCCTTCGCGATTGATCACCGCACCTGGCCACGTCGGCGTCACGTTTGTGGGGGTCGTCCGGTAGGCGGACAAATCGAGACCAGGTACAACACCAGTCCTCGGATCCGGCGGCGCTGCAACCGTCGGATCCTCCATATGAATCGTGTAGAAGATGCCGTTACGTGCGTAGTCGGGATCGAAGACGACGTTGATGAGGCCGGTGGCGAAGTTGCGCTGGAAGGTGAATCGCTGAAACAAACCCGGCCGTCCTTCCAGGCCGTTGAAGTCGAGGTACTTCGTAAACTGCTTCGTCTGTTTGTCGAGAATGTAGAGCGGGCCGTTGAGATCGTTGACGAAGAATCGGCGGCCGCCAGGTTCCTCGCGCAGGAAATTCACGCGTGCCAACTCCGCTCGCGTGCTCGTGTCTGCGTTGTCCGCGGTGATTGGCATCGGCACATAGTCGGCAAGCTGCAGCGCGTGTTGTGGCTTCGTGTCCGTTGCCACCGCGGGCGCGACGGTAACTTCCTTGTGGGACGCCAGCGCTCGAAGGTAATTGACGACGCTCCATATCTCGGTATCGGAGAGACGGCCTTCCCACCCTGCCATCATCGTTGGTGGCACGCCCTTCTTGATCACACTGAAGATCTCACCGTCAGTTGAACCGTGATCCCACTCGGCGTCGGTCAAATCCGGCGGCTGCTTCCCACCCTGCTCCGCGATGATCGAGATCGCAATCCCTGCCTTTGCCGCGCCTTGTGCCATGTTGCCGTGACACGGCGCGCAATTCGTGTCATACGCGCGCTTCCCGGCACCGAGTGTTTCCTGTGTCGCCGCAACGGGATTCTTCAAGACCGCCGCCTCGGGATTCTTGACGGCCTGCTGCCGCGCGAACGCGGTGACGCCAACAGCGATACCTGGGATGAGAATCGTCGCGTGTAACAGACGTGAATGGATGTTCATGCGTGCTGGTGGTGACCGATCAGTTCAGCAGCTTGAGCCGAATGTTCGAGTACGCGGTCACGCTGTACGTGTCGTGTGACTGGAATGCGATCGTCCCGGGTGCGATTTTACGGCTGGCGGTGTCGTAATTGCTTTGCCACTCGGCCGGCTGCGTCCAGTGGACAACCTCCTGCCCCTTCAGTGTGATGGCGATCGTGTTCCCCTGAGCCTTGATCTCCATCGGTATCCACTCGTCATCTTTTCCCGGGACGTTCGACAGATCGACAACGTGATAGAGGCTACCGGTCCGGATGCGATCGCTGTGGCTGTTGTTGACCTGGATCTCGAAGCCCTTCCCCGGAAATCCCTGCGGTTGAAACTCGGTCATGACGTAGACGCCGCCGTTCGACCGATACCGTGCGAGCACGTCGAGTCGCAGATCGAAATTCTGGAACGCATGGTTGCCGACCGTCCCGTCGTAAAACAGATGCGACGGTTGGCCGAGCGCGTTGGCGACGATGGCGCCGTTCTCGACCTTGAATGAATCGGCATTGGCGCTCGCTTTCCAGCCGGTCAGGTCCTTGCCGTTGAACAGGCTCACGTACCCGGATTCGACCGTCCGCGTCGGTGGCGGGGGCATCGGCACCGCCGTGTATTTGATGTATGTCACGGTCCGGACCTGGCTCATCGACCCGTCGGGTAGCGAGTTGCTCGTCTCGAGCGTCAGCGTGTCGCCGGTGAGCGAGTACGTCTGTCGCATGGAACTGGGCCCACCTCGGCCGCCAGTAAGCGCCGACATGATTACGAGCTTGGAGCCTTCCCACGAGGCACGAGCCGCCACTGTTGCGCCAGGGCCACCCTGGCCGCCACCGACCTGGATCCGCGCCTCCTCGCCGTTCACCTTCAACGTCACTGACTCGGGAGTGTTGAGCGGCGTCCGAATCGTCACGCTGTCGGCCGTCTGCGTGATAGTGAACTCGAACGGGTTCACCTGTCCGCTGTTCGGGTTCTGTGGCCGCCACGTGCCCGACAGGTTCGGCGGCGCCTGCGCCCCCTTCCCGATCGCCACAACTGCAGCCGCCAGCACCACGGTCCACATCGCGCGTTTCATGTGCAGCTCCTTCAGTGCGGCCATGCTACACCGAATTTTGCGTGACGTGCAGTCACCTGGCGACCGAGCGCGCGAGTGAGCCCACTGCGAACGGAGCGGGGTTCATGGAGCCCCCGCGAGAGAGCGTGTAAGGGACCCCGAGGGGCGAAGCTCTCCGATCACCTGGCGAACGAGCGCGCGAGTGAGCCCACGCGAACGGAGCGGGGATCATGGGGCCCCGCGAGAGAGCGTGCAGGGGACTCCGAGGGGCGAAGCCCCTCGGAGTGATTATGCGCACGCGGCGGCGGCGACTTCGATAAGATGCACCGGCTCGACGGGCTTGATCACGTAGTCGCCGAAACCGGCGGCCAGCGCGCGATCGCGATCAACCGCTCGTGCGTAGGCGCTCAGCGCAATCGCGGGCAAGCCTGGATAGAGCGTCCGCACCTTGCGAAGGAGCGCGTTTCCGTCCTCGCCGGGAAGGCCGATGTCGGCGACGAGCAGATCCGGCCGTGCTGCTGCGGCCCGCTCCATCGCTTCGGGCACGTCCGCAGCAGCGATCACGCGACCGCCAGCTGCTTCCAGCACGCTGCCAATCAACTCACGGGCGTCGTCGTGATCTTCCACGAGGAGGATGGTGCGGCCGGCGAGTCGGTTGATCGGGAACTCGCGTGGCGCCGACACAACCGGTGCCACGTACGTGTCCGGTTTGCTGATCGGCAGCCGCATCGTGAACGTTGCGCCATGTCCTTCGCCGACGCTCTCGGCACGCACGCTACCGCCGTGCATCTCCACGATTTCCTTGACGATTGCGAGCCCCAGTCCGAGCCCCGCGTGACTTCGCGTGGTCGACGAATCGGCCTGACGGAACCGATCGAACACGACCGGGAGCACTGTGTGGCGGATACCGATGCCGGTGTCGGCGATTTCGAATTCGACGCTGTCGCCAATGGCGCGAAGTGTCGCCGTGATCGCGTCGTCGCTGCGGCTGAACTTGAGCGCGTTCGACAGCAGGTTCCAGAAGACCTGCTGGAGGCGCTGCGCGTCGCCGAAAACGAACGGCACCGTTTCGGGAATTCGCGCCTCGAAGCGGATGCGCTTGTTCTGCATCGCCGGACGAACGGTTTCGATGGTCGAACGGAGAATCGAGGCCACGTCCACGTGCTCGAGCGACAGCGTCATCTTGCCGGTGATGATCCGCGAGATGTCGAGCACTTCCTCAATAAGTCGAATCTGGGCCTGCGCGTTCCGCTCGATCACCTCCACCGCATGCGCGGTACTCGGATCCAGCTCGCGCGAACGGAGAATCCGTGCCCACCCGAAGATCGCGTTCAGAGGGGTGCGCAGCTCGTGCGAGAGCGTGCTCAGGAATTCATCTTTCAGGCGGTTGGCCTGATCCGCTTCGGCGAGCGCACGACGCCGGAGTCGTTCCGCCTCCTCACGTTCGGCCATCTCGACGCGAAGCCGCTCGTTCGCTTCCTCCAGCGCCAGCGTCCGCTCGCGAACCCTCGCCTCGAGATCCGCCTGAGCCGCGAGCAGTGCCTGCTCGCTCGCGCGCAACGTCCGTTCGGCTGCGACGCGGTCGGTGACGTCGATGGCGTGCCCCAGCACGTACGGGTCCTGTCCCTGCTGGCGGGAGAGAACGTTGCGATACATCCACACTCTCACGGCGCCGCTTCTGGCCACGACTTTCATCAGACCCGCATCCTGCCCGTGCTCTTGAATGCGGCGCAGGTAGTCAGGAAAGAGATGTCGCTTGTCGGGCTGGAGAAAGTCCGCGAGGTTGCGACCGATGCCATCGTCGCGGCGATAGCCGAGCGACTCCGCGGCCGCCGGGTTGATAGAGAGGATCGTACCGGCCAGATCGTGAGTGCAAATGAGTCCAAGGCTGTACTCGACCAGCTCTCGATAGCGCCGCTCGCTGTCGAGCAGCGCGACGCTGGTCTCCTGCCACGCGGCCGTCATCTGTGTCAGCGCCGCCTGGTCGTGGGGCTCGATGTGGTCGGTCGTCTCGGAATCCGAATTGCCCGCGTGTTGCTCAGGCATTGGCTCAGCAGTAAATACGATTATAGATTGGGTCGACATCCGTTGTCCGGGATCGCTGTCGGGAATTCGGTTCAGCGTTCTCGCGACGAGAAGTCTTCTTCGAAGAATTCGAGTGTTGAACGCGTTCCGACGGTCCGGCGCTCGGCTTCCTGTCGACGAAGCTCCACGCGTCGAATCTTTCCCGAGATCGTCTTGGGTATTTCGCAGAATTCCAACCGCCGAATGCGCTGGTAGGGTGCCAGGCGGCCGCGGCAAAACTCGAGAATCTGCTGCGCCAGTTCAGCCGAGGGCGCGCGTTCGGCAACCAGCGTAACAAACGCCTTCGGCACAGCTTGCCGTACCGGATCCGGGCTGGGCACCACCGCGGCCTCGGCGACAGCAGGATGTTCGATCAGAACGCTCTCCAATTCAAACGGGCTGATTCGATAGTCCGATGCCTTGAACACATCATCAGCGCGGCCGATATACGTAATGTAGCCGTCGGCATCACGCATCGCGACGTCGCCGGTAGAATAACGAGTCCGCGACGTCGCGTCCGCCGTTGTGTTCGGACTATCCGCGTATCCGTGCATCAACCCACCGCGGCCGGCTGTTATGTCGATGCAGATCTCGCCTTCCTCACTGACGATGCCGTCGGGATTGAGCAACTCGATCGTATAGCCGGGAAGCGGCCGGCCCATTGAGCCGATTTTTATCGGTTGGCCTGGCGGATTTCCGATCAGCGCGGTGGTTTCGGTCTGACCGAATCCATCGCGGATCGTCAAGCCCCAGGCCGACTTCACCTGCTCGATCACCTCAGGATTCAACGGCTCGCCGGCGCTCGCGACTTCGCGAAGCGAAACGTTGTACTTGGTCAGCGGTTCTTGCACGAGCAATCGCCACACGGTTGGCGGCGCACACAACGTCGTGATGCCGTATTTCACGAGCGCATCGAGAATGGCCCGCGACTGAAACTTCCGATAGTTGAGCGTAAACACCGTGGCGCCCGCGTTCCATGGCGCAAAGATGCAGCTCCACGCGTGCTTCGCCCAGCCGGGCGAACTGATGTTCCAATGGACATCTTCCGGTTGCAGCCCTAACCAGTACATCGTGGACAGGTGCCCGACTGGATACGTCTGGTGCGTATGAAGCACCAACTTCGGCTTCGCCGTGGTTCCTGACGTGAAGTAAAGAAGGAGCGGATCATCGGGATGAGTTTCTGCGTCTGGCACGAACGCCGAACTCTCTGTTGCTGATTCGTTGAGGTTATGCCATCCACTCGGTGTCGTTTCGCCGACCGAGATTCGTGTGAGCGAATGCGAAACGCTGGCAAACTTTGACGTGCAGTCCACTCCTGCCACGACATGGGTGACCTGCCCACGCTCGACGCGATCGCGAATATCTTCTCTTGCCAGCAAGGTGCTCGCTGGAATCACGACAATGCCGAGTTTCATGCACGCCACGAACGTCTCCCAGAGGACGGCTTCGTTGCCAAGCATCAGCAGCAGGCGATCGCCGCGCTTCATGCCGAGCGATCGAAAGAACGACGCGACCTGACTCGATTGCTCAGAGATCTCCTGAAACGTGCGCGCCTGCTCCGTGCCGTCTTCCTCGACCACCACAAGTGCACGGCGCGTATTTCCAGCGGCCATGACGTCGATGTAATCAAGCGCCCAGTTGAACGTATTCATCGACGGCCAGCGGAATCCTTCGACCGCAGCGTCGTAATCAGCCCGATGCTTGAGAAGAAAGTCGCGCGCGGCCAGGAATGGTTGGGCAGACATAGAGACAACTTGACTGGACATCAATACTGGCACGGAATAGTCATCACATGCTGAATACGGCTGTCCTCGCGGGGGTCGTGGCATTGACCGTGAGTGTGTCGCTGCCGACGACGATTCGAGTCACCGGCGATACGCAATCACCGGAGTCACGATCGAACGTCACCGGCGCTCGCATTCGTGGAACCGTATTTGCCGGCGATACCGGCAAGCCCTTGGCCGGCGCCATCGTCACACTCGTCAACGCCCGTGCTACGAATCCAGGTGAACGCCAAGGACGCTGGATCAGTACCGATGCAGATGGACGATGGGACGCACACGATCTATCTGCCGGCGCGTACACGCTGAGCGTTGCAAAAGCTGGCTATTTGAAAATCGAATACGGACAGAAACGTGCGTTCGAACGCGGCAAGTTGCTCGAGGTACGACCCGGTCAGGTGGTCGACAGGATCGACATCGCCCTTCCTCGCGCCGGTGCAATCAGCGGGCGAGTCTTCGATGAATTCGGGGATCCTGCGGCGGCAGTCTTCGTCCGCGCACTTCGCCAGAGATATGTTGATGGGCGACGCGAGCTGACGCCGCTTGCCGAAGCGCTCGAAGGACTGGCGAACGGGGGCGGCGACATCACCGATGATCTCGGGCAGTTCCGGATCTATGGTCTTGCGCCGGGAGACTACTTCGTGTCCGCTTCGTTCAACCCGCCCGGTGAACCGGCAACCGCGCTGGGCTATCCACCGGTTTACTATCCAGGCACACCGTCCGCCGCTGAAGCGCGACGGATCAGGATCGGCCTCGGGGAAGAAACTCAGAACATCAATGTGACGCTCGTCAGTGTCCGGTACGCGGTCGTGTCTGGAACCGTCGCGAACTCGCTCAATGTTTCGGCGAGCGCGTCCATTCAAGTCACGTCCAGTGACCCTGTCGCGGGCGCGCCGGTCGCTCCGACGAGGACCGCATCGAACGGGACATTCACGCTACGGAGCGTGCCGCCAGGCGAGTACCGGCTGCACGTGTACGATGTGCGGCCGGCGGCTGCGACACCGGAGTTCGCGTCGGTGCCGTTGGCGATCACCGGAGAGGATGTGACGGCGTTGGCAATCAGTACCGCGCCCGGCGCGGTCGCCAGCGGCCGCGTCGTGCTCGAGGATGGTGCGAAGTTGAACGCGCCGGTGTTCGTGCGCAGCGTCACCACGCTCGCCGGCGCACCAACGTTCCTGAACTCGTCTGTCGGTGTGAATCCCGACCTGACTTTCGAAATTTCTGGTCTCGCGGAACGGCAGACGTTCCGCACAGGAATGCTTCCAGAAGGTTGGTTCCTCAAGTCGGTCATGCACGAGGGCGCGGACATCACCGACACCGGTTATGACTTCAGACCAGGACAGCGCGTCTCCGGTATCGAGATCCGTCTGACGCGCCGGGCGACAACTCTGTCCGGAACGGTGCAGGACGATCCCGGCAGTCCTGTCGGTGATTACACGGTCGTCGCCTTCTCGACCAACCCGGACAGATGGGGACACCAGACGCGATTTGTTCGCAGTGCGCGGCCCGATCAGGGCGGCAAGTTTACGATTCGCGCCCTGCCGCCAGATCAGTACTTCGTCGTCGCGCTTGAATACGTCGAGACGGGTCAGGAGTTCGACCCCGAGCAACTCGGCAATTGGAAACCTCTTGCCACGACAGTCGAGTTGCGAGACGGTGAGGCGAAGACGCTTTTGCTGAAGCTGACGCGATAGCGGCGGCGCCGCCAGTTCGGCAGCTATCGCAGCTTCGCCTCGTATTCCCCATTCTGATCCGCTGAGCTGGAGCGGCACGTTGTTGGCAGGATCCGTCTATGGCGAAGCGCCTCAGGTGCGCTCGCCGGATGAGGCAGTGCCTCTGGAGGTGATCATGATTGGTTGGGCCTTGACGTTCCTTGTGATCGGACTGATTGCAGCGATGCTCGGCTTCACCACGATCGCTGGCGCATCCTTCGCCATCGCGAAGTTTCTGGCAGCCCTGTTCCTTATTCTGTTCTTAGTGTTCCTGGTACTAGGGCTGACAGCGGCAAGGAAGATCGTCGGCTGACGTCGCACAGCGATGGTCAGTTCAGTTTGGAGCGCCCGGGAGAAACGCTGCTCGTCTCTCCCGGGCGTTTTCGTTCGCGGCATTTGAGGAGGTGACGCGTGGATCGAAAGATGACGTGGCAAGTGGGACGTCGAGCACTATCCGACGATCCTCTTCCGCAGCATACGAGTTGAAGGCGCGCACAAGGAGAAACGCGACCGTTTCCGTGTGACTGGCGATCTCGAGATTCGCGGCAAGGGAATCCCTGTCACGCTCGCGGCGATCTTCGAAGGTGTGGGCAAAGATCGGCACGTCGCATTCGGCCGCGCCCTCCGTCTACACTAGCGGCGGTGGACAACATTACCCATTCGTTGTTTGGGTGGACGGCCGCCCGAGCGGGTCTTGGCCGTCGCGTCCCGTACGCGACGGCAACACTCATCCTCGCCTCCAACGCACCTGATGTCGATATCGTCGCGGGCTTTCGCAGCGGTGTCGATTACCTCGCCGCGCATCGGGGACCGACGCACGGCCCGCTCGGCGTGATCGGTCTCGGGCTGGTCACCGCGGGCATCATCTCGGCGTGGTCACGATGGCGGTCTCGACATGACGTTGTCGGCGTCGACGAGGGCGTCACACATCACTTCATGCGATGGTGGGCCCTCGCAATGATCGGGATCGTGTGTCATCTCTTGATGGATCTGCCGACCTCGTACGGCACACGGCTGCTCAGTCCGTTCGTCTGGACCTGGTACGCATTGGACTGGATGCCGATCATCGACGTGTATCTGTGGCTGGTGCTGGCTGTCGCAATCATCGCCGGCTCGATCACACGGCGCCAGCGACTTGCGATTATCGCGCTCGCATTGATGGCCTTCGATTACAGTGCGCGGGCCGCACTGCACGCTCGCGCGCTCACAAAGGCCGCGGCGTTCAATGCTGCCGGAGCGCACGCGCCATGCGCCACGGCGCCAACGTTCGTGGCGCATTCGGGAGCTATCGATGTTCCGCAAACTGCTCCGGACGCGTGCCTCGAGGCGGCGGCGCTTCCGACGTTCTTTTCGCCGTTCACGTGGCGCATCATTCGGCGGCAAGCCGGTGATTACGAACTCAGCGATCGAAACGTCCTCGGGACGGCGCCCGCCTTCCAGTCAATCCGGCTGACAAGTGACAGTGGCCCTGACGTGGTGCGAGTACGAGCCACCCGACCGGGACGCGTCTATCTCGATTTTGCGCGCTTCCCGATCGCGCAAGTGCCTGAGCGCACCGGGACGCTCACGACAGTGCGGCTGTTTGACGCACGGTTCGTCGCGATGCGCTCGCTCAGCCAGGACGGTGCGACGAACGCCCGCCTCTCGGTCGTCGTCACAGTTGACGAGTCAGGGCGGATCGTGAGCGAGCGCTTCGGGAATTGAGTAAAGAACCGTCGCTTCCGCCTTAAGGCGGAAGGATGTGGCTGTCGTTGACTTCCGCCTTAACGCGGAAGCCACAGGGTCATGAAGGGCCGCGTATAATCCGCGGATGGCTCACCGTCGAGATGTGCTTCGCGCGGCCGTGACTGCACCGTTTGGCCTTGTCGCTCTCGCGGGTGACAACGCCGCGGCCGCTTCGCCGGCTTCGCCGCCGCCGTACACGCTGTCCATCAACATCGAGATCATGTTCAACACCGGACGCGGCAATCCGCCAATGCCGCGGGCCGATCGCATCCGGGCCGTGGCCGCAAACGGATTCAAGGCGTACAGCTACTGGAGCGCCACCCCCGACCAACGGAAGGCGATGATCCAGGCGCAGCAGCAGACAGGACTCAAGTGCGTCAGCCTCGTCGGCACCGGCAATGCCGGCGGCACAACCGGCTTCACCAAACCCGGTGCTCAGGACGCGCTGCTCGCAGAAATCAAGGAGCGCGTCGAGATTGCGAAGGAGTTCGGCACGCAGCCGGATCTGATTTCGTTTGTCGGGATCATCCAGCCGGACGTGCCGTGGGAAACGCAGCGCGCCCAGATCGTCGACGGGTTGAAACGCGCGGGCGACATCGCCGCGGCGGCTGGCGTCACGATTGCCGTCGAGCCGCTCAGCGTCAATCCAAACCAGCCGCGCCGCGCGCTCGATCGGTGCATCGAAGCGTTCCCGGTCATCAAGGAAGTCAATCATCCAAACGTGAAGATCTGCTTCGACATGTACCATCTGCAGCGAACGGAAGGAAACCTCGTCGTCAGTCTTCGCAACGGCCTGCACGACAAGTTGATCAAGCTGGTCCAGGTTGGTGACAACCCTGGCCGGCTCGAACCCGGCACCGGCGAGATCAACTACCCGTTCATCTTCAAGGAACTGCGTCGTCTCAACTGGACCGGCTACGTCGATACCGAACACGGCACGTCGAGCACCGCGGAGTACGCGATGAACGTGGTCAGAAAGATGGCCGAGGAGAACTAAGCGCACATGTGACGGTGAATGCCGATACGGCTCTCCGGACGGCGGTCACGCTCGCCGAAGGACTCTTCCCTCACCAGATCGAAGGCGTTGCGTTCCTGCTCGGACGGACGCGCGCCATCCTCGCTGACGACATGGGCCTCGGCAAGACGCGACAGGCGATCGTGTCGCTGCGCCACCTCGCTCCGCACGGGCCCCGCCTCGTTGTCTGCCCAGCCTCGGTCAAACAGAACTGGGCGCGCGAGATCGCCGTCGTCGCGGCAGACGCGTCGGTCCTGGTGATCGAAGGAACGGCGCCGGTGTCTGCAACCGCCGAATGGATCGTGGTCAACTACGACATCCTGGGACGGCATCTCGACAATCTATTGCGTGTGCGGTGGGACGCGCTGGTGTTCGACGAAGCACACTACCTGAAGAACCACACCAGCGCGCGGAGTAAAGTCGCGCGCCAGCTGACGGTCGCGGCGGCTGCGACAAGGCCAAAGCTTGCCGTGCAGCTTCTAACCGGAACACCGCTCACCAGCCGGCCTCGCGATCTTTTCGTATTGCTGCAGCTGGTGGCGCATCCACTCGGGCGCAGCTTTCTGTCGTTCGCAAAGCGCTACTGCGCGGCGGAGAAAGGAGAGTACGGCTGGAAGACAGGCGGAGCCTCGAATGTCGAGGAGCTGACCGTGCAGCTTCACGGCATCATGCTTCGGCGGTCGAAAGACGACGTGCTGGCGTTGCCACCGAAGTTGAGGACGTGGCTGCCAGTCGCGGTGACTCCGGGCACCGGAGCGCGAGCGATCAAGAAGGTGTTCGAGCTGCTTGCAGGAAAAAGCGGCAGACCGCCCCGGTCACGGGATGCCGAGTTGCGGACGCGCGGGAAGCTGCTCGCGTTCCTCGTGGAGGCACGGCAGGCACTCGCGTCCGCCAAGGTGACGTCAACGCTCGACTTCGTCAAGGGTGCGATCGATCAGGGCGAGAAGGTGATCGTCTTTTCGTGCTTCGACGATCCGATTCAGAAACTCGCAAGCGAGCTGGGCTCGTCGGCGGTGGTCGTAACCGGCAAGACGGCGGCCTCGATGCGTCAACCTTTGGTGGACCGATTCCAGAACGATGCGGACGTTCGTGTGTTCATCGCAAACATCATCGCCGGTGGAACGGGACTCAACCTGACCGCGGCGACGCAAGTCGTGTTCAACGATCTCGATTGGGTGCCGACCAATCACTGGCAGGCCGAGGACCGCGCGTATCGAATCGGTCAGACACGGACGGTGAACGTTACGTATTTCGTCGCCCGAGACACCATCGATGACTTCGTCCAGGCCGTTCTCGAAACGAAGGCAGCGCTGGTCAACGCCATCGTCGAAGGCGACGCGCTTGCTCCCGGCGCAGGCGGCGACGTCCTCGATGAGTTGCAGCACGTCCTGCACTCCATCTCCGGCGGCACGGCTGACGTGTTACGTGAAGACGATGAGTTGATCGGCGAGCTCTTGCGCCGAGCCTCCGACGAAGTTCGCAGCACGCACCGACTCGATATTGGTAGTCCGGTAAAACTGCGCGGCGCGCGCGAGGTCCAGGCGCTCACGCGCGCATTGGAAGCGCTGGTCAAAGTGCTCTCAGGTCCCTCGGCGCGGCGCTTTCGTATCTCGAGCGCGTCCCACAAGGGTGTGGACTACGAGATCGTCGCCGTCGACGCGGACGTCACGTGTAGCTGCCCGGGATTCGAATACCGCGGACAGTGCCGTCACGCGCGCGATGTCAAGGCTGCGCTTGTCACGGGTCACCCGGTGCCGGCGGCGTATATAGAGGTGAGTGATATCTAAACCAGCCACTCCAGCGCACGAGAGCGCCGGTTAATCAGGCAATCGCGTGGCGCGTGTTATAACTGGATCAAGGGTGTAGGAGGCGCCCTCGAAAGAGCGCACAGTGCGCGCGATATCGAAGCTTGCCACTAGAAGTCGCATCGACCTCCTGACCTCCTCGCGTCTACAACCCCTCCTGATCGCCGTCGTGCTGGTCTCACTCGGACTGATCTACAAGCTCGATCGCTCGACCGGAGCAGCGCCAATTCAGCACCTGTATTATCTGCCGATCGTGATCGCGGGACTGTGGCTGCCCAGGCACGCCGGCCTGATCGCCGGACTGGCAGCAGTGGTTCTTTATCACCAGGCAAATCCGATCCTGCTCGCTGCCCGCTATCGTGAGTCGGATATCGTCCAGATCGTGTTGTTTGTCGGTGTCGGAGCGGTCACGGCAAAACTTGCTGACGATCGACGGCAACTCCATCGGCTCGCGGTCACAGACGACTTGACCGGCCTCTACAATCTCCGCGGGTTCGACGCAATGCTGATGCCGATCATCCGGACGGCCAGCCAGACCGGCACACCGCTCACGCTGGTCGTTCTCGACGTCGATCACTTGAAATCGATCAACGACACACACGGCCATCGTGCCGGCGCCGACGCCGTTCGCAGCGTCGGTCAGATCATCAGCGCGTGGCTCCCGGACGGCGCGTTCGGGTGCCGGTTCGGCGGAGATGAATTCGTCATCGCCATGCCTGGACGCGATGCGTCCGCTGCAAGCGAGACGGCGGAAGCCTTGCGCACGTCAGTACACGCGACAGCACCCGTACTCGCCGGCGTACCATTTCCTCGCGGAACGCTCTCCATCAGTGTGGGCCTCGCATCTCGAACCCGCTTCGACGAACCGGCGCGGGGATCCGATGCGCCTGCACAGATGGCGGAATCCCTCTTTCATGCCGCCGATCAGGCGCTCTATGTGGCGAAGACAGCCGGCCGTAATCAGATTCATACCGTCGCCATGCGTTCGTAATCGTCCATCACCAAACCGTGCTCGGAGCCACGGAACTGTCAGAATTCGCCGGCGAATGTCATCTGTAACTTATTGACTCGTTACGACGTCCCACTGGCGCAGAACTGGCACGGGACCCGAGCCGTTCCGGAGGGCCGATGCCGTCCTTGTTGCGCCTGTCGGTTGCCACGCTCGTGGTGACAACCGTGAGTCTCACCACCCCCGTAATGGCCGTGCGGCAGCAGCCGCCAGCCGATCGCGTGCTTCCCGATTTCGATGTTCGAGAAGACCGCCCGCCACAACCCCCGTCGCCACAAGCACAAGCGGAAGCGCAGCGCGCCATTGACAACGGACGATCGCGAGTTCGTGTGCACCCCTTCACCGGCGGCGTCCTCGTCCTGGAACGGCCTGGCGTGAACGTGCCTCGCACCATGGCTGCGGCGGCTTTGCGGAACGTGCTGGCATCGCTCGCCGAACGTCTCGGTCTCGAAGACGGTGATCTCGCGTCGCTGACACTTCTTCGCGACTACGTCACACGATCGAACGGTACCCGAACCATCGCGTTCGCGCAGAACGTCGATGGTGTGCCGGTGTTCGATGCGGTGGTGACGGTGCATCTCGATGGATCCGGAGACATCGTTCGCATCACATCGAGCGCAGGGCGGATCGCCGGGCGGCAACAGGGGACGCCAATTTCTGCGGAGCGCGCCGTAACCGCCGCCGTCGCGAACGTCCGCCCGGAGTTGGCGTTTGTGGCGACGAGAATCGCTGATGCGACCGGCGCGGCGCGATTTGCGCACGGCCAGCTCCGGCGTGATCTGATCGCGGCGCTGACGTGGCTCCCAGTTGATGGCGTTCTTCGCCTCGCATGGCAGGTCAGCGTGGAACCGGAGAGCGACTCCGAGGCTTACGATGTCCTCATCGACGCAGCGACGGGCGACCTCTTGTTGCGACGGAACCGTGTGCACTTTGCCGAAGGCTCCGGCCGGATCATGCAGTCGAATGCGACGCAGGGTCTCGATCCGCGACGGTTAGATCCGATGCCGATCGGCCAGCCAGGATCGGGCTGTCCGCCGCCATCGAATTACCTGGTGCGCAGCCTCAACGCGCCCTTTCGCGATCCGTCGACGACCATCTTCGGAACCGGCCGGCTCTCCGGCAACAACGCGCACGTGTTCCGGCACGATAGCTCGACGGAAGGCGCACTCGGAACGTTCGACGGCACGGCGTGGAAATTCGATTTTCCTTTCAACTCGGACGACTCTGCCGAGACCGCGCTCTTCTTCGCGTTGAACTTCGCGCACGACTTCTTCTACGACCTTGGGTTCGACGAGGCTGCGGGGAATTTCCAGCAGGACAACTTTAACCGTGGCGGACTCGGCGGCGATCCCGTCAAGGGCAATGCGCGCGCGAACGGCCGGAACAACGCGAATTACATGAACGCTCCCGATGGTTCGAGCCCGACGATCAATATGTTTCTCTGGGACGGCAGTAATTGCTGGGCCGAAGACGTGGACGTCGACGGCCTCCCTGACGTCGATGGGGATTACGACTTCGACATCCTCCTGCACGAATACCATCACGGTGTCAGCCTCCGACTGAACCCGAAATTTACCGGCGTGGAGGCTGGCGCGATGGGAGAAGGAGGCGGGGATTTCTTTGCGTACAGTGTCAACGGCGACACGCTCCTTGCCGAGTACGCTCGGCCAGGGGGTCTCCGCACAGTGAACTCGAAAACCTACGCTGACTGGACGTGCCAAAACGGCCTGGTCTGCGAGGTGCACGAGAACGGCGAGATCTGGGCGAACGTGCTCTGGGATTTGCGTGAGCGGTTCCGGATCGATCAGGTTCGCGGCAGCGAGGGATCGGGCATCAACGAAGTTCATCAGCTCTACATCGACTCGCTCAAGCTGTCGCCCCCCGTGCCGACCATGCTCGACATGCGCGATACGATGCTCCTCGATGACTCGCTGCGCAATCCGGCCGGGCCGCGCAGCGCGAACTTCTGCCGTCTCTGGGAATCGTTCGCCAGTCGCGGCATGGGACTCGCCGCGGTCGACACAAAAGATCACGGATTCAATTCTGTCATCGCCGACTTCACGGTTCCCGACGGATGCGTCGCCCCGCCATCCCTGCCGATCGTGACAGTCGCGGTCGACGCCGCGACGGCAACTGAGGCGGGACAGGCGTCCGGCGCGTTCCGGCTCAGCCGAAGCGCCGTGTCAGCCGACCCGGTAACGATTCAGTTCGCGATTAACGGGACGGCGATCAACGGGACCGACTACATCACCGTGCCGCGGTCCGCGACGATTCCTGCTGGAGCAGCCGACGTGGTCATTCCGATCGTGCCGATCGATGACTTGTTGATCGAAGCGAACGAGACGGTCACGCTGACGATGCGAAGTGGTGGTCCGTACATCATTGGCACGCCATCGTCGGGCACGATCACTATTGTGAGCGACGATGTGGCAGCTGACCTCTCGGTGTCGGCTGTTACGATACCGTCGCAGGGGGCTGCGGGCCTGACCATCCGGGTGACGGACACGACAATTAATTCAGGCACCGGCACAGCTCCGTCTTCGACAACCGCCTTCTATCTCTCGAGCAATTCCGTACTCGAGGCCGGCGATCCGATGGTCGGATCGAGAACCGTTCCGGAGCTAGCTCCTGGAGCGTCGAACACGGCGACCACGTCGATCACCCTGCCGGATCCGCTGACACCCGGGTCGTACACCCTGTTTGCGAAGGCAGACGGTCCAGGCGCAGTGTTCGAAACGAACGAGTTCAATAACTCACGCTTCTGGTTCATCCAGATCGGTCCGGACCTCGTGCTCACGAACTTCTCCGGACCGTCAATCGCGGGGGCCGGCAGCACGATAACGGTCTCCGACACAACGGCAAATCAGGGGCTCGGTGACGCATCGGCATCGGTCACACGCGTCTATTTGTCAACCGACTTCTGGCTCGATGCGAATGATGTGTTGCTGCAAAGCCGCAGTGTGCCGGCTCTCGCGGCCAACACGTCGAGTGCCGCAAGCACTGCCGTTACGATTCCTGCGAACACAGCCGACGGTTCTTACTTCCTGATCGCCAAGGCCGACGCCACAGGAGTCGTCGCCGAATCCAACGAAACCAACAACACCAGGACGCTGACGCTTCGTATTGGTCCCGATCTCGTGGTGGCATCAGCGACAGCGCCGGCGAGAGCAGCAGCCGGAGCGTCGATCGACGTCACCGAGACAACCCAGAATATCGGAAGCGGCAACGCACCCGGTTCGGTGACCGCCTTCTATCTGTCAGCGAACGCGCTCCTCGATGCCTCAGATTTCCCGATCGGATCGCGCCCAGTGCCGCCACTCGGACCAGGCGCGGCGAACGCGCGAACGACGACCGTGACGCTTCCAGCTGTGGCCCCGGGAACCTGGTATCTGATCGCCAGTGCCGACGATGGCCGGACGATCACGGAGACGACAGAGACCAACAACACTCGCGCGGTCACAGTTCTCGTCGGACCGGACCTGAGCATTGCCACGTTTACGGCCCCCTTCACCGCGCCTGCCGGCTCCACCGTCACGATCAGCGCAACGGTGAAAAATATTGGTGCAGCGGATGCGGGCGCATCCGTGCTTCGGTTCTATCTCTCGACAGATCTGCTGCTGAGCGCGGACGATCGGCTACTTGGAAGCCGGGACGTCCCTGCGCTGGCCGCCGGCGCGACCAGCGCCGATTCAGCTTCGATCGCGATCCCTGTCGGATTGTCGGGAACTTACTACCTCTTCGCCGTGGCCGACGGCACGGCAGCCGTGATCGAGGCATCGGAAGGGAACAACACGTTCCTGCGGGGGCTCACGATTACGCAATGACAGCAGCGCGCCGTCAACGGGCTTGACACCGTAGCTGGGCTTGCCGGAGGATTTCACAACCCCGGCAACTCGATCAGCAAACGGACGGTCACGGTGCCCAAGCCTGCGAAATCGTTACCTCGAATTCCCAAAGCACGACGCCTGAGTGGGTCTCCCCTGAGCAGAAAGGACGTCACGCGCGGAGAGTACAATCGCATCATCGACACGCTGAATGAGCGTGCGGTTATTCTCAACGAGTTTCGCAACGCCATCAACGCGCTGCAGCAGGCCAGCGAGGTGCAATTCAAGCGCATCGCGCAATTACAGGCCGACGTCGATCACCTCAAGCGAACGTCGTCGCGGATGAAGATGTCACAATAGCGGGGACCATGCCGGCCCGATACGGAGCGCCTCTGCGATACGTATCCAGAACATGAAACGCATTCTGGTCCTCGACGTCGGCGGCACCAACGTCAAGGTTTGCATGGCGGGACGCAGTACGCCGCTCAAGATTCCATCTGGCGATTCATTGACCGCGGCTCGCATGGCGGCCGAAGTACGCAAGGCCATCGAAGGATGGAAATACGACGCCGTTTCCATTGGCTACCCCGGTGTCGTCAAAGACGGCAGACCGGTGCATGAACCGCACAACCTCGGTGGCGGCTGGAGGCGATTCAACTACGAGAAAGCGTTCGGCGTGCCCGTGAAGGTCATCAACGATGCTGCGATGCAGGCGCTCGGCGCGTATGAGGGCGGACGCATGCTGTTCCTCGGACTCGGCACGGGTCTCGGCTCCGCATTCGTCGCTGACGGGGTTCTCATGCCGCTGGAGCTCGCGCACCTTCCGTATCGCGGCGGTCGTACGTACGAGGACTACGTGGGCGTTCGCGGTCTGATCCGACTTGGGCGAAAGAAATGGACGCACCACGTCCACGCGGTCGTCGAAATATTGCGAGCCGGCCTGCAAGCCGACTACGTCGTCCTGGGTGGAGGGCAGACGAAGAAACTCAAGGCGCTGCCGCGAGGCGTTCGCGTCAGTGATAATCGCAGCGCCATTCGCGGTGGCTTCCGCCTCTGGGACTGGCCCGCGAATCGAAAACGCCACAGCCTATGACAGGTTCCAGCAGGCAGACAGGTAACACAGACGAAGGAGGAGGCGCGCGATGTTCAATCGAATAGTTCTAGCCGCGGCGCTGGCGCTGTTGGCGATTCCCTCAATCAGCCGCGCACAAGAACGCGCGACGCTCACGCTCCGCTCGGGCGAGACGCTCAGAGCTGAGCTCATGGATCTGAGTGGCGTCGGCTTCACCGTGAAAGTGAACGGAAGCGAGCGGCAGATTCCGACCAACGACGTGGCGGTCATCGATTTCGGTGTCGCGACAATGCGCGATGCCGACTGGGAGAAGATCCCCAGGGGGCGACCGGTGGTGATGTTGAGAAACGGTGAGAACGTCTTCGGCCGGCTCATCGATATCGGCGGCAGCTCGCCGTTGCGCATGACGATCAAGACCTCGTCGGGAGATCGCGACATCCCCTCCAACGAGATTGCTCGTATCATTCTTGCGCGTCCCTCGAATCTGCCCGGAAGTTCCGAGTCAGGGAGCTCGTCGAATTCCGCGTTGGCGTCCGCGACGGGGAGCGGCATCCGGGTGTCGCCGAAGCAGGCATGGAACGCCACCGGTATTTCGGTCAAGAAGGATGAAGTACTCAGCTTCAATGCGAACGGCGAGATTCAGCTGAGCGGGGACTCGAACGACGTGGCCACTCCGTTTGGTTCCAAGTCCGGTCGCAAGGCTGCACGCTCCCCGCTCCCGAACGTGCTCGCAGGTGCGTTGATCGGCCGCATTGGCAGCACCGGCCAGCCGTTTGCGATCGGCAGCGGCGTCACCATCAAGATGCCTGCAGATGGTTATCTGTTTCTTGGCGTCAACGACGACGGTTTCGAAGACAATGTCGGAGAGTTTCGCGTAGACATCGGGCGCCGGACCCGTCGATAGTCGTGACTGCGGTGGTCGTCACCGCATCGGCGCGATGGTCAACTCCCCGCTGGAGTCTGTACCAGTCGACGGACGAGTGAGCTCGGGAAGATTCTCACACCACCACATTTCAGCCCGTTCGGCAGTCCATGACGAGGCAAGTGGCACGTCTCCGAGTTCACGCCACAGATCGATAGCCGATGATGGGCGCTTATCGGCCGCCTTCTCGAGGCACGCAAGCACGATCTGCTCGAGCCGATCAGGAATGGAGAGACCGGAAACCTTCGATGGCGGCTGCGGCAGGGTGCGCGCATGGTGGATCATGACGGCCATCGGCTCGCCGGTGAAGACGGTCTTGCCAGTCAGCATCCAATAGGCGACGCAACCGAGCGCATAGATGTCGGAGCGCTCCTCAGCGGGACCGCCAAGTACGCGCTCGGGCGGCATGTAGGCCGGCGTCCCCGTCAACACGCCGTCGGTCGTGATCTGGGCCGCGCCTTCGTGGATCGACTTCACGAGCCCGAAATCCAGGACCTTGAGTACATCGAATTCAACGCCCAGCCGACAGAGAAACAGATTGTGAGGTTTGATGTCGCGGTGAAGAACTCCAGCGGCGTGAGCTTCAGCAAGCGAGCGACACGCCTGACGCAGAACTGCGACAACTCGCTCAGGCGGCAGTGGTCCAAAACGCTGCACCAGCGAGAACACGTCCATGCCGGAGAGCAACTCCATGACGAAGTAGAACCCACCCGTCTCGCTGACACCGAAGTCGTAGAGCCGCACCGTGTTCGGCGACGTCAAGCGGGCGATCGTCTGCGCCTCCAGACGGAAGCGCTCGACCGCAGCCTCGCGCTTACCCACGCCCAGGAGTTCCGGCCTGATCAATTTGATCGCGCACGGCCGTGCGAGCAGTTGATGCCGGGCCCGCCACACCTCGCCCATGCCCCCCTCGCCCAGTTTCTCCATCAGCCGATAGTGGCCAAGCGGCAGACCCTCGTCGAGGAGAGCGGGATCAATTTCCAACACCGGCTCTCGAGCCGACGTCACGGCGCGTTCGATCACGCTCTGCAGCTCGTCGATGTCACCAGGCCAGCGGTACTTGCGCAGCCGCTTCATCGAGTGCTCGGAAATCGTTTCGACGACCGCGCCCACCTGGCGCGCGTGCTGGCGAAGAAAGAACAGCGCGATCGCGGTCACGTCCTCGGCACGTTCGGCGAGTGACGGCACACGCAGCTGTCTGCGTTCGAGGAGCGAAAGGAGCTTCGGATGAAATCCGTTCGCCGCAGTCAGCGGTGCGGACGTGTAGGTAATGAAGCGAACGTCAGGGACCGCCGCGTTCGCGTTTCCGCGTTCACGCGCGCCCTCGATCGGCTCGAGCACCGCCGCCAACCGCTCCTGCAGGTCACTGCCCAGTCGATGAATTTCTTCAAGGTACAGCGTGCCTCGACTGGCCATTTCCAGGAGCGTCAGCGGTGGACCTGCGCCTGGTTCCGAGGATCTCACCGGCGGATTGAAGATGCCGGGATCCTGTCCTGGCGCGAGCATTGCGCAGTTCACATGAATGAACGCGTGACGGCTGCGTACTGACGCGTGGTGTATCGCGCGCGCCGCCGCTTCGTGACCCGCACCTTGCGGACCGGTCAGCAGGACAAGTTCGCTACCGGCGGCGTACCGCTCGATCGATTCTCGCAGTGCTCGTACTGCGGGGCTGTCCCCGAGAAGAGGGCCTTCCACTCGCCGACGCGCGTCGGTGAGAAGTTCCTGCGCAACCGCCAGCTCACGTGCGAGTTCTGCGTTTCTCGTCTCGAGCTGCCGGCGCAATCGCTGCAGCGTCAGATGCGTGTTGACGCGCGCGACCACTTCGTCCTTTTGAAACGGTTTTGATACGAAGTCGACCGCACCGACCTCGAGTCCGCGCACCTTGTCCTTGGTGTCATCGAGCGACGACAAGAAGATCACCGCCGCTTCACGAGTCTCCGGATCTGCCTTCAGGCGTCGGCACGTCTCGTATCCATCAATCCCCGGCATGACCACGTCGAGCAGGATCAGGAGCGGGTGTACGCGGCGTGCCACGTCGATCGCGCTCTCGCCGTTGCGGGTCACGAACAGCCGGTAACCTCGCCCGTCGAGTGTGTGACGTAACACATCGAGATTGGTCGCATCGTCATCAACCAGCAAAATGCGGTCGACATCGTCAACCGGCCGAGGTGGGGTCGTGTTCATCGGTCACTCTGAGCTTATGCTATCTGCTCAGGTTTTCTCACGCGCAGCCACATCCAGCTGGCGGCGCAACTCATCGAGACTCACGGTCATCGTCGCACCCGCGCGCAGCAAATCAGCACGCACGTCGGCCGCTGGTCGACGTCGGGCAGGCCGGGGAGTCGTCGCAGTCAAGAGCGGCTGCAAAGCAGAAAACATCCGCGCCGGCAGCACGGTTTCGAGATATTCGAGCGCGGTGCCACGCACGTAGACGTCGTCGGAGGTAAAAGCACGGGCGGCGATACGCACCGGCTCACGTTCCAGCGCGAGCGCGAGAAGATTGAATATGTGTTCCCTAATCAAGTGCATCTCGCCACCGCCACCGAGTTCTCGCTCGACCAGTGTCAGCGCGTTCGGAAAAGCCTGCTGAAGTTCAGAGTGTTCGTCAGTAAGCGCCAGCAGCGCGCGTCCGCAGCGCACCCGGATCTCGAAGCTCGCCGCCTCGAGACCGGCGAAGAGTCCATCACGCGCAAGGGGTGAGGGACAGGATTTCAGCGCAAGCGGCAGCCGTCGTCGTATGACATCTGGGCTGACGGGATCGAGGAGCACGGACACCATTTCGCCCGCCGCGCGGGCACCGAATTTTTCGAGCGCCGAGACAACCATGCGAACCACTTCGTCTCTCGACAGCAGTTGCACAAGAGCCCCAATGATGAGTGGATCGCGAGGGAGCTTGCCGAGCGCGGCGCGAATCCGTAAAAGATCTCCGGAACGCAACTCGACGATCGCGGCGATTACCGGATCCCCCGGCGGCGCGGCCGGACGAACCGGTTCGCTCCCTCCGAGCGCACGGAGAACAGAGGCGCGGTCGAGACCAGTCATGGTTCCCACGACGGTAAAGTCGCCCATGGAATACTCGACCGCCTGCTCCAACTGCTCGCCCCGACGTCGCAGGCCACCCTCCAGGGCATTCACATATCCTGCCCGGAGTCGCTGCGCAATGAGGAACTCGCCACCGGCGGCAATCGCGGCCGCGAAGTTCACCGCTGCGAATGCGTGAGACGGCACGATCCACACCAGCAGAAGGATCAACAGCGCGCCTGCGCCTTTTCCCGCGCAATCAACACCGACGTCGATCAGTGACTTGACCGATCGTTTCGCCGATTCCGCCAATGGTGTGTAGAGCAACTCGTAGCCGGCGCGGAATGTTGAATTCCGGACGACCACATCGAACCCGCGTGGGAGAATTCCCCGCCACGGTGTCGGTAGGACAAAACCGACGAGGACGAACATTCCGACCACTGCCGGATGGCTCGCGACGGAGCCACCGAGGCCCAGACGTTCGAGCGCGAATCGACCGAGAGAAGCCTGAATCAGAACTCCGGCCAAACCCGTTCCTGCGTAGAACAATCCGAAGAAGCGGACCAGATGTTGACCCCGTCCGAAATAGACGACCGCCTCCGCCTTGAGGAGGTAGTCAACGAGCGCGCCGAGCAGTGCGGCCAACGCGACGACTGCCGCGAGACTCTGCAATAGTGGCTGCTGCTGGAACGGCGCCCAGGGCGCGGCGCTGCGTGAAGCGTCCGCGCTTGAAGATCGGTTTGTCGGCGCTCCCCGTCCGACGGTGACGGCGCCCACGACACAGCCGCCGCCGACAAACGCGAGCAGCGGAAGCAGACTGCCCTCCGGCAGCAGCGCCGCGACCCGCTCGGCGCTCACGCCGCCGATAAACCCTCCGAAGGTCGCCGCACCCGCCACACGCGCCATCAGCGGCTTCGCTGAGTGAGGGTCGAAGCGCTCGTTGAGCAGCGACCAAAACAAAGAGATCGCAATGCCGCCCATGACACTGGAGTGCAGATAGAGGAGCACCGCGGCAGCCCGCGGCTGAATACCGAGGAGCGCCCATTCAACGAGGAAGAACGCTGCATTGATCGCGATGAGGGTCGGCGCCACTCGCGCCGGTCCGAGCCGGGTCAGGAAGCGTCCCGACGACTGCGCGGCAACAATCGCAAGGACCGCCGCACCGGCCATGAAGTACGGAAGACTCTGCACGTTGAACAGCGACAGGAATAGCCCATCGCGCAGGGCGTTCGCGCCCACTTGCTGCGCAATCAGCGCCGAGGCGGTGACCGGCGCGACGAGGGAAGCCTTTCGGTCGCTCACGACACCTTGCTACCAATCCGGTCCAGCAGCCGGGTCACCAGCGCCCGCGCTTCGTCGTACTCGTAGCTATCCACGTGATTTCGGAGTCGAACGAGGTCGTCGATATTGTTCGGCATCGCGACACGATTGAGCTCGGCCAGTGCCTGACTCGCCGCCGATAGATCGAAATCGCCGAGTGCCGTCTCGAGGCGCTGCAACGCGGGCCGAGCCTCGATTGGCACCACCACCTGTCCAGACTCTGTCACCGCGGCGACGGTCTCGGTCATCCGCAGACTATCAATCGAACGCAAGACCACCGCGGCCCGGCGCTCCAGTTCTGCCGCGAGGGTGGCAACGCTCTGGGCGCGCTCGTTTCCTGCACGCTCGAGCGCTTTGGCTGTCTCACGGAGATCGTCCGCGCCCAGATTGCCCGAAGCCCCGGCGATCCCGTGGGCATGTCTGGCAACCGCTGCATAGTCGGATGCAAGCACCGCAGCACGCAGGAGATCGAGCATCGGCCCCAGCGTATCCGCGAACCTGATCAGCATTCGTTTTAGATTGCCGAACTCGAGACCCAGCCGTTGTAGCGATCCCGGCACGTCAATGCCTTCGAGCGTCGGCACGGCAGTCCTCACCGGCGGCGCCGAGTCGTCTGGCACTGTATTTCGTAGCGGCAGCCATCGCCGCAACGTCTCCACCAGTGCCTTCCGTTCAATTGGCTTCGTGACGTGATCGTCCATGCCTGCTGCGAGGCATGCGTCGAGGTCCGCTTTCATCGCATTCGCGGTCATTGCCAGAATCGGCAGCCGATAATCGTTCTTGCGCAATTCCCGGGTCGCGGTAAGACCATCCATCTCCGGCATCTGCACGTCCATCAAAACCGCCGAATACTTGTGCGGTGCGGCCCGGACCATGTCGATTGCCTCACGACCGTTATTTGCGACATCGAGTGCGATGCCAAGCCGGGACAGGATTTCAACTGCGACCATTTGATTGGCTTCGTTGTCTTCAGCCAGGAGCACGTGAGCGTCAAACTCCCGCTCGAGCGGAGCATCGAGTGCGCGACGCGACACGTGTACTCGCGCGCCCTGCGCCTGCACGACGGCGTCGAACAGCGACGATGCGGTAATTGGCTTGGGCAGAAAGACGTTGACTCCCAGTTCGGCGCAGCGTGCCTCCTCCTCTTTTCCCGCATACGCGCTGATCAGCACAATCGGAAGGGTTCGGGTTTCCTCCCGCGCCCGAATTCTCGCGGCGGCTTCGAGACCATCCATGCCGGGAAGCATCCAGTCGAGGACGACAAGGCCGAATGGATCGCTTCCACCCTTCCGATTGCGGTGTTCCAGGAGCGCCAGACCATCTTCGGCGGTGGCCACCGATACGGGCGGAATCGACCAGCCGCGCAGCAATGTCTCGAGCAGATCGCGGCTGCTCTCGGTGTCTTCCACGATCAGCACCGGACGCTCAGTCACGTTCGCCGGAGCAACACGAGGCGGCGCCTCTGGCTGGGGGTCGACCACTAGTCGCGACGTGAACCGGAACACGGAACCCTTACCGGGCGTACTCTCGACTGTGAGATCGCCGCCCATGAGCCGCGCGAGCCTTCGGCTGATCACCAGACCCAGCCCGGTGCCACCATACTTTCGCGTGGTTGAACTATCAGCCTGGGTGAACGATTGAAAGAGGCGCGCTCGCTGGTCGGGACTGATCCCAATACCCGTATCGATGACGCTGACGGACAAGAGAACCTCGCCTTGTGGTACTTTTTCGTCAGCATCCGTCCCGGTCGCAACCTTGACGAGCACTTCTCCCTTCTCCGTGAACTTGAATGCGTTGCTTATCAGATTAGTCACCACTTGACGGAAGCGCAGCGCGTCACCACGCAACCTGTCGGGCACGGTCGGAAGCGTGTGCGTGATCAGCTCGACGTGCTTCTGGATCACAACCGAACGAAATGTCTCGGTCACTTCCTCCAGCACGTCGCGAAGACTGAATGGCGCGTCTTCGAGTTCCAGACGGTCCGCTTCGATCTTCGAGAAATCAAGGATGTCGTTCAGGATTCCGAGAAGATTCCTGGCTGACGAGTGAGCGACGCTGATGAACTGCTGCGGCTTGGCCGGAAGGTCCGCCTCGAGTGCGAGCCCGGTCATGTTGAGGATCGCATTCATCGGCGTGCGGATCTCGTGGCTCATATTGGCGAGGAACATGGACTTCGTCTCGGTCGCCTCTTCCGCTTTGGCCTTGGCCAGCTTTAACGCTCGTTCCTGCGCCTTACGCTCGGTCACGTCGCGAATCGACACGGCGATCTGTACTTGTTCGGAACCGCGCGCGGGCAGAGGACTGAGTCCGATTTCGATCGGAAACTCCGAGCCGTCCCGACGAGCACCTCGAAGCTCCCGATCCGGACCCATCTCACGTGCAACCGGCGAACGCTGAAATGCTTCGCGCAAGGCGGCATGCCCCGGTCGGACGGTCTGGGGAACCAGCATCTCCACGGGCTGGCCAACGAGCTCGTCGCGCGTATAGCCAAACAGTGGTTCGCAACGAGCGTTGGCCAACCGAATCGTTCCCTTCGCATCGACGACCATCAAGCCGTCCGGCGCGAGTTCGAGCACGCTACGGAAGAACTGCTCGGTTTCCCGCAGCCGCTTTTCGGCTTCCTTGCGCTGCGTGATGTCGGTGAAGCTGACGACCGCCCCCAGGATTGCACCATCCTTCATGATCGGTATGGTGCCGTACTCGACCGGGAAGCCCTCGCCGTTCTTCCGCCACAGGAACTCGTCGTCCACGCGCCGCGCTTCACCCTCGCGGCAGGCGATGCGCATCGGGCATTCCTCCACCGGATACTCGCTGCCATCGGCGCGATGATGGTGGATCAATGGGTGCGCCTGCTTATCGATCATTTCCTCCGGCGTGTACCCCAGCATCCGGCAAGCCGCCGCATTCACGAATGTGATGGAGCCGTCAGGCGACATCCCGTAGATGCCCTCGTCGGTGGAATCGAGAATTAACCGCGTCCGTTCCTCGCTGATCTGAAGTTGCTCGCCCTGCGCTTGCGTGCGCAGACCGCGCTCCAGGACCTCGTAGCTCATCGCCACCAACGGCAGGAGTTCCGCCAGCAGTGCGCTCTCCCGAGAGTCGAACGCGTGAAACGTCGCCGTCTCGACGATGCCCAACAAGGTCTCTTTGGACAGCAATGGTGAGGCGACCACTTGCACTGGCGCTGCTGCACCCACTCCCGATGCGATGCGCAGATAGGTCGGCGGAAGGTTGGTCAGGGTGACCGGCCTGCGGTCCCGAGCACATTGGCCAACCAGGCCCTCACCCAACGCGAACGATTCAGACGTTTGCGCGTCGGCGAGACCATAGGCGGCGTTCCTCTGCAGCCGGCCCGTTTTCTCGTCGAACGCGTAAAACCCGCCCACGCCGCCACCAAGCAGGGGCATCAGGCCCGACAGCAGGCGCTGACCGAATTCTTCTCGCGAGTTCGTTCCCTGGAGTTCTCCGAGGATTTCGGAGGTGTGTGATTTAATCCACCGCTGCTCCTCAATGGCCGCGGCGCCACGCTTGAGTACTTCGATCGATCGCGCCAGCCCGCCGGTCTCGTCGGTCGCGTGAGTGAACGGAACCGACTTGCTGTAATCACCTTTCGCGATGTCTTCGACCGATCGTTCGAGGGCCTGAATCGGCGTCGCCAGGCGACGAAAGGTCAAGAACCCGAGCAGGCCTGTGACCAGGAAAACCGCGAGGTCGGCGACGAGAATCTGCGATCGAGTTGTTTGTATGGCGCCGAGTGAGGCTCGGGCGGCGCGGTCGCCAACTTCTCTGTTGTATTCGATCCACTCCGTACCGGTGCTACCCAGGCTGACCCCCACCGGCGCAATCGTCGCGTCAAAATACGCGAGCGCCTCGGTGCGTCCCTTCGTCTCAGCCAAGGTCATCACCTTCCTGGCTTCGGCGGCGTACTGTTTGCTCAATTCGCGAAAATCGCCAAATAGCCGCCGGTTGCGTTCATCGGTGACAAAGGAGTCGCCAAATTGCTGGAGTAGTTGACTGAGTGCCTGGTCGTCTTCCTCGAACGCAGCACGGGCAGCGGCGCGGTGGCTCTGGTCATCGGAGAGCACGAAGCTGCGGAGGTTTACGCGAAGTTCGGCGAATCGCCTGGAGATGTTTCCGAGCACCGCAACGCTCGAGAGCTGGGACTCGGCGACAAAGCGGCTGCGATCCTCAATCTTCGACAGTTGAATCCGCGCAAGGATGCCAAGCGCCAGCAGTCCCACCAGCGGAACCGCCAGCAGAACTATCAGTCGTTTCCCGATAGTCATGGTGTGCTGTCTCCTTGCCGGAGGCACGATTCGGCTTACCCGGAATCGCCGCTCCGTCGAAGGGTCCGACCCTGATTCTCCGCCGCAATGTCACCGAATGTCGAGCGGAGGGATCGAGGCTTGTATAGACGTTTGGTTGTGAGCAACCGAACGCGGGCCCGCCGCGGAACTCAACTTCGCCCAGAACAGCTGAACAGCGTGATGCGTCGGGTCTTTGGGGTCAGCGAACTGCGCCCTGGTCAGCCAGAAGTTATCCGATCGGTACTGAGCGGTCGCGATACGGTTGCGGTGATGCCCACCGGTAGCGGGAAGTCACTCTGCTATCAATTGCCCGGACTGCACCTCGACGGGACGACAATCGTCGTTTCACCGCTCATTTCTTTAATGAAGGATCAGAGTGACAAATTGCAGGAGCTCGGAGTCGACGCCGCGCAACTCAACAGTGCACTGACGAAGTCGGAAGAACGCCAATCGCTCGAACGGCTGCGGTCCGGTAGCGAATTCGTCTTTACGACGCCCGAACGACTCTCGAGCGATACGGCGTTCGTCGACATGCTCAAGGAGCACACGATCGACCGGTTTGTTGTCGACGAAGCGCACTGCGTGTCGCAGTGGGGACACGAGTTCAGGCCTGCGTTCATCGAACTCAAGGACGTCATCGATCGGCTCGGGCATCCTCCTGTTTTGGCGTTGACTGCCACCGCCACACCTGCCGTCATTGACGACATCATCGGATCGCTCGGTTTGAGAACGCCGCAGATCGTCAACACCGGAATCTTCCGGCCGAACCTGCGACTCGAAGTCCACCAGACGCCGTCCGATGACGCGAAACGCCGACAACTCGCAGAACTCGTCCGTCACGGGGAGGGCACTGGAATCATCTATACAGCGACGGTAAAACAGGTCGACGCTGTGCATGCGGAGCTCGCCGCTGGCGGGTTGACAGTCGCACCGTACCATGGACGCCTGTCACGCCAGGCGCGGCATGACAACCAGGATCGCTTCATGGCTGGCGAGCTCGACGCGATGGTTGCGACCAACGCTTTCGGGATGGGTATCGACAAGCCGGACATCAGACTCGTCGTGCATTACGCGATACCTGGGTCGCTCGAGGCGTATTACCAGGAAGCCGGTCGCGCGGGCCGCGACGGGGCTGGTGCACGCTGTGCTCTTCTCTTCAGTGCCGCCGATCGCCGCACGCATCGCTACTTCATCGCCGCACGATTTCGCGGCGCGCAAACCCGGCTCGATCGCAAGGCGCTTGACGACGACGCGCGTCAATCGAAGTTGCAGGAACAGTCAGAGCGGCGACGAACGGACGAAGAAAAGCTCGAGCGAATGGTACTTTACGGACAGACGATCGCCTGCAGGTGGCGCACGCTTCTGCACTACTTCCACGAGCCCGATATCGAAGACACCTTCGAATGCGGGAACTGCGACGTCTGCCTTCAGCAACCACGATCACAGTAGGCTGACGCCCCCCGGTGCCCTTCGTGGCATTTCATCGCCGGGTCGGCTACGATTCCGGCATTCATGAGGAGCGTCACCTCAGGAGTCCTTCTCGGGCCATATCTCATCACGCAACCCATCGGCGCCGGCGGGATGGGGGAGGTGTACCGTGCGCACGACACCAGGCTCGATCGCGACGTCGCCGTCAAGGTCCTTCCGACCGAGATTGCGCAGAATCCCGATCGACGCGCCAGGTTCGAACGCGAAGCGCGCGCCGTCGCGGCGTTGACGCACCCCAACGTTCTCGCGATTTACGACGTCGGTTCGCAAGACGGGACCGCATACCTGGTAACGGAATTGCTCGACGGCGAAACGCTGAGACAACGGCTCACCGATGGCGGCGTCGCGCCACGCAAGGCCGTCGAGATGGGCATCCAGATCGCCAGCGGTCTCGCGGCTGCGCACGAGAAGGGCATCGTGCACCGTGATCTCAAGCCTGAAAATGTCTTCATTACGCGCGATGGCCGAGTGAAGATCCTGGACTTCGGCCTGGCGGCGCAAATGACAGTGAACGCCAGCGGCGCCGACTCGCCGACGATTGCTGGTGGCACCGAACCCGGCGTCGTGCTGGGCACGGTCGGCTATATGTCGCCCGAGCAGGTGCGCGGAACGAAGGTCGATCACCGCACGGACATCTTCGCGCTCGGTGCTGTGCTTTTCGAGGTGCTCACGGGACGACGAGCGTTCCAGCGCGACACCTCCGCCGAAACGATGACGGCGATCTTGAAGGACGATGTTCCGGAAATTTCTTCCACTGGCCGACAGGTCCCACCGCCAATCGATCGCATCGTCCGCCGCTGCCTGGAGAAGAATCCCGACGAACGGATGCAGGCGGCCCGTGACGTCGCCATTGCGCTCGAGGCCGTGTCAGGTACTGATCTGACGCCACTGCCCGAGGCGCTCGTAGCGCCGCACAAATCACGGCGACGGCTCGCGATCGGGGCCGCGCTTGTCCTCGCTGGCGTGGGTGTGGGATTTCTCGCGGCCGCGATCCGGAAACCGGCAGAAGCGACCGTTGATCTGCCGCGCTTCAAACAACTGACGTTTCGAAGAGGAGACGTTCGCGCCGCGCGGTTTGCGCCGGACGGTCAAAGTATTATCTACAGCGCTCGCTGGGACGGAGAGCCGGGCCGGATTTATCCGGTACACATCGAACGGCCACGCACTGTTGCGGCATCGCTGGCTGACGCGGTTCTGCTCGCCGTCTCACGAACGGGTGACCTCGCAATCTCCATCAATGCGCGCCGCGAAAATCTCTTTCTCGAACGCGGGACGTTGGCCCAGATTCCTCTTATCGGTGGGGCACCGCGCGAACTGCTCGAAAATGTGACCGACGCGGACTTCGCTCCCGACGGCCAGCTCTCGGTCGTCCGCGCGGACCGCGGCCGCATGCGGCTGGAGTTTCCAATCGGGACGGTGCTTTACGAAACGGCCGGATGGATCTCAGCGCAGCGCATCTCGCCTGACGGGAAACGCATTGCATTTCTCGAGCACCCGCTGCACGACGACGACCGTGGATGGCCGGCCGTTGTCGACGTCGCAACCAGAGCCAAGCGGAACCTGCTGCCGGAACTCGATTCCATCTCAGGAATTGCGTGGTCGTCAAACGGGCGGGATGTCTGCTTCGCGAGCGGCAACACGATCCAGTGCGCAGGTCTCGAGAAACCACAGGTGCGGGTCGTCGTTCGTGGAGCGCAGCGCTCCGATCTCTTCGACATCGCCAGCGACGGCCGGATGCTCATCGAAACGTACAGCCCTGGGGGAACGCTCGTGACCGGCGAGGTCGGCGGACAGCCACTCGATCTTTCGTGGCAGGATTCCGCGTTCCCGATCGATTTCTCCTCCGACGGCGGCCGTCTTCTGTTCGAGAGCATGGATTACGGAATCAACCTGCGCGGCCTCGACGGCAGCACACCAATCCGGCTCGGAGACGGAATTCCGGCAGGGCTCTCACCCGACGGCCGCTCTGTGCTCGCGCTCGTACCAGGAGTCCCGACGACAATCTCGGTTGTCCCAACCGGTGCAGGGGCAACGCGGGCGCTGCCACGCGGGCCGCTCGAAGGCCACACCTGGGCGGTGTGGATGCCTGACGGTCAACACATCGTCATTGCGGCGTCAGAGCCGGGCCGCGGTAGCCGCCTCTATATTCAGGACACGGCGGGCGGCGAGCCACGCGCCTTCAGTGGTGAGGGTGTTCGACTGATGACGTATTTGCCACGCGTCGTTTCGCCTGACGGACGGCTCGTGATCGCCGTTGGGCCCGATCAGCAGCCGGCACTCTATCCGATCGGGGGTGGCGATCCCCAGCCGATCAAACCACTCGGAAATGACCTGATGCCAATCGGATGGGGACAGACATCAACCGTGATGTTTGCCAGGGGCCGTGCGCTCAGTCGGGTGGTCCGGGTGCACAAGATTGACCTCACGAACGGGCGCCGCGAACTCGTCGGAGAAGTGGGCCCCGCCGATCCAAAGGGGGCTCCGCTGGTGGTGCTGGTTCAGATTTCCCGTGATGGTCGCCGCTATGCGTACAGCACTGCGCAAGAACTCGGAACTGTCTTCGTCATCGATGGTGTGAAGCCGTGATCGGCTGCTGCGATTGCTATCCTTACATCCTCCGCCGGCGCCACTCCTCGCGCGTCTGACCCCATAGATCCACTCGATCATTCTGATAGGGCGGTGGCATTTTCCCGGGTCCAAGATTGCGTGACCCGAGTTTCTGCGCGACGCGCTGCGACGCAAGATTCTCGGGTGCGATCGAGTGGATGATGTTCGTCCAGCCTAACGTGTCGAACGCCCAGTTCGTCGCGGCGACAGCACCTTCGACGGCATAGCCTCGACCCCAGCGATCGCGAGCGATCGCCCATCCAATCTCCGTACCGGGCCACCCTTCCGGCTGCCACGGCCCGAGTCTTCCAATCCAGCGTCCGCTCTCTCTTTCAATCACTGAGAACATCCCGAGTCCGGTCGAGTGCCACGCGCCGATCATCGTCATGAGCTGCCGCCAGCAGATTGCTCGCGGCGCGACGCCGCCGATGAACCGCGCCGCCACTTCGTCGGCCATCATCTCACTCCAGCCATCGAGGTCCTCGAGCCGGGGCGTGCGCAAAATCAGGCGTGGTGTTTCGAGTTGTAAATCTTTGAATGTATGCATGCCGTTCAACCGGGGTGTCAGGCGGTGAATCGTGAACACATGTTCATGATTCCCGTTCATAATTCACGTTTCACTGCCTGACACCCTGTCCCACGAAATGGCGGGAACGTTCCGCGGCATCCGCGAGGCCCATTGTCGCCAGCCGCGCATCGAAACGTGAATCAGTGCGCAGGCAATCCCATTGCGGTGCAACTGCGAGATGGACGAGCGCGGGATCGCGACCGGTGATCGCCGAGTCGAGCTGCTGGAACGCTTCGTCCAGGTTACCCGCTTCGCCGTACAGCAACGCGAGCTGCATGGGCGGCCCTTCCGCGTTTGCGCGAATCGCATACTCCAGAATGCCGGCACGGTGGCGCGACTCGTAAATGCGACCGAGTTCGTCGATCAGACGCTGAGGCGCTCCGGCGAGGCGCCCATGCGTGAGCACTTCGCTCATGTAGCGATCGGAATCACCTTTCTTCAGGTAGGCACCGGCCAGGAACTCGCGCGCAAGCAGGTGCTGCGGATCGATCTCCAGTGAACGCGTGCACCATGCGATCATGTTGTCATAGCGCCGCTGGTTCCAGTAAGAAAGGGCGATCTGCAGGTGCACGGCGGCCGAAGACGGATTGCGCTCGAGCGCGCGCTGCTTCGCCGCAAGGCCCTCGGCCAGAAAACCAAGCGCTTCGAGCAGCCGGCCGTACAACAACCATCCTTCTGTGTGATCCGGATTCAGCTCCAGTGCGCGCTCCAGGCTTCGCCGCGCGCCGCTCCAGTTCCAGTCACTCAGAAACAAAACGGTTCCCAGCGCGACCTGAGCGTCGGCGTTCGCAACTTCCATGGCGACCGCACGAAGCGCCGCCTCTCGGGCCGACGCGTACGCCACCTCTGGTACCCCGACGCGCAGTTCTGCTTCCGCGCAGTGAGCAAGCGCAAGGCCGGCGTGCGACGCCGCATAGTCGGGATCGAGCTCGATAGCGGATCGAAACGCCGCGACGGCGCGCGGGATTTCGGATCGCGACGCGGCCATCAAACACGAGCGGCCGCGCCCGATCAGTTCAGATACCTCAGGTCGCGCGGGCAGCACTCCGATCGGCCACTTCATCGATAGTCCGGCGGGCTGCGCCCCCGCGGCCCCCCCGCCGCTTTGCTCGCGGGGCCCCAACGCCCCGCTCCGCGTCACCGCAGCGGAAAAGCGATAGCCGGATCGAGGGACGGTCTGGATGTACGATACGTTCTCGCCGGTATCGTCAAAGATTTTGCGCAGCGCTGAGACGTACACCGAGAGGACACTCTCTTCCACCGAAACATCGTGCCAGATCAAATCGAGTAGCTCGCGCTTGGTCACCAGCGTGCCGGCACGGCGCACGAGCGCTACGAGTACGTCATGCGCCTTTGGCGCGAGCGCCACACTGCGTCCCGCGTTCGACAGCGTGCGCTCCTGCACATCGAGCGTATACGGTCCGAACTCGTACACTTCACGGTTGCCGACCATCGCTAACCGGGGACCTCAACTTTCAAATTCGACACGACCGCGCGGAGTGTCGAGCGTGACTTTCATAGCTGGGCGCTTCCCCGCTGAAATCGTACCGGAGAATCCCGCAGCCTTGAACAGCGCCTGCAGGCGTTGGGGGCTTGGATGGGTGAGCTCCATTCCCACAAGCGAGCAGCCCCCCTGGGCGGTGCTGCTCGGGTGAGGCGTGTCCTTGCTCCATTCGATAAAGAAAGGAGTAGGACCAAGCTGGTCGACAGCCGCGGACTGCCACGCGAGGAGTGCGCCGTCCGGTGCGCGGCGCGAGCCCGGCACTGGCCCGTGAACCTCGAACCCGGCGTTCCGCAAGCTCTCAACCGTCGCGCCAATTGCACGCGTCTGAAGCGCCCATCCGACCACTGTCAGTTGCGCATGCTCGAGCGGCGCCTCACGCGCGGCGGTGGGCGCCTGGGATGAGGCAGGGGCGAGAATCTCCAGATACCGACCATTTCCCAGAGTCACGAGCGCATTCTGGGTGCCTCGGTCTGGGTGTTCCCCGCCTCGCCTGGGCGCGACACCGGTGCGCGATTCGAACTCTCGGATCCCACGATCGAGATCGTTGATGCCAAGAATGATATGGTCGATCTCGATAACATTGTTGTTTCGCATCGCTCTTAGCCGAATCTTAGGCGATCCTTCAGGACTTCGAACGACCGTCCACCTTACTTATAGAACCAGAAGGAGGACGACATGGACGATCCGTTCGTAGGAACGTGGACCCTCAATCCGGCACGCTCCGAATTCGACGCCAATCACAAGCCGATGGAAGGGATGATGACATGGCAGCTCGACACAGGCGGCGCTTACCTGCTGCTCGCTGAGGGCGTAGACGCAAAGGGGAATCGTTGCGCCGAGAAGCCGCAGCGCATGCGCCCCGACGGCGTGGCGTACCCCGTCGACGGATTGCCTGGGCTGACATCCGTGACGACGCGCCCAAACCCGAACACCATCCGAGCCGAAGCGAAGCGTGAGGACGGCTCAACCGCCGGTGAAGGCACTTACGTGGTGGCGGATGACGGCACCACCATGATCGCAACGACCAGGGGATTCGACTCTCAGTTGCGGGCGTTCACGATGCGCACGGTGTGGGATCGCGCCTGAGCTGTCATGTTTATTTCTTACTACTCGATCTTGAGTGTTCGCACTGGATCGATTCGCGCTGCCCGCAGGGCGGGCAGCGCACTTGCCAGCACGACTGTACCAATGACGAGTGCCGCCGTCGCTGAGAGCGTCAGCGGATCAAGTGGCGAGACGCCGACGATGAACCCACCGAGCGCGCGGGCGCCAAGCGCGCCGCCTAAGGTTCCGATTAGGAGGCCGATCACCACCAATGTCAGGCTGCCTCGCACCACCAGACGCACGACATCGAGAGTTCGTGCACCCACCGCCTTGCGGATGCCGATTTCGCGAGTGCGGTGCGCGACAGTCAACGACACAAGGCCGTAGATTCCCATCGTCGCGAGGACCGCCGCAAGCACACCGAATGCTCCCGTGAGCGTCGCTCCGACTTGCGCCGGAACAATCGCCACCGCAACCGCCGTCGTCAGTGGCTTGATGTCCACGAACACATCGGGTGCAACACGCCGCATTTCCGACCTGAGCGTCCTTGTCACTCCCGCGACATCGGTCGCACGAATGTTGAGGTTGACTTCCCTGAACGGCCGTTGTGTGAACGATGTGTACAGTAGCGGCTTCACGGTTTCGCCAAGCGTCCAGTACTTGCTGTCGCGCACGATGCCGATCACCTCGAAGTCATCGACCCGCCGTCCAAGCGCCTGGCCGTTCCAGAACATTCGTGCCGCGGTTTCGTTGACGATGGCGACGGGCGGCGCGCCCGGACCGTCACTCGACTGAAAGTCACGCCCGGCGATCAGCGGAATTCTCATTGTTTCGAACCACCCTGGCGTGACATGGTTGCGGGTCACCCAGGGTCCCGTGCTGTCAGGGCCGATCGTGTCTGGATGCACACGATGCTCCTCACGTCCTGTGAGTGACAGCGGCACGACTGTGGAGAAAGCTGCGGACTGAACCCCAGGGAATGTGCGGACGCGAGCCAGCAGCTCGTTCGCCACTGTGACCGCGTGCCGCTCGTCATCGAATGTCATGCTGGCGAGGACAACCCCCGAAGGATCGAAGCCGGGATCGATACGGTGGATATTCGCCAAGCTTCTAACGAAGAGCCCGCTCCAGAGAAGGAGGAGGGACGACAACGTGATTTGACCAACGATGAGCGCGCGACGAAAGCGCTGGCGCAGCGCGGCTGGATCGTCGTCTTTGAGCGCGGGGACAACTTCCAGGCGCGTGGCCTGCCGTGCCGGCGCAAGGCCGCACAGGAGACAGGTGATGACGGCGACACTGCATGTATAGATGAGCGTCCAGCGATCCGGCGCAAGGTCGAACTCAATTGGAAAGGGCAACCGCGCCACGAGGACATTGAGCAGGCCACCCAGCCACAAGGCCAGCAAGATTCCGGCGCTTGCGCCAACGATGGCGAGCACAAGGCTCTCGGCCAGCAGCTGACGAATCAGGCGGCCGCGACCGGCACCAAGCGCAAGCCGCACGGCGATCTCGCGCCGGCGGGCGGCGCCTCGCGCGAGAAGAAGACCCGCGATGTTGGCGCTGCCGACAAGCAACACGAGTCCGCTGACGATCGTCATCAGCCCAACGAACAAAAACAGTGGCAGCATCAGGCTCGACATGCCGCGGTACCCGCCCAGTCCGTCTACCGGGAATACTTCCATGGCTGTGAATTGATCGTCGAGCGCGTGCTCGGCCCTGAGTCGTTTTGCGAGCACCGCCATTTCCGCCTGCGCTTCGCCGAAATCCTTTCCATCCTTCAGCCGCGCGACGACTTCGAACGCCGTCTTCCGTCGATCCCGGAGCACGCGATTGGCCGGTGATGGATCAACCGGCAGCCAGAATTCGCTCATCAACCCCGGCGGCCGGATGCCGCGAAATCCAGGCGGCATGACGCCAAGGACTTCGTAGCGGACGCTGTCGAGCGTGATCGATTGACCGATGATCTGGGCGTCGCTGCCGTAGCGAGTGCGCCATGCGCGCTCGCTCAGCACGATGATGTCGGTGCGTGTGTCGGCCGGCGTAAATGTGCGGCCGAGCATCGGCGGAACACCGAGCATCGTGAGGTAATTCACCGACACGACTTCGCCCATGGCGCGAGTCGCTGTATCGCCGCGCATCAGTCCCCGAATCGCGCTCGCGTGCGCAGCCATCTCTTCAAAGCTCGTGCTGCCGGCGCGAAGATCCTCGTAGTTGGGCCAGGACATCTGGCTCTCGCCCGAGTACACTCGGGCGATCCGCTCCGGATGTTTGACTGGCAGCGGCTTGAGCGCGAGCGCGTTAATCACGCTGAAGATCGCGGCGTTACCGCCAATCGCCACCGCGAGCGTGACGATAGCCACGACCGAGAACATCGGATTGCGAGTCATCAATCGCACACCGAACCGGACATCCTGATGAAGCTCGCTCGCAAAGCGGGTCAGTGAATGCCGGCGTTCGATTGCTACTCCTTCACGCACACACGCCTCCGTACCTGCTGCGACGTTCCCGAATTCACCTAGTGCTTGCTCCCGTGCGGCCGCTTCGGAGAGTCCCTCGCGACGCAGATCGTCAATGCGCATATCGAGATGAAACGCAAACTCATCGCGAATATCTGAACGGACATCGTTTGTCGATCGCTTCAGAAAGCGGAACACTCGCCGCGTTCCACGGGGGCGATTCGTCATGATGAAGTCCTCTTTACTCCGAGGGCTTTGCCCCTCGGACTCCCCTCCACGCTCGCTCGCGGGGGCTCACTCACGCGCTCGTTCGCCCGCATCCTAGTAACGTCAGTTCTATGCAGGCTCGATGACCTTGAAGACAGCTTCTGCGTACCGCTTCCACAGCCAAATCTCGGCACGCACCTGCCGTCGTCCTGCCGACGTCAGGTGGTAATACTTTGCCTTGCGATTGTTGTCCGAGAGTCCCCACTCGGCTTCGATCCAGCCGCGCCTCTCGAGGCGATGCAGCGCTTGATACAGCGCGGCATCTTCGATGGCGAGCACTCCATCCGTTCGTTCACGCACCCAGCGCGACACGGCGTACCCGTGGGCCGGCCCCGGCTGCAATGCGCGAAGGATCAGTAAGTCAACGGTGCCCTGGAGCAAGGCGAGCGTCGAATCGCCCATGTGTCACGGTTAGACTGAAATCAGGCGAAGAATGTTCCCCTAATCACATGTGGGGAGACGGGCAATCACTGATCACTGATCGGTCAGCCAGGAGCCAGCTGCGAGTAGCGAGTCGCGATTCAATGGGTAGTGCGAAGCGCCACGAGCGGATCGACGCGGCTCGCCCGCAAGGCCGGTCCCGATCCGGCGACGAGAGCGGCACCGAAAAACAGCGCCACGACGCCGCTCAGTACCGCCGTCGGATCCGCGTTCACCAATACAACTGACGACAGCCACTTGCCAGCGTAGATCGAGGCGAGCACGCCGGGCACCGCACCGATTGCAATCGTGCGCGTTGTGTCGAGAAGGATGCCGCGCACCACTGCGGCCGGGTGCTGACCGAGGGCCAGTCGAACGCCGATATCGCGCGTTCGTTGCGCGACGGCAAACGACACGATGCCGTGCAGACCGACCACGGCGAGCAGCAGCGCCAGCACCGCGAGCGCGGTGGTGACAATCGCGCGGAAGCGCGCGGGCGCCGCGCTCTCCGCCAACCGCCCTGCCATCGTTTCGGCGTCGGTCAATGCAACGTCGGGATGAATGGATTTGAGGCGTTGCTGCAATTCCATCAGGACGGCGTCTGCGGGGCGGCTCGTTTTGAGAAGGAGCCAGGTGTTGTCGCGCACGACCTGTGCGCGAGGCACGTAGACATCGGCGTCGAGCGGATCGCTCAACGCCGCATGGCGGACGTCAGCGGTCACACCGACGATCTCCCACGTACCGTCGTTCCACTCGATCCGGCGGCCGACCGGATTTGCGCCGGCGAACGCCTTCTTCGCGAAGGTCTCGCTGACGACGATCACCGGCGCGGTGCCGGCGCGATCTGAGGACGACAGCGCGCGTCCTTTGATGATCGGCATGCCCATTACTTCGAAGTACTCCGGACTAACCATGAAGAAGTGCGCCATCGGACCTTGCGGCTGGCTGTCGTCCATTCCCGCCCGGCGGTATCCGTCTCCCCACGCGCCCGGAGCGAACGGGATGAACATGGCGTGTGCCGCGGTGGTCACGCCTGGCAACGAGCCCGCAGCATCGCGGAGGCGGTCCTGAAAGTTTGCGATTGCGGCGGCATCGCCATGCGATAGAGGTGGAATCGATGCGCGGATGGCAACCACTTCATCAGGATTGAAACCGGGCGCGGTCGACGTGAGATTGACGAAGGTTCGCGACAGAAGAACTCCTCCGAAGAGCAGCACGATTGAGATCGAGACCTGTGCGGCAACGAACACGTTCGTCATTCTGATGTGCCCGCGCGTGAGCCCGCCTCGCGCATTGCCGTGAAGATCCGCAACCGGCTGACCGTCGCGTAGCCGCCGCGTGCGCGGCCAGCCGGCCAGGAGCGCGGCTGCAAGCGTGCAACTCGCCGCCAGCGCGAGAACCCGGGCGTCCAGCGTGACGTCGGCCGCGAGCGGCAGCGTCTCCGGGTATCGCGACACCAGCCAGTGAGCAAGCGGCTGGGCCAACGCGACGCCGAAGCCTCCGGCAACGAGAAACAGCGCCAGTGTTTCGGTCCAGAGCTGGCGTGCCATCCGACCCGATGAAGCGCCGAGCGCGGCGCGGATGCCGAACTCGAGCGAGCGCGCGTGCGCCTGTGCGAGCAGCAGGTTGGCGATGTTCGCCGAGGCCAGCGCCAGCAGCATCGCGACCGCAAGCGCGAGCACCACCATCATCGGCTTGATCGGCCCGACCATCGCGTCCTGGAGTGGATCGATTCGCACCGTCCGATTGCGATTGGTATCCGGATACGCCTCCGCCAGACGCGCGGCAATCGTCGTGATTTCCTCCCTTGCACCCGCAAGCGTCACATCGCCGCGCAATCTCCCGACGGCTGACAACGCGATCGATCCGCGTTGATTCAGAAAAGAAGTCGGAGGGAAGATGAGTGCGGTCCACACGTCGGCGCCGCCGGCCGGAAAGCGATCAGCTTCAGGCGGAAGCACCCCCACGATCCTGTGGCGCGCGCCGCCGAGTTGCAGTGTGCGACCGATTGCCGCGACGTCTCCGCCGAAGCGCGCCTTCCAGAACTTGTACCCAAGCATCACCCCGGGAGTCGCACCAAACACATAGTCGTCCCGTGTGAGCATGCGTCCGAGGTAGGGCTGGATAGCAAGAATTGGAATGACTTCCGCCGTCGTCATCATTACCGTGCCGGAAAGCGGCGGCGCACCGTTATCCACTCGCAGCGTTCCAGGTTCGACGTCATACAGGCCGATGGCCTCGAGCCGGGTCGAGGCGGTCTGCCAATCGCGGGCGTCGAGGTAATTGACTTCAGGCACCTGTCCCATATTCGCGACCGCGGTGCTGAAGCGCACCAACCGTTCGGGCTGCGGGAACGGCAACGGACGCAGGAACACTCCCTCCATGACGCTGAAGATCGCTGTGCTCGCGGAGATCCCAAGGGCGATCGCCAGAATCACCGAAACAGTGATGACGGGTGCGCGCCGGGTCATACGCCACGCGTAGCGGAGGTCGGTGATGAAGTTTTGAAGCATCAGTGTTCTCGGCTTGCACCGCCGTGCGGTGACAGACATTGCCATGGTGGTGACGCGCCGGCGGAGCAGCGGCGGCGCGGAGAGCCAGATCTGTTTCCAGTACCAGCGCCGTGCCGCGGTAATGCCGACGGTCGTGGCAATGTCGTGGAATTCTTCCGCCAGGTCATCCGCAAGGAACGCGTGGTCCTCCCCAGCGGGCAGCATTCGGAGGAGCGCGCGCGCGAGTCGCGGCGGTGACTGACGCGTCGGATCGATCACCACTGGCCACCCTTCAGTTGCGCCGGGAGGCCGGCGATCATTCGTCCCAGCATCGACGTCGAATGCCGCAGCGCCCCTCCGCCGCATCGCGTGAGGGTGAAATACTTCCTCGCTCGACCGCCTTGCACCGGCTCCGGGTCCGATAGACGGAATCGCACCAGCCCCTTGTCCTGGAGGCGCGCGAGCGTCGCATAAACGGCGCCGATCGCCACCGTTCGACCGGTGCGCGATTCGATCTCGCGGCGGATCGTGACGCCGTATGCCTCGTCGCCCAAATGTGCCAGCGCGAGCATCACGTAGAGTTCGAATTCGCCGACGAAATCACCCTTCGCCATATTTCTTCTACAAACGCGTACTTAGACGCGGCGCACCTGAAAAAGGTTTATCAGATGCGCCGGGGGCATTCGTGCTCGCGCGGAGTTAATCGACTGGTCGAAACGCCGACCCCAGATCGTACTTCGCGACCTGACGTCCCAACACAACGCCGGCGACACCGGAGAACCGATAATGGAATCCAGCCCAGACGCGTGCGTCGACGATCTCGTTGCGCAACGCAGCTGGATTGCTGAACGTCCGAACGGCATCCAGGTTTCCACTTGCGCCGGCGGCGTTGAAACCGCGGATCACCAGGTTGAAGCGACTCGTGCCGAGAAACGAACTGAAGACTTCCGCCATCGCAGAAGTGAGCGAGCCGTGAGCCGCGGGATACTCGGGGTGGTTCGGAGTATTTCCTGGCCCCGCCGGACGCCAGCCTTCCTGCCCGGTCGTCGCGTCGTTGCCATCATCGTACCCAGGGACCTTACTACTATAGGGATCAACCGTCACCGCCGTCGGGTCAATGGCTGTGACCGGACGCCAGAACAGGAAGTGGTACTTCGCATTCATCACCGCAATCTGCGCGTCAGCGCCGACGATGTTCACCATCGCCTGTAAGCGAGCGGAGTCCACCAGACTCGAGCTATTGGTGTCGACGACGTCACGCAGTGCGCGGTTGTACTGCCGAATCACATTCGCAGTCCAGAAAGCCGCTGTGGCGGTTTGCTGCGACGTGCGAGCGTCGCTCGAAGCCCCGCCGTACTGTTTGATTTCATTGAATGCTTCTACCCATTCGGCGCTCTGAAGCGAAGGTGGGCCGTCGGGACGGAACTGATCTGCGCTTTGAAGAATGAACGGGGTAACGTTGCCGACCCACGGCGTCTGTGCGGGCATAAACGGGGGCGTGAGCCGCCACACCCCTGGGCCTTCAGGTTTTGTCGGGAAGGTAGACGTGGTGGCGATCGGTGTCAGACGCCCATCGCCGGTGCGTGAGCTGATGATCAGATTCGCCGCCGCAAGGCCGACGGCCTGTCCATCGCTTTTCGGCTGTCCATTCGGAATCGCCGCAAGCGAGGCGTCGTACAGCGTCGCAAGCCTGGACGTCTGGTCTGGGAAGTAGCCAATGAGTGTTCGGTACGCCGCTTCCACCGCTGCCGCATCCGCCGATGCGCCGGCTGGCGCCGTCACACCTGTGCCGTACGGCTCATAGCGTCCCTCGATTGCCACGACGGCGTCATAAACGGCCGCCGACACATACGCCATATAGATGAGCCCCTCGTTCTGAAATGGACGGGGCGTCGGAAGAAAAACGGTGATCGTTTCCTCAGCAATTTTGTTCCATTCAGTGACGCAGTTCCGTTCGCTCCCGCCACAAGTCCCGCCGGCAGCGAGTGTCGGACGGGATACCGTCACCAACAGACTGAGGCCAGCGACGCCGCATAAGCAGCGCACACCAATCGAAAGTAGTTTGACGGCTCGCCGGGTTGCCATAGGTCCCTCCTCTGGGGACGCGCCGCGGTACCTGTGGACCGAGACGGCGCGTCACGAAAACGATCTAAGAGGGCGACACCATAGAAGAGCGGCGCCGGCTGCGCCATGTGCGCGGGCTGAGTTGTTGCTGAGGCGATAAGAACCTTTTTTTGTTGCAGTTACGCTCGCTTCTGAGACGTGTTCCTGTATAATCCGTCCCCCGAACAATGCGGACCGTCACGTTCGGACCATATCGGCTGGATCTCGGCACGGGCGAACTTTGCCGATCCGATGTCCCGGTGAAGCTTCAGCCGCAGCCGGCGAAGTTACTGGTGCTGCTGGTGGAACGCGCGGGTGAGTTGGTGACCCGTGACGAGATCCGCCGCAGCGTGTGGGGAACGGAAACCTTCGTCGACTTCGACCAGAGCGTGAACTTTTGTGTTCGGCAGATCCGAACCGCACTGCACGATAACGCCGACGCGCCGTGTTACGTGGAGACGCTGCCGCGACGGGGCTATCGATTCATTGCGCCGGTTCAGCGCGTTGCTGAAAACGTAGAGCCTCATCCGGGTCCTGAACGTCGGCATGAGGGATCGGTGCGACGCGCATCATCGCGGCGACTGGTGATCGTTTCAGTCGTGTTGATGATCATCACGGCGGTACTTGCGACCGGCGCGTTCAGGCAGTCCCGGGTGCGCACGGCGAAAGTCACGTCGAGCGCCAATCAGCACGTAGAACTCGGGAAATTTTTCTTGAACAAGGTCACCGAGGCCGACACGGTGACCGCGATCGAACATTTCGAAGCGGCGACAAAGGAGGATCCAGACTTTGCCCCCGCGTACGCCGGTCTTGCGGATGCCTATAACCAACAAGCAGCCGTGTTCATCGCCGCGAAGCCGCCGACCAACGTTCGCCTGCTGGCTCTTCGTGCAGCGACGCGAGCCATCCAACTGGATCCAATGCTCGCCGAGGCCTACACCGCGCTCGGCTATACGACCTTGCACGAGCTGGACTGGACAACAGCCGGAAAGGCGCTGCAACGCGCAATCGAGCTGAATCCGAGATATACGCGCGCGCATCTGACCTACGCCAGCTACCTGGCGTCACAACGTCGATTCAAGGAGGCGATCGCCGAAGCACAGAAAGCGCTCGACATAGAGCCCGCGTCGCTCCGCGTGCGGCAAGTGCTGGCGTGGATGCTGTACTTCGACCGGCAGTACGATGCCGCGATTCGTGAGCTGCAGACACTCGTCGACATGGACCGAACCTTCGCACAGGCGCAATTCCATCTTGGCGAGGCGCTCCTCGTGTCGGGCCGCTTCGAGGAGGCCATTCCAACGCTGCAGAAAACCGTGGACTTGACCGCCGGTGCACCTGCCCCATTCGGGTTGCTGGCGATGGCGTACGCGGGTGCTCACCAGCGGGAGCAGGCTCAACGCATTGTCGAGGATCTCGAGAAGCGAGCCACAACAGGGTATGTCCCGCCAGGCGCCTCATTGCTCGCGTACATTGCCGTGGGCGACAAGCAGCGCGCCATCGACATGCTCGAGCGAGGCTATAGGGAACGCGACAACTACGAGATCTGGATTGACGCCTCTCCACTGATGGATTCGCTCAGAAATGAACCGCGATACAAGGCCGTGTGCCGACAGGTGATGCTGGGAACGACATCACGCGCCACTGAACTCGAACCGAACATTCCAGTCGCGCCCCGCTAATCCCAATCTGCGACTGCCCGTGAGGAGCGTACGGCTGGCACCTGAAAGACTTCCGCGGTGTTGTCCTGTACAGACGACGGATCTACCGTGAAAATTCAAAACTCGTGTACGAGGAGAAACAAGTAATGAAAGTGATAGATCGCCTGATCGCCATCGCGACCCTGGTCGGCCTCGCCGCAACGGGCGCATGCGGCGGAAGCTCGCCGGTCAGTCCTGATGCCACCGGCGTAGCGGCCGCAGGGCCCAGTACCAGCGCCACGCCGGAGTCCTCGAATGCGAGTGAGCGATCACAGGCGTCGGTCTTTACCGCCGCGTGTGATATCACCGCTGCTTTGTCGGACTACCGAACTGCGCTTGGCTCGCTCAATCCTAATGTTGTCGGCGAGCAGAGTGGCGGCCGCCGTGAGGTGAATTGGGACGCTGTACCGCCAGCGTTCACCAACACAACCAGCTTTCCCGGAGACTTCTTTAATCAGAACTTCAGCCCGCGAGCACGCGGCGTCGTCTTTTCGACCAACGGCAGCGGCCTGAGCGTGAGCGACAACGACTTCTCGTTTATCAACGCCGCGTACGACGGTCAGTTCGATTCGTTCAGCCCGGTGAGGACCTTCAGCGCAATCGGAAGCGACACAACGAGAGTGGATCTGTTCGTCGCGGGTACCGGCACGCCTGCCCGGTCGACGGGCTTCGGCGTTGTTTTTTCGGATGTCGACCAATTGGGCTCAGCGTCGATCAAGCTGCTCGGCGTGAACGGCAACAGCCTTGGCGTTTACCACGCGCCGCCATGCGGCGGTGGCTTCTCATTCGTCGGCGTCCAGTTCCCGACGCCGCTGGTCGCCGCAATCGAGATCAGGTCCGGACAGGGACCTCTCGGCGCCGATGCTTCGGACGTATCGGATCGTGGCCATGGACCAGCGCGCGATCTCGTAATCATGGATGACTTCCTCTATGGCGAACCGCGAGCGGTGCGGTAACGACCGCAGCGCCGGGATCGACGGGCCACCGGTGATAGCGTCGCGACAAAAGTTGCGAGACAGACGGCACGGACGAGAAGGCGACGGCGAGTTTATCTCAGCGTGCGAGGCGCCTATTTCGTGTAATCCGTGCCGGATCTGTTTGTTTTGCTCACTTCACGTGTAATCGCCGCGGCACGGGTTCCGCTTTCAAATCTGTTAAGCATCCCGTCTTCAGCAACTTGCAAATCCGATCCACGCCGCCTCCGATGGTATGGCCCTTGCGATGGGTATACGGCTGGGCCTGCACCCCGCCTTGGGAGGAGATATGAATCGCTCAATTCTTGTGCTTGCGTCTGCAGCATTGGTCATCAGCGTCCCTGTGTACGCGCAACGCGGGCACGCTGGCGGGCAGCCGACGACAACTCCGTCTGGCACACACGGTCCGTCCACGACGCACGGAAGTAGCAGCGCAACCACACATGGCAGTAGTGGTGCCACCACACATGGAAGTAGTGGCGCAACGTCGCACGGCCAGAGCGGGTCACACACACCGACGACCAAGCCAACCTCGAGCGGAAGTACGCACGGTGCCGGGAACGCGCACGGTTCGGAGAGCAGCAACACTCACTCGACCACCACAACGACGAAGTCGAAGACATCCGGAACAACGTCGACGACAACGTCGGGAACAGGCTCGACGATTCTCACGCCGGTTCAGCAGAAGCTGCAGAAGAACACGAACCTTGCGGACAAGCTGCGCACTCGTCTGCCGAAGAACACCGACCTGATGGACGCCGCGGAAGGATTCCGGAACCTGGGACAGTTCGTCGCTGCTGTGAACGTGTCGAACAACCTCGGCCTCGATTTCACCGAGCTCAAGACGCGCATGGTAGATGACGGTATGAGCCTCGGCCAGGCAATCCAGGATGGGAAGAAGACGGTCGATGTCGAAACCGAAGTGCGCAGAGCCGAGACTGAAGCTGATTCGATGATCAAGTCGACGACGACGACTTCCACCACGAATACCTCGCCGTCGACAACAACAACATCAAAGAAGACGAAGAAGACGACGACTGGCAGCAAATAGGCGAATCCGATGCCGCCAAGCAACGCTTCAACATTCGCATATCTTGTCGTGGCGGCGGTGCTGGCCGGGCCGGCACCCGCCGCCGCGCAAGGCAACAGCGCGTTCGGCCACAGTCACAACGGCTCACGCGTGACGGCACCGTCGTCCACGACTTCGAGCTCACAGTCTTCGTCATCAGGATCAGTGCCGACTGAAGCACCAAGCTATGGCGTAGACGTTCGGAATTTCGGCACGTGGCTCGACGACGCGTCCGTGATGGGGCCTGGAAGCGGATTTGTGACGATCGGGTTCGCGTACTGGCGCGGGGCTGCATTCCGAGAATTCGATGTGCCCATGATCGACACCGGTGTGGCCGTCCACGATCGGGTTCAGGTCGGGATGAGTTTTCCGTACTACTACGCGGGGGAGCCTGGCGGCCCGCTCGCCAAGGGAATCGGCAACGTGTACATGACGACCAAGGTACAGTTGCGCGATCCCGGGTCGCATCCGGTGGGTTTCGCCCTCACGCCAATGCTCGAAGTGCTCGACTCGGCGCCCGTAGCAGGGGGAAACCGCGTCAATTGGGCGCTGCCTGCGAACATGGAGTTCCGGCGCAACGGGTGGCGCGCGTTTGGAAGCACGGGTTACTTCTCGCGCGGCGCGCTCTTCGCGAGCGGCGCGATTGAAGCCGAACTATCGGATCGAGCGTGGGCGATGGCCAGTCTCAGTCAGACATACTCGACGAAGGCGGACGAACTGACGACGGCGCTTGCGCTTCCGCGTGGCCAGACGGACCTCACGGGTGGTCTGACCTTCGCGCTCGATCCGAAGATCGCTGTGTACGGAACTATCGGTCACACAATCTCCCACCGGGAGATAAACGCCGGTACGCTGAATCTCACGGGCGGCGTTTCATTCAACTTCAGCAAATGAGACGGCTACTTCGTCCCTCCCGCGGGAACATTGATCGCGAACACGAACCGTTGCCCATCCGGGCTGATGTTCCCAAGATTGCCGTTGAGCGGACCGGGCAGCTTGAACAACACCTTGGGAGTGCTCGCGGTGAAAGTTGGCCCGGTCGTCACGTCGGCTGCCATGACGAGAAGCTCGTTCGATTCGAGATTCTGACCGCGGAAGAAGACTTCTTTCCCGTCCGCGCGCCAGTGGAGCATGGCGTTCACTCCGTCCTTTGATACTTTCCATTTCCCCTCGCCGGCCTTTCCCGTCGATGGGTCGAAGGTCCGCACGTAAACCTCGCCTCGTTCGGGCTTCTCCTCGTCCGAGCGGAACATCATGAACCGGCCGTCCGGCGACAGTCTCCCGGTGGTGTCTGTGAACTCTTCCCGCAAGTACTCGATCTCTTTACGTGTCGCAGGATCTCCCGTCAGGGGTACGGTCAGAATGATTCCGCCCCCGTCACACACCAGATATTTTCCATCCGGAGAAATGTCCGTCACACCGACAAACGCGCCAGGTGTCCACTTGAAGATGAATTCCTCGTCTCCGCTACCATCCGACAACCTCCGATAAATAGGAAGATCACCGGCGCGGAACGAAGTGTAATAAATGTACTTTCCGTCGCGCGACCACATCGGACTCAATTTTGGATAGGAGTCCTTCGTGAGTTGCATGGCTTTTCCACTCGCCAGTTCAATAATCCACAGATCCGCTTGCCCCTTTTGCTGATCGTTCTTCGAGACCAGCAGCCGTGTGCCATCGGGTGAAAACGCCGGTCCGGAATACAAGCCGGGATCACCAACCTTCTGCAGCACTTCTCCCTTGCGGTCGAAGATGGTGATCTGCTGAAGCTGCGGTCCGCGAGCGGGCGGCAGTGCCAGAAAACGTTCTCCGTCGGCGCTGACGTACGTCAAACGGTCCGGCACGGCGCTCGCCTGCTTGAACAGAACTTTTGGTTTCTGGAACGAGAACGACGGCGAGGTGTTCACCTCGGCGACCATGACCGCCTGGTCGCGCGCCAGGTAGTAGAGTTCCTTGCCGTCACGCCGCCAGAACGCCGGGCTGAACGTGCCGTCCGACACCTGCCAGGACTCATTGGTCGTGGTCGGCGTCGACGGCCGGACAAACACTTCAGCCTTGTTCGCCTTATCGATCATGATGTACGACAGGAACCGGCCATCGGGGGAGAACTTCGGTCCGAACACGCGCAAGTCGGTGTGGAAGACCTCAACAGGTTTGCGATCCGCGCCGCCGTCCACTGACAGGGTGTACAGCGAGCCTCCCTTCATATCGGAAATCGCAAAGGTCAGGAGTTTTCCATCCGCCGACCAGTCCGATAGATTCATGAATGCGCCAGGATTGCTGTAAATCTTCTCTGCGGTTCCCTGGGCGGTCGCCGGCCGGACGTAGATGCCTTCCTGGCCCTTGAGAATCGTGACGTAGGCGATCCGGCTGCTGTCGGGCGACCACACCGGTGCCATCACGAATTCGGTTCGCGCGCTGGTTGTCAACCGCGTGCTCGTCCCGGTCTTTACGTCGAGGATGAAGAGGTCCGCGGTCTCATTGTCGAGATCGTTCTTGACCACCGCCACTCGCGAGCCATCCGGAGAGAGCACGGTTTCTCCGTACAGCGTCCGTTCGCCGAGTGTGCCGGTCCGCTTGCCGGTGCGGTCGTAGAACACAATCGTGGTTGCATTGTTTTCAAACTGCAACGCATTGCGTTTCTTTCTCGCTTCCGCGGCTTCTTTGTCTTTGGCTTCTGCTGCGAGTTCCTGTCCCGCTGCGCGAGACGCCGTCCCGGACACACACACCAACACCATCGCGACCGCGATCGCGATCCGATTCGCCATCTTCATAGAGCACCTCTGGCGGGTGATCAGTTCAACAGTTCTGCGGACAGGCGGAAACGACGCGTCCGCTTGGCAACGTGATCGTACGAATCAGACCCGAGAGCGAGTGATCGCGCGCGCGACTGAGTTCGACGGTCAGCTCTTTGCCGATGGTGCTCTCGAAATCCGCTTTACCGACATCGCGGATTCGGAACCACGTCGGCGACGGCCCTTCGGCCGACCAACTCTCCATCGCACCCGCCGCATTCTTCACGTCGACGGTCAAATACGCATGAGGATTACGCCAATCGACCTTCGTCAACGTGCCTTTTAATGTGACGCGATCGTTGAAGTCGAAGAGTGCGGTCATGTTGTGGTGAGCCGAGGCTCCCTGCACAAGCGCCAGGACCGCGAACGCCACCGAGAAAAAAAGCCGGCGAATCATGGGAACCTCCTGAGGCGGTGACGTACTCTACACCTGCTACGGTACAAAGGCAATTGCTCGGCCTGCCCAACCGACACTGAACCACAATGTCAATGAAATAGCTGCCACGACGATATTGACCGATCGCCGGCGAGAGGCGGGATCGGTGGCAAAGAATCTGCGAAACACGGCGAACTGGAACAGGATCGCCAGGAAGAGCACCGCCATTTTGAACCGGAATGGGTTACTGGCCAGGTACTTTGCAGGCGTGCCCACGAACATCAGGATCCCCGACCCGAGTACCATCGTCACCGCCCCGAACGTCCATGGTCTGAGCTGGCGCTCGAGGACAGGCAGGGACCAATCGAGCATGCCCACGCTCGAGAGCCGCAGATTCTGAACGAAGACCGAGCCGAGCAAGAACGTCAGCCCGACCAGGTGGAACGACTGCACGGCCGGCATCCCGTAACTGCTGTCCCGCATGACAACGACCCAATGCATGTTCGAGATCGACTCCAGAACAGACCAGAGCGCCGGGATCATGTCGCCCCTTCCTTAACTCCTCAGAATTGGTAGGCCATCGTCCGGCCGCACACGATCACGCCGATCCAGACGACGAGGGATAGCGCGCCGCAGACCTGGGCGCCGAGCGGGGCCTTGTTCGCGTCCCACTCCGCCATCCTCGGAAAGAACACCAATTGATAGACGACAGCATTGAGACCAAGGATCAGGAGCAATACCAGCTTCGTGCGAAAGAACACGTTGTCATAAGCCTTCCCGGCCTGGGTCATGAACAGCACGAGGCCGGTGGCGAACATCACGGCGAAGCCAAACTTCGACCAGCGCAAAATATCGCGCATCATGCGCGATGCCGGCCCGCTTTTGAATGCAAGGCCGAGCAGGCGAAGGTCGAACATCACGATCATGCCGACCGAGATCGGCAGCGCCAGGATGTGCGTTCCTTCTACGAGCGGAAACAGCCAGAACGACTCGCTGATAGCAGTTGCCAGCGGGCTGTGCTCCAGCCACTGGCACCAGTGGAGCAAATCCACCGCGACTCCTCTCGTGAGAATGCTTAGATGGTGGTGACTCTACACGGAGCGGCGGGCTTCCGCAATGCGCATCAGCACCGGCAGCGTTCTGGGATAGGATGAAGCGCCGCAGAGGAATTCCATGCGCAAATGTGTTGTGTGGCTTGTTGGAACCGCGTTCCTTCTGTCCGGATGCAAAGGCCCCGACGCTGCGAAAGGCGAGACTGCGCCGGCGCCGGAATTCCGCGTGGACGCCACCATCAAAGACATCATGGACTCGATGGTCGATCCGAGTGCCGATTACATCTGGGACGCGGTCGCCTCGACGGTCACCGCGAAAGGCGTCGAAGAGAAGTATCCGCGAACCGACGAAGAGTGGAAGGAAGTGCGGCGACGTGCAGTGCAGGTGATGGAAGCGTCGAACCTGTTGTTGATTCCAGGCCGCCGAGTCGCGCGGCCTGGTGATGCGCACGATCCGCGAATCGAATTACCGCCCGAACGCATCGAAGCGCTGATCAACGAGGACAGGGCGGCGTTCACGAAGATGGCCCATGCGCTTTATGACAGCGTCCTGCCGGCGCTCAAGGCGATCGACGCGAAGAACAAGGACGCACTTCTCGACGCCGGCGACGGCATGGACCAGGCGTGCGAGAACTGCCACATGAAGTACTGGTATCCCAAAAAGTAGAAGCCCTACCGATCGCACCGCGATGTCACGGGCCTACCGGCCGGACAGGTAGTTGATGGCCTTGACACAAAGGGCGGCATTACTCGATATCGAACTCTTAATTCTTTAATTGACAAGACGCCGAGACATCGGTACAGTCATGGCTCAAGTCTTAATTCTTTAAGACTAGCAGGTGTATGGCGGGAATGCCCCGAGCAGCCGCAATGCGAATACCACTCGTAGGGTCGGTGATGATAGTGATGGCGCTACTCGCAGCGCTCGGCGCCTCGACATCCGATCCGGCACGAACGTTTCTCATGACCGCCTTCGGTTTGTCGGCGGCGGAGGTCGGGCGTCTCGACGCTGGTGAGGTCATCTCGCGGACGCTCGACGTCAACAACCGTCGCGAGGTGGCCACGCTCGGCATCGTGCGCGTCAAGACGGTGCCCTCGGCGTATGTCGAGCGCCTCGCTGATATCACCACGTTCAAGCGCACGGACGGCGTGCTGCAGATCGGGAGGTTCGGCCGTCTGCCGCAGCTGGGAGACGTGCGCTCGCTGACGATTGACAAACCCGATCTGGAGCGGTTGCGCGAATGTCGCGTGGACGACTGCGACCTTCGCCTCTCCGCAGAAGGCATCGACCGCGTTCGGCGCGAAATCGACTGGCATGCGGCGGACGCCTCGCACAAGGCGACCCAGCTGCTGCTTCAGTTCCTTGTCGACTATGTCGGTGATTATCGGCAGAGTGGCGCCGCGGCCGCGATGGAGTACGCCGATCGGGCGCCGCGGCTGAACGTCGGCCGCGAGTTCGAACTGCTGGTCAATGCGGACACGGTCACCTGGAACTACGCCCCGCGACTGCGCCGGCATCTGCTCGAGTATCCAGCGTCTTCGGCCGAGAAAATGACGGACTTCGTCTACTGGTCCAAGGAGCTCGTCCGCGGCCGGCCAGTCATCAGCATCACACATGTTGCCATTGCGGCCGCGGTCGATGATTCACCGGTCGCTTACGCCATTGGCTCGAAGCAGATCTACGCGACGCACTACTACGACGCCTCGCTCGGGCTCACCCTCCTGGTCCCGGATCGCACGGCAGTCCCCCCGGCTACCTACGTCGCCTACGTGAACCGATCCCGGATCGATTTGTTCGATGGCCTGTTGGGCGCCGTCACGCGTCGGATTGTGGCCGGCAAAGCCCGGGGGGTGGTCGCGGATCAGCTCCAACGCCTGCAAGGAGTTCTCGCCGTCGACCCCTCACAGCAGCCGAAATCGCGCATTCAGTGACATTCCTCCGCTCATTGGTGAGGGCTCGTATCGTGCAGACTCACGCCACTGATTTGTGAACTGCCATCCACTGGCGATCACCACTACGCCGTCCGACTGCAGTCGCGGATTCAGGGATTCAATGATTCGAGGATTTGGTGACTTCGGTGATGCTTGCATTCCGGGTGCTCGCGCGGAAGCTAGCGAATCACTCATCACTGATCACTGATCGTGAATCGCTGATCGTTGAATCCTCGGATCGCTGAATCGCCGACTGCAGTCGCGGATTCAGGGATTCAATGATTCGAGGATCAGGGATTCGTGATCAGTGATCAGTGATGAGGGATTCAATCACTCCCACCGGAGCGCGACGACGGGATCGACAGAGGCGGCGCGGCGCGCAGGCAAGTACGCGGCCGCCACCGCGGAAGTGGTCAAGACGACACAAGCGCCGGCGAGCGCGGCGGGGTCCATCGGTGTCACGCCGAACAGGAATCCGCGCACGGCATAACCGGCGGCAAGGGATAGCGGAACACCGGCGATCAGCGCGATCGCCGCCAGACGTAGCGCGTCGCCGAGGATCATGCGCAGGACCAGCCGTCGTCCCGCTCCGAACGCGAGTCGAATACCGATCTCGCGCGTGCGGCGGCGAACCATGTACGCGAGCGTTCCGTAGACGCCGACACCAGCCAACAACAGGGCGAGGAGCGCGAATGCCGAGGAGAGCCTGAGCAGCAGGCGTTCACGCGACGTCTTGCCCGCGACCTGCGCGGCCAGCGTTGTCGTGCTCCGCAGCATCACGTCGGGGTCGGTTACGCGCAGCAGCTCTTCGACACGCCGCGCCACCAGTGTTTCCGCGCCGCGTTCGGTGTTGAGCGAGATCGACGAGATTGGAAACGGCGCCTGCGCGATGGGAACCCAAAGCATGGGGTTGGGACGAGTGTCCCGAAGGTCGTTGTATTTGGAGTCGTGGACCACGCCGACGACGGTGAACGGACGATCCCGCTCTCCCTGATAGTCGAGCGCAATCCGGCGGCCGATTGGATCCGCCGCGGCGTAGCGCGCGCGCGCGAGCGTTTCGTTGATCACCGCGACGCGCGTCGCGCCGTCTCGATCGCTGTCCGCGAAGCCGCGGCCGCGTCGGATTTGCATGCCCATCGTTTCGAAGTAGCGGGGCGACACGTAGTCGATGCGTGCCTCGGGCCGATTGTCTGTCCTGTCCGGGTCTATCAATCCCAGCCACAGATCGTTGGTGCTGAAGAGGCCCAGCCACGAGAGGCTCGCGGCGCGCACGCCCGGAATCGCGTTGAGCCGCTCGTCGAGGGCGCGGTACCGGGCCGCCCGCCACGCCTTCACTGCCGCAGCGTCGACGCTCCCAAAGAGCGGCGGCGATGCTTCGTCGCGGACGTTGAGCATCACGACGTGATCCTGCACGAAGCCAGGGTCGATGCTCGCCAGGTGCGCCATCGTTCGCAACAGCAAGCTGGTGGCGCTGACCAGCAGGAGCGAAAGGGTGAGCTGCACGACGACGAGCGCTCGGCGCAAGCGTTGGCCCGACGCGATTGTGGTGCGACCGTCGGTCGCCATACCCGAGCGCAGCGTCGCGCCGCTGAGCCGGAGCGCCGGCAAGACTCCGGCGACGAGCGCTGCGATCGCCGTGATGAGAATCGCGAGTCCGAGCACCCGGGCGTCGGGACGAGCGTCGATGCGGAGTGTGGCGTAATCGAGTGAGATCTGCGACGCGAGCGTCGGAATGGCCAGCCACGCGAGAGCAAAACCAAGGATGCCTCCACTCGCGGCCAGCATCATCCCTTCGGTCGCGAGCTGGCGGACCAGGCGCCAACGGCCGGCGCCAAGCGCCGCTCGTGTGGCCAACTCCGGCAACCGTGCAGCGCCTCGCGCGAGCAGGAGATTCGCGACGTTCACCGTCGCTATCAGCAGGATGACCGCAACGACCGCCAGGATGATCGCGAGCGATCTGCCGAACTCGCGCTTGACCGTGTCGAGTCCCTGCGCACCGGATTCGAGTCGAATTGAGAAGTCCTCCGGCGTCGTGGGCGGCTGGCCCGCATTGGCCGGCGGTTTCGGTTGAGCGGCCTGTGCCTGCTGGTACAACGTTGTCAGCTCGGCCTCCGCCTTCACGATCTCGACGCCCGGCGCGAGACGTCCCATCACGCCGGAGAAGAAGGCCATGCTGCGGCTCGCGAGGAGCGTACGATCGGTCACCGGGCGAAGCGGGACCCAGATGTCAGGTGCAAACCCCGCCAGATGACTCACGAACGTCGCAGGCGCGATCCCGACGATTGCGCATGCGTGATCCTTCACTCGCACTCCGCGACCGATGGCATCCGGGCTCTGGCGGAATCGCTGGATCCAAAACCGGTAACTGATCACGGCGGCGCAGCGGTCGTCCGCCGAAGCCCCCGGAACTCGATCGTCGGCGTCGGTGAGCAGGCGGCCAGCCGCCGGCGATACACCGAGGACGGCGAAGTAATTCCCGGAGACCATGCTCGCGCGTAGATACACGGGCGCAGTCTCGTCGTCGAACGTCACCTTCAGGTAGGACGTGTCGTTAGCGGCGAACAAGCCTGACAGCGTCGTCTGGCGCGCGCGAAGCTCCTCGTAGATCGGATTGAAAAAGATGAAACGCTGCGCGCGGCGCAGCGGCTTCAGCAGCACCAGTCGATCCGGTTCGGAGACCCGAAGCGGCCGCAGCATGACCGCATTGAACACGCTAAAGGCGGCGGTTGATGCGCCGATGCCGAGCGCGAGAGAGAGAATGGCGATCGTCGCGAAACCGGGATTGCGACGGAGCATGCGCGCGGCGTATCGCACGTCTTGCACGAACGTTTCGATCGGCGGCAGGCCGCGCTGATCGCGGTAGGTCTCTTTCATCTGATCGAGCCCGCCGAAAGCGCGTCGCGCGGCCGCCCTCGCGTCCGCAGGGGCGAAGCCGCGATCGATGTAGTCGCGCGTCAATAGATCGAGGTGTATCTGGATGTCCTCGTCGAGCTCCGCGTCCTTGCGGCCGCGGCTGATTAATCCTTTCAAACGCGCGAGCAGCACACGGAGGGTGGTCACGAGTCCTCCAGCAGCCGGTTCAGCATTTCGACCGTGCGCGCCCACGTGCGCGTCTCAGCGAGGAGCTGCTTCCGGCCGGCGCGGGTGATGGTGAAGAAGCGGACCCGCCGGTTTGTCTCGCTGACGCCCCATTCGCTGGCGATCCAGCCTTTCTGTTCCAGGCGAAGGAGCGCGGGATAGATCGTCCCTTGGTTGAGCGCGAGTGAGCCCTGAGCCACCTGCTCGATACGCCGGGCGATCGCATAGCCGTGCAGCGGCCCCATCGCCTGAAGCGTCTTGAGCACCATCAAATCTAGAGTGCCGTAGGGGACTTCGCCAGGTGGTCCGTTAGACGCCATCTGTTGACCATCAACATATACGGTTTACCTGTTGATAGTCAACACATATGGACAAGTCTCTTCGTGAACTGCTGATTTCGATTGCTGATCGCTGCGTGATTGGGTGCAATTCAGTGCTGGTCACGCAGCGGAGGAAGCATCCGGTTCCAGAACTTGGCGATCATCGACTGACTGCTGCTGTCCTGATTGATTTTTTCTCGGGTCGTATACCAGATGTCGCGGTCCCCACATGGAAGCCCTGGGCGGCTTGAGAAGAAATACAGCCTCGTGCCGTCGCGTGACAGCCAGGGTGATCCGTCATCGCACGTGCTGTTGACAGGATTGGGGACATCGACAGGCGTGGACCACGGGTCAGACAGCGTCTCCCGCGTCGCGCTCCAGATGTCGATGAGTCCCTGGCCGTTGTCGCGATTTGAGGTAATGAACGCCTCGAGGCCGTCTTTTCTAATAAAGATCCGCGTGTCCCGCTTCGGGCTGCTGAACTCGGGCACCAGCACTCCCGCCCCGAAGGACCCATCTTCGCCGACAGGGCTTGCGTAGACGTCGTAGTCGGTCGACGGCCCACCACGGTCGCTGCCGTAGAACAGCGTGACTTCTTCCGTTTCAGGGTTCTCGAAGAATGCGGGCGCCGTTTCGTTTGCCACAGTATTGAGGATACATCCGAGATTAGTTGGTGGTTCCCACTCCTGCAAACGCTTGTCGGCGCGTCGGGTCATCCAGATATCACCCTTGCCGCAGCTCCCTTCCAGACGAGTACTCTGGAAAAACATCACGTGCTCGTCGTAGGAAAGCATCGGGAGAGAGTCGGCAAACGGAGAATTGATCGACGCGCCCATGTTGTGCGCATCACCCCAGGGAGCGTCGACCGATTCGCGGGTAGCAAACCACAGATCATCGTTTCCGGACCGATCGGACGTGAAATAGACCGTCAGTTCATCCTTCGAGAGCACGGCGTACATATCGTTGGATGTCGTGTTCAATGAATCGACGGGGACGGGCGTCGACCAGTCGCCAAACGTATCCGCGGTGCCCGAGGTACTCGCGGCCGGTACCGTAAACGATGCAAACATCGCGAACAGAATCAAAGAGCGTTTCATGATTCCTCCTCTGAACCATTTAACGCCTCGGGCCGGAAATCCGGACGGCCTAGCGCAGCCCAGCCGTTCAGCGAGAGGTTTTCGCTGCCGCCCTTGGTTCACTCGATGGCGATCGTGCGGTTTCGTCCTTGGTCGTCGACTCCGGAGTGACCTAAAATTCCCGGCCTCAGGTTGCCGACGGGGGTGCTCATGCCTTCGTCGTGTCGCAGATGATGAACAGGCCTTGGTCGGCTCTCTTCGTATTGGTGTTCGCGGTGAGCGTGCTGCCGATCCCCGCGGCTGCGCGCGCGCGAGGCGCGATTGCGCGACCACAAACGGCAAACAGCACCGCTGGCGGAATTACTGGCACGATCACGGACGCGAGCGGCGCGGTTCTCCCGCGAGTGACCATCACGATATCGGGAACAACGCTGATCGGCACCCGGACGGCCACGAGTAGTTCAGAGGGTTTCTATCGCTTTCCCACGGTTCCACCCGGAGACTACTCGCTCGTTTTTTCGCGCCGGGGCTTCACGACGACAACACGCAGTGGAATTCACGTCGCCCCTGGCTTCACGGCGACGGTGGATGTGACGCTCACAGTCGAAGGCATCCAGACGGATGTCACCGTCGTCAGCGGGTCGGCCGTGATCGACCGGCAGTCAACAGCGATCACGAGCAACTTCAACGCAAGGCAGCTTTCGGACCTGCCCACCTCGCGCAGCCTGTTTGGGATTCTGTCCGCAACACCCACCGTGCACGTCGGGCGGTTCGAGGTCGGGGGCAGCAGCGGTGACGCCAGTCTCTATGCGGCGTACGGAACGTCGGCGGCGAACAGGCCGATGATCGAAGGAATCAGCGTGAGCGGCATTTTCTCCACTGGACTAACGCTCAATTTCGGTTCATTTGAGGAAGTTGCTGTCGGGACTGCCGCATACGGACCTGAGTGGCCGCTTCCCGGCGTGCAGATGCAGATCGTGGTGAAGTCAGGAGGGAACCGATATCACGGCTCTATCTACGCGGATTACGAGAACAGAGCATTGCAGTCCTTCAACATCAGTGCGGAACAGATCGGACGGAGTGCCGAGAGCGGTCCGCCGCTGCAACGCGATGCGAATCGGGTCTGGAGTGACCACGACGTCAACGCCGACCTCGGCGGACCCATCCGGCGGGACAAGGCGTGGTGGTACTTTTCTGCTCGCGAACAGGAACTTGAATCACGTGTCGCGAATTTTCCGGTCAAGCCGCTGCGGACCGAGCTGACGAATTACAGTGGTAAGGCGACCTACCAGATCGCGCCGAACGACCGGTTGGTCGCATTCGGTCACGCCGGTCGCAATCACCAGCCAAACCGACTCGATCCGTTCGGCCCCACGGGCGGGGGCCTTACCGCAGCGACGGCGATCAATGAATCCGCCGACTCGACGACTGAGCAGCTCGCGTGGGGATGGATCTGGAAGGGCGAGTGGAACCACGTGATCGATGAGAACGCCTTGTTCGAAGTGCGCGGCGGAGAGTTCGCCACAGTCCGGCCGGAGAGACCGAACGGTACGACGCCTCGATTCGAAGATGTGAGTACGTTGAAGGTCCGGGGCGGCAATCGTGACTGGGAGCAGGATCTGCGCCGCGACCAGCTGCTCGGGTCCTTCACGTATTTCACAGATGGGCGGTTCGGAAATCATTCCGTACGGGCAGGCGGCGAAGTGTTCCGCAGCATGCAGACGGAAACATGGAAACGAGCGTATCCGGGTGACGTGCTGCATGTCCTGCGCAACGGGCAGGCCAGTGAGGTCTACTTGTTTCAGACGCCGTCGCAATCAGCGAATGGTTTGTGGACGTCTGGCGCCTACGCGAGCGATTCATGGCATTTGAATCGACGTCTCACCCTGAATCTCGGGCTGCGTTTCGATCGCTACCGCGTGTTTCTTCCCGAACAGACGCACCCGGCCGGCCGATTCAACTCCGCGCCGCAGACGTTCTCGGCCAACGACAATGTGATCGATTGGAACGTCCTCGTGCCGCGGCTTGGCTTGATTCACGGAGTGTCTGGCGACGGCAAGTCATTCGTGAAGTTCGCCTACGGTCAGTACGCATTCGCTCCCGGAGGGGACTTCAACGCAAATGCCAACACGAGCGTGTGGTGGAGCCGCCATGGATGGCAGGATCTGAATGCAGACGGCCTGTGGCAGGCCGGCGAAGAGACGCCAACACCAGTCGACAGCCGCGGCGGGGCTGCGCCAGACGCCGTCGATCCCAATCTCAAGCTACCGCTCTTGACAGAGCTCGGCGCATGGTACGAACGCGAGCTCCCCGGCGATATTGGATTGCGAAGCGGACTTGTCTGGCGAGGCGAACGACAACACTTCCTGCGTCAGAACGCGCGTCGTCCATTCGAAGTCTTCTCGATGCCCGTTGCGATTCCCGACCCTGGTCCTGACGGCCGATTTGATACCAGTGATGATCGGCCGCCGCTCCAAGGTTACGGACTCGACCGCGAGGTTCTCGGCCAGCCAACGAACATCGTCCGTAACGTGCCGCACTCGGACAGCAACTACTGGACGTGGGAGATTACAGCCACCAGACGCTTCACGCGCCACTGGTCGATCGGCGGTGGTTTCGATCACGTGTGGAACAAAGATCAGACGAATGCGTACTTCGGTCAAGTCGTGCGTCAAAACGTATTCCCGCTCACCCCGAACGATCTCTTGAATGCAGGTCCGGATGGCAGGTACGACTTCAGGACCTGGTCGGCAAAAATCTACGGAACCTACGAAGGACCGTGGGACGTGCGACTGACACCTTATGTACGTCACCAGGCCGGTCAACCATTCGGGCGAACGTTCACCACGGCCCTGAACTACGGCAACGTGCGTATTCTGGCCGAACCTATCGGCACGCGGCGAACCGACAACATCACAATCGTCGATCTGCGCATCGAGAAAGGCATCGGCCTGTCCGCCAGCCGGCGCATCGCCGGATTTGTCGATGTCTTCAACCTGCTCAATGCGAACCCGGAGCAGACCACGAGCTGGGCGTCCGGCACTTTCCTCCGACCGCTGAGCATTGTCCCCCCACGGATCGCGCGAGTTGGAATGAAGCTGGATTGGTAGCGCT
>JBKPSH010000028.1:0-52392 GCA_046734955.1 Acidobacteriota bacterium
GAATCCTGGGGCGCGTCGGGAATCGCGAAAAGTGCCCGCCAACGCCGCAGCTGGAGGAGTCGACCGGGGAGTCCAGCCAATCGCCACGACGCCGGCGGGCACCAATCCTGAACACAATCCCGGTGCCAGCAAGGTCGGGCCCCGATAGAATGAAACAAAGCACTCCGTTGCAATGACTTCGACGATTGCTCCCCCGGAACTCGAGCCGGTCGCCACCGAGCACCGACGCCCCAGCGGGGCAAAATTGCGCCCGGGCATCTCGTTGCGGCTCCGCTTGGCGCTGCTCGTCGCGCTCAGCGTTGCCATCGTCATCGGCATCGAGGCGTTCCTCGAAATCCGTGTCTTCGAGCGGACTGTCGCAAACGATCTCCTCGATACCGCGACGGTGACCGCGCGCGTGGTCGCCGACGACTACGAACTCAGAAGCGATCCGGTCGATGCCGACGCCCTGTCGACGAACCTGCACGACCTCGTGAGCAGCGCGCCTCCCCTGCGCACGCTCACGATCGTCCAGGTCAGTGGCGAAACGCCCGTCGTTGTGGCGAGCACCTCCACGGGTGAGCGGCCGGAAGCGATTGCGCTGGGTGTGAGCGCCGTGCGTGCCGCGTCGACCATGTCAGCGAACGTCGTGCCCGGCGCGATGGCGGTGGCGGTTCCGCTCGTGAGGCCTGACGGCACGCGCGCGGCCGCGATTGCAACCGTTTCTCTGGGGGCACTCCAGCAGCTTCGGACAAAAGGACGGCAGGTGACGTTGTGGTTCACCCCCGCCGCGATCGTGGTCCTGACGTTGCTTGTCGACTGGCTGGGACGCCGCTTGATTCATCGTCCCATCGGCTTGATTCGCGCCACCATGACCCGCGCCGGAGCAGGTGACTTCACCGCGCGCGCGCAGCAAACGCGGTTCGATGAAATCGGGAGCGTCGCGGCCGGCCTGAACGACATGCTCCAGCGGCTGCAAGACTTTCACGAGGCCTTGCAGGAGCGGGTCAACGAGGCAACGGCGGAACTTCGATTGCGGAATGCCGAACTCGTCGAGAGCTATCAACGCGTCTTTGCCCTTCGCGAGGCACTGGCGCGCGCGGAACAACTGGCGGCCGTCGGACAGACGGCCGCGAGCGTCGCGCATCAAGTCGGCACGCCACTCAACCTGATCTCCGGCTATGTCCAGATGCTGCAGGAGGACGCGTCCGTCGATCCAAAAACCGCACGACGTCTTCAAATCGTTCAGGAACAGATCGCCAAGGTTACCTCGGTCGTGCGCAGTGTCCTCGACCACTCGCGACGCCCCGGAAACCGCGCGTCGGTGGCCATCGGGTCGCTTTTGACGCGGGTTGCGGATGTGGCAAGACCGAAGCTCGGTGCCTCACGAATCTCGCTCAAGCTGGCGATCTCGGAGTCATTGCCGCCGATTTGGGCCGATTCGGAGGAACTCGAACTTGCGATTCTGAATCTCGTGACCAACAGCCTGGACGCGATGCCGGACGGAGGAACGTTGACGCTTCGCGCGACGCCGTCGCAACACGGTGTCCGCGTCGAGGTCAGCGACACCGGGACCGGGATCCCGAGGGAGCTACTGCCGCGCATCTTCGATCCGTGGGTGACCACAAAAACCGCGGGCCACGGCACCGGCCTTGGCCTGAGTATTACGCACGACGTCATCGCACGTCACGGCGGAACGATCGTGGCGGCCAGCGAGCCTGGCCGCGAAACGCTTTTCACCATTGAGCTGCCAGCTGCCATGGCAGCGGAGACCGTTGATGTCCAGAATTCTCATCGTTGACGACGACGGCGAGACGTGCCGGTTCATGGCGGAGTTGCTCGAGCGGCCGGATCGGGAGATCCGCACCACCCAGAATGCAAGCGAAGCGCTCACGCTCGCGAAGCAGCCGTTCGACCTGCTGATCTCCGACATCAATCTCGATGCGCAGCAGAATGGCATGGACGTGCTTCGCGCGTTCAAGCAGTCGAACCCTCGGGGCCAGGTCGTCCTCATCAGCGGCTTCGGCACGCTCCAGACCGCCATCGATGCGGTTCGCGCCGGCGCCTTCGACTACATCAGCAAGCCATTCAATATCTCGGAGGTGAAAGCCACGGTCGAGCGGGCGCTGTCGGATGTCGGCACGACAGCCGCACCGCGACCGTCACTCGACGTGCCGCCGCCCGGCCTGATCGGCAGGACCGCCGGCATGCTGTCGGTCTACAAGCAAATCGCGCATGCAGCCAACGCCGCTGCCCCGGTGCTGATCATCGGCGACAGCGGCACCGGCAAAGAGCTGGTCGCGCGCGCAATCCACGCGCACGGACGCCGCTCGGCGCGGCCGTTTGTCCCGATCAACTGCGGGGCTCTCACCGAGAGCGTGCTCGAATCGGAGTTGTTCGGACACACGCGCGGCTCGTTCACCGGCGCGATCGCCGACACGAAGGGAATCTTCGAGCAAGCGACCGGTGGCACCGTGTTTCTTGACGAAATCGGGGAGACCTCTCCGGCACTGCAGGTCAAGCTGCTCCGCGTGCTGCAGGAAGGTGAAGTGCGGCCGGTTGGAGGCAGTCGCCTCGTGAAAGTCGATGTCCGCGTCGTCGCCGCCACCAACGTCGATCTCGAGCGCGAAGTGACCGCGCAGCGCTTCCGGCAGGATCTCTTCTATCGTCTGAGCGTCATCGTCATTCGCGTCCCGGCGTTACGCGATCGTCGTGAGGACATTCCGCTCTTGATCCAGACGTTCCTGGCCAACGCATGTGCACGCGCGGGACGGAGAGTTGAGCTGTCCCCGGCGGCGATCTCAGCATTGACCGCTTACCGGTGGCCGGGCAACGTGCGCGAACTCGAAAACACGATCGAGCGGCTCGTCGTCTTCAGTCGCGGCTCGGTGATCGATGTCGCGGATCTTCCGTTCAAGGCGACTGGACCCGATCTGCACGAGCGGCTCTTTGCTGATTTGCCGTCGCTCGACGAAATCGAACGGCGATACCTCCTTCACGTGATCGAGCAGGTCGGCGGCAATCGGACACGCGCCGCCGAAGTGTTGGGGATCGATCGCCGGACGCTCTATCGCATGGCAGAGCGATTCAGTATTGATCTGAAGGAAGACATTCCGGGAAGCGGGGCAGCTTAGGTGAAATCTGAAATTTCTGATTGCTGAATGCTGATTGTCGATTGAAGAGCTCGGGGCTTTTCAATCAGCAATCGAGCAATCGAAAATCAGCAATTTCAGCATTCAGGCCGCCTCCCACCGCCTCGCCAATAGTCGCGCAAGCAACAAGAACACACCGGTCAGCGTCACCAGGACGAGAAGTTGCGGCCACAACTGCCAGATCGCCGCCTGGCGCCAGAAGACCTTCAAGTACCCGTCAAGCGCCCACGCATTGAACGTCAACAGGCCGACCTTCTGCATGCCCTCGGTCATTAGAAACCGCGGAAACATGCTGCCGCCGAGAGCGGACATCGTCAGGATGAGAATCGTCGAAAAGCCAGAGAGCTGCGCGCGGCTCTTCGCCAGTGACGCGAGCACGAGACCGAGTGCTGCCGCCGCGGCGGCCGTAAAGAGCGTCATGACGGCGAAACCCGGGATGTGCGAAAAGAGCGGCAGACCAAACGCCACTCTCCCCCATAAGAACATCACGGTCAGCTGCAAACACCCAATGAGCGCAAGCAGAATCCATTTGCCGATCAGGACGCCGGTCATGCCGATATTCGTCGATAACAACCGTTCCAGCGTCCCGGTCTCTGCCTCGTCCAGCAGCGCACCGCCGGCTCCCGCGACAGACGAGAAAAGCAGGAACATGACGCCAATGCCTGCGGCGTAGAACGAGATCAGCGATCCACGGCGATTGTCGGTGCGCATCACATCGACGACGTCGACATTGATCGGCATTGCTCCGGCGCCGCTGGTGTTGGCGCGACTTGTGGCGCTCGACTGCCCTTGGGCTTTCAGTCTGCGAAGCCACGCATCGACGGCTGCCTTCTGCTGCGGCGTCATTGCGCCTGCATATTTCTCGAACTGCTTCATGCCTCCCTTCATCAGGAGATCTGGCGCCGCCGTCATCGCGACTTTCTGAAGCAGACCCAGCACCATCTGTGGTGCGATACGATCCGAAACGTCGGACAACAACTGAACCGGTGGACCTCCGCCAGCGAAGCCATTGGTGGAGAACGCCGCACCGAGGCCGGCCGGAATCACGATGGCGACCGGCACGTCGCCGGCCCGAACAAGGCGCTCGGCCGACCGACGATCCAGATTGCCGCCGGTCTCCGACGCGTCGGTCGTCGTTTGCGTGCGCAACCCTCTCTCGTTCCGCAAACCCTCGATCAACCGGGCGCTGACGTCGCTGTGATCCTCATCGACGACCGCGACACGGATTCGCGAGGTCGTCGGGTCTCCCTGGCCACCAAACACGCTGGCGAAGATCGAGAAGAACACCATCGGAAGGAGAAACGTGAGCGCTTGCGCGACGCGGTCGCGCCGCAGATTGGTCCATCCGACGCGCATCAGTGTCCGCATTACTCGCGCAGCTCCCGTCCGGTCAGATGAATGAAGACCGACTGCAGGCTCGGCCCGCGCACCTCGACGTCGTCGACGGCGCGGCCCGCTGTTCTGATGCAGTCGAGAAGTGGCGGCAACTCTGAGGCCACATCCTGCATTCTCGCTTTCAGGACGCGACCATCGCCATCGACGGCCGATCCATTGTTGCGGCCCGCGACCTTGAACGCGGTCTCGCCGTCGAGCGGCGCGTCGAGCCGAAGGGTCACGAGGCGGAATCGTCCTACGGTCTGGTCGACCAGCTCGGACATCGTCCCTGCTGCGATTACCTTTCCGTGGTCGATGATGACCGTGCGTGAGCAGCGCGCTTCCGCCTCCTCCAGATGATGCGTCGTGAGCAGAAGCGAAACGCCAGATGCCGCCAGATCTGCAAGCATGTCGTAGATGCGATCGCGACTTTGCGGATCGACGCCAACGGTTGGTTCATCGAGAAGGACGACGCGAGGCCGATGCAGGACACCGCACGCAATGTTGAGGCGGCGTCGCATGCCGCCAGAGAATTGCTTGACGAGATCGGTTGCGCGATCCGAAAGACCGGTCCGCTCGAGTGCCCAATCAACCTGTCCTGCCAGGTCCTTACGTGAGAGACCGTGCAGACCGCCGAATGCCTCGAGATTCTCACGCGCCGTCAGCAGCGGGTAGAGCGCAATTTCCTGCGGCACGATCCCGAGTTCCGGCGCGGTGCGTCTGCCGTCGAGAACGCGATCGAACAAACGGATTTCTCCGCCGTCGAGCCGCACACGGCCGGTGATGGCGCGAATGAGTGTCGTCTTTCCAGCGCCGTTGGGACCGAGCAGGGCGAGCAACTCTCCGTGCTGAAGTTCGAACGTCGCGCCGTTCAGCGCCGCAACCTTTCCGAATTTCTTTCGAGCATCCCGGACGGTAAGGACGTTCATGCCGGTAGATTACGCCTGATGTGCGAGGGTGTTCGCGGTTCCCGGTGAACGGCGGGCAATGGGCGGCGGATGGCGAATCAGTCGCGTCCTTTTTCCTTGATTCGCTTCTGAGCCGCCTTGGTCAGGACCTTCCAGCGACGGCGTTCCTCGATTTGACCCCGCTGATCGACCTGACGCGCGTGAAACGCTTGCTCGTTTTGCAGCTTGTGATAGCTCTCCAGGCGTCCCGCCGCGAGTGTTCCCGACGCGACCGCTTCCAGAACAGCGCATCCGGGTTCCCCCCTGTGGCGGCAATCACGAAACCTGCAGCTGCCGGCAAGCGCTTCGACGTCGCCAAAGGCATCACGTACGTCGCCGCTTTCCCACAACTGAAGTTCGCGCATTCCAGGCGTATCAATGAGGACACCCGAGTCCGGAAGAACGATCATCTGTCGCGCGGTACTGGTGTGACGCCCTCGGCTGTCGGACTCTCGCACGGTCTCGGTCTTCAACAGTTCGTGCCCCACGAGTTGGTTGACGATGGTCGACTTGCCGACTCCCGACGATCCGAGCAACGCTGCCGTCTGACCGAAGCCGATGTATTGGCGCAAGACGTCGACGCCACCAGCGACACGGCACGAGACGACATGAACCGGGACGTTCGCGACCGACGCGCGAACGATTTCAGCCATCAGATCCGGGTCGTCTACGACATCCGCCTTGTTCAAGACAATGACAGGCGAAGCGCCGCTTTCGACGGCGACCAGCAGATATCGTTCGATCCTTCTGGGGTTGAAATCCCCGTCGAGACCGGCGACGAGGAAGACGGTATCGATGTTCGCGGCGACGACCTGTTCTTCGGTTGGATCACCGGCGGCGCGGCGGGAGAACCGGCTGCGTCGCGGCAGCACGGCAACGATTCGGCTGTCGCCCGAATGCTCGGGCGGCTGAATCGCCACCCAGTCGCCTACGGCGGGGAAATCTGCCCGTGTAGCCGCGTGATGCCGAAGGCGGCCGGAGACACGCGCGAGCGATTCACCCTCGTCCGTGATGACACGATAGATGTGGGTGTGTTCGAGCGCGACGCGACCCGGCACATATCCCTGCGCCGCAAATGGAGCAAATGAGTCGGCCAGCGCGGCCGTCCATCCCAGGCGAAGAATATTCACGCAAGTGTCTGCGATGATACCCCTTCCTCGCGTGGCGCGTGCGTCCGTTCTGCCGTTTTCAGAAGACCGCGCAAGACTTCGGCGACACTCCATGCCTGGGCGATGCACCCGCGGGGGATGTATGGCGCCTCGGCATCGAAGATCTCGCTGATCGAGCCGACGCATGCCGCGCTGAGATGCGCGTCGAACCCAAGCAGCAAACGTCTCGCACCCTCGCGATCATCGGGATATACCTTCAGCCACGCATCGACGAACGGGCCGATCAGCCAGGCCCACACCGTTCCCTGATGGTAGGCCGCGTCGCGTGATCGCAGGTCGCCGAAGTATTTCGGCTTGTAGTCAGGGTGCCCGGGCGCGAGCGAGCGCAAGCCCACTGGCGTCAAGAGACGATCGCGGACCACCTTCATAACCGCGGTCCAGTGGCGGCGATCGAGGACCGGGCTATCCAGCGAAATCGCAAACACCTGATTCGGCCGGCAGGCAATGTCGTCGCCGTTGGGTCCGTCGATGACATCGTACAGATATCCACCCTCGCCGTACCAGAATCGATGGTTAAACGCGCGCTCTACTCTGAGCGCGCGTGCCTCGAGATCCAATCCCGCCGCGCCTTCCGCCGGCGCAAGCTCACGCGTCCACCGTTGAACCAGACAGAGAGCGTTGAACCAAAGTGCGTTGATCTCCACCGCCTTGCCGCGACGTGGTGTGACGACCCAGTCATCGACCTTCGCGTCCATCCAGGTGAGCTGATATCCGTCTGCGCCCTGACGCAAGAGGCCGTCGTTCTCATCAACACCAATTCCGAATCGTGTGCCTTCGATGTGGCATCGGAGGATCTGGATGAAGGTCGGCAGCAACAGGCGGAGGGTGTCGTAGTCCTCGGTCACACGGACGTAGCGATCGACCGCGTGAAAAAACCACAATGAGGCGTCGGCCGTGTGATAGAGGCCTTCGCGCGCACCGTCCGGAAACATGTTCGGGATCAGGCCATCGCGCACGTAGTGGCCGAAGGTGCGCAGAATGTACCCTGCTTCCCGATACCGGCGCGTCGAGAGCGTCAGTCCCTCGAGACTGATCATCGTGTCGCGGCCCCAATCGGTGAACCAGTGATAACCCGCGATCACGGTACGAACATGTTCGCCCGCGGCTCGTGCGCGCGCCGCTTCTTCGGCACGTCCTGCCGGAGTGATCACGAACTGATCGGCGGCAAGCACGAGCTCACAGGCAAGCCGATCGGCCGGAGGGCCGGCAATCTCCAGCAGGCGTCGACGACGATCGACTTCAGCCTGCGCCGCATGCTCGGGAGTCAGCGCTTCGATCGATTCCCAGGGTTCGCTCGACGCGACCAGGGTCACGTCCTGGTTTTCGCCGAGGTCGACGCGAAAGTAGCCGGGACTCCACAAGGATCCAACGGACTCATACCCCCGCAGCTGTTCCATCGTGTAGGGCACTTCGGCCGTGCCCACTTCATCGAGCGTTAACGCAGCGCGTTCGCCGTGCAGTCGCAGCCGCAGAACCGGCACGCCTGGTCCCGCACAGACCTCATAGCGGTTCTTCACGGCGTTGACCGTATAGGGCAACGATCCGCCTTCAGTCACCGGCGCTTCATACGAGCGGAAGTGAATGGATGGTCGGAGCGTCAACCGGACTGGGCCTTTGCCACTCAGCAATCGATACGTCACGTGCGTGGTGTTCTGCCCATGCGGCATGAGCAGTCGTTTCTCGATGCGCAGTCCGGCAAACTCGTAAGTCCAGACCGGCAGCCCAAGATCAAGACGAAACTGGATCAGCGTACCGCCTCGATCGGCGGCATTCGTTCCCGCGACCTGGCTTTCATCGCCGAGCCACGCGACGCGGCCGTCGCTCAGCCGCACGCGTTCCAGAAGGTGATTCAGAAGCACCATCCGCCCGAGGGGGGCCGGCAGCGACGCAACGAGCAGACCGTGATACCGCCGCGTAACGACGCCCGCCACGGTTCCCGATGCGTAACCACCGAGGCCATTCGTCACCAGCCATTCGAGCCGCGGCATCGGGGCGTAAGCATCGCGGTCCTGCGGATGATCGATTCGACGCGTCAGTTCAAGCGCTGCCATGTTGGTTCAGAGCAAGCCTTTCAACAGGACCGCCGCTTCTCCTGGAATTCTCCACTCGGAGTCGGAATTGAGCGGCGGCGTCCCATTGCCACCATACGAAATGGACTCGCTGCTCCACAGGAGCGACCAGCCATTTGCCCCAGGTGGCGCAAGCAACGGCTCAGGGGCCGGAACTAAATTCAGGTCGCACCCAAGATTGATGACGAGCAGGTAGTCCTCGGCCTCGCCAAAGTACCGAAGGACCATCGCATTGGTTCGCACAACCGCTCCATCGACCCGCTGCGGCTGCGAGATCGCCTTGTGTACGTGGCGCAATCGCATCAGGTCGCGATGGAGGGCGTATGCCCACGCGTGTGTGTTCCGTTCGCTGAAGTCGAGCTTGCACTGCTGAAACGTCGCGTCGTCAACCGGGGACGGCAGCGCCCGGCTGACGTCCGGATCAGAGACGCTCACGAACTGCGTGAGGAACTCACGCCGGCCATTTTTGATTGGCTCGCGAAGCTCCTCGCGGTGATCGGCGAAAAACAAAAACGGCGCTGAGGATGCGAACTCTTGTCCCTGAAACAACAACGGTGTTTCAGGGCCGAGCAGCGTGAGCGCGGTGATTGCGCGATAGCGCCCCGGAGATGACAGCTGATGCAGCCGCCGGCCAAATGCCGAATTGGCGATCTGATCGTGATTCTCCATGTACGCGACGAACGCGTGAGACGGAAGATCGAGCGCCGGCGTGCCACGACGCTGCCTCTGCCAGGAGTACCACTGGCCCTGATAGAGATACCCGTACTTCGCGCAGGAGATGAGTTCCTGAACCGATCCGGTGTAATCGGTGTAGTAGGCTTCGCGCCGGCCAGTCAGCGCGACGACCGCGGTGTGGTGATAGTCATCGTTCCACAACGCGTCCAGCCCGTAGCCGCCGTCCGACATCGGGCGAACAAACTTCGCTTCTTGCGGTTCGTTTTCAGCGATGAGGTAGACGCGCTTGTCGCCCGCCGTTTCGCGCGCCCGGCGGGCCATGGACGTGATGACGTGCTCGCGCGACGCATCCTTGACATCCTGTGTCGCGTCGAATCGCAGCCCGTCAAAATGAAATTCATCGATCCAGTAGCCGGCGTTCTCGACGAAGTACGCGCGCGCCGGCTCACTGTCTTCAAAGTTAATCGCGCGCCCCCAGTCGTTCTTGTATTTATCGGTGAAGTAATCGGTCGAGAACTCGTCCAGGTAGTTTCCGTCAGGGCCGAGATGGTTGTAGACGACGTCGAGGATGACGCCGAGTCCGATCGCATGCGCGCGATCGATGAACCCACGCAGGTCATCAGGCCTCCCGTAGAGGCGCGTCGGAGCAAACAGGTTGACACCGTCGTATCCCCAGCCGAACCGACCGGCAAAATCACCGACCGGCATCATCTCGATTACCGTTATCCCAAGGTCCTTCAACGCGCCGAGCTGTTCTGCCGCAGCTGCCCAAGTGCCCTGCGGCGTGAATGTCCCGATGTGCATCTCGTAAAGCACCTGACCATGGGGGCTCACTCCCCGCCAGGCGCCGTCGGTCCAGGGAAACGTCGTTGGATCGATGATTTCAGAAGGCCCATGCGGCCCATCCGGTTGAAAACGTGAAACGGGATCAGGACGTAGTCGCTCACCGTCAAGCCGGAACCAGTAGCGCGTGCCCGCCGCGACGCCCGAGACAACACCCTCGTACGTCCCGTCGCTGGCCCGCGTAAGCTCGTGGCTCTCACCGCGATCGATCACGAACTCCACTCGGCGACAGCGCGGTGCCCACACGCGAACTTCAGCGCTCCGCGAACCGATTAGTTCGACGCCTGTGGACAAACGGCGCTTCGACGGGGAAATCGGCGTCGCCATCACGACCTGGCGCGCCGCCGATCTCGCCCGGCGAGTCGCGCGATTTCCGCCGTTAGCAAAGCTGGTTCCACCGGTTTTGGAAGATCGCGATGAACCTCTGAAATGAGCTGGCCGAGGCGAGGATCGCTTCGGCCGACCGTCGTCAATGCCAACGCGGGTATGCGACCGCCACGATCCGCATCGAGCGTTTCGATTTTGCCGACCAGCGAATACGAGTCGTGACGAGGCGAGTCGGCGTCGCTTACGAGGACATCCGGACGCCATGCCTCGAGAGTCTCGAGTGCATCTGCAACTGACGCGGCCGTCTGCACCTCCGCACCGCGTTGATTCAACACCATGCGGAGGAGTTCGCGCGCTTCCGCGTCGTGATCGACGACGAGTACACGCAGGCCGTGGAGGGAGTCTGCGGCGAAGGGACCGGCGGTGGATATCTCACGACCCGACTGTGATTCGAGGAGTTCGGCAGGTTGCGCGGGCAATCGCATGATGAAGACCGCTCCGGTACCGTCGGCCTTATTTCGTGCCTCGATATCACCACCGTGCAGTTCGACAAGTTGCCGGACGAGGGCAAGCCCGACGCCAAGTCCGCCTGCGACACGGGTCAATGACGAGTCCGCCTGCGTGAAGCAGTCGAAAATGCGCGGCAAAAAGGCTGGATCGATACCGGGGCCACTGTCGGTCACTTTCACGATGGCCTGGTGCCCCTCCGACGCGGCGACCAATGTGACAGTGCCACGGCGTGGCGTGAATTTGATCGCGTTCGACAAGAGGTGCCACACGATCTGGCGCAGGCGTATGGGGTCGCCCAGCACGACTACGGGAGAATCTGGAATGTTCAAATCGAGCGATACGTCCTTGGCGCGCGCGGCGGACTCGGCAGCGGACGCCGCTTGTCGGGCGGCTTCACCCACCGTGGTCGGCCGGCACTCGAGCTGCAGCTCGCCCGTCAGTGCTTTCGACACTTCGAGCAGATCGCCGGTGAGTTGCGCCTGGAGCTTGACGTTGCGCTCGATCGTTTCAAGCCCCCGGCTCGACATGTCGCGATCGAGCTTGCCGGTGCGCAGCAGATGGACCCATCCGAGGACGGCGTTCAGCGGCGTGCGGAGTTCGTGAGAGACGGTGGCGAGGAACTGGTCCTTCATCCGGCTCGCCGCTTCACCCTCGCGTCGTGCCGCCTGCGCCACACGACTCTGTCGTTCGGCAGACCGTCGCGCCGAGCGAAGCTCCGAGACCACTCCCGTCAACAAGAGACCCTGCACGACGAACAACGCAAGATGTGTGGCGATCTGCGTGGTTGTGCCAAGTTGATTCGCCGCTCCAACCCACCCGAGGGCAGCGCCCAGAATTGTCGCAGCCAGCGCCGGTCCGGTTCCGGCAAACCACGCGCTTGCGAGAACGGCGGTGTCGAGAAGCAGAAACTTGCTCACGTCATCCAGCGCCGTCGCGGTCAACGCATCGGTGATGAACACGACCGACACCGCGGCCATCGCGATCGCAAAACGCAGCGGCGCGGAAAAGGTCGGAAACGGGTACGCGTCAGCCGGTCGACTCATAACGGTTCAGCAGGCGTGTTTGGCACGCCGCTGCTATCCCGTCCATGTGAGTCGCAACGGGCATGCCACGCCTGGGTCAGCTCTGGGAGACGCGGGGCGGCCGCTCAGACGCGGCGATCTGTGAAGGGTCGAGCGTGTCGCTCGCTTCTGTTGCGGAAGTCGTCGTCCCTTCGGGCTGCTCGGGACGCACTGCCTCGGCAGGGCCAAGAACCTCGTCAATCAAGCCGTATTCCCTGGCTCGCAACGCATCGAGATAGAAGTCCGTTCGCTTCGTATCCCGAATGATCTGCCGCAGGGGTTTGCCCGAGCGATCGGCGAGAATCCGGTAAATCTGGCTCTGCATCTGCTTGAGTCGATCCAGGTGCTGCGCCGCAGCTGAAGTGGATTGCCACCCTGCCCATTTGGCCGGTTCGTGAATCATGATCCACGAGTGTGGAAAGGCGAACCGTCCTCCCGGACTTGCAGCCTGGAGCACGATCGAGCCCATCGAGTACGCCATTCCCTGGACGACAATCGTGATTTCGTAACCAGTGGAAACGAGATATCGAATGGTGTCGTGAAGCGCCAGCCCATCTGTGACATTGCCGCCGGCGCTGTTGATGTAGATCGTGATCGGTTTGCGACTCTCGTTTGCGAGTTCGCGAAGTCTTTCGATCGCCTGACGCGCCGTGTCCTTCTCGATGTCGCCGACCAGATAAATGTCACGAAGTCGATCGGACTGTTCTTTTCTGACAAGCTCTTTGACCGCGTCCACCAGTTCATTGAGCAAACGATCGCTGAATTCGCTCATGAGTGCTTTTGTTCGCATGAGCCGTGCCGAATCAGCCAGCTGAGCGGTCGCGGGTTGGAATCACGAATTTCTCAGCGGTGTGCGTTTCGGAGAAGCTCACCACCTTCACATCGACGAGGCCTGCCTTCTTTCCCGCCGCCATCACTTCGGACTCGGTGATCGCCGCCGAGCCCTTCGGTCGAATCACCCATAGCGCGCCGGTCGGTTTCAAGGTTCGCTTCAACCCGCGAAGACGATCGAGCACGTCACGCCGCGAGGCGCCGTAAAAAATCAGATCGGCGCCTTCGGCGGGGAGGGTCCGGACGACTCGCGCACCTCGCGATTCTATTTCCCGCACCAGATCGTCATGCCGTTCGCCGGCGATCACCGCGGTCATCCCCGCCTTCACACCAAGCTTATCGAGCCTCGACGGCGGATTCGTAATTCGATTCGCCCAACGTCCGGCGACGGTTCCAATATCAAAGATCGCGGTTGTCTTACCGAACCGCACAATCAACGAACCCTCGTTCGCGACTGCAGACGCTATGGTCTTCAGCGGGATCGCAAGCCGCGTTGGACCGCGAAAGATCAAGTCGTGCTGCTCGAGGACGGCCTTTCCTTTACTAACCTCGCCGCCGACCCGGAGCGTGCATGGTGCCTCGTATCCCATCGATCAACTCCTTGCATGAGAGACGGCAAGCTGCTTCGCGAGTGATGACATGTAGGAGCGGATCGTGCCTTCGTAGCCGAGAATGAACCGCGCCATGAACCGGAACATCGGGTTGTAGATCTCGCCGTTTTCAGTAATCGTGAGGCGGCTTCCAGTTCCGTCGGGCATGATCTCGTAGGTCCACGTTCCGCCAAATGGCAACTTCGGATCCGCGATTCGTGCAACCAGGATCCGCGGCCGTTCCATGCGTTCAATCGATAGCGTCATTTTTCCGGACCGCCCCTCCTCAATCCAGATGGGAAGGCCGTCCCGATCCGGAAGCCTTTTGGCGCGCGTCACGCCTGCCCGCCACGATGGAAACGCCTCGATATCGGTGATCGCCGCCCAGATCACGTCGGCTGCGACGGGAAATGTCCTGACAACCGATGCACGGTGCGATTGCGCCAGACGCGAACCGATGAACGCGGCGAGTGCGGCCACGACAGCGAGGCTCGTGAGACCAAGCAGAACCCACTTCATAGCGGTTGCTCCTTCACCGGTTCGTGGATAGAGGAAACGTCCGGTCTGTGTGCCGCAGCCGCGAGCAGAGCGAGCCCGTGAATCGCAGCGTCCCGCTCGTCGTCGGTGAGGCGCGCGAGTAATGCCTCGACTCGCGCCGGGTCGAGCACGGATGTCGCCTCGCGGATGCGCACACCCGCCGACGTCAATCGAACATGCACGCGACGACGATCCGCGCCGTCGCGAGCGCGGGCGACGTAGCCCTTGCGTTCGAGGCGATCGATCGCCAGCGACATGGTTGCAGGTGTCACACCCATGTGCCGCGCGAGCTCGTTCACCGTTGTTGGATCGAGCTCATCGAGATGGTCGAGGATGCTCGCCTGGTGGCGGCTGAGAAGCCGCTGGGAATGAGGATCACGCACGTGCCGCGTGTGACAGGCGAAATAGATCTGCGGATACAGCGTCAGCACCCGCCGAATAGCTTCGAGAATCGAGCCCATTTCTCTGCGAAGAAATATACATTGTTTTGTCAAAATAAAATAAAATAGTTGCGAAAGTCCTAAACCACCGCCTGCGCGAATCCGTCCAATTGCGCGTTAGTTCTGAGTTTGTCGGTTTCTCGCCGCTCGCTCCTGGCTGCTCGCTTTTTGCTGCTGTTGCGTGATCGCATGATCGGCTTGTGCCGGGTTGTGCCCAGCTTTGGAAGAAGGCAGGAACCGAGCAGCGACGAGCGAGCCACGAGTAGCGAGAATGAGTGTTCGTTTCCGGGACGACGGGTTTCGCCAGCGGTCACCCGCCGGACATTCAACGGCTGGCGTTAGGCTAATAAGTAGCCTATTTTCATAATGTTAATCGTGACTTCAGCAGTGGCACCTGATTTGGACTGACTGTGCAGACGTTCCGCCCGCGCGCATTGATTGACCCGTGCGCGCTACGGCGAGACAGATCTAGGCACAGAGGCATTAAATGGTCGACATCGCAAGATCTCCGGAATTCAAACGAAAAAAGAAAATCCGCCAAATCCTGTACGGCGTCGCGGCGCTTGTCGTCATCACGGTGATTTCGGTGGGCGTGTCGCGGCTGAAGCCGGCGGCACCATCGGTCGAGCGCTCGACAATCTGGATCGGCACGGTCAAGCGTGGACCGATGCTTCGACAGGTCCGCGGGTCGGGCACGCTGGTCCCGGAAGAGATTCGGTGGATTCCCGCAACGACTCAAGGCCGAGTCGAAAACATTCTGCTCCGTCCGGGCGCGCAGGTGAAGCCAGAGACGGTCATCCTCGAAATGAGCAATCCGGATCTCGAGAACTCGGTGAAGGAAGCGAAGCTGGCATTTCAATCAGCGCAAGCAGCGTACGTGAATCGGAAGGCCGAGCTCGAGAGTGCCTTGCTCAATCAGCAGAGTGACGTCGCGAGCATCAAAGCGGCCTACACGAAGGCGGCGTTGACGCTGGAAGCACAGGACAAGCTTTTCAAGGATGGCCTCGTTTCCGAGCTCCAACTGAAGCAATCGCGGGGCGACGCCCAGGAACTGGAAAACCGCCTCAAGATTGCCGAGAACCGGTTGAAGATTACGAGCGAAGGGATCCAGTCGCAGCTCGCGCCGCAGGAGGCGGAGGTCGATCAGAAGCGAGCCGCGCACGAACTGCGTGTGCGGCAGCTCGAGGATTTGAAGGTCAAGGCTGGTATGAACGGCGTGCTGCAGGAAGTGCCCGTCGAACGCGGCGCGCAAGTCCAGGCCGGCGCCCCCCTCGCGCGCGTCGCCGATCCCAGCACGCTGAAAGCGGAACTCCGCATCGCTGAGACGCAGACCAGGGACATTCGCGTCGGCCAGTTCGCCGAGGTCGACACGCGCAACGGCTGGGTCAAAGGCAAGGTCTCGCGTATCGATCCGAAATCCACCGGCGGCACTGTTGGTGTTGACATCATCCTCGAAGGCGAACTGCCATCGGGCGCCAGGCCGGATCTGAGCGTCGACGGCCAGATTCAGCTCGAAAAGTTGGACAACGTGGTCTATGTCGAGCGGCCCGCGTTCGGCCAGGAGAACAGCACGGTCGGTCTGTTCAAGCTGACCGGCGACGGCGAAGCCCTTCGCACCAACGTGAAGCTGGGTCGCACGTCTGTCAATCAGGTTGAGATTCTCGAGGGGTTGCAGCCTGGCGATCAGGTGATCCTGTCGGACATGTCCGCCCAGGATTCGTTCGATCGGATCCGGATCGCCGGATAACTCGGATCTATTTTTCGGATAGCTGGAAGCTGGCAGCTGGAAGCCGCCAGCTAAAAAAAGGAGCCACGATGAACACGTCCGCGCCCACGCTGATCCATCTCGACGGTGTCACCAAAGTCTTTTTCACCGACGAAGTCGAGACGCACGCGCTTGCCGGGATCCATCTCGAGATCAAAACCGGCGAGTACATCGCGATTGCCGGGCCGTCGGGCTGCGGCAAGTCCACGTTGCTCTCGATCCTGGGCCTGCTTGATTCACCGACGGAAGGGAAATACACGCTGAACAACAAGCCGGTCGCGGATCTCCCGCTGTCAGAGCGCGCGCGCGTTCGCAACCGGGAGATCGGGTTCATCTTCCAGAGCTTCAACCTGATTGGCGATCTGAATGTCTACGAGAACGTCGAGCTTCCATTGACGTATCGCGGCATGAAGTCGGCGGAGCGCAAGGAACGCGTAATGGCCGCGCTCGAGAAAGTCGGCATGGCGCATCGCGCGAAGCATCTGCCCAGCCAGCTCTCCGGCGGTCAGCAGCAGCGCGTCGCGGTCGCCCGCGCGGTGGCCGGTTCTCCATCAATCCTGCTGGCCGACGAACCGACAGGAAACCTGGATTCGAAGAACGGCGAAGCGGTGATGGAACTGCTGCGCGAGCTGCATCGCGAGGGGGCCACGATCTGCATGGTCACCCACGATCCGCGTTACGCGCGCCACGCCGATCGCTCGATTCACCTCTTTGACGGTCGGGTTGTCGAAGAAGACGGCAGCAGGCATCGAGGCGAGAAGGAGCTCGAAGAGAGCGGCTTCGACGTTACGCATTGAGGTAAGCCCTCAGCTGTCAGCTGTCAGCCTTCAGCCTCCTAGGCTGATAGCTGAGAGCTGATGGCTGTTAGGTGACTATGCTCATCACCGACCATCTTCGCAATTCCCGCAACGAATCGGTTGAGACGGTACGGCACCCGGTGCGGCCGAGCGAGCCGCGTGTGCTGATTGCCGACGATCAGGCCGACGTCCTGGAAGCACTCCGCCTGCTGCTGAAGGCCGAAGGTTTTCAGCTGGAAACCGCGTCGTCGCCCGCCGGTGTCCTCGCAGCGATCGAAGCGCGCGAGTTCGACGTCGCGTTGATCGATCTCAACTACGCGCGCGATACCACGTCGGGTGAAGAAGGACTCAACCTGCTCTCCCGCATCCAGAGCATCGATCCAACACTCCCTGTCGTCGTCATGACGGCATGGGGCAGCGTCGAGGTTGCAGTGGAAGCGATGCGGCGTGGCGCGCGGGATTTCGTGCAAAAACCCTGGGATAACGCGCGGCTCCTGGCGATCATCCGGACCCAGATCGAACTGAGCCAAGCGCTGCGAAAGGGACAACGTCTCGAGGCAGAAAACTCGTTGTTGCGCGGCGAGGGGATGCCGAAGCTGATCGCGGAATCGTCCGCGATGCAGAACGTCCTGCAAGTCATCTCACGCATCGGACCGTCGGACGCGAACGTTCTTGTTCTTGGCGAGAACGGTACCGGCAAAGGGGTCGTTGCGCGGGCGCTGCACGCAGTCTCGAGCCGGGCCTCGCGACCAATGGTGGTCGTCAATTCGGGCGGCGTCTCGGAAGGTGTTTTCGAGAGCGAGCTGTTTGGACATGTCCGGGGCGCGTTCACCGACGCCAAGAGCGATCGAGTGGGCCGGTTTGAGCTTGCCGATCAGGGCACGCTCTTTCTCGACGAGATCGCCAACGTCCCACTGAGTCAACAGGCCAAGCTCCTGCGAGTAATTGAGACCGGTGAGTTTGAGCGCCTGGGCTCCTCCCGGACGCGACGCGTCGATACGCGCATCATCTCCGCGACGAACGCCAATCTCGTCGATGAGGTGACGGCCGGACGATTCCGACAGGATCTCCTGTTCCGGCTGAACACGATCGAGATCCGCCTGCCACCCTTGCGCGACCGGCGCGAGGATATTCCCTTGCTGGCGCAACACTTCCTACGGCAACACGCGCAGCGGTATCGCAAGCGATTGACCGGCTTCGAAAGCGGCGCCATGCAGATTCTGCTCGAACATCCGTGGCCGGGAAACGTCCGCGAACTCGATCACGCCATCGAGCGCGCCGTGCTCATGGCGCCGGGGCCGTTAGTCAAGGCCACCGATCTCGGTTTGCGGGCGGCGCGCGAGGGAGGCGGGCGACTCGAGGACATGAGCCTCGAAGACGTCGAATGCTTCCTGATCAAGAAGGCGATGACGCGATTTGACGGCAACGTCAGTCAGGCCGCCAAGGCGCTCGGCCTGAGCCGCAGTGCGCTCTACCGCCGATTGCAGCGCTACGGACTGTAGCGCCTGCGGCCCGAGCGAGGCGCCGGAGGGAAGCGACGCGAAGCGGCGCCGCCGAGCGAGAGCTCGCGGGGGTGGGGCCCCGCGAGCAGTAAGAAATGCGGACAGTCTCCTTCCAAGGTAAATTGTCTCTCGCAGATGGCTTCCCCGAAGCGTGAACCCCGCCTGAGTCACGACCGCCGCATTCTCCTCATGGCGCTCGCCTCGGCGCTTCCCGGGGCAGCGATTTCGCTCATCTTCCTCTGGACCGGCGATTACACCCCGAAAGTCCAGTGGACGCTTTCCGTCCTCATCATCACGTTCTGTCTTGGTTTTGCCTTTGCGCTTCGCGAGCGTGTCGTGCTGCCGCTGCAAACGCTCTCGAACCTTCTGGCCGCGCTCGGTGAAGGGGACTTCTCCATTCGCGCGCGCGGCGCGCGCGGGGGCGACCCGCTCGGCGAGGTGATGATCGAAGTGAACGCGCTCGTCGAGACGCTCCGTCACCAGCGGCTCGACGCGCTCGAAGCGACAACGTTGTTGCGCAAGGTGATGGCGGAGATCGACGTTGCCGTGTTCACCTTCGATGAGGACCAGGAGCTGACGTTCGTCAATCGTGCCGGCGCGCGACTGCTGAGTCAGACGGCCGAACGTCTGCTGGGGCGTCACGCCGAGGACCTCGATCTTGGCGACTATCTGACGGGCGAGGCTCCGCGCGTCATCAACACGGCGTTTCCGGGCAGCGTCGGACGCTGGGAGGTCCGCCGCAGCCAGTTTCGCCAGGGCGGACGTCCGCACGAGCTGCTGGTACTTTCCGACTTGAGTCAGCCCCTCCGCGAAGAGGAACGGCAGGCCTGGCAGCGATTGATCCGCGTCATCGGACACGAGATGAACAATTCGCTCGCGCCGATCAAATCGATCGCCGGCAGCCTCGCGACGATCGTCGAACGCGATCCTCCGCCAGCTGATTGGCGCGAAGACGTGCAACGAGGGCTCGGGGTCATCGCGTCTCGGTCAGAGGCCTTGAGCCGCTTTATGAGCGCGTATGCGCGGCTCGCAAAGCTGCCGCCGCCAAAGCTCGCGCCGCTCGATGTCGGCACGTTCGTCGATCGCGTTGTGACGCTGGAAAAGGCGCATCACATCTCCGTCGATCCGGGCCCGCGGCTGACCATCCAGGGGGATGGCGATCAGCTCGAGCAGCTGCTCATCAATCTGATTCGAAACGCGGTGGATGCCGTTCGCGAAACCGGCGGCGGGGTGAGCGTCGGATGGCAACGCCTGCCAGGTTCATACCCGCCTGCCATGGAGTTGTGGGTCGAGGATGAAGGCCCGGGACTGTCGAACACAGGCAATCTGTTCGTGCCATTCTTCACGACCAAGCCAGGCGGTTCGGGGATCGGTCTTGTCCTGAGCCGCCAGATCGCCGAGGCCCACGGAGGAAGTCTCGTCCTCGAGAATCGCACTGATCGTCAAGGCTGCCGCGCCAGCCTGCGCCTGCCGTTGCACGCGTACGCGCAGCTGCGCGCTGACAACCTCGCCCAGACAGCCAGCTCTTAGTCAGATCCCGGTCCAACAGGTAAGATGACCGACTGACATGTGGAGACGATTCTTCGCGGGGCCGGTTGAACCTCAAGCGCTGTTCATTGCTGTTGCCATAACGCTCGTTGCTGCATGGGTTTTGTCGAGGCTCGCACGACGCCTGTCGACTGCCGGACTGCGCGCGATGCTGCACGACACGGTCGCAACATCCAGCCCGCATGTGCGTGCCCCGCTGCGAATCATTTCAGCAGCCGCTTTTATCCTGTCGGTCGCCGTCCTGCTCTTCCCGGCTTTCGAAATGGCGGGACTGAAGCCACGGACGGGAGTTCATCTCCGCGCCTTGTCGGACTGGACCTTCGAGTCAGGCCTGAAGATCTTCCTGATCCTTCTTCTTGCGTACGCGCTCATCAGAGCAATGGGGATCGTCGTTCGCCGCTTCGAGCACGAGATGAGCCTGGGGACCGATCTCGACGCGCTCGAGCGTGCGAAACGGGCGCGAACGCTGGGGTCGGTGGTTCAAAACGTCACCACCGCGCTTGTCGTCGGCATCGCGACGCTCATGGTCCTGCGGCTTCTCGACGTCGACATCACACCCGTGCTCACCGGAGCCGGTATTGCCGGACTGGCGGTGGGTTTCGGCGCGCAAACACTGGTGCGGGACATCATCAGCGGGTTCTTTCTCATCATGGAGGATCAAATCCGCGTTGGTGACGCCGCGTCAATCAATGGCGCAGATGGGATTGTCGAAGCTATCAATCTTCGTACGGTCGTCCTCCGCGATGGTGAAGGCACGGTTCACGTTTACCCGAACGGCGCAATCAACAATCTCGCGAATCGCAGCAAGGATTTCTCGTACTACATGGTCGACCTCTCGGTCTCGTACTACGACGACACCGATCGCGTCGTCGCGCTGCTGCGCACGATCGGCGCTGAGATGCAGGCCGACCCGACGTTTGGACCGTCGATCCTGGAACCGATTGAGGTGCTGGGTGTAGATGCGTTCGCAGACTGGGCTATCAAGCTGAAGGCGAGAATCAAGACCGTCCCGCTCAAACAGTGGTTCGTTGGACGCGAACTACGGCGGCGGATTGTCAAGGCGTTCGTCCAACAGGGCCTCGCCATTCCGTTTCCTGTTCAGTCGACCGCCACTCCGCCGTTGCCGCGTGAGAAAGCTCAATAGCCGGTACTGGCGGACGCTGCCGGTTTTTGTCCGCGCGACTCCTGGACGATCTTGACGCCGGCACTGGCCCCGACGCGGGTTGCTCCCGCAGCAACCATCGCCTTGAGTCCCGCGAGATCCCGCACGCCTCCGGCGGCTTTGACGCCCATCTCTGCGCCGACGACGCGGCGCATGAGCGCGACATCGGCCACCGTCGCCCCGCCCGACGCAAATCCAGTGGATGTTTTCACAAAGTCGGCACCGGCGGCCTTCGCCAGCGTGCAGGCGGTGATCTTTTCGTCGTCGGTCAACAGCGCGGCTTCGATGATGACTTTGCTAATCACGCTGCATTGCCGGCACGGCTCGACGACCGCTTCGATGTCGCGTTCGACCGTTCGAAGGTCACCTGACTTCAACGCACCGATGTTGATCACCATGTCGATTTCCGTGGCGCCATCGAAGATCGCGCGACGCGTCTCAAAATTCTTCACGTCGGCGGGAGTCGCGCCGAGCGGAAAGCCGACAACCGAACAGACGGCAACGCCGCTGCCGCGCAGAAGCCGGGCCGCGGTCGCGACCCAGGTAGGATTCACGCAGACTGTCGCAAAGTGAAACTCCGCCGCTTCACGGCACAACCTCTCGATGTCCGCGCGCGTGGCGTCCGGCTTGAGCAGCGTGTGATCGATCATACCGGAGACGCTGCCGGCGGCGCCGCCAGCGGCATGGACCCCGAGACGGGTCGCCCCGGCGTCGATGACGCCGCGAAGTCTCTCGGGACAGCAATCCACCAGCACGGAGTGACATGCACATCGCGATGGTCCCGCGCTCGGAGATCCCTGGGCCGCGATCACTTCCTCGGTGATGATGTCGATGAGCCGCTGGAGATCCTGCTGGTTCAACACGTCAGTCCTGCGTGAAACGGTCTTCGAGCCGCCGGATCTTCAGCAGGCGCCGGATGTATCGCGCCTCGCGCATCGGAGTGCCGAGCCACATATCGACAATGCGAATCGCGGCCTCCGGGCCGTCGACCAGCGATGTTCCAAGCGTCAGCACATTGGCGCCGTTGTGCTCCCGTGAATACCGCGCGATCGTCTCTGTCAGGCACATCGCGGCTCGCACGCCTCGTACCTTGTTTGCGGCAATCGCCGAACCGATCCCCGCACCATCGATTGCGATGCCAGCGTCGGCCTCGCCTCTGGCAACGGTCCGTGCAACCGCTCCGGCGATATCCGGATAGTCCACGCTGTCGGCGGTGTTGGTTCCGACATCGATCACGGCCAGGCCACGGCCACGGAGGTGTTCGAGCAGCGCGCGTTTCATTGCAATTCCTGTGTGATCGTTGCCGATCACCACGCGCCGGATGTCGCTCGTTGGCGCAAGATCGGCTGGCAGTCCTTCGTCTGTGGACCCGCAGCGCACGACGGTCACGCGGCGCGCGGCCAGGGTATCCCGGGCAAGTGGCGTCACGTGGCCGGTCGCCGAGAGCTCGACCGTTGCGCCGATGTCCAGGGTGCGCGCGTCGGCTTCGGTGATGATGTCAAATCGTTTCATGCTCAAGACAGAATGCTGATTTCGTCACACCTTTTCGATCACGACTCATCATCAAGCACCGCGATATACGGCAGATTGCGAAACTGCTCGGCAAAGTCGAGGCCGTAGCCAACAACGAAATGATCTTCGATCGTGAACCCAATGTATTCAACCATCACGTCGACCTGGCGCCGTGACGGCTTGCTCAGCAGGCACGCCGTACGAAGCGTCTTCGGCGACCGCGCTCGCAGAATCTCCTGCAGGTAGATCAACGTCAGGCCGGTGTCGACGATGTCTTCGATAATCACGATGTGACGGCCTTGCAACCCTGAGTCGAGATCCTTGAGCATGCGCACTTCGCCGGACGAGGTCGTGCTCTTGGCGTAACTCGACACGGCGATGAAATCGAGCGAGACTCGCGTACTCATCGCGCGCACGAGGTCGGCCATGAACATGAAGCCGCCTTTCAGCACACAGACGAGATGAATTTCTTCGCCGGCCGGGTAATCCCGCTCGATCTGGCCGGCCAACTCACGAATGCGCGACTGGATCGTTGCCGCATCGATCAGGACGTTCATCGCACTGCCGCCTTCACTTTCTCGGCCAGCGCTCGCGCGTCGCTCAACACGCGCGATTCATCGAGTGTCAGCACTTTTCGATCGCGCATCAGGACGCGGCCATTGACAATCGTCGTCTTCACGTCATCTCCGCGGGTTACGTACACGAGGTGCGAGAGCGGATCGTACATCGGCGTCTGCCGCGCGGCGGTCATCGACACGGTTATGATGTCGGCGCGCTTCCCCGCTTCAAGGGACCCGACGAGCGCCTCCATTCCGAGCGCCCTGGCCCCGTCGATTGTCGCCATTGCGAGCGCCTTCCGCGCCGGGACGGCACGTGGATCACCGGTCTGCAGTTTGGCGAGAAATGCCGCCTGACGCATCGCTTCAAACATGTCGAGATCATTATTGCTCGCAGCTCCATCGGTGCCGAGACTGACGACGATCCCGGCGCGCTGCATGTCTGCGACTTTCGCCGCGCCGCTGGCAAGCTTCATGTTGCTCTCGGGATTGTGCGACACCGACACGTGATATCGAGCCAGAGTCGCCATGTCAGCGGGCGATAGCCATACTCCGTGTGCAGCAATCGTCCTGGGCCCCCAGAATCCAAGGCTGTCGAGATAGGCCGTCGGTGTGGCTTTATGCGCCTCGGTGGACGTCTTGATCTCGTCGGACGTTTCCGAGAGATGAATCAGGACGGGCACATGCGCACGATCGGCAAGCGAACGCGCTGCCTTGAGCGTCTCGCTGTCGAGCGTATACATCGAGTGCGGCGCCACCGCCGGCACGATCAGATCGTCGTTGGCAAACTCCTTGATGAACGATTCGGTTCGCGCCAATCCATCTCTCGGCGTCTTTGCGTCAGCAACAGGAAACTGGATGATTGTCTGGCCGAGCACGCCGCGCAGGCCGGCGTCTTTGGTGACGCGTGCGATCTCTTCCTCGAAGTAATACATGTCGGCATAAGTCGTCGTCCCCGACTCGATCATCTCGAGAGCCGCCAGCCGCGTGCCGGCGCGCACGAAATCGGGGGTCACCGTTTTTGCCTCTGCCGGAAAGATGTACTTCTGGAGCCAGTCCATCAGCGCGAGATCGTCGGCAAGACCGCGATACAGCACCATTGGCGCATGCGTGTGGGTGTTAATCAGGCCCGGCATCATTACCTGGCCCGTTGTGTCAATCACGGTTTGACTGGAGTATCGCGAGGCAATGGCGTCGGGAGTATCAACTGCCGCGATGGTTCGCCCATCGATGGCCACCGCTCCCGGCGACAGCACCCGTCCCGCCGGATCGACTGTGACAACGATGCCACCGGAGAGAATGAGTGAAACCGTCTGCCGTTGGGCCTGGAAGAGGACAAGGGATCCAACGACAAGAAAGGCACACCACCGGAGGAGCATGAGGTTGGAATTGTATCAAGGCGATGTCAGCTTTTCTTAGTTGCTCACGGCGCCTCGCTCGGGCGGGCGCTTTCCCTTTTCGTTTATAGTGAATCGCGTGCCGCTGCATCTCGTTTCACATCCGCTCGTGCATGACGCGCTCGCAACCCTGCGTGATCGATCCACGCCGCCGGAAATCTTCCGGCGGATGGCCGTGCGCATCAGTCTGCTGCTGGCCGCTGAAGCCACTCGGGATGTCCCGGCCGTCGACATGACGGTGGAATCACCACTCGGGCCTGCCTCCGGGCGCCGAATCACACGGGACGTCGTCGTTGTGCCCGTGCTACGCGCCGGACTCGGTATGCTCGACGCGGTGCTGGAGTTGATTCCAACCGCGCGGGTCGGCCATATTGGCTTGCAGCGGGACGAACTCACCGCCGTGGCCTCGCAGTATTATTCGAAGCTGCCACAGGATCTCAGCCGCAGTTTCGTGTTGATCATCGACCCGATGCTGGCGACCGGCGGCAGCGCCGTTGCCGCGCTCGATTTGCTGCGGAAGGCCGGCGCGCGCGACGTGCGGATGATCTGCATCGTGGCGGCGCCCGAAGGGGTAGCCCTCGTCGAGCGGCACCACCCCGACGTGCACGTGTTCACGCCGGTCGTCGATACCGGCCTGAACGATCACAAATTCATCGTCCCGGGACTTGGGGATTTCGGTGATCGGCTCTACGGAACCGAGTAAGATGGACCACGTATGAAATCGACGCGCAAGACAGTTACCGTCGAACGCCGGGCACAGCCGCGTGTAGCCGACGGCAAGTGGCGGACTGCGCTGACGAGCATCGAGCCGAACAAGATCCTTTTGCGCGGCTACGCGCTCGACGAGATCATGGGGCGCCTCACCTTTGGCGAGACGATCTACCTGCTGCTGCTGGGCGAATGCCCGTCACCTGGCATCGGCCGGTTGATGGAAGCGATCCTGGTGTCGTTCATCGACCACGGCGCGACGCCCCCTTCGACGCTCGCGGCGCGCAATACCGCGACGACGGGTGCTTCGCTGCGAGCGTGCGTCGCCGCGGGTGTGCTCGGGTTTGGTCGCTATCACGGCGGCGACATCGAGAGCTGCATGGAGTTTCTCGATGCCGGACTCGCACTGGTGCGCAGCGGTTCGTCGTACACCGAGGCGGCCGGACAGATTGTCGATCGGTGGAAGCAGACCGGTGACGCGCTGCCCGGCTTCGGCCATCGATTTCATACCCGCGACCCGCGCGCGGCTCGTCTGTTTCAGATGGCGCTGGAACTCGAAGTGGAAGGCACGCACATCCAGATGATTCGCGCGGTCGAGATGTGGTTGCACACGAACCACGAGGCGGACGAACCGCCCATGCCCATCAACATCGATGGCGCGATCGCAGCCGTCTGCAGCGATCTCGGCATGCCGCCGACCATCGCCAATGCGCTGTTCATCATTTCGCGCGTGCCGGGGATCGCTGCCCAGGCTCAGGAGGAGATGAACCGCGAGCATCCGATGCGGCAGATCGATCCGAAGGACTACATCTACGATGGTCCGTCCGAGCGCCGACTACCGGAAAGGAGAAAGTGATTTCAGTATTTCGTCTGTGACGGATCGACCTTGTCGATCCAGGCAAGAATTCCACCCTTCAGATTGCTCACGCGGGTGAATCCGCGCTCCTGGAGCAACGACACGGCCTTCGCGCTGCGTCCGCCCATCTTGCAGTGGATGATCATCTCGCGGTTCTTGTCGAGCTCACCGGTGCGCTGGGCGAGTTCGCCGAGCGGGATCAGCTTCGCTCCCTCGATGCTGCAGATTTGATATTCGTTCGGCTCTCGAACATCCAGCAGGAAGAAGTCCTCGCCGCGATCCATCTTCGCCTTCATCTCTTCGACCGTGATCTCCGGGACGCCGCTGGACGCAGGCTGCGCGTGCGCCGGGACGACGCCGCAGAACTGGTCGTAGTCGATGAGTGCGTGAATCGTCGGATGATCGCCGCAGATCGGGCAATCGATGTCGCGCCGAAGCTTGAGTTCGCGGAACCGCATCTGCAGCGCGTCGTACAGCAGGAGACGCCCGATGAGCGGCTGCCCGCTCCCGAGAATCAGCTTGATCGCTTCGGTCGCCTGGATGACCCCGATGACGCCGGGAAGGACGCCAAGGACACCGCCTTCGGCGCAGCTCGGAACGAGACCCGGTGGCGGGGGCTCGGGATAAAGGCACCGATAGCACGGTCCACCCTTGACCGCGAAGACTGAGGCCTGGCCGTCGAATCGGAAGATGCTGCCATACGCGTTCGGCTTGCCGAGCAGCACGCAAGCATCGTTCACCAGATACCGTGTCTGAAAGTTATCGGTACCGTCGAGGATGACGTCGTAGTCCTTGAGCACGTCGAGCGCGTTCTTCGACGTCAGCGCGAGCTCGTGCATGACGACTTTGACCGACGGATTCATCGCTGTCAGCCGGTCGCGAGCCGCTTCGAGCTTGCGCTTGCCCACGTCGGTCGTGTCGTAGATCACCTGGCGGTGCAGGTTGCTGGCATCGACGGCATCGAAATCAACCAGTCCGAGCGTACCGACGCCGGCAGCGGCGAGATACATCGCCGCTGGCGCGCCCAACCCGCCCGCGCCGACACAGAGCACGCGAGCAGCCTTCAACTTCCGCTGCCCGTCGACTCCAACCTCCGGCATGATCAGGTGCCGGCTGTATCGCTGTACTTCCTCGCGCGTCAGTTCAGGCGCATCGACGGCCGCACCGGATCCACCCGCGACCGAGGGGACGATGCTGATCGTGTCGCCCGCGCTGAGCGCTGTCTGTTCGCGATCGAGGTGGCGGATGTCTTCGTCGTTGACGTAGATGTTGACAAAGCTGCGAAGACGGCCGTCTTCATTGTAGAGATGCCGTCGAAGATCACCGTATTGACCGACGAGACGCTGCAGCGCGTCGCCGACGGTTCGACCTTCAACTTCGACGAACTCCTGCTTCCCTGCGAACGGGCGAAGCGGCGTCGGAATCAGAATGCGATGGGGCATGTGGAAAACTGTCCTTTTCTTGAATCGCGGGCAGGCCTGAAGGCCTGCGCTACACGTTCCTTCAACACCACGTAGCGCAGCCCTTCAGCGCTGCCCTTACTACACCTGCGGTAACACCGCAGCCGGATCCGACGATCGCAAATACGTCTCGAATTCCTCGACCGACCGGCCGATGACGACACGTGGCGCGACGCGCGGGCCAATCGTCTCCGCGGCGGTCTTGTAACCGTTTCCGGTGATGCACACGACGACGGACTCGTTCGATGGTATGACGCCCGAGCGGACCAGTTGGATCGCGCCGGCGAGCGTTGCGCCGCCGGCCGGCTCGGTAAACACGCCCTCCGTCTCAGCCAGCAGCTCCATCGCCTGCAGGATTTCATCGTCGCTCGACGCGACGCCGGTGCCGCCGGTCGATTTCACCGTCCGAACCACCTGGAACCCGTCCGCCGGATTTCCAATCGCAATCGACTTCGCGATGGTTGCGGGCTTCACAGGCTCCGGGAATTCGAGATCCTGCTGGAGCGCGCGCACGACCGGCGCGCATCCCGCCGCCTGCGCCGCATGAATCTTCGGAAGCTCCCCGTCGACGAGGCCGATCTCACGAAGTTCGCGGAACCCGCGCAGAATCCGGGGCAGCAGGGTTCCACCCGCGACCGGGGAGACGACGTGTTTCGGAAATCGCCATCCGAGTTGTTCGGCGACTTCGAATCCAACCGTCTTCGCTCCCTCGGCGTAATAACTTCGAAGGTTGATGTTTGCGAATCCCCATCCGAGCTTGTCCGCGATCTGCGTACACAGCCGATTCACGTCGTCGTAGTTTCCGCGTACACCGATGACATGTGGACGGAAAACCGCCGATCCGAGCACCTTCCCCAGTTCGAGATCGTGAGGGATGAAGACGTAACACTCGAGGCCCAACCGCGCGGCGTGTGACGAGACACTATTAGCGAGGTTACCGGTCGATGCGCAGCCGAAGACCGTGAATCCAAGTTCCACCGCTTTGGTTGCAGCCATCGAGACGACGCGGTCTTTGTACGACAACGTTGGATGATTCACCGAATCATCCTTGATGTAGAGCTCCTGCAGTCCCAGCCGCTTCGCCAGTCGATCGGCGCGGATGAGTGGGGTATACCCGGAATGAAACCCGGTGCGCGGTTCGCCGGTGATCGGCAACAGCTCCTTGAAGCGCCACACGTTCCTGGCGCGCCGCTCGATCACATCGCGCGTTACGGCACCACGAACGGCATCGTAATCGTAAGCGACCTCGAGCGGCCCGAGACACTGATCGCAGACCCACAGTGCCTCGGCCGGGAATTTCGTCCCGCACAAATGGCACTGCAGCCCTGTCATGAACGTCATGCGTGACCTTTCCGATGCACTCGCACGGGCCGCACCGTGCAGGCGATCCCTTCTTGTCGATACGCGTCGCGGAGCATTCGTTCCGCAACCGTCGTTCTGCCCGTCGTAAACGCGGCAATGGACGGCCCGGCGCCGCTCAGGCAAAACCCGATCACATCAGGATGCCGCACTCCGAGCACCCGATGCAAACCGGGCACAAGCCGCTCGCGATACGGCTGATGAACCCGATCGCCGAGCGCCTCCCGGAAACCGTCGGCGTCGCCGGTTTGAAGGGACCCCAACAGCAGCGCGAGATGTTGCAGGTTGAAGACCGCATCAGGCAATGGCAATCTCCGCGGCAACGCCCGCCGCGAGATCGAGGTCGGCAACTCTGCATCGGGCGTGGCGACGACGATTCGCCACTTCGCGGGCCACGGCCATTGTGTCACGGCGATCGCCCCGTTGGTGGTGACACAGCAACTGGTCAGACCGCCGAGTAACGCCGGCGCGGCATTGTCCGGATGCCCCTCAATCTCACTCGCCTTGCGCAGCAGCTCCTCGGCCGCTCGTTGCCCGTCGACGAGCTCGGCGAGCCGCAATCCCGCAATCGTGGCTGCGGCGCTGCTACCCAGTCCGCTTCGAAGCGGGATCTCACTGCACACATCGACGACCAGCGATGGACGTCGACGCTTCGCCGAACGAAAATCCTGGAACGCCTGTTCGATGCGATTCGGACCACCAAGCGGCCCGCTGGCGAAACGACATTCCAGCCGTCCGCGTCCATCGTTGACGACGGCCGCGACGCGCACCCGAAGATACAAGCTGACGGCAACGCCAAGCGTGTCGAACCCGGGACCGAGATTCGAAATCGACGCGGGAACGGTGATCTCCGTTCCTACGCGCTGCATTCCCCGTCCATGACCTCCGGGTTGAACGCGTGATCCTCGCCGGGATCGATGAAGTCCGCCGGCAGCGCATCTTCAGGCGTCATCTGTTCGAGATCGGCGAGCGCCGCGCGCGCGTGTGCGGTATCGACCCGCTGGAAAAACGCGGGAGCCGTCTCGCCCGTGTTGCGCTCATCCTCATAGAGGCGCAGCAATCGATCGACCGCTTCAGGCACCCGGCGCGCGGGAATCTTCGCCGTCAGTCGGCCGAAGCTGGCCGCTTGCTGACCGGCGCCGCCACCGAGCATCACGAAATACTGCGGCACGACACGATCGCCGAGCTTGCGGATGCTGCCCTGGAATCCAATCGTCGCAATGTGATGCTGTCCGCATCCGTTCGGGCATCCGCTGATCTTGATCTTTGCGTCTGACGCCTCGCGCACGAGCTTCGGTGGCAGCTTCTCGAGGTTATCGCCAATCAAACGCGCCAGACCACGGGACTGTGTTACCGCAAGACGGCACGATTCCGCACCCGGGCAACTCGTGACATCCGTGATCGTGCTCGCGCCGGGAAGGCCAAGGCCGGCGGCCGCCAGACGTCGATACAAACCTGGGACTTGTCCGCTTCGCACCCAGCGCAGCACGACATTCTGATCGACCGTCACCCGCACCATGCCGTCGCTATACGTTCGTGAAAGCAACGCCAGCGCGCGCATCTGTCCTGAGGTGATGTCGCCCAACACGAGCGACACGATCACTTCGCAGTACTCTCCTTGTTTCTGTGGCCTGAGATTCGTCTGCAGCCACTCCGATCGCTCGCGTCCCGGACTGCCGTCGGTCGGGTGAACGTCCGGAACGATCCCCGGTCCCTTCACCGCGGCCGACGTTACCAGCGCCGTGATCTCCGCAATCGACATCTGTGGCAGCCGTTCTCCCTGCGGCGGTTCTTCCACCGGAGGATTCTCAGGATCGAACGGCAGGCGTGCTCCGCCGCCGGTGGCGCGCAGGTCCTCGAGTTCGTACTGAAATGCCGCGTGCCATGCATCCCAACCCATCGACTTCACCAGGAACTTCAGACGGTTGCGTTGCTTGTGCTCGTAGTCGCCGTGCTTGTGGAACACACGCAGGACGGCTTCCGCAACCATCAGGATGTCGGACGCCGGCAGGAATTCGTAGAGCGACGCCCCCGACCGGCACATGATCGCGGTGCCACCCGCGACCTGAACTCGAAATCCGCGACGGCCTGAACCGTCCGGCGCCATCATCGCGCGCCATCCCATATCGTTGATTGACGTGACGGCGTGATCCTCGGACGTGCACCCTTCGAATCCGATTTTGAACTTTCGTGGCAACACCGAGCTGAGTGGATGCCGCAGCAAATAACGCGACATCGCTTCCGCATACGGTGTGACGTCGAACACTTCGTCGCGGGCCACACCTGCATGCGGGCACGCCGTGATGTTTCGCACCGAATTGCCGCACGCCTCCCGTGTCGTCAAACCGACGTCGGCAAGATGACGCATCGCCGGTTCGGCATCGTGCAGCCTCACAAAGTGCAGCTGCATGTTCTGCCGCGTCGAGATATGACCGAATCCCCGGGAATAACGCTCGGCCACGTCAGCGAGCGCTTCGAGCTGCGCGGCGTCGATCACGCCCTGTGGGATCTTCACGCGCAACATCTGCGCGTCCATATCCTGCCGCTGGCCATACGTGCCACGGAGCAGGCGAAATCTCCGCCATTCCTCCGGCGAAATCTCGCCGCGCTCGAACTTGTCGAGCATCTGCGCGAACGAATCGATGTCGGCGGTGTCGGCAAATGACAGTCTGGTGCGTCCGTAGGTTCGCGGGTCGTCTAGCACAGCCATGTTCTTATCCCAGCGACGCCGACGTACGAGCGGTACCCTGCTCGCGCTCCTGCGCCGCGATGATGGCGGCAAGCGCCGTGACAGCGCCCACCACGATGATGCCCGGCAGATTTTCCTGATCTTCGATTTCGGCCGAATGAATCGCCTCGAGCGTGCCGTGCCACGACTGTTCTCCATAGTGCGAGATCCCAATCAGCACTGCAGCCGGCGTCTGTGGGGCCCATCCGGCCTGGAGCAACTCGTGTGCGATCGCCGTTCGGTTGGCGAGTCCCATCAGCACGACGACCGTTGCGCTCGCTGGCGCGAGGGAGCGGAGCACCGGCGCGTAGGCCGACTCTGCGTGTCCCGAAACGACAACGAAGGCAGATGCGAGACCGCGATGTGTAACCGGGATTCCGGAGAGCAGCGGTGCGGCGATGGCGCTCGTGATTCCCGGAACGATCTCACATTCGATTCCAGCAGCAGCGAGCGCGAGCGCTTCTTCGCCGCCGCGGCCAAACACAAACGGATCGCCGCACTTCAAGCGGACAACCTGGCGGCCGCGCCGCGCCTCGCGAATCATCAACCGATTGATCGCGTCCTGTGTGATCGCAGGACGGCCGGCGCGTTTGCCAACAAAGAAACGCCGCGCGCGGGGGGCGAACTGCAGCGTCTCTTGATCGATCAACGCGTCATACAACACCAGATCGGCTCCCTCGAGGCGCTTGATCGCTTTCAGCGTCAGGAGTTCCGGATCTCCCGGACCGGCGCCAACGAGCGACACGCGGCCGGTCATTTCACCAACTCCTGATCGCGAACGTCCGCGCGATCGCGATCGCTTAATGAGGACGTCGATAGGCGTGACTCGTACAACGCATTGAGCGCTTCGAGCAGTTCGGGTCGGCGGGCATCCATTGGTACACCGCGCGATCGCCACGACTGCCGAATCTCGCGGGCGCGAGCGTTCCACTTACTCAACGTCAAATCGTCAGGCAGCATGTGATCGAGCGCTTCCCGCAGAAGGCCCGCGAGCGCCGGCGCGGCGCCATCGGTCGAGATCGCCAGCGTGACGCCCGGCCGTCTGACAACACCGCCGAGATACACCGTCGCGTTAGCGGGATCGTCCACCGCATTGACAAAGAGCTGGCGGCGTTCCGCTTCTTGTGCAACGAGTCGGTTGACGTCGGGCGGAGCGGCCGCCACAGCAAACCAGGCTCCGTCGAGATCGGAAAGCTCAAACGGTCTCTGAACGATATCGACGGCGGCCGATCGAATCGCATCGCACACGTCCGGCGCGACGACCACGACATGGGCGCCTGCCGCTTGCAGAGCCGCGAGCTTCGATGCGGCGACCGGCCCACCGCCGACCACCACCACGCGGCGGCCCTGCAACTTCAGGAACGCGGGAAACAACGCGATGACGACATCTCCTGTTGAAACTCAGTTACCAGTTGCCAGTTACCAGTTAACAGTTCCCGTTACCCGTTGCCAGTTGAATTACTGGAAAACTGGAGTCTGGAAACCGGGAACCATCCTTAAACAAAAAGCCCGGAAGGCTTTGAGCCTCCCGGGCTTCGGTTACATCTCGTTGCGCTGGATGCTGTTCAGGACATCAACGCGTGGACCGAAGGCAGGGAAGCCCTACGAGCTGCATACAGCAGCAACAAATACACGCGCAGGTATTCCCTGAGAACATTCGCTCAGTTATAACGTCCACTCGTCCGTAAAGTCAAGCCGGAGGGCCGGATATGGCCGTTTTTAGGCCGGAATCGCCAGATCAAGCCGCCTCCGGATTTGGTCATAGTCGTTCGGCAACTCGATAGGGCGATTGGCCTGGGTCGCTGCGATCCCGGCCAGCCTTCCGGCGTGGTAGTCCGCCTTGAAATCGGTGAATTTCAGACCACTTGCCGTGGAAATGACGACAACCCGCTCGTCGCGGTTGATTTCCCCGCGCTTGGCCAGCTTGATCAGCGCGGCCAGGGCGACGCCGGTGTGCGGGCAGGCAAACATGCCGGTGCGATCCGCGCGGGCGACGGCATCGGCCAGTTCCTGCTCGCTCGCCTGCTCCACCAAGCCATTACAGCGTTGAAGCGCGCCGATGGCTTTCTGGATCGAAACCGGGTTCCCGATCTGAATCGCAGACGCCATCGTCGGTTTGGCCACAACCGGTTCGAATCGCCACCCGTTTCGTGACGCGAGATACAAGGGGTTTGCCGCCTCGGCCTGCGCGGCGATCAGGCGCGGCACGCGCGCGACGAGCCCGAGATCGCGCATCATTTCGAATCCGGCCGCGAATGCGCCGATGTTCCCGAGATTTCCGCTGGGGACGACGACGACATCGGGCACCTGCCAATCGAACTGCTGTGCGATCTCGATTGATGCGGTCTTCTGCCCTTCAAGGCGCAAACTGTTCATCGAGTTGGCGAGGTAAAGGCCTTCCTCCTGCGCAAGCCTCTTGATGATCGCCATGCAGCCGTCGAAATCCGTATCGATCGACAGCACTGTGGCGCCGTTGGCGAGCGGTTGCACCAGCTGTGCAACCGTCACTTTGCCGCGGGGAAGCACGACGATCGCTGGAATCCCCGCGGCCGCCGCATATGCCGCCAGCGACGCGGAGGTATCACCGGTCGAGGCGCAACCGACGGCACGGATCTGGCGCCCGTTGGCGATCATCTGCCGCACCATCGACACAAGGACGGTCATCCCGAGATCTTTGAAGGAACCCGTGTGCGAGTTTCCACACAACTTCACCCAGACTTCTTCGATGCCAATGCCTCGGCCGAACGCCTCGGCGAGAAACAGGTTCGTGCCCCCCTCATCCATCGAGACGACACTGTTGTCGTCGATCTGCGGGCAGACCCATTCCTTCTTGCCCCAGACGCTCGATCCGTATGGCCACGTGGTTCGTTTGTAGCGCTCGTCGAACAGGCGCATCCACGCGCCTGCGCTTCGATCGCGCAGGGCCTCCAGATCGTGAGCGACCTCGAGAAGCCCTCCGCAGGTCGGACAACGATAGATGATGGTGTCGAGGGCGTACGACCCTGGACATCCAGCGATGCAACGAAAAGCGGCTCGGTAGCTCATTTGAATCCCTGATCACTACTAATCGCTGATCACTCATCTAGAAGGTTTCAAAATCCTAGAGGGGTTTTGAAACCTCTTTCACTCACTCAGAACGCTTCAGACGGTCGCGGCCGGAGCCGCCACGAATGCTGACAGCGCTTCCGCTGAGAACACGGGCAGCGCCAGCGGCGGTTCGCCATGGAACTCGAACGTCGCGAGATCGTGGATCGCTCGCTCGATCGACGAAACCGGCGACGGCTCGAGACTGACGACGAACGGCCGTCGGCCAATCGGAAATCCCGGCTCCTGCAGGATCGCGTCAATGTTGATCGAATGGCGAGCGAACGCCGATGCCAGCGACGCGATGATCCCAGGCCGATCGGCAACCGTGAAGCGTACATAGTACGCGCTTGTGACCTCCGGTGATACATCCGCGTGCGGCACGCTGGCGCGCACGCCGACGGGCACCTCATCCCTTGCGATCGCCAACAAGTCGGACACGACCGCGACGGCGGTCGGTTCCCCACCTGCGCCTTGGCCGCCGAATGTCGTCTCTCCACCAAATCGTCCTTGCAGCGCCACGATGTTTTCGCTTCCGCGAACGCGCGCGAGCGGCGACTCGAGCGGGACGAGTGCCGGCCCAACGGCGGCGCGCACCACCTGCGGATCGTCGGTCCGCTCTGCCCAGGCAACCTGGCGGATCGTGCAACCCATCTGTCGTGCGTAGATGAAATCAACGGCATCAAGTGCACCGATGCCTCGGGTCTGAATCGCACTGGGGGTGACGTGAACGGCGAGGGCAATCTGCGCGAGGATTGCGAGCTTCGCCTGGGCGTCGCTGCCGTCGACGTCCTGCGATGGATCGGCCTCCGCCAGACCCAGCGCTTGCGCGTCGGCCAGCGCCTGAGGAAATGGCAGGCGGTCCCGCTCCATGCGGCTGAGGATGTAGTTGCACGTGCCATTCAGGATTCCGGTCACGCGCGTCAGACTGTCACCCGCGAGTCCCTGCTCTATCGCGCGAACCACCGGTACACCGCCGGCAACCGCCGCTTCGAATCTCAAGTGCCGGCCCAGTCGCGATGCGTCCGCGAACAGTTCGGGACCGTGATGCGCGATCACCTGTTTGTTCGCCGTGACGACCGACTTTCCGGCCTGCAGCGCCTTGCGTATCCAACACTCTGCCGGTGAGCGTCCGCCGATCAATTCGACGAACACGTCGACGTCATCAGACAGCGCGTCGTCGATCGACTCAGTCCAGCGGACCCCAGGATCGATCCACGGCACGCGCTTTCGTTCGATTCCGCGATTGAGGATCACGGTCAGCCGCAGGTCGGGAGGAGCCAGCTCCTGCAGCAGCCGTGCGACCGAACGTCCTACTGTTCCGAAGCCGGCAATGGCCACCCGTGTCGGTCCGTTACTATTGCGCGCCATACGTAAGGGCTCAAAAAAAAACCCGCCGGCATTCTCGAGCCGGCGGGTCGGTTGTGCGCGATTTCTTCTGACGTCAGGCTGCGTTCGCCAACAGACCACCAGCATGGAGCATTCGCGTCATGCGAATGCGCATGCACATCGAGCACGTGATGGTAGTAGCGGCGAACATGCAGTTGTAGAGCACGGTCTCTAGACCGTGCCGAAGCAGCGAGTATAGAAGTCGCGCGATGCGACCGTCAAGTCAACATCGTTCAGTGTCACGCTGAGGCGTACCGACGGTTATCGCGAAGATCGGAAGAAACGAAGATACGAAGCTGTCGTTCGCATCCGCCGCGGCCGGCCTAACGGCCGGCTTCAGGCGGTTCGCTCTTCCTTCGTTTCTTCGTCGTAAACCGTGGGTGCGTTCAGCGCGACAATAAACACTGGTGACATTCGTAAAACTTATGATGTCTAAAACATTATAAATTTGACTTCATACCCGGGACCGGTCAGGATAAACCCATGCGCTTTCGTGTACTTGCTGTCGTTGGTGTCGTCGGCCGGATTACCGGCCGGCCGGAGAACGATCCAGGCGAGTGAACGGCGCCATATAGCACGAGCGAGATATCCGGGGCCGTCACTCGAACCAGAGGCGACGGCCCTTTGCTTTAGCGCCACGGAAAAAACAAATTAAACGCGGAGTTTGCGCCACCGAAAAACACGGATTAACACGGAGCGGCCCCAGCGGGCCCGCCGGGATGAGGAGAAAAGGCCAGCGTGCGAGTCGCGTATCAGGGAGAACCCGGGGCATTCAGTGAGGCGGCCGTCCTGCGGCTGCTGCCGGATGCGGAACCGCGTCCCTACCCGACGTTCGACGAAGTCTTCGACGCCGTGACGAACGGATCGGTCAATCTCGGGGTCGTGCCCATCGAGAACTCGATCGGCGGATCGATTCACCGCAATTACGATCTTTTGGTGCAGCGCGAACTCTCGATCGTCGGCGAAGTGCAAGTGCCGGTCGTTCACAACCTGCTCGCACTTCCCGGCGTCCGCCTCGAAGAAGTGCGCCGTGTGCTCTCGCACCCACAGGCGCTCGCGCAATGTGCCGGGTTTCTGCGCGGCCTCGAACACGTCGAGGCGATCGCGACCTACGACACCGCCGGCAGTGCGAAGATGGTGCGCGACGAACAGCGCCGCGACACCGCGGCGATCGCTTCCGAGCGCGCCGGCTCGCTCTTCGGGCTCGAATCGTTACGCACTGGTATTCAGGATTACGACGACAACATCACTCGCTTTCTGGCCATCTCGCGGCAGCGTGTGCCACTTGGCACGCCGGACAAGACGAGCCTCGTCTTCACGTTGAAGAGTGCTCCGGGGGCATTGTTCAAAGCGTTGAGCGTCTTCGCGCTGCGCGACATCGATCTATCCAAGCTCGAATCGCGGCCGGTGCCCGGACGTCCCTGGGAGTACCTGTTCTATCTCGACGTCGCCGCCGCCCGTGAAGATCTGCAGTGCGCCCGGGCGATGGTTCATCTCGCAGAATTTGCTCCATCGCTGCGGACCCTCGGTTCGTATCCGCGTTGGCGCGAACCGGAGGGCAACCCCGAAAGCGTCGGGGCGACGGAAGGAGCCGGGCGTGGCTGAGGAGACCGCGCGACCCTTGAAGTGGCAGAGCGGTGGAATCACGGATGGTCCGAGTCGCGCGCCAGCGCGCGCGATGCTGCACGCATCCGGATTCAGTGCCGCCGACCTGAACCGACCGCTGGTTGGTGTTGCGAACACGTGGATCGAAATCGGCCCCTGCAATTATCACCTGCGCGATCTCGCCGCATCCGTCAAGGCGGGTATTCGGGCTGCCGGCGGCACGCCGATGGAGTTCAACACCGTTTCGATCTCCGACGGGATCACGATGGGCTCCGCCGGCATGCGGACGTCGCTGGTGAGCCGCGAAGTCATCGCCGATTCGATCGAGCTGGTCGCGCGCGGAAATCTCTTCGATGCGATCGTCGTTCTCGTCGGCTGCGACAAAACCATTCCTGGTGGAGCGATGGCGCTCGCCCGCTTGAACATTCCGGGCGTGCTGCTGTACGGCGGATCAATTGCGCCGGGCCGGTTCGCCGGACACGACGTCACGATCCAGGACGTGTTCGAAGCAGTCGGCGCCCACGCGGCAGGCCGCATGACCGATGCCGATCTCCGCGACATCGAGACGCACGCGTGCCCCGGCGCGGGTGCCTGCGGCGGTCAGTTCACCGCCAACACGATGGCCACGGCGTGCGAATTCCTCGGATTGGCGCCAATGGGAAGCGGCGACGTCCCGGCAGTTGATACCGCCAAGAACTCCGTCGCCGAACGTGCCGGCCAGCTGGTGATGGACGTCCTCAAGCGCGGCGTCTGTCCTTCGAGCATCGTGACGCGCGAATCACTTGAAAACGCGATCGCGGCCGTCGCGACCACCGGCGGTTCCACCAACGCGGTGCTTCACCTGATGGCGATCGCGCGTGAGGCAGGCGTCAAACTCGCGCTCGAAGATTTTGATCGAATCAGCGCGCGCGTGCCACTCCTCGCGGATCTGAAACCGGGCGGCCGTTTCGTCGCCGTCGATCTTCATCGGGCGGGCGGCACTCGCCTGGTCGCGCAACGATTGCAGGCAGCAGGCGCTCTTCACGCAAGTGCGATGACCGTCACCGGCAAGACCATCGGTGAGGAGGCTGCGCAGGCGAAGGAAGCGCCGGGCCAGGAAGTTGTTCGTCCCGTCGCATCGCCGCTCAAACCAACCGGCGGTCTCGCCATCCTGCGCGGCAACCTTGCTCCCGACGGCTGTGTCGTCAAAGTCGCCGGACACGACTTTGGAGTTCACCGCGGCCCGGCACGCGTCTTCGACGGCGAAGAAGCCGCATTTGCAGCAGTGCAGGCTGGTCGAATCAAAGCCGGCGATGTGGTGGTGATTCGGCACGAAGGTCCAAAGGGCGGACCCGGCATGCGCGAAATGCTGGGCGTGACTGGAGCAATCGTCGGCGCCGGGCTCGGCGAATCGGTCGCGCTGGTGACTGACGGACGATTTTCTGGCGCCACGCACGGTTTGATGGCCGGCCATGTTGCGCCGGAAGCCGCCGCAGGCGGGCCGATCGCGGCCGTTCGCGAAGGGGACATGATCACCCTCGATCTGCCGGCACGGACGATTCACGTCGATATTTCTGATAGCGAGTTGGCGGAACGCTTGCGGCAGTACCGTCCCCTGCCGCCCCGTTTCACGCATGGGGTGATGGCGAAATACGCGCGGCTTGTATCGTCGGCGGCCGAAGGAGCCGTCACGAACGCGTAGATGCGCCTGCGGCCCGAGCGAGAGCCGTCGGGGTGGGGCCCCACGCGCAGTAAGTAATGCAGACACGATTGAGAAATATATGAAACTAACTGGCGCACAAATCCTCTGGGAATGCCTGGTACGCGAAGGCGTGACGGATATCTTCGGGTATCCGGGCGGCGCGATCCTGCCGGCGTACGACGCGATGCTGGATTATCCCATTCGGCATGTGCTCGTGCGGCACGAGCAAGGCGCGACGCACATGGCTGATGGCTACGCGCGCGCGAGTGGCGGCGTCGGTGTCGCGATTGCCACCTCAGGTCCCGGCGCGACCAACATGGTCACGGGTATTGCCACAGCGATGATGGACTCCTCTCCCATCGTGTGTATCACCGGACAGGTTGGCAGCCGCCTCATTGGCAGTGACGCGTTCCAGGAGACCGACATCACCGGTATCACGCTGCCAGTGACCAAGCACAACTATCTCGTCACACGCGCCGACGATGTCGCGAAGGCGGTCCGCGAAGCCTTCGTCATCGCGAAATCCGGCAGACCTGGTCCTGTACTAATCGACATCACCAAGGACGCTCAGCAGTCGTCGTGCGAGTTCGATTGGGATGCCGCAGCGCCGTCAGTGCCCGGCTGGCGAACGGCGCCTGACACGCCCGATACGTCACTCGCCCACGCCGCGGCGATCCTGAACGCGGCCGAGCGCCCCGTTATCCTCGCCGGTCATGGCGTGATGATTTCCGGCGCCATGGACGAAGTCCGCGCGCTTGCTGAACGCGCCCAGATTCCCGTGGCGATGACGCTGCTCGGGATTGGCGGCATGCCGGCGTCGCATCAGCTCAACATCGGGATGATGGGGATGCATGGTGAAGCATGGGTCAACCATGCGATCCAGGAAGCGGACCTGCTGATCGCGGCGGGCATGCGCTTCGACGACCGCGTCACCGGAAACCTCAAGACGTACGCGCCCCACGCCAAGAAGATCCACATCGAAATCGATCCGTCGGAAATCAACAAGAACGTGGCCGTCGACGCGGCGCTCATCGGTGATCTTCGAGCCGTCCTCAACCGCCTGCTGCCGCTGATCACCGAGGGCAACCGCGAGAAATGGATCTCGCACATCAACAATCTCAAGGGGGACTCGGCGGTGCGCGACATCCAGTCGCTGCCTGACGACGGGCATCTTTACGCCGCGCACGTGATCAACGATCTCTGGCGTGCGACGCGGAGCACGGAAACAATCGTCGTCACCGACGTCGGCCAACACCAGATGTGGGAAGCGCAGTACTACCACCACGACGCACCGCGCTCACTGATCACATCAGGTGGACTGGGGACGATGGGATTCGCGGTGCCGGCAGCGATCGGCGCGAAGCGGGCGCGACCGGACGCCGAGGTCTGGGCCATCGTCGGCGATGGTGGATTCCAGATGACGATGTGCGAACTGGCGACCGCGGTGCAGGAGGGCATTGCCGTCAAGGTCGGCATCATCAACAACGGCTATCTCGGAATGGTGCGGCAGTGGCAGGAGTTCTTCTACGAACGTCGCTACGCCGCCACGCCGCTCTCCGGTCCTGATTTCGTGAAGCTGGCCGAAGCGTTCGGCATCCGCGGCATTGGCGTCACCAAACGCGGAGAAGTAAATCCGGCCGTTGAAGAAGCGCGCAATCACGCCGGCCCGGTGGTCGTTGACTTCCGAGTCGAACAGGAAGATACCGTCTATCCGATGGTGCCGGCAGGTGCCGACCTGCACGCGATGATTCGCCGGCCCAATCCAATCGTTGAAACCGGCGCGGACGTGTAGCGAGGACCGCATGAGGATGCACATTTTCACCGTTTACGTTGAGGACCTCCCCGGTGTGCTGAACCGGGTCGCGTCGCTCTTTCGCCGGCGCAACTTCAACATCATTTCGCTCGCCGTTGGACACAGCGAGACTGCCGGCGTCTCCCGCATGACCATCGTCATTCAGACGGATGAGGGCGGCGCGCAGCGCATTGCCGCGCACCTCTACAAACTGATCAACGTGATTCGGGTCGAGGACATCACCGAGCGTCCAGCCGTCGTTCGTGACCTGGCGTTAATCAAAGTCAGTGCGGACCGCGATCATCGTCCACCGCTCATGCAACTCGCCGAGGTCTTCGGCGCGCGCGTCGTCGATGTGTCGCCGGAATCGATTGTGATCGAGATGGCCGGATCGGAGGCAAAGATCGACGGCTTGCTCGAAGTGTTGCGCCCGTATGGCGTGCTCGAAATGGTACGAACGGGCCGCGTCGCGATGTCGCGCGGCGTGGGCAGCGGATCGCCGACGGCTGGACACGGGCCTGCTACGACGATTCCTGAGAACGAGACGGGTGTCTCCTATTCGGTCTAGAACCTGAAACTGCCACAATTTTTGATTTTTCCGGAGGCTTCCCAGTGCCCAAGATTTATTACGACGCCGATGCTGACCTTGCGCTGATTCGCGGACGCAAGGTGGCGATCCTCGGCTACGGTTCACAGGGACACGCACACGCGTTGAACCTGCGCGACAGCGGTGTGGACGTCCGCGTCGGACTTCACGCGTCGAGCAAGTCGCGGACGAAAGCGCAGGCTGACGGACTGACGGTGAACGAGCCCGCGGCCGCGTGCGCGTGGGCCGACGTGATTATGGTGCTCGTGCCCGATACAGTGCAGGCGCAGCTTTATAAGGACGCGATCCGTCCGAACCTCTCGGCCGGAAAGACGCTGATGTTCGCGCATGGGTTCAACGTGCGGTTCGGCACGCTCGATTTGCCGAAGGACATCGACGTGTCGATGATTGCGCCGAAATCCCCCGGACATCGTGTCCGAGAGCTGTATCAGGAAGGAGCCGGCACGCCGGCGCTGCTTGCTGTTCATCAGGACGCCAGTGGGAAGGCCAAGGACGTGGCGTTGTCGTATGGCAAAGCGATCGGTGTCGCCCGTGCCGGAATCATCGAGACCACATTTGCCGAGGAGACCGAGACCGATCTGTTCGGCGAACAGGCCGTCCTTTGCGGCGGCGTCAGCGCGCTCGTCAAGGCGGCGTTCGAGACATTGGTCGAAGCGGGTTACCAACCCGAGATCGCGTATTTCGAGTGCATGCACGAGTTGAAACTGATCGTCGACCTGATGTATCAGGGCGGTTTGAATTACATGCGGTATTCGGTCAGCGACACCGCCGAGCACGGCGACTACACGGGTGGTCCGCGGATCATCACCGACGAAACGCGGAAGGAAATGCGGAAAATGCTCGCCGAGATTCAGGACGGCACGTACGCAAAGAACTGGATCGAAGAGGATCGTAAGGGCCGCCCCTGGTTCAACGCGCAGCGTGAACGCGAGCAGAACCAGAAGCTCGAGGAAGTCGGTGCGAAGCTGCGCGATTTGATGCCGTTCTTGAAACCAGTGAAGCACCGCCAGCCGGCAGGGGTGTAATGTGTATGGCTGAAATTGCTGATTGCTGAATTCTGATTGCCGATTGAAGATCAAATCAGCAATCAACGGTCGGCATTTTCAGCGAAAACCCGATGGATCTGAGGCAGTTAGAGATTCTGCGCGCAATTGCCGAGAGCGGCTCATTCACCGCCGCCGGCGCTCGCCTGAACGTCTCGCAATCGGCGATCAGCCGCCAGATCCTGCTGCTCGAAGAAGAATTCAAGGAGCCGTTGTTCATCCGCTTCGGCCGGCGGATCCAGATCACGCCGACCGGTGAGGCGTTGCTGCAGTTGAGCCACCGGGTGTTCGCCGATATCCGCGACACCTCCGAAAGTATCCTTGACACGAAAAAGAATTTGTCCGGCACGCTGCGACTGGTCGGCGGCATGACCGTGTGTTTGTACGTGTTTCCTCCCCTCTTGAAGGAATTCCGCCGTCGTCATCCCGACGTCGATATCAAGGTGATCACCGGCGGAACCCCGCGGCTGCTGCGCAAGCTTCGTTCGGGCGCCGCCGATCTCGGTTTGTTGACGCTGCCGACCGACGATTCGGCGCTGGCGACGGTTCCGGTCATTCACGAGGAGCTGCTTCTCGTTGCGCCGCCTGCGAATCGTCTCGTCAACGGACGCGCGGTGCCGCCTTCTTCCCTGGTCGGCCAGCCCTTCATCCTGTTCGAACAAGGGTCGAATACGCGACGCGTGATTGACGAATTCTTCGTCCGCGCCGACATCAAACCCCGCGTCGTCGCCGAAACCGAGAACGTCGAGATTATTAAGTCGATGGTCGTGTCGGGACTCGGCGTCAGCATCGTTCCGTATCAATCGGTCGCGCGTGAAATCCGCGGCGGCACCCTGTCATTTTCCAGGATCGAAGGACAGACACTGGTTCGCGAGACCGGATGGGTTCACCTCAAAGCCGATCGGGTGCCGCGGATGGTCCGCGAGATGATGGACACGCTGACGCGGATCCTGCCCCGCCTGCGGCTGGCGCCTCCAGGTGGACAGCGGCGCGCACCCACTCGTGACACCGAGCCGGTCGCTGCTGACTGACCGATCGCCATGCGCCTCACCGAACGAGAGATCGATAAGCTGCTGATCTTTACTGCTGCCGACGTCGCTCGCCGGCGCAGAGCGCGCGGTCTGAAACTCAACCACCCTGAAGCTGTCGCCCTCATCACCGCGGAAGTTCTCGAAGGCATACGCGACGGAAAAACCGTCGCCGAGTTGATGACCCTCGGCGCGCAGATCCTGACCCGTGACGATGTCATGGAAGGCATTCCCGAGATGATCCACGAGGTGCAGGTCGAGGGCACGTTCCCAGACGGCACCAAGCTCGTGACCGTCCACGATCCGATCCGTTGACGCATGGTTCCGGGCGAATACATCCTGCACGACGAGCCGATCGAGCTCAATATCACTGCCAGGCGTGCACGGCTCCGCGTCGACAATCTTGGCGACCGCCCGATCCAGGTGGGATCGCACACGCACTTCTTCGAAGTGAACAGGTATCTCCGCTTCGATCGGCGGAGAGCCTACGGATGCCGCCTCGACATCCCGGCAGGAACCGCGCTTCGATTCGAACCAGGCGAGGGACGTGAAGTGGATCTCGTACCGTTTGGCGGACGCCGGGTCGCTTTCGGAATGAACGCGCTCGTCAATGGCCCTCTGGACAACGACGTCGACAGCGTCCTGAAACGCGCGGCCGAACTGGGATTCACGAGGGACGCGAAGTGAGAATCGCGCGGCGCACTTACGTTGACCTGTATGGGCCGACGGTCGGTGATCGTGTCCGGCTTGGCGACACGGGCTTGTTGATCCAGGTCGAAACGGACTATGCACGATACGGAGAAGAAGTCGTTTTCGGCGGCGGCAAGGTCATTCGCGATGGCCAAGGACAGTCGCAGGCCAGCCGCTCGTCAGGGGCGCCCGATCTCGTCATCACCAACGCCGTCGTTCTCGATCATTGGGGGATCGTCAAAGCCGATGTCGGTGTTCGCGATGGACGGATCTGCGCGATCGGAAAGGCTGGAAATCCCGATATTCAGGACGGCGTTACACCTGGTCTCGAAATCGGTCCCTCGACCGAGATCATCGCCGGCGAGCATCGCATCCTGACCGCCGGCGGCATCGACACGCACATTCATTTCATCAGTCCTCAACAGGCCTGGGAGGCTCTGTACAGCGGCGTCACGACGATGATCGGCGGTGGGACCGGGCCCGCCGACGGCACCCGGGCAACGACGTGCACGCCGGGCGAATGGAACATTCATCGCATGCTCGAAGCCGCCGAAGGGCTGCCGCTCAGTTTTGGATTTCTCGGTAAAGGGAACGCAACGCGGCCGGAGGCACTCGTCGAGCAGATTGAAGCCGGCGCGATTGGATTGAAACTCCACGAGGATTGGGGCACCACTCCCGCCGCGATCGACACCGCGCTGACCGTCGCCGACGAGCACGACGTGCAGATCGCGATTCATACCGACACGCTGAACGAGTCAGGATTTGTCGAGGACACCCTCGCCGCGTTTAAAGGACGCACCATCCACACGTATCACAGCGAAGGCGCGGGCGGCGGGCATGCGCCAGACATTCTGAAAGTCTGCGCCCATCCGAACGTTCTGCCGTCGAGCACAAATCCGACGATGCCGTATACGGCCAACACGCTGGACGAGCACCTCGATATGTTAATGGTTTGCCATCACCTGAACTCGCAGGTGCCGGAGGATGTCGCGTTCGCCGAGTCACGCATTCGTCCCGAAACGATGGCCGCTGAAGACGTGCTGCACGATCTCGGCGCGATCAGCATGATGTCGTCCGACTCGCAAGCGATGGGCCGGGTTGGCGAGGTGATCACCCGGACGTGGCAGACGGCACACGTGATGAAAGCCGCGCGCGGCGCCCTTGCGGGAGATTCCACTCAGCATGACAACCTCCGGGCACGCCGGTATATCGCAAAATACACGATCAATCCCGCGATCGCGCACGGGATTGCCGATCACGTTGGATCCATCGAGGTTGGAAAACGCGCCGACCTGACGTTGTGGTCGCCGGCGTTTTTTGGTGTCAAGCCGGATTTGATTCTGGTCGGCGGATTCATCGTCGCAGCCCTGATGGGCGATCCGAACGCGTCGATTCCTACACCCGAGCCGGTCAGGTACCGTCCGATGTTTGGCGCCCTCGGACAGGCCCTCAATTCGCTCGGCGCAACGTTCGTGTCGCGCACCTCGCTCAGTGGCAAGAAGCTGCCCGCATCGTTGCGGCGAAAACTGCTGGCGGTACGGAACACGCGAAACATCGGCAAGCGCAACATGGTACTGAACGACTCCCTGCCGTCGATCGACATCGATCCGGAACGATATACCGTGACCATCGATGGCGAGCGTATCGAGCCGCGACCGGCGACTTCGCTCCCGCTCGCGCAGCGCTATTTCCTTTTTTGATCTATTCGTTAACGTTCCTTTTTACTCTTTACCTTTTCCCTTTTCCCTTTTACCTTTTCCCTTTCATACACCATGGCGTCGTCTTCAACTCCGATTCCTGTGCGACTCCTTCATCCGCACGCCAAGCCACCGGCGGGGTTGCCGATAATCGAACTGCGCATGAGCGCGTTCGATCGTCGGCGCGTGCGCCGGCTCGTCGAAGCGCCTGATGGCATCGTGTTCGCGCTCGAACTGCCGACCGGCACGGTCCTTCATCCGGGTCAGCTCCTTCACCACGACGCAGAAACGGCTTACGTCATCGGTGCCGCCGACGAGGACGTGCTCGTGGTACATCCGCGCGATCTCGCCGAAGCTGCGCGGATTGGCCATCTCATTGGCAACATGCATCGCGATGTTCATGCCTCGGGAAACGAGATCGTGGCGCTCGCGGACGATGTGCTGGCCGATCGGCTCGGACGGGTTGGCGTGCCTTTCGACCGGGCCCGTCGTCCGTTCCACGGCCGCGCGCCGGGCGAGCACTCCCATTGATGGGCGACCTGCACCTTCTCCGGCTATTTCAGCTGTTTGACTCGCAGTTCCCTGTCGGCGCGTTTGCGCATTCAGGGGGACTGGAAACGTACGGTCAGGCCGGAGCTGGAGTGTCGCAGCTTGGAGAGCTGCTCGCGATCCAAATCGATAAGGGATGGGGACGCGCCGAGATGGCTGGCGCATCGCTCGCGTGGCGCACGGGTGATACGGCTGACTCGATGAGTGCGCTGGTGCGTCTTGCAGCACTCGTCAGCGCGCACAAAACAATCCCGTCGATTCACGAAACCAGTGTGCGGCTGGGGCGACGGACGTTGACGCTGTTGGAACGATTGCACCCAAGCCTGACTTCACTGACAGCGATCGACCCACCGCATCATGCTGTTGTGCTTGGCGCGGCCGCACGGGCACTTGATTTGCCATTGCGTGAACTGCTCGTCGCTTACGCTCATAGTTTGATCGCCGCATCAGTGGCAACCGCGACACGCTGTATGCGCGTCAGCCCGGCACAAGGACAAGAGTTGATCGTGCAGCTTCAGCCTGCCCTTGCGGCAGCGGTGTCACGAGCGGTTGAGGCGACTGAGGATGATTTGTTCACGTGCACGCCGGGGTTGGATATTCGCTGTCATCAGCAGGGCGGATTGACAACACGATTGTTTCAGTCATGAGCGGCATTCACGGTCACGCTGAAACGGCCACGGAAACACCTCGAAGGTACGAAGGTACGAAGCTGCGGTACTCGTCCGCCATGGGGCAAGGCCGTCGGACCGTGGCAGTGTGACCCTTGAACCCTGTTGATTTAGATTCAGGCGGGCAAACGATGAGCGTGACGATTGGTGTAGGCGGCCCTGTCGGTTCCGGCAAGACCGCACTACTCGACAGTCTTTGTAAGCAACTCCGCGATAAGTACAGCCTCGCGGTCGTGACCAACGACATCTATACCCACGAAGACGCTGAGTTCCTCATGCGCGCTGGCGCGCTGCCGATCGAACGGATTCGCGGCGTGCAGACGGGTGGATGTCCGCACACAGCGATTCGCGAGGACACGTCCGTCAACCACGAAGCGCTTGACGAGATGCGCGTGAAGTTCCCGGACGTCGAAATCATGTTCCTCGAATCCGGTGGCGACAATCTTGCGGCGTCATTCAGTCCGGAGCTCGTCGATGTCAGCATCTACGTCATCGATGTCGCGGGTGGCGACAAGGTGCCGCGCAAGGGCGGGCCCGGCGTGACGCGCAGCGATCTGCTGGTGATCAACAAGATCGACCTCGCGCCAAACGTGGGCGCCGACCTTCGCGTCATGGCGCGGGACGCGGCTGCCGTCCGCGGCGGCAAGCCTGTGATCTTCACCAATCTGAAACGCGGCGACGGGCTCAACGACGTGATCGAGTGGATTCGCCGGCAGGTTCTGTTCGAGGCTGCGTGATCCTCGCCGAGCGCTCCACGTCTCGACTGAAGGGCCGCATCGAGCTCGTATTCCGACACGGTTGCAAGGGCACGTCGCTCGCCTGCTCGCGCGTGGCGGCACCACTCAAAATTGTCCGGCCGTTCGCGCTGGACGATGGGCGTGCGATCGTCCAGATTCTGACACTCGGGCCGGGCCTGTGTGGCGGCGACGACTGCACACTCGACGTCATCGTGGAACGTGGCGCCCGTGCGGTGGTCATCATGCAGGCTGCTTCACGGATCCTCGGTATGGGCGACGGCGCGGCCGCAACCCAGTCCGTCAATCTCGTCGTTGGTGCCGGCGCGCTGCTCGAGTACTACCCGGGTCTCACTATCCCATTCGCGGACAGCTGCCTGAAGCAGCGAATCACCGTCTCCGCGGATCGCGACTCACGCGTCGGCATTCTCGAAAGCTGGGCAATGGGCCGAACGACGAGAAATGAATACCTGCGTTTCAAGTATCTTTCGAGCCGCACGGTTGTTTCGATCGGCAATCGGCCGGTGTTTGCCGATGCTCTCGAGATTGAGCCTGCAACGATGCATGCTGCGGCGACCGGAGCTCTCGAGAACCACCGGTATGTCGCGTCGGGATTCTGGTACGGTGTGCCGGAGGACGCACTCAGAGCGCCGAGGGCAATGTCTCTGGTCGCGTTCGATCGGTGCGCGTCGCGTGACCAGGTATTCCTGCGCGCGCTCGCGCACGACGGCTACGAATTGGCGGCGACCCTGCAGTCGGCGGTGAACACCATCAACGCCGCATGGGGGCTGGAGCCGATTCCGTTGAAACGGTTTGTTTCGTAGGTTGATGGTGTCGGGATCCGGTCTCCGGGATCCGGAATCCGACCGGGCGAAGTTCACCTCAGAAATCGGATCCCGGACACCGGATAAGGGATCCCGACGTTTCATTTCTCAGGCAAGTCATATCCCTGCAGCCTTCGAATCCACACGTTCCGATAGCGCACCGGGTGCGCGTGATCCTGGAGTGCCAGCGGCAGTTCTGGATCATGCGGCGTGTACGCGTGTTGAGTCGTCGTCGCTGACGTCGACCCCATCACCGGGCGCCGATGCTGCACCAGCACTCCGTTCCAGAACACGGTGATATATGCCGGCGCGACCAGCGTCGTGCCGTTGAACTTCGGCGCTTCAAACACGATGTCGTATGTCTGCCACTCGCCGGGCTTGCGTGCGGCGTTTACCAGCGGCGGGTACTCGCCGTAGATCGCCGCCGCCTGGCCGTCGGCGTAGGTGACGTTCTGGTACGAATCGAGCACCTGCACCTCGTAGCGGTCCATGAATCTGACGCCGCTATTGCCGCGATCCTGGCTGAACCCGCGCCCTGAAGCAGGCGTGGCGAATTCAACGTGCAGCTGCACGTCACCGAACTTCTCGCGCGTCACGATCGATCCCGATCCAGCGCCGGTCTCGAAGTAGCCGTCCTTCACCGGCCACGTCGCGTCGGATACCTGCCCTTGCCGCGAGTGCTGCCACTTCGAGAGATCCTTTCCGTCGAAGAGGATGATGGCATCGGATGGAGGCGCGCCAGGCGTCGCCCCTGGAGTAATCACGCGCGGATGCGGCCGCGCTGCGTCATGAATACGCCACGGGGTTCCTGGAATTTCTGCCAGCTTCGTGAAACCGATGATGGCGTTATTCGCATCGCGCACGGGACCCGTGTCGGCCTGATTGCCGCGCCCCGCCGGCTGCTGCGCCGGTTGCGCCGGAGCAGTCTGTGCTGGCGGGTTCTGCGGGGCTTGCGCCTGCTGCGCATCGAGCACGCCACTGATTGCAAGCGCAATCGCTGCCCCGCCGAGCGCCCCGCACCAGCGCCCGATTATCTGCCGCGTGAACACGAACCTCATCTCTGCCTCCACTCGACAATCAACAATCTCAATCCACAATCAACAATCAAAGCAATCAGCAATCAGCAATCAGCCATCGACAATTTCCGTACTCACCTTGCCGGCCATTGCCACGATACGCTCGGCCCGTCCTCACCCGCGACAATCGTCTCGCCAAACCGCTTTTCTAACATGATCGACCGGCATTCCGGCAGTGCCTGCAAGGCATCAATCAGCGCCGGAGCGTGCGAAACGACGAGCACCTGCGAACGCCCTGCGGTGCCGGCGATCAGACGACCGAGCGCCGGCAGCAAATCAGGATGCAGGCTCGTCTCCGGTTCGTTCAACACCAGCAGGCCTGGAGGACGCGGAGTAAGAAGTGCTGCGATCCACAGTAGATACCGAAGCGTACCATCGGATAGCTCCGCGGCTCTCAGCGATCGCAACAATCCATGCTGTTTCATCAGGACGTCGAACCATCCGCCCTCGTGAGTGACGCTGACTCGCGCACCGGGAAAGGCATCGTCAATCCCGCGATCGAGCGCCTCCGCATCACCAATCTCGCGGATCGTTTGCAGCGCGGCGGCGAGATCGGCGCCATCGTGACTCAATACCGGCGTATGGGTTCCGATCTGCGGCAGGCGCGCAGGGGATGCCGCGTCGGTACGGAAGTGATCGTAAAAGCGCCACGATCGCATCTCTTCGCGGAGCATCAGCAGTTCGGGCGTGTTCCGCGGGTCGGCACAGTGCGTCATCATGCTGTCGAAGCTTGCCAGTTGATGGGTGATGATCGTCCACTCGCCCTTCCCCTCCGGTGTCTTGACGACGGGGCCGCGCCGATCGACAAGAATCGCCGATGGCCGAAGTTTTTGTCCGGACCACACGCACTCACGTTTGATTTCCGGATCGTGGCCGAATGCAATCACCGGTGGCGGCGGAAGTCCCAGATCGATCGCATAGCTGAAGTCTTCACCGGCGAAACCCAATCGCAGGCTGACCGGTTTCGTCCGCGGAGTGCCTTCGACCGGATGATCGCCGCGTAGCATCGCTCGGGAGATCGACTCAGGACCGGCCCACAGAGTCGACTGCAGTCCTCCCTCACGCGCAAGCGACGGAATAATGCGCCCCTGCGCAATTTCCGCGAGCAAACGAAGGGCGCGATACAGGTTCGACTTGCCGCTGCCGTTTGGACCGGTCACCAGGTTGAGTCGATCGAGCGGGATGACGAGATCGCGCAGGGATCGATATCCGGAAACCGCGAGCGCGCTAAGCATGTGTGTCTAAAAACGAACGGCCCCGACAGGGGCCGTTCGAGAGATCACTTGCAGGGTACTGGGCGCTAGTGGATTCGAACCACTGACCCCCGCCGTGTGAAGGCGATGCTCTACCGCTGAGCCAAGCGCCCGATCGAGGAAAAATCTAGTCTATCGCAATTCCTAAGAACCTGCTTTGGACTTCCTCGCTTGGGTGAGGAGCATCGAGAGCAACTTCGTGTATCGATCGTCGGCGTCTGCAAAGGCCTTGTTGTAGTCCGCCTCGGAAATTTTCGCCTTCTTCCAGTCGCCGTCGAACGAAACCGACTTGTCGCCTTCGTCGAAGCTGTCGGCGGCAGACGAATCGCCTGATAGCTTGGGCAGGAGACCGTCTGCCCCCTGATCCATTACGAAGATCTTGCTGCCGCGAACCGATGCGGACTGAAGATCGACGTAGACCGCCTGATAGTCCTTCGCGGTGATGCTGTTCATGAGCAGCGGCGGTGCCGAGTATTTCGCCGAGACCACGAGCAGCTGCGTGCCTGGAATATACAGCGCGGCGACAAACACACCGGGGTTGGCGGTGTCCTGCGTCGCGATTGCCGTGAGTTTCGCGGCGTCCAGTGCCTGAACGAGTTCTTTGGCGGCGGCGGCGGACTTCGAATCGTCGGCCGCCGACGCCCCAATCGGTACAATCAACAACGCCACTGCGAAGGGAACGATAGAAGGCCGACCGAAACAGGACATGGTGGACCTCACTTTGAGGATGTGTGCCCACCTTGTAGCACGCCCTGAACGCGGCGTAAAGCCGCTTCTTAGCCAATGAACAAAGGATCTTCTTCTTCGGCGTGACGGC
>JBKPSH010000029.1:0-41348 GCA_046734955.1 Acidobacteriota bacterium
CAACCGCCGCCGAGAGCCGCCGGCACGATTAGCAGCGAGGGCCATACGGCGACGATGCACAAGCACGAGCAGCAGCGTCCCCGCAGCGCCCACAATCTTCGCTTCGGCGGGCCTGAGGACGCGATGGTTATCTCAGTGGCGCGACTCAGATCGTCCTCATACATGTGTTCCATTCTTCCCCGAGTCCAGGACGGTTCCGATCCCTTTACAGTGCACGTTCGGGGCTGATTACGGGATTCGAAAAACGCCCGGTTTCTTGAGGGCTTCACGCTTGGTTCGCTGTTTCTCAGATCCGGACCGTTTCAAAACGAAATCACTCTCGCAAAGTGAAAGGGCCACGTGCTGACGAACGCGCGAATTACGCGTGAATGTGTCGGATCGCGAATTGCTGTAGGAGAGTATGAGCGCGGAGAGCTTCGTCATTCGATGCGATCCGGAACAGCTATCCGCCGTGCATTGCCATGTTCCTCTGCTTCTGTCCTCCGTTTGACGTCCGCCTTCAGCAGGGCGGTGAAGGTGGCGTGAGCATCACAGTCCAGCATCTTGAGCGCCCCGTGATGTTCACGCCTTCGCCTCCTGGCTCTGACATTGCCCGTCCCGCCGATCTCTTGGCCGCGTTTCAATCGCGCTGACCTGAATCGGCAAGACCATCTATCGGGATTTCACCGACAGCGATCTTCGAGCAAGAGGTTCGTTAGTTGTTGTGGAGCGGTACGAGGCGTTCGTATCCGATCCCATTTTCATAGAACACATGGGGGTTTCGTCTTGGCTGGACTATCCGAAACGCTGAATCGACATGCCAGAGATACAGTCCGTTCGCCGGCTCTGGCCGAGGCCTTGGTGCAACTCGATCGAATTGTCGATCGTCTCGGGCTCGATGCGGCAAGTCACGCGCTGCTGGAATCCCCGATGCGTGAGCACCACGTCGCACTTCCTATCCGAATGGACGACGGCACCACGAAGGTGTTCAAGGGCATTCGCGTTCAGCACAATGACGCGCGCGGGCCGTACAAGGGGAGATCCGAATGGACCCGTCGACGACGGCGGAAGACGTGCGCGCGCTGGCCATGTTGATGACGTGGAAGTGTGCCGTCATGAACGTTCCGCTCGGCGGCGCGAAGGGTGCGCTCCTGGCCGACGCGCGAGCGCTGAGCCTGGCCGAGCAAGAGCGGCTATGCCGGACCTGGGTGCGGCAGATGGTGCGGAATCTCGGTCCGGCGTTCGACGTGGCCGCGCCGGACATGATGACGTCCGGGCAGCACAAGCTCTGGATGCTCGACGAATTCGAAACCATTCACGGCACCAAATTGCCAGGTTTCATTACCGGCAAGCCCGTTGGCATGGGTGGCTCGGCTGGTCGCACTGAGGAAACGGGGTCTGGAGTGATCTTCGTACTTCGTGAGGCAATGAGTCGACTGGGATTGCCGCTGAACTCGACGACGGCAAGTATCCAGGGATTCGGCAATGTCGCCCAGCATGCGGGGCATTGCTTCACTGAGATGGGCGGAACGGTGAAGGCCGTTTCGTCCTGGGACGCGGACGACAAGAGGGCGTACACGTTCCGTAAAGCGTCTGGGCTCGATCCGCGGGCACTCGTGGCACTGACAGACCGTTTCGGCAGCATCGATAGGGCTCGCGCGTCAGAACTGGGGTACGACGTGCTTCCAGGATCCGCCTGGGTCGAATAAGCAGTCGACGTTCTTCCGGCGGCGCTCGAGAACCAGATCACTGCATCGAACGTGCGGCGGATTCACGGTCGTGTCCGTGTCGTCGCGGAAGCGGCAAACGGCCCGGTAACGATGGACGCCAGCCAAGCGCTGGAGGACCGCGGCGTTCTCGTTATCCCGGACATCCTGGCGAACGCTGGCGGCGTTACGTGCAGCTATTTCGAACAGGTGCAGGAAACTCGAACTACTACTGGAGCGGCGACGAAGTGCTTCACAAGCTGGACTCGTGGATGACGGAAGCCTTCAAGGCTGTTCACGAGCGAGCCGAAGGCGAGGAGGTCTCGCTCCGGGATGCGGCGTACCTGATCGCCGTTGATCGTGTCGCGCGCGCATGCCGCGAGAGAGGTTGGGTCTGACATGAATCCGTACTCGATGGTTGGATCTGGGAATGGGACGCCGGTGGCGGCGTTGAGTGTCCGTCTCGCGACCTGGCACGATGCGATGGTTGCGCACGAACGGAAGATCCGAGCTGGACGCGAGGAAGTGTGCGATGACGAGTGCCCTCATGCCGAGGCGCGCACGTTATGGGTCGAGTCGCTTGAGGCGTTCGGCGATCGCGCGCACGATCTGACATTTCTGCGCTCGCGCGCGATCGTTCAGTCCGGGCCGTCCGAGGAACTCGTTGCGTCGGCGGACGTAGTCTCCGAGGCTGCCGACCACGGCCGTTGTTCGAATGGCTCAGGCCAGAGCGCGGTTGCGGGGCGATCGAAGTTGTTTGCGGGTTCGTCCGAGCGAGGTCGAACGGCGACGGCGGAGCTGTAGCGATGTCATTTCGAAAGACACTCGGCGCAGATGTAGACCGTGTTCACGAGCAACTCAACGCCGTGCTCGACAGTGAGGACGGCTTGATCGTTCTTGTCGATGGCTCACGAGAAATCAATTACGCCCACGGCTTCGGAATATCACGTGCCAGCTTGAATTGCTGATGGTCGAGATCGAAAGGGCGGCACGAAACGTCGGGCCAATTAACAACAGCTTCGACTGGCCAGAGAAGCGGCTGCGACAGATCGTGTCTGAACGCAAAGACCACCGGCGGGCGGCGTAGGAGGAATTGTGTTTCACAAAGGGACGACAATCGAATATCGGGAAACTGGAGTCGACACCGTCCTGCGAGTTGCCAAAGGGATCGATGTGCTGCCGACCGAAGCTGAGACTGAGGCTCGACAGCGAAAACTCGCAGCCGAACGCAGGGTGGACAGGGTTCTCCAGGATTCATTCCCCGCGAGTGATCTCCGTCCTGGACGTTGGGGATCACCCGTCCGCAACCGGAACACCAGACAACGAACGACGAAACTGTGCCCGCGCACGACAGTCGAGTCGCGCTCGTAAGTGAAGGCGTGATCGATGTGCCCAGGCCAGCTACGGACGGGCGAGCGTTCCTCAAGTCGGTGGTGTCTCTGGCCGGCGCTGCAGGCATCGCACTGGTCGTGCCTTTTGTCATTTTGCTGATCGGTACGCCAATCGCTCTTGCGGTTCGTGGTGTGGTCGAGGCGGCCACCTGGTTACGAGCACTGATCTTTGGATAGAGATTGGCAGAGGTGATCTTGGCGTCGCGTCTTAAAATGGACGACACCGTGAAAGGGTCCTCTCGTCCCGACGATCGCGGTCCCAGGACGCTACACCTCGCCGAGCTTCTGGACTTTCGGCCGGATCGGGGCATCATCCGTCTGCACGAGCAACGGGTTGTCATCCTGAGCGCGGCGGCCATGGGGCTGTTGCGCAAGGAGCTCGTCGATACGCTCGGCCTCGAAACCGCACGCCGCGTACTGCTTCGGTTCGGGTTTGCGGACGGGTATCACGACGCGGTGAGCATGCGCGATCGCTCGCATTGGAGCACGCCGGTCGACGGACTTCGATCCGGAGCGATGCTGCATACCCTTGAAGGAATCGTGCGTGCCGAAGTCCTCAAGATCGACCACGACGAATCGACGGGACGATTCGAAGAGGAAGTCGACTGGTATGACTCGTACGAGGCTGAGCAACACGTGCACCACTATGGTGAGAGCGGCTCACCAGTGTGTTGGTCCCTGGTTGGATACTCGAGCGGCTACGTGAGCGCGTGTTTGGGAAAAGAAGTTTACTTCCGTGAAACGGTTTGCCTCGGACAAGGCGCAAAGGCCTGCTCCGCCGTCGGACGGGACCCGCACAGCTGGGGCGAGGAAATTCACGCCATTCGGGAAGACTTTCGGGCAGCGGATCTTGGGCAGGAAGTCGAACGGCTGCGTGACGCAGTCGGTCGCCGTCTGAAAGAATTGGACCGTCGCGAGAGGCTCTTGGAGCGCCGTGAGCGCGAACTGAACTTGCTGCGGGATCGCGTGAATCGCCACGCCGCATCGAAACAATTCATCGCCAACAGCGCGGCGATGCAGGAGGTACTGGAGCTGGCGGCGCGTGTCGCGCCACTGGATACGACGGTCCTCGTCTATGGTGAAAGCGGCACGGGCAAGGAGTTCATCGTCCGGATGATCCACGATCAGAGCCCTCGAGCGAGCGCCCCGTTTGTCAGCATTAACTGTGCAGCCTTGACGGAAACGCTGCTCGAGTCCGAGTTGTTTGGTCACGTGCGGGGCGCTTTCACCGGAGCCGTTCGCGATAAAGCCGGTCTTTTTGAAGTCGCGGGAAGCGGGACGATCTTCCTAGACGAGATCGGTGAAGTCGCACCAACCATTCAGGCGAAGTTGCTGCGCGCCCTTCAGGAGCGTGAGATCCGACGCGTCGGGGCCGAACGCAACATCCAGGTGAACGCCAGAGTCGTCGCGGCGACGAACCGTGATCTGCGTGCCGCGGTTGACGCAGGGACATTCCGTGAGGATCTCTATTTCCGGTTGGGCGCTTTCGTAATCACTGTCCCGCCTCTGCGCGATCGGCGTGAGGATATCCCGGCACTCGTGCACAGCTTTCTCGTCAGCGCAGCGTCTCGCATGAAGAAAGACGTAACAAGCGTGTCGCCCGATGCCATGACGGCTCTGATGAACTATCGTTGGCCCGGTAACGTCCGCGAACTTCAACACGCCATCGAACGCGCAGTGATACTTGCGCACGGTCCCAGCATTCGTGTGCGCGAGCTACCGCCGGAGACGACGCAGAAAGCCCGTTATCGGCCGGGAGACGACACGCTCGATTTGCAGGAACAGGAGCGGGTCATGATTGACCGCGCGCTCGAAAAATTCGACGGCAATCGGCGCAAAGCGGCCGAGGCGCTCAAGATCAGCACTGTCACGCTCTGGCGGAAGATGAAACACTACGGTCTTTCATCCTGAAAGCAAAGCTTCCGATTCGAAAGCTCGCCAACCGAGGAATCGTTCGATCGAGGCCCGTTTTGCGCCGAGTCGCTGACGTCGTCTTTGGCCCAGCCTTTGCGATGGTGTCTAGCGATGAACCGCATTCGCGTCATCGACGACGACACCATCAGCTCGCAGGCGCGGACATATGCTGAGTACCGAGTATTCTCAGCACTGACGCGCCGCGCTCTCAAGTTCCGCCGTGCTCGGGTGCTGCTCCGTTCAGGTGAAGACCGCGGCACATGTGACACGGTGACCTGCGCCGTGTCGGTAGCTCTCGAGCCTTCGGGATCTGTCCGCGTGCGAGTAACGGGACCACACGTCTACGCTGCAATCAACCGCGCGATCGAACGCCTCGGCGACGCCCTCGGTGGCCGAATCGAACAACGGCGTTCTTCCTGACCCAAGCCGCTGAGTACCGCGCGATTGTTCCAGGAAGTCCTTCTATGGGCACGTCGTCGGTTCCGAGACCACAAACCAGTTGGCCGCGCAAACGGACTTGTACATCTCCGCGCGATTACCGTTCGATTGCAACACGACCGAGAGACTCTGCGGGCCTGTGAAGCAACGTCGGTCCCTTTCAGATTGAGCCAGCCCTGTTGTGAAACGCTCGGTCAATGGTCGGTACCACGAACTCCGCGCGAGGCGTCGCATAACCCGTTCACTGCGAGTGGTTTGCGATCAGTCGTGTGGCGACTCGAATGGTGTCGAATCTTGCCTCTATAGAGATTGGGCGACGCAGGCGCCACTCACGAAACGCGAACGTCGACGGGACTCACTCAACACGGCGTCGATGACCACCCATTGCGAGTGCGCCCGTTTGTGGATGGTCATGCACTGCGTGGTCCTCGTCTTTGAGATCGAAATGGAGGCACTGCGTTGACGAAACTCTCTCGCATTCTTTGCGCCGTCGATTTTTCTGAGCCGGCGCAGGCGGCGTTTAGGTGGGCGCTCGCGCTCAGTCGGGCGCGCGACGCCGAGTTGGCTGTCGTAATGGCCGTTCCGGCGACAGAGCCATTCAGAGCGCGAGCGCGGAAGAGGACGACAGCGATCGCGGCGTTGCGGTGCATCTGAGGCCGCCGGTGTGCGAATGAGCGTCAGCATCCAGCACAAGATCCCATTGGGATCATCCTGATCCATGCGAATTCCAGAGGCTGCGATCTGATCATTCTCGGTACGCACAACCGCACCGGCTTCGAACGCTGCGAGCAGGGCCCGTAGCGCAGCAGGTCATATGCCGTGCGCCATGTCCCGTCCTCGTTGTACCTCTGTCGGCGGATGGCGGCGATCGCGATGACACTGGTTCATTCGGAAACGTGCTGTGCCCAATTGACTTCTCCGAGGTCTCGACGGCCGCTCTCGAGCACGCTCCGCGTGGTTGACGGGAGGAAGGGCCGACTGACTCTCATGCACGTCCCACGGAACTTGGATCCGATGAGTCGTTATGCGTATCACATCAGTGATCCCGAGTGCGGTCCTTTGTTGAAGCGGGACGCCTGGCTACGACTGCACGAGTGCGTCCCGTCGGAGCTCAGGAGTGCGGCGAACTTGCGCGCACGGGTGGTGTCAGGCGCACCGGCGGAGCAAATTGCCAGGCTGTCGCGCGAGATCGATGCCGACTTGATTGTGATGGGGGTGACAGCGCGCGGAGCGATCGGCCGGAGGCTCTTTGGATCCACGGCCGTCCGCGTCATGCGATCCGCCAGTCGTCCAGTTCTTGCGATCCCCGAGCGGCTGCACGAGGCGGCCATGGTGAACGCCGAATCGGACGCGGTGACGACCACTGCGGCCTGAGCGAGATTTCATTGGACAAAGCGTTGAAGCAACACCGCAGTAAAAATAGCCTTTGAGAAAGAACATGAAACCGTCCTTGATTCTGCATCCGGTCTCGTATTCGCCAAGCGGAAGATCTGCGCTTGCAAGGGCGCTTGCCCTCGCTCGTTGGTACCAAGCGGATCTTCACGTCTTGGAGTTGCGCGGAGGGCGATCTCGGGATCCATTCGTTCGCGATCTCGGGAGCGCGGGCGTTGAGCCTCACTTCGCGGAGTTTGTCGAGTCTGTCGGGTCAGATGGCGCGCGAATCAGTGCTGTCGAGATAGCCGGCGACGATGTGTCCGCAGTAATTGACTACGCCAAGCGGACGACAGCCGACGTGGTCGTCGTCGCAAGCGAAACCGGTTTGCATGGTCCCTGGTGGCGGCCGGAGACGTACGCGGCCGCCCTGGCGCGACACCTGCCTTGCCAGACGCTGGCAGTCCCCACGGCGCACGATGCGCGCCTCTACGAAGACGCACCGTTTGCAGGGATCCTTTGTGCCACGGACTTGTCTTCCCCATCGACGAAGGCGGTCGAACATGCGTCACGTCTGGCGCAAGAGACTGGGGCGACGCTTACGCTGCTCCACGTTCAGAAGGGCGTTCCGCGAGAATCGACATCTTCTATCGAACAGAAGTTGCGCGGGGAACTATCGTCGAATATTCGGCGCGACACACATGAATCGGTTCGAAAGCTGCGAGAGTGACACCATCGCCGCACGGGGCATGGCGGATGAGTCGATTGTGGAGACGGCCGCGCGAATTGGTTCGGGTCTGATCGTGATCGGTCGCACCGAGCACCACGCGATGAACCAAACGGTCATGCGTTCCACAGCCGCTGCGGTGCTTCGAACGGCAGCATGTCCCCCTCGTCGTTCCAGCTCACCGTGCCGGTCGGCTTCCGGTCGTCCTTGGCTCGATTCCCGTCACGGCGGAGGCGGCGCTGCCCGCCTGATGCGGATGGCCTATGATCCGGCTGAGGGTTACGGATCGTTGCCGGTCATTGGCCTGACCTCGTTCGACTCACTAGAATTGGCGGTAGAGTTACGTAACGTGAACGTCAAACACCCGCCATTGGAAAGAATGGAGCTCGAGCACCTCGATCTCGCCGAAATCTTTGATTTTCGGCCGGATCTGGGTGTTATCCGCCTGCACGAGCAACGTGTCGTCATCCTGAGCGCTGCGGCGATGGGCCTGCTACGCAAGGAGCTCATTGATACGCTGGGTGTTGAGACGGCGCGGCGCTTGATGCTTCGGTTCGGATACGCGGACGGGTACCATGACGCCGTCAGCCTGCGCGACCGCTCCAAATGGGAGAGCGCTGTGGACGGCATACGAGCCGGCGCGGTGCTTCACAGGCTTGAAGGAATCGTGCGAGCCGACATCATCAAGGTCGATCACGACATCAAATCGGGGCGCTTTGAGCAGGAATGCGTCTGGCACGATTCCTACGTGGCTGAACAGCACCTGCACCACTACGGCAAGAGCAGCACACCAATGTGTTGGTCCTTGGTGGGTTATGCGAGCGGGTACGTCAGCGCCTGCCTCGGACAGGAGATCTACTTTCGCGAACGGGAGTGTCTGGCGCAAGGCGCGAAGGAATGCTCAGCCGTTGGCAAGGATGCAGAGAGCTGGGGGGACGCGCTGGAGGAACTTCGCTTCGACTTTCAGGGCGCAGACCTTGGACGTGCAGTCGAGCGGCTCGGCGAAGCCGTGCACCGACGTCTCCAGGAACTCGACAGGCGTGAGCGACTCGTGGCCCGACGGGAACAAGAACTTAACCTGTTGCGCGAACGCGTCGCACGGCATGCGGCGTCCAAGCACTTCATCGCCGGTAGCGCGGCGATGCAGGAGGTGCTGGAACTGGCCGCGCGTGTCGCTCCGTTGGATACGACGGTTCTCATTTACGGTGAGAGTGGCACGGGGAAAGAATTCCTCGTGCGAATGATCCACGAGCAGAGCCCGCGCGCGGGTGGTCCGTTTGTGTCCATCAACTGCGCCGCCCTGACCGAAACGCTGCTCGAATCGGAGCTCTTCGGTCACGTTCGCGGCGCCTTCACCGGTGCGGTGCGCGATAAAACGGGGCTATTCGAAGTCGCTGGAAACGGCACAATCTTCCTGGACGAGATCGGCGAAGTTGCGCCGACCGTGCAGGCGAAACTGTTGCGTGCGCTCCAGGAGCGTGAGATTCGCCGTGTCGGCGCTGAGCGTAACATCAAGGTGAACGCGCGAGTTGTTGCCGCCACCAATCGCGACCTGCGGGCCGCTGTGGCCGCCGGCACGTTCCGCGAGGACCTGTACTTTCGACTTGGAGCGTTCGTGATCACGGTGCCACCGCTGCGCGAGCGCCGTGAAGACATTCCGGCGCTTGTCCACGACTTCGTGCGCCGTGCGGCGGCTCGCGTGAACAGGGACGTGCAGACCGTCTCACCGGAGGCCATGACAGCACTCATGAACTACGGGTGGCCCGGCAACGTTCGCGAGCTCGAGCATGCTATCGAACGCGCGGTTATTGTCGCCCGCGGCGCCAGTATCAGGATCCGCGAGCTTCCTCCGGAAGTCTCGGAGAAGACGCGCGAGCGGTCTCCGACCGACAGCCTCGATTTGCAGGCACAGGAACGCGTCCTAATCGAACGCGCTCTAAAACGTTTTCGGGGCAATCGGCAGCAGGCTGCCGACGCGCTCAAGATCAGCGCGGTTACGCTCTGGCGCAAGATGAAGCGATTCGGCCTCGATGCGTAGCACGTTCCGTCACCATTCCGCCCGCGCTGGCAATGGCGTCTTCGCGCTGCTCCGTGGAACTCCCCTTCGAGCAGCGCTGTGAACAAGGCGCACGGCGCGAAAATGTCGGCGGATGCCTCGTAGATCGCATACGGAGCGACGGTCTCAAGAATCATGCCCCGGCGCTCGGCCGCGCGCTCCATTGAGCCGTTCCCCGAATTGTTGCGCCGTGTCGAAGCTGAGATAGTCGGGAAGCCCAGCTTCAGCGTGACGTTGCCTGAGGCACAACGACTGTGGCGCATCGATTACGCCAGCACGATCTTTCTCTTCCGACACTTGACCGAGCGCGGCATCCTCAGCCGAACGCCACGCGGCCAGTACATCCGCCGGGTGATTGGAGATTCCAGCAAGGAGCGTAAGACGGGCCGTTAGCGCAGGGCGCCGAGCCGTTCCTGATCACGTCCACCGGGGCCTCTTTTCATCCAGGGCCATTCCTCGCGTTCGATCTTCCGCGCTTTTCGCCATATGTAGTCCCATGCCGGGGGCGCATCGTGATTACGAATAAATCTCGAGAGTCGACGATGCACGGTGTTGAGGTAGGTTGTGCCGTAGCTGTCGTTCGCGGCCAGAATGCCTCGATGGTAGGCGCGAACGGCGAGATCCAGGTCACCGTCGGCTTCGGCGAGCATCAAGGACATCCAGATCGCGACAAAGCGCGTCGCCATCCAGGGATTGAAGTACGCCGCGGTGGAGAGGTCTGCGTCGACGACGCCAGCGTCGTGTAGTTCACGCAGCCGTCGGCGCGCGAACTCGGATGCGCCGCCAAGACCGATGTCGTGCGTTCCGTCCGTGTTGGTGGCAGTAGCTCGGTGATCGAACCACGACTCGGACATGACGATGGCGCCGAGCGTATCCGCCACCGTACGAGGCGGCAGGCCATACTCGCCGCCGACATTGTAGTAACCGGCCCAATACGCGACCATCTGGCGATACGCAACCGTCCGGATCGGTTGTGGTACGAGATCCCAGTCAGTGGCCTGCATCGTGTCCCAGGCGGCCGGGTTCATGAGAATCGATCGATGCCTGGTGAGCATGTTGTCGAGGCCTTCCTCCCGCACGTTCTCCGGAATCGGATTCCAATCCGCCAGATGCATGCGTCTCCACAACGTCACGTCGGTTTTGAATGTCGTGAACGGTCGTTGGCCAGGAGACCCTTTCAATACCCGCCGTGATCGTCACCGTCAACGGAGTCAAGTCGAACAATGCAGTGTACGGATCGACGGCAGACACGGCGGGGGGCACAACGTCGAAATACCGATGCACCCAGAACCCAGCGCCGTAGATAGTCAGCCCAAGCACTAAGGTCAGCCCGACCAGCGCCAACTGCAATGCGCGCCGTGAGTGCCCGACATACGGCTTCGGGTGAATCGTTGCCGGCGGCGCGACGATCAAGGTACCAGATAGACTAGATTCCTTCCATCGCGGACGAAGCATGACCGGCCTTTCATCTTGAAGGCATCGTTTCGCTTCGAAACGATGCCCTTCACGCCGCGCGCAGTTTGGTCCTTCAAATGCTAATGAAGGAAGTTTCCCGCCGGCCCGCGATTTGCCTCACTGTCATTCGATGCTGGAAGGCCGACCGTCCGAGGATTCCGCATCGATGCGTAATGAAGTAGTCGGTGACAAAACGATTAGTCCGCAGGCGCGAACGTACGCCGAGTACCGAGTCTTTGCCGCTCTGACTTGAGCGACAGGAACGCGCAACGCTCGATCCGCTCGCGTCACGCTGCGCCCCGTGAACAAGGACGCTGCTTGCGACGGACTCGCTCGCACCGTGACCGTCCGGTTCGAACAATCCGATCCTATTCGAGTCAAGGCCATCGGTGGCCATCCCTATGCGGCGATCAATCGCGCTGTCGAACGTCTTCGGGCTGCGATCGAGCCGAGCGTTGCCAGGCGCGTTCCATCCTGAAGCCTCACCAATCAACGACGAAAAATCACGAGAAGTTGTCATGCCAGTGACACGCACACCTGAGGACACCGACGGCGGAGCCCAGGTAATGCGGGACCTTCGGCGCACGGCGGAGAGGCCGTACGTCAGGGCGCAATAGTGCGCCGATCAGTGCACGTCTGTGTTCGCGACCGCCGATAGGCATCGCGATATGGCGTCTGTCCCTTCTGGCTACGCGATGTCGGTGCCCCCGAACCGCGGACCACCCGAACGGTGCCATGCGGTTCTGTCGATCTCACGGCGAAGGGCCTCGTTCAAACGGCTGGCCGCGCGGGTCACAGATGCATAGGGCCACGCTGTCGTGGCGTCCACGAAGATCCGCCGGCCGTCGACTAGATCGACCGTGATCGAGCACTTGGAATCGACACCTCGCCTGGGCCCGTTCAGGTCCGAGATCCGGACTATCACCCGACGAATCCGACTCGCGAAACGGCGGAGCGCAAGCGACAGCCGATGGGATGCGTATTCACGGAGCGTTTCGATCGTGTCAGGGCGCCCAGCACGAATCACGAAGTCAATTGGTTGTTCCATCAGAGATCCTCATTGGCGGTCGGTAATTCGCTGTCATCTTGCTTCGCCTTCGCATTCAGGACATCGATTGTTCAGATAGTTCACCCACTCGAGCACATCTTGAGAGGCTGCAACGTCGGACTCTTCGACCGTGTAGACGATTTCGCCCCATCTATCTGCGACAAGCACCGACGAACCGGAGATACCAGGAATGAAATCTCGGGTGAGGACGTATTCGAGGTCCTGATCGCTGAGATGTTGAAGGCACGCGCTCAGTTCGCTGACGTAGCCTTCGGTCGAAACAGCATCGAGAGCCGGGAGTGTGACGAGCAGCAGGTTTTTGCGCTGCCAGATCGACGAGTAGCTGAAGAGCTCACCCTGTAGAGTCCTGACCTCGAAGTGGGGAACCGTATCGCCACGCACGAGCATCGTTACCTCCACCGCCTATTTGGACACGCAACGATCAAACGAGCAGCAAAGATCGGTCCGGTTGGGACGCCGCACCGCGGTGTCGGTGCGACCCTGTTGCGATGGCGCCAGCTTCCTGCTCGCTACAAAATGAAATCATCATCTTCAAAATGAACGACTCTAGACAGAGTCAGTCTGCGCCGCCGTCGGCGTGAGGCCTTGCGGCCGGTGCCCCACGACGCGTGCGAAGTGTGTGTGATCGCAGCTGAACCAACCGTCAACACCTCGCAACTTTGCCACGGCAAGAGACCGATGGCGTCTTGTTCGAGCCGGGCGGCGCCGGCGACCGTTGTGACAACCGACGAGGCGCATGACACCGGCGGGCGCAGTTTTCTCCCCAGTGCCGATGACGTCCACACGCAGCGACCCGGAGCCGTTGACAGTTCCCGCGATGACCGGTGCGCCGCCTCCTTCGCGACTGGCCTCGACACCCCCGTAATCATCGATTCGTTCACATCGCTCGTCCCATCGCGCACGGTTCCATCTGCAGGGATACCCGTGCCAGGGCGGATAAGTACCAGGTCTCCTTCACGGAGTTCGGACGTTGGGATTTCTTCCGTTCGATCGTGCACTATCCGGGTGGCTACGTCCGGGACGAGCTTCGCCAGCTCCTTCAATGCACCCTGCGCCTGTGAAATCGATCGCATTTCAACCCAATGACCAAGAACCATGATAGTGACGAGCGTGGCCAACTCCCACCACAGGTCCATGCCAGGGAATCCAAGCGTGACCGCCCAGCTGAAGAAGAAGGCGACGCAGATTGCCAGCGGGATGAGCGTCATCATTCCCGGGCGCCGGTCGGCCAACTCGCCCTTGGCTCCTCTGACGAAGATCCATCCGCCATAGGCGAAGACCAGCGACCCGAAAAGCGCCGGTACCCAGCGTGATGTGGCCGCGCCGCCGGGTGCCTCATAGCCGAACCACTGCTGGATCATCGAGGCCCACACAACGGTCGGGATCGAAAACAGTAGCGTCCCAAAGAGCTTCTGCCGAAACATTTCGACGGAGTGGCCCGCGTGCCTGTCGTGACCGGCGTGCGCTTGGTGGGATCCGTGATGAGCGTGGTCCGAGGAGTGTGTCGGGAGCATTGATGTGTCAACCGGCTTTCGCACGAATGTGGACGCGTGTGCCCCAGGGATCGCCGGCAGTGATTCCGTACTCCGCCCGCTCGGATGCGTAGCCAGCAGACTGCAGGCTGCGTCCCGCCGCAACGACGTCGTCCTCTGACGCAACGACTAGTTCCCACTCGAGTAGCTGTGCCCGATCCGGTGAAGGGGAAGGTCCCCGTGACCAAATGTTCGTGCCGAGATGATGGTGATAGCCGCCAGCAGCCAGGAACAGCGCGCCGGGGTAACTCCAGACGGTTTTGTCGAAGCCGAGCGCTCGATGATAGAAGTTCTCCGCAACCTCGAGGCTTCCGACGGACAGATGGACGTGGCCCATCGTCGTCCCCGCCGGTGCCCCATTCCACGCGATTTCCCGACCCGCGGCAATCACGCTTGGGATGTCGAGCGCCTCGGTCGTCATTGCGAGTTCTCGACCCTTTTTCCGCCAGGAGTTCCGCGGTCGATCGGCGTAGACCTCGATCCCCAAACCGTCCGGGTCCCACAGATACAGTGACTCACTGACGAGATGATCGGCCGCGCCGACGCGCACGCCACTTTCCGAGAGATGAGCAGCGAATCGCCCAAGCGCAGCACGATCCGGCAGAAGGATTGCGAAGTGATACAGACCGAATGCGCCGCGGCGCGCGTGCGTTATGCCCGGGCTCGTCTGGAGGGTCACCAATGGACGATCGTCCCCATGCGCGCCCAGCGTTGTGGTATCCCCTGCGCGGATCACGCGAAGGCCGATCACCTGCTCGTAGTAGGCGACCGATCCTACAAGGTCGCTGACCTGCACGCGGACGCCGCCAATATGCGTTGTGTCGGGAAGGCGAAACGCCGGTGGGGCAATACCGTACGAAGGTTCTGAAACGTCTGGACTGCCGATCTCGTGTGTGTGGATCTCTTTTGCCATTCCGTGCTCCTTGCTTCCCGCGTCGCAGTCATCGTTCGCGTGTGCTCGGGAGGCCGCTGAGTTTGCCAGGCCCGCATCGGTCGAATTACGCCGAGAGGAGCATGCCGATTGCAATGCCCACGGGAGCGGACGATGATTGATTAAGGCAACACGACACGCGTGTGAATACCATCAATGTCACTCATAATTCGAAGACGGTCCGTTTGGTACGCAGCCGCGGGGGGCATTCTTGCAATCGGGGCGCCTACGGGGTTGCTGATTCTGCGTGAGATCTATTCTCCACGGCCCGTCACGACGGAGATCCTTTCGGATCGGCTCACATACTTATACGTCCTTTTCACGACTGTCATCGTGCTGGCGTTTCTTGGCTTTGCACTCGGACGTCAAGCTGACCACCTGAAGGCCCTATCCGAAACCGATGTGCTCACCAGTCTACCGAACCGACGCGCGCTGAGACAGCAGCTCGCGATGGAGTTTCGCCGCTCGGCCCGTTACGGAACGCCCGTTTCACTGTTGCTGGTCGACATCGACGGCCTCAAGCAGCTAAACGACAGGGATGGACACGCGGCCGGCGACCGGCTGATTCGGAGCGTCGGAGCCGCAATCACCGAGGGACTCCGCGAATCCGACTTCGGAGCTCGGTGGGGCGGAGACGAGTTCGCGATCGTCGCACCCAACACCGACGTGAGTGCCGCTCGTTCGTCCGGCGAGCGGCTGGTTGCACGTGTCGCCAAGCAAGGTGTGGATTCTCATCGACCGTCGAGCGTGTCGGTAGGGGTTGCGACTTTCGATCCCGCAGATGGAGCGTTCGCGAATGAGGATGCACTCGTGCGGGCCGCGGATGACGCACTCTACCGTGCAAAGGCGGACGGCCGGAACCGGGTGGCGGCTGCATAAAGGTTCGCACCGGGAGGCTCAGATGAGAAAGCCAACTGCATCGCCATCGGCTTCGAATCGCACTTCGCAGCAGGACAGTGCCGTTGCGAAACAGGAACTTGATGAGTGGCTGGACGAGGCGCTTGCAGACACGTTCCCCGCAAGCGATCCCATCGCCTCGCCACCTGGCGGTGGTGGCGCATCAGACAGGGACGATTCCGGGGAAACGCGACCTGCACGTCAGGTATCTTTGCCAGTAGGCCGGCGATGAATGGCCTCTCGGCATCTTTTAATCAGTCGATAACGCACCGATCTAAGGGCGAGATGCACAGATGTCTTCGTATCAGGTACCTCACGAAACGAACGTCGTCGTGCGAGGCTCGGGCCGCGGGTTCGCGCAAGAGATCTCGGCGCGTTCGCATCGTCTCTTAGCGGACGACCCGATTCCCAACGGCGGCACTGATACAGGTCCGACGCCCTACGATCTCCTGCTGGCAGCGCTGGGCAGTTGAGCGTCGATGACGGTCGCGCTGTACGCGCGACGGAAAGGCCGCTGGAGGCGGTGACCGTTCGTCTGTCGCACTCGAGGATTCATGCGACCGACTGCGCGGAGTGCGAGACGAAAGAAGGCCGGCTCGATCGCGGGACTGGTCGCTGCAATTCGACGGAGATCTACCGACGGCGCAACGGACGAGATTGCAGGAGATTGCGCAGATGTGTCCGGTCCATCGCACACTGCGGTCTGAGGTTCACATTCCGGCGCCCGACATCGTCGCGGACGCACCCTCTTCTGATGGTTTCCTTCGGAGGTAAGCATGAGTACGCTCGGACGGATCCTGTGCGCAGTCGACATGGAGAAGGCAACCGAGAGAGCATTCGATCGCGCACTCAGTCTGACCGTTATCGGTCATGCGAAGCTATTCATCCTTCACGTCGTACCGAGGGACGTTCGATACTCGTCGCGAGCGGCCGAACGGCTCCAGTACCTGAGGGAGCTTCGAGAACGAGCAAAAGCCGCGAGCGTGGAGGTTCGAGTCGAGGAGCAACAGGGCGATCCCATTCGGGTCATTGTCCTTCACGCAAACGCTCGAAAGGTCGACATTGTCGTGCTGGGCTCCAACAAACGACGAGGTTGGCGCCGGCTCAGGGAAGGCTCAGTCGCCGAAAGCGTTCTACGACGTGCAGCGTGGCCCGTTCTCATTGTGCCTTGGGATGCGGGAACGGGTGTGCTCGGAAAAGATCGGATACGCTCTTCGAAAGGCTGACTCCTACTCGCGTGCGCTACAGTGTCCATTCTCGACTTCAGGATCACGAGGAGTGGGTGAAATGAGCTACGCGCGATCTTCGACGTACTTCGCGTTGATGATGACGATGTTCGTGGGCCTCGCGGAGGCGGCGCGTGCGCAGACTGCCGCACTCCAGACCGAGGTCCGTAAGCGGGCGACAGCGGTCGAGGACAAAGTGATCAAATGGCGCAGGGACATCCACGAGCACCCGGAGCTTGGTGACCAGGAGACGCGAACGTCGCGCCTAGTGGCCGAACACTTGCGGAGCCTTGGGCTGGAGGTGCGTACAGGCGTGGCGAGGACGGGCGTCATCGGCGTGCTCCGAGGAGGACGACCGGGCCGCACCGTCGCGCTCCGTGCGGACATGGATGCGCTGCCGGTGAAGGAGCCGGAGGGGTTGCCGTTTGCGTCCAAGGCCAAGCAGGCGTACCTCGGCAAGGAAGTCGAGGTCGTGCACGCCTGCGGGCACGACGCCCACACGGCGATGCTGATGGGCGTCGCCGAGGTGCTGGCGGGGATCAGAGATCAATTGCCCGGCACGGTGCTGTTCGTCTTCCAGCCAGCGGAGGAGGGGCCAAGCCTCTTCACGCCCGCCTCGGGCAAAACATGGGGCGCAAAGCTGATGTTGGAGGAAGGCGCGTTCAATGATCCGAAGCCCGACGCCGTCTTCGGTCTGCACGTGATGCCCGGTCCGCTGGGACAAATCTCCTATCGAACCGGCGCGACGGCCGCCAGCAGCGACGATCTGGAAATCACTGTCACTGGCCGCCAGGGACACGGCGGGATGCCTTGGAACACGATCGATCCCGTCACGACCTCCGCGCTGGTCATCTCGGGACTGCAAACCGTCGTGAGTCGTCGCACAAATCTCACTGCGTCGCCCGCCGTACTCACCATTGGAACGATCAGTGGCGGGACGCGCGCCAATATCGTCCCGGAACAAGTCGTGATGACTGGCACCATCCGGACTTACGACGAGAAGGTGCGCGCGCAGGTCAGCGGTGACGTGACGCTGACGGCGGAGAAGATCGCCGAGAGCGGTGGCGCCACGGCCGAGGTGCGGATCACCCCAATGTACGCAACGACCGTCAACGACGCGGCCCTGGCCGCGGCAATGGCGCCCGCACTGCAGAGCGGCGCCGATGGCAACGTAGCCGAGAGTCCGCTCGCCGGTGCGTCGGAAGACTTCTCGTTTTTCGCGCAGGCGGTGCCGGGACTCTATGTGTTCCTCGGCGTCACGCCGAAAGACCAGGATCCAGCGACAGCGGCGCCGAACCACAACCCCAAGTTCTTTGTCGATGAGCACGCACTCGTGGTGGGCGTCCGCACGATCGGCACGCTCGCGGTGAATTTTCTTGCCTCATCGCCTGCGAAGAATGAGCCCGCGCCGCTGCTCCTCTTGCCGATTGCAGCGTTCTGACGATCGCCTGACATCACGCGGGATCCGGCACTAGCACCGCGCCGACCGGTTCTGACCCGCCTTCAACTTGTCATAGACCTCCACCGCCGCGTTCAGCGGAAACTCCGTTTGTGAACCCCTTGCGCATCTCTTTCGAGGAGATCGTACGTCGCGTGAGGGTGCCAGTCCGCTGCAGTGACGCGTATTGATGCGACCCATGCTCATCCATGACATGGCGCGCTCGGCGTGATTACACGCGCACGCGCCCTTGCGAGCGCGTATGATCAAGTCAGATGCTTCCGCAGCACGCGAGTTGGCGGCGCGCACAAGCAGGAAGGCGGCCGCTTCACAATTACTGGCGTGGGCCACAGCGTGAAGATCGAAGTTGAAGCGCAGGCCGTGAAGGAAGGCGCCGAGGAGCAGAAGATCGCTGGCGCCGCGGCCTCCTCAACTAGCGCATAAGTTCCGGATCCCCGAACGGGCCGTCAGTTAGAAAGCAGAGGAAGCGATCTTGTCATCTCCACAATCAAGCAGCCTGGGCGATTCCCCTCGCGGACTCGTGACCCGACCACAGACGAAGATCCTGGTCGACGGTGGCGATCCACGTGAAACACAAATGGTCAAGGAGTTGATCGGGTTTGTCGACGGGCAGACGACCAATCCGTCGCTCATCGCGAAGAACCCCGACATCATCCGCCTCGTGCGGGCAGGCCACAAACTTACGGAGGAGAAGGAGGCGGACGAGTATCGAAAAATCGTCCGCGCGATTTCGCCGCTCGTTGGCGACGCCGGGGTCTCCATCGAGGTGTTCGCGGACCTGCGCACGACTGCCGAGCAGATGTTCCGACAGGGGCAGGACATGTTTTCGTGGATCCCAAATGCCTACGTGAAATATCCATGCACGGCCGAAGGATTGCGCGCCGCTGAAATGTCCGTCGCGGCCGGGATCAGGGTGAACATGACGTTGTGCTTTTCGCAACAGCAAGCCGCGGCCGTATATGCCGCCACCCGAGGGACGCGTGAGCCCGCGTACGTGTCGCCGTTCATTGGCCGTCTGGACGACATCGGCCGAAAGGGCGTCGATCTCGTGTCGAACATCACTCGCATGTACAAGAGCGGCGATGGTCACGTACTCGTGCTGGCTGCGAGCATCCGTTCCGTTGCGCACCTCCTGTACTGCTTCTCCGTGGGCGCCGATCTTGTGACCGTGCCGCCCAAAGTCCTTCGCGAGTGGGCGGACGGCGGCTTCCAGATGCCCGATGCGCGTTTCACCTACCCGGGGGTCGGCTCGCCGATTGCCTACGAGGCGCTCGATCTCGAACAGCCCTGGCGCAGCTTTGACAGCGATCACGAGCTCACCACGAAGGGTATCGAGAAGTTCGTCGCCGATTACCGCGAGACGCTCTATTCACACGCGCCGTAGACTCGCAGGAGGTGTGACACTCCTCATCGTCTTGACGATCGGCCACTCTACTCGGTCGATCGAAGAGTTCATCCGGCTGCTCGAGGCGCACGGCGTCCGCCGAGTAATCGACGTGCGCACGATCCCGCGATCGCGGCATAACCCGCAATTCAATCGCGACAAGCTGTCTTCGGCTTTACATCGCTCTCGGATCCATTACCGGCACATGCCGGGCCTGGGTGGCCTGCGGCGCGCGCGGCGGGACTCCAAAAACGGTGGTTGGCGAAATGCGAGCTTCCGCGGATATGCGGACTACATGCAGACGGCGACGTTCAGACGGAACTTGGACCGGTGCATCGATTTGGCGAAGAGCGAGCGTGTCGTACTGATGTGCGCCGAGGCCGTCCCGTGGCGTTGTCACCGATCCTTGATTGCGGACGCCCTCCTGGTCAGGGGCATCGCCGCAAGCGAGATCACGAGCGGCATTCGCGTGCGGCGGCACGTGCTGACGCCGTGGGCGCGAGTGAAGGGCACCCAGATCACATATCCTGGCGCGACCGAGTGCGCCAGCAATATGTCGCCAGGGGAGTCCTTCATTTCGAAACGCCGATTTCATTCTGCAAGGTCGAAACAGCAGCGCCTCACCCCGGGATCCCGAAAACCAAAGCAATCCCTGCAATCGCACCCCGTCCGCTAACGGCGTAGCGCTTGCCATTCCCTTGATGGAAGCAAAGGGCGCGACAAGTCGTCGGCGAATCGAACGGGAGTCCACAGATGAACGTCTTGGCACAGATGAATACGGGCAAGCATGAACAGGTCGTCTTCGTTCAGGACTTGGATGCGGGCCTGCGAGCCATCATCGCCATCCACAACACAACGCTCGGGCCGGCGCTTGGGGGCACTCGCATGTATCCGTATGGCACCGAGGAGCAGGCCTTGCGCGACGTCCTGAACCTCTCGCGCGGAATGACCTACAAGGCTGCCGCCGCTGGCCTGGACCTCGGTGGTGGCAAGGCTGTCATCATCGGCGACCCTCTCACGCAGAAATCAGACGCATTGCTCCGCGCCTATGGTCGATTCGTCAACCGCTTGGCTGGCGTGTTCTACACGGGCGAAGACGTTGGGACCGATGTCAGCGATATGGAAATCGTTCGCACAGAGACGCGATTCGTCGGAGGGCTGTCCCGCGAGCGAGGTGGCGGCGGCGACCCCTCACCAATCACTGCCTATGGTGTCTTGCAAGGAATGAAAGCCTGCGCGGCCGAACGCTGGAGTGATGATTCACTCGAAGGTCGCATGGTGGCTGTCCAAGGCTTGGGAAAAGTTGGATGGCATCTCACTGAGCTCTTGCAGAACGCGAAGGCAACCGTCGTCGGCTCGGATGTCAATAACGATCGCGCCGCCCGCGCGCGCCAACTCCTCGGCATTGAGACCGTCGCTCCTGCTGCGATTTACGATGTATCCGCAGACATCTTCGCTCCGTGTGCGTTGGGCGGTGCCATTTCGGTAGACACGGTCCCGCGATTGAAGTGTGAAGTGATCGCGGGGTCCGCCAACAATCAGATTGCCAGCCCGCCGGCGGCGCGCATGTTGTCAGAGCGAGGAATTATGTACGCCCCCGACTATGTGATCAATGCTGGCGGTCTGATGAACGTCTGGGTCGAGCTGCAGGGTTACGATCGTACTCGCGCGCTGACGCTTGCCGGAAGCATATACGCGAATCTCCGCAAGGTCTTCTCAATTGCGCGGACACTCAAGATCACGACCAGCGCGGCCGCCGATCGAATTGCCGAGGAACGACTCGCTCAAGGCTTGTCGGCGAAAACCGGACTCAGTCTGAAAGGCGACGGCGCCAACACCCAGACTACGGGGGCGCCAGCATCTCTGGCTGCTGCGTATCTCTGACGTTCTCTATCTCTATCTCGAGAAGATCCGCGTGAGCGTCTACGGTCGCCGCGGACACGACCGTCGCCGACGAGGTCGTTCCGATGGCCGGTTGAAGTCGCTTCAGCCACCGCCGCATCGGAATACGCCCTCGTAGATGACGGGAACGCCGCTGGTGCGCAGCCCACTTTCCGGCCGGTTCAACTCTCGCAATGGATACGACGGATCTACGGTGAATCCCGCCGTTGCGAGCTCCGCGATGATCTGTTCGTCGGTCAAGAAGCACTGCGGCTCGCCGGAGAACTCCGTGAAGACGAACGACTCGCCAGTCAATGGGGCTGCGTCGTCGGCGAGCGTGTGCCGAGAGAATGTGAAAAGAAACAGCGGCGCTCCGGATTTCGCGACACGAGCTGCTTCGTTGACGGCCTTCCTGAACTCGTGTCGTGAACGCGCGAGATTCCAGATGCCGTGCGCCACTATAAAGTCGAACCTATTCGGCGCCAATGGCAACGACTCCATTGAGGCCTGGACCACGCTGATTCGATTGGACAACGCTGCGTCCTCTACACGTCGAGCGGCGGACAGCAGCATCGCACTGGAGAGATCCGACGCGATGACACGCCAGCCCATTTGTGCTAGCGGGACGGCATTGCGCCCCGCGCCGCACCCGATGTCGAGAAGGCAGCCCGATGGCCGCATCTCGCGCGCGGCGAACTCGAGCAACGCACGATTGGGTGGTGACCGCACGAATCCCTCGACGGTGCCAGGATTGCTCCATGAAGACCCCGCGAGAGGATCCCGATCCGTCAGACGCGTGCGTATGTCGCCGACTATCGCCTCCGCCCTTGATGCTACCTTTTCCCGCGATCTGCTGACCATGCGATTGTGTTCGACGAACGTTGGATTGTCGTTGCTGCCACGTCAAGGCCATTACAATCAAAAACTGCCATCGAGCAGACTGCGGAAGAAAGAACACCGATGACCACTTCATCTCGGCCTGTTCCAAACCGTGGATCGCTACACGTAGAGCCGCGGAGCGTCTAGGGTAGCACGACGCTGCATCCGCGATCTCGTTTACGGGGCGAATGACGGCGTTATCACGACGTTTGCGGTCGTCGCCGGCGAGCATGCTCCAGTTCCTCAGGCAACGCGTCCTCCTGTGTGGTGTCGACGATCATAGGGACCCCTCCGCGAACGAGCGGTGATGTCGTCATTCCTTCGAAATGCACAGGCCGCCAGTGGTCCGATCAGGAACGAAGGGATTCCGCGCCACGCTCCTCGCGGTTCGAGTCGCCGTCGAATTCATGACGAAATGCAGTGCACCGGGCGCCGGAGGCGAACTCCCATCCATCACTTCCAGATACGTGCCCGCGAAAATTTCGTCAGCTGCGGGGAAATACTTCACAGTACGACGGTCGGAATCGATCCACGGTGTCTTTAACGTGCCTGCACCGTGGCTACACGTCTTGGAGGCCAGGCTCAACCAGCCATGCTGGCACTCGAGTCCCTGTGGTTCACCGGTTGCTTTACGACATGCTAGGCGAGGCGTATTCGGCGCCGCGCATCGAGTAGCCGTGTTCGTTCGAGCTCGGAGACGATGATCACCGAGGACCAGTCTGACGTTGTCGCGTTCTTGGCTTCGCCGTCCACTCACGGCAGCGCGAAGGTCGAGCGCATCGATACACACAGTGCGATCGTGTTCCTCGCGGGACCCCGTGCTTACAAGCTGAAGCGCGCGGTCCGATTCGACTATCTCGATTTCTCCACCTCGGAACGTCGTCACGCGATGTGTGATGCCGAGGTGCGTCTCAATCGACGCACCGCACCCGGCTTGTATCGAGGCGTCCTGCCTGTCAGTTGTGAAGGCGATGGCAGGTTCGTGCTCGACCGCCCAGGCACGCCCATTGATTGGGTGGTCGACATGAATCGCTTCCCGCAGGAGGCGCTTTTCGATCGCCTGGCGGCCACCGGGCACCTGGATCTGGGCCTCATGCCGCCGCTCGCGGCGGCGATCGCCGAATTCCACGCGGCGGCCGAATGCCGAAGTGATCATGGCGGCAAGGGTGGCATGGCGTGGGTTATCGAAGGAAATGTCGAGGGGTTTACCGAATACGGCGCGGGCGCGCTGGATCCGGCGGCGTATCGTCAACTGACAGAGAGCGCGCGCGTTGAACTCGACGCGCGCGGAGCGCTGCTAGATGAGCGCCGGGCCGCAGGATTCGTGCGGCAGTGCCACGGCGACCTGCACCTGCGTAACATCGTGCTGCTCGACGGTCGTCCGACACTTTTCGACGGCGTGGAGTTCGACGACCGGATCGCGTGCACCGACGTGCTGTATGACCTCGCGTTTCTTCTTATGGATCTCTGGCGTCGTCGCCTGCCGCGTCATGCCAACGCGGTGTGGAATGGTTACCTCGCGGAAAGCGGCGATCTCAGTGGAATATCGTTGCTCCCGCTGTTCCTCTCGTGCCGCGCGGCCGTGCGAGCGAAGACGAGCGCGACCGCCGCACGGCTTCAGCCCGATGCGAGGCGGAGTGACGAACTGCAGGAACAGGCCCGCGAATACCTGATGATGGCGCAGGATCTCCTGCGCGCGCCGCGTCCCGCCCTCGTCGCGATCGGCGGCTTCTCCGGGTCGGGGAAGTCGACGTTGGCTCTCGGCCTGGCACCATCGGTGGGCGCTGTGCCTGGGGCCATCGTGGTTCGCAGCGATGAAATCCGCAAGCGACTCCGCGGAGTGTCGCCGCTCCAGCGTCTTGGCCTTGACGGGTATTCGCACGAGATGTCGGAGCGGGTGTACGCGACCGCCGTCGATCACGCGACTGCGGCAGTCCGGGAAGGGCACAGTACGATCGTCGATGCGGTGTTTGCCCGGGCCGAGGATCGTGAGGCGATCGAGCGCATGGCGACCGGTCTATCGGTGCCGTTCATAGGTCTGTGGCTCGACGCGCCAGAGCCGGTGCTGATCGCGCGCATCGAACAACGTCGCCACGACCCGTCGGACGCGAATGCCGGCGTGATTCGGATGCAACGTCGGCAACCGATCGGCCACATGACCTGGCATCGTATCGACGCCTCGACGTCGCCCGCTGTCGTGCTCGAGTACGCCAGCAAGTACGTGCAGGGCAAGTAGGCGCAGGCTTCGACGCGGAGAGTGTCCACGCAGAGACATCGTGATGGCCGGGGCGACGGCCGGAATCCCGAGCACGAGCCCGGTCTCAAGATCGCGAGCGCGAGGGATCGTGGCAGGAGTCTCCCCTCGGCGACGCCCCGCTCGGATCGCTCCGCATCGCATTCAGCGCGGATCTCCGATTCTCAAGACGCAGGATATCCCACCAGCGCCGTGCGCCCACCCACTATCAATCGTCATCAAAGGTACGGACAGTCCAACATCAAGCCCATTAACCCTTCGGGTAGGGGCAGCACGATCGCCACCAGCAACACCATCGCGACGGCGCCGAGCGCAAACCGCTTCGCGTCGGGAGGCGTGATGTCGTCGAGCGCCGGCAAGTGGGAAAAGCCTGCGATCAATGCGACAAAGATCGCCCACGTCAGCAGGCCAGGCCAAACGGTCAGACCGAGGCCGAACATTATGAGAAACGTTCCGATGCCAATCGCACGGGCATACCGTCGGCCGAACAGCCCGTAGGCGATGTGACCGCCATCGAGTTGCCCAACCGGCAACAGATTGAGTGCCGTGACGACGAGACCAATCCACCCGGCGTAGGCGACCGGAGTCAAGCGAATCGTTGCAGAAGCCGCCGACGCGAGAGTTCCCCCGTGCACCATTTGATACATCAACGCGAGGAGCATGGACGACCCTGCGCGTGTGCCGTGCAGACTCTCTTCGCCGCTGAGCGGCGTCGTCTGACCCAGCCCGATGGCAAGAGCCGGCAATGCGACGCACAGGCCCGCAAGTGGACCGGCAATCCCTACATCGAAAATCGCACGGCGGCTCTTGATGAGCGACTTGATCTGAATGAACGCGCCGAGCGTGCCGAGACCCATCGGCACCGGGATGAAATACGGCCACGTTACGTCCACGCGGTGCAGCCGCGCGACGACGAAATGCCCCATTTCATGAACTCCGAGAATCGCCAGCAACGCCGCAGCGTACGGCACACCGACAAGGAATTGCCCCGGGTTTGAAAAGAGATTCACACCCTGCTGGAGCGCACCCGCCCAGATGGTCGTCGCAACGGTTGCCAGAAACAGCAGGACGTTGACCGACACCCGCGAGCGACGACGGAGCGCGTCAGTCACGGTCGATGGTAATGCGACAACCCGCGCAACGCCGCCGCCGACACTCTCGAGCAGCGGCGTCTGCCGCCGTGGTGACAGCAGGTCCTCGAGTTGATCGAACGCGTCAGCCGGCGATGTCTTCAGGCGACCCTCTGCTGCCGGCAGACCGCCCCGGACGTAGGTTCGTCGCACATCAACGACCGGCGCCACGGTCAGCCCCAATTCACCAGCCGCGCTGTTGGTGACGACTGAGTCATGTGATATCCCCTCCTGCTCGACCCTCTCCTCAGGATGCTGGCGACTCCACAGCCAAGGCAACACCAGGAACGGTACAAGCCAGAAGACCCAAAAGAGAAGCGTTGGCCGCCGCTCCGTTCCCTCTGCGGCTCCCAGCAGCAACATCATTGGGATCATCAGGAACAGAAACAGCAGCACTGCCTCTGCGAGTCGGAACACCGGCCGGTTCGCCATGGTTTCCTCTGGAGGTTGCGTTATCACGCGACCGCTCACAATCCCGAAACTGTACAAGGACCGGCGGAAAGGGGGCACGCATCTCTCGGAAGAACGGGTCGGCTCAGCGTACAAGTCGAGAACGGTAACTCGCGACACGCGCGTAGTGAGTCTGATCGCTCGTGAACCACCCGTCAACTCTTAGTTCTTGCGCCAGCGCGCGAACGGTTTCGATTGCTTCCGAGTATCGCGAGACCACGGCACGGCTATCGGCGGGCACGATGCTGATTTCGTACACGTCGGCACGCGCCGAGCGTTCAGAGGTCAAAACGTCACCTGGCACGGGACCCGAGCGCTTGTCCGATCCTCTCGGCGCGACTTCTAGATCGGTTCTGCCAATGACAGCGACCTGTGCGAGCGGAATCATCTCAGTCTTCCTCCAATCTGCCTGTGGCTACCGAGACATCACCGGCAAGTTGTGGGCCACAATCGGGCAAGTGTCAACGCGTGCATCTGCGAACGCGACTAAGGGGCGCCGCATTCAGATTGAATCCACAACCTTTCATTGTGAACGCCGACACGCCCTCACGGCTTCTCGGGTGACTCTGCTCTTGTGGGAGACAGATCCGAAAGCGGTCCATTTCCATTAGAGGCGACGCTTCATTCTGAAATCGAGAAGCGGTAGCTCGTTTGCGAATGTCTGTATCAGTCGGGCCTCCTGTCCGGACTTTCGCTTGCACATGTAGTCAGCGGCGCCGCAACGCACGCTACCGGCAACTTACGGGACCTGGCCTCTGAACGTCGAAGGAGTTCGGTCGTTGGTTCAGCATGTGCAGTTTCAATCTCTGGAAAGGACGCCTCATGCCGACTCGACAAGCACACGCGCGGTGGAAAGGAACGATCAAAGAAGGCAACGGCACGGTCAACTTCGGCGCATTCAACGAATCGTACTCGTTCGCCTCCCGGTTCGAGGAGGGAACGGGAGCGAATCCTGAAGAGTTGCTGGGTGCGGCCCATGCGAGCTGCTTTGCGATGGCGCTGTCTCTAATCTTGGGCTCGACTGGTGTCAAGCCCGACTACGTCGATGCGACGGCCCACGTCACGGTGACGGCACAGGATGGAGGTTTCAAAATTACGAACAGCCACATCGTCTGCGAGGCCAAGGTGGGTGGTATGGATCAAGCAACCTTCTTGGGGCATGCCGAGACAGCCAAGGCGCGCTGCCCGGTATCGCAAGCTCGCTGGCACGGAGATCACGCTAGTGGCCAAGCTCGCCGCCACATAAAGGAGAGAACCATGAAGCACGAGGTTAGCGATGATCATGAGGTTAGCGATGATCATATTGAAACGCGCGTACGACCCTGTCTCGCGCACCGACGGAACCCGGTTCCTGGTGGAACGGCTGTGGCCCCGTGGAATCTCCAAAGCGACGCTTCGGCTCGACGCGTGGCTGAAGGAGGTGGGGCCCAGCACGGAGCTGAGAAAGTGGTTCAGTCACGATCCTGACAAGTGGGACGAGTTCCGTCGGCGCTACTTCCGTGAGCTCGCCGCACACCCGGAGGCGTGGCAGCCGATCGTGTCCGCCGCTCGGCGCGGCCGAGTCACGCTCGTTTACAGCTCACATGACACGCAACATAACAATGCCGTTGCCTTGCAGGAGTTCCTGCGAAAGAAGGTGCGCCGGCCGGCAAAGCGGTGACTGCGGCCGCTCCAAAAGGATTAGACCCTTCGATTTGGTATCTCTGCGGCGCCTGCATTGCTGGGGGTGCGCAATTGCGACAGGATGTGCTCCACGATGACGCTCGGCGACCCAGATACGTCCACGACCAGAGCATCGTCCGGCTCTTCCAACGCGTCGAATTGGCTCGCAAGCAGGTCAACCTTCATGAAGTGATTGGACCGATGCGCCAACCGTGAACGAATGAGGGCCGGAGGACCTTTCAAATACACCCAGGTTATCGGGATGCCCTTGGCGAGCACTCGCCGATAGCTTTGCTTGAGTGCTGAGCATCCAACGATAAGGTCCTGGCCGCGCTCGAAGTAGTCGAACATACGAGCATGGCTCGCTGAGAGCCACGGACCACGATCGGAATCCGTCAACGGAATACCGTGGCTCATCTTGTCGATGTTCTCTTTGGGGGCAGTGAATCGCCCTCCAGGAAGGGGCACTTCATCGCGGCCGCCAGCATCGTGCCGATGGTCGTTTTCCCCGATCCTGCGACTCCAATCACCACGATGATCAACGTCTTCATGCCCAGTGGAGGCCGACCGCTGGCGATTGTGACCCAGAACGATGCGCCAGACATCGTACCTGCCATCGCGGCGCACCCTTTCAACGACTCCTCCGCACGTCGAATTGCACGCCACGCGCCAGGCAAATGTCAGAGGAATGAGCTGCGAATCTGCGTTCCGCGATCCCGCGAGATCCGGGCTCGAGATTCAGAATGAAACTGCGAGCTTTCAAAACGAAAGGATACTGCTGCGCGGATGACGTGTTGAAAGACCCGAGACATGGCTCGTCGCTTGCGTTGGGGTGGAAGCGTCTATTGTGAATGACTTCCAGAAACAAAGAGGACACAGCCATGCGACTCCTCGGTGCCGCCTCAATCGTATTCGCGCTCGCGTTGACGTTCGCCATCGCAGGGTTTTCTCCTGCCGTCACCGCGAACCAAATGGCCGATCTCTCAAACGAGGGCGAACACCACGATCGAGACGATGACAAAGAGGACCATCGAAATGGGCAAGCCATCTTCCGCTACGACACTTTCGGTGACGAGCAGTTGTGGACCGACGTGTTGCGGATGCACGAAGTCATTGCGACGGTCCCACCCACGACCGCGTTGGCGGTGGGGCTCAAGCTCGACGTCGAGGCGCTGCCTCCGGAAATCATCGCCGCGGTGCAGGCCGGTGAGGTTGACCTAACGAATCCCGCGGTGACCGTCGAACTATTGCGGCTGAATGCAGTCGTCGGTGTCCAGGGGAAGGTCAACGACCTGGGTCAGCTCGCCAGCGTCGGCATCACCTGCGCCCTTTGTCACTCCTCGGTCGACAACTCATTTGCCCCCGGGATCGGCAAACGGTTGGACGGCTGGGCCAACATCGATCTGAACGTTGGGGCGATCGTGGCCCTCTCGCCGGCGTTGGATGTGGCCACAAAAGACGAATTCAACGCCTGGGGTCCCGGAAAATATGACCCGCGTCACCACGCGTTCGACGGCACGAACCTCCTCTCGCTGAACAGCCCCTCCCTGCCGATTGTGCTCCCGCCGATCTATGGCTTGAAGGGTGTCGGCTTCGAGACATTCAGCGCCGATGGCCCCATTTCCTACTGGAATGCCTATGTTGGGATTGGGCAGATGGGAGGACGGGGGACTTTCCACGATCCGCGCATCGGCCTGTTCATCACGCAGACACCGGATCTCGTCACCCCGAAGCTGCCCGCCCTGCTCGACTATCAATTGAGCTTGCGCACGCCGGAGCCGCCGACAGGCAGCTTCGATCGACAGGCGGCTGACCGCGGCCGGCAGCTGTTCCGCAACGAGGCGGGCTGCGCCTCGTGCCACCTGGGACCCCACTTCACCGACGTGCTGAGTGGCCCCTCGCGAAACGTGCCGTTCCTGCACGACCCAGCCAAAGTCGGGACCGATCCAGCGTATGCCTTGCGGACCGCCACAGGGAAATACCGCACGACACCGCTGCGCGGCTTGTGGCAGCATCCGCCATATTTCCATGACGGCAGTGCGCCGGATCTATTGGCGGTGGTCAATCACTACGACCAACTCTTTGGGTTGAATCTCACCGCCGCGCAGAAGGCGGATCTGGTCGAGTTTCTGAAATCGCTTTGAGGATTCGAACGCCAAGTCACAGCGTTTCGGGCTTGAGTGAATATGTGCGAGAGTGCCCCAGTAACGAGGACGCTTCATCACAGAGGAGGTGTGCGAATGGCAGCGGAATTTGTGACGGCTATCAAAACGAGCGAGATACCGGCCGGCGGCATCACGGCAATCGATGTGCGCGGCGCACGGCTCGCCGTCGCCAACGTCGGCGGGACGTACTACGCCTTCGATGACGAGTGCACGCATGAGCAGTGCTCGCTTGCTGAATATGGGGAACTGGCTGGCACAACCCTCACGTGCACGTGCCACGGATCCGAGTTCGACGTGCGGACGGGGAAGGTGCTCGCCCCTCCCGCGACGCTGCCGGTCAAGGTGTATCCCGTCCAGGTCGCAGGGGATTCGATACAGATCGAGGTGTGATGGCTCAGAGGTTCGTGATTGTCGGTGCTAGCCTGGCCGGCGCCACAGCCGCCATCGCGCTGCGTGAAGAGGGCGCTGACGGGACCGTGACCCTGATCGGGGCCGAACACGAATCTCCCTACGAGCGGCCACCGCTGTCCAAAGCGTACCTGCGCGGCGAGGTGCCGTTCGACAAGGCGCTGGTGCGTCCGGCCGCGTTCTACGCGGAGCATGGGATCGAGACGATGTTCGAGACGCGCGTGACACACATCGATCCGTCAGCGCGACTGGTGGAGCTCGAGGATCACCGTCGCGTCCCGTTCGACACGCTGCTCATCGCCACCGGCGGGCGTAACCGGCGCATCTCCATTCCCGGTGGTGATCTTGAAGGTATTTACGGTCTTCGCACCGTCCAGGATGCCGACCGCATTCGGCGAGAGATGGTTGCTGGTCGCCGAGTCGTCGTCGTGGGAATGGGGTTCATCGGATCGGAAGTCGTGGCGTCGCTTCGGCAGAAAGGTCTGGACGTCGTCGCCATCGACCCTTCGAAGACGCCGCTCTTCCGGGTGCTCGGCGAGGCGGTCGGTGAGACCATCGCTGACCTTCATCGCGCTCACGGCGTTCGCACTATCTTCGAAGACACCGTCGCCGCGTTCGAGGGAACGCGACGCGTGAACTACGTCGTCACAAAAGGAGGGCTGCGTCTCGAATGCGACTTCGTCGTCGTGGGCATCGGCATCGAGCCAGCGGTCGCCATGCTTGAGGGCAGCGGCATTCTCCTAGAGAACGGCGTGGTCGTTGACGAGTATTGCGAGACGAATGTCAACGGCGTTTACGCCGCGGGTGATATCGCAAATCACTATCACCCGATCTTCGATCGGCGGATCAGAGTGGAACACTGGCAGAACGCCATCAAGCAAGGCGCCGCTGCCGCGCGCAACATGCTTGGCAAACGCGTTGTGTACGACGAGATTCACTGGTTCTGGTCTGATCAGTACGACGCGAACCTGCAGTACGCCGGATTCCACACGAAGTGGGAGCAGCTCGTCGTACGTGGCCGGCTGGACTCCCGCAGTTACCTCGCGTGCTATGTGAACGACGGTCGAATAGATGCGGCTGTCGGTCTCAACCGCGCGAAGGACGTGCGCCGTGTCATGCCGCTCATCAAGTCGCGGCGCGCGGTGGATGTCGAGCAGCTTCAGGACGAAGTCGTTGACCTACGCTCGTTGTACACGAGTCCGTAACGGTGCTCATTCCACCCACACGACAAAATCAACCCCTTCCCAACGGTCCGCCTCTGGCCAGTTGAACGTGAGGTCAACGCGGTCGCCGATGCGCAGATCCAAAGTCGGAAGGTCCGCCACATGGACGCCGAGCGTCGTGTCACGTGTCGGAGTATCTCGCACGGTGCGCCAGTGGTCGACGCTCCAGTGGACAACGGCCGGAGTGCGCGTCTCGACGCGGAGAATTCTGCCCGGCGGCATCGCGCGCACCTTGTTGTTAAAGCGCCAGGTGATATGGCGTGACGTGACCTTCTCGACGAGGTACCGCTGAACGGTCTGAGGCGGCCGATCGAAGATCTCCCCGTCTCGCAGGGATCGGCACAGCTTGATGTACTCGGCGTGCGCCCACACGAGCGGCATCGCCGAACCGGACGCGTGTCCGATGAACAGTTCTCGGTCAGGAATGTCGGCGCTATCCCAGACCTGCTCCGGCAGGAGAAAGCTCTCGCCCGCCAGCGCCTCCAGTGAGTGAGCAAGCTGCTTTGCAACGTCCGTCCGCCCGGCAGCGAGTTCGTAGTGCGCGCGCTCGCCGGTCAGCAGCGGCCACGCGCGGCCAATGCCGGTTCCGTCGAATGGTCCGCCGTCGGCGTGTTCTCCGTACCCGTCACCCTGATAGCGATGCCAGACGGGACCGCGCGGCGTGTCGACTTTGAGCGTCGCGTCGACGACCTTCACCGTATTCACAATGCGCAGATCATCTGCTGCGCGCAGGCCAAAGCGCACGAACGCGAGCGTGTCCAGGCTGACCATCAAGGCCGCCGGTCCCACCGCTTGATCGGGAGGCCGGTTCTTGATCGGTACAAATCCGTGACAGGGGGACGCGGCATCGGCCCGATCAAGCACCGCGACGCGCACGTAATACCCGTCGACGTCGTGCTGATGCGCCAATTCCGTTCCCGAGCAATATAGCCATCGTTCGATGCTGGCATTCCAGGCGTCGGCCGTTTCGCGCAAATAATCGGCTGCCGTCTTGTTCAATGCCGCGTCGGCCATGTCGGCGGCAACCAACAGCGCGGCGATTTCCGTCGCGATGGTAAAGGGGGAATAGCCCGGCTGTTCTTCCCAGCGATCCTGCGGGCTCACAGGACCATTGCGCACGAGGAATTCCGCCGCTCGCCGCACCATGGGCCACAACGCGTCTCGCCAGGTGCGGTCGATGACGTCCTGACGAGTGGCAAGATCCACGAGAAGGATCGGGAGAGCCGTTTCGTCCATCTGAATGCCGTGCCAGTACGGCGTGCCATCGAGCCACATGTTTTGCGACCAATGGCCGTCGGCTTCTTGCGTCACCTGGAGGTATCGCAATACGCGCCTGACATGCTCGTGGGCACCCATCGCGATGAAGCCGCCGGCAGTCTCCACGAGGTCGCGCGGCCACGCCAGGTGGTAACCACCAAGGTCGTCGTCAGGCTTGGAGAAGCCCCACGGAATCGACAAGCTAGCGATGATCCCGCCTTCCACGCGCTTGGATTCGTGCGCGCGCAACACCGCGGCGCTGGTGTGATAGAGCGGACTTCGCGACTTCGGTGGTACGCCCCCTTGGTGCCTCGCGTGCCAGGCTTTCCACGCTGTAACGTATGCTGCCTGTGTCTCGTCGAAATCTTCGAGCAGACTAATGAGCGTGTGCTGGCCCGCTTCCATCGCCGTGGGACCGAAACCGAGGGCCATCACGAATGTGCCGTCCGATGACCCGAGATCGATTTCGCCCGTGACGGCGACGTTCCCGTTCTCGGCGCGCGTATAGGTCTGCTTCAAACGTTTATGCGCCTGTAATTCCTGCCATCCATCCGAGAACCCGACAAATCCCACCGATTGGGCGAGCCACGGCGCGGTAGAGGCCAGTGCGAGCGCGTGGTGGTCCCGCTCAGCGAACAACATCGGCACGCCCTTGTAATCGCCCACCCACGCCGTATTGCCACTGCCTCGGTTGGCGAGGTGGGGAGCGAGTAGCACGTACAGCCGGAAATCAGCCAGCGTGCCCTGGAGCGGCACGAAACGAACGCGTTGGAGCACCACGTCGCGCCATGGATCGGTCAATACCTCCTTCTCAGTACGATAGCGACCATCAACGGCCGTGTTCCGAATCCGATACGCAAGAATGCCTGGCGCCACCTGCGACGTCTCGGAGCGGGTATCCCGCTTTTCTTCCGAAAAGAGTGTTTGGCCATCGGTCACGATGAAACCAAGGTCGCGCGTGCACGCGTGATCGACGCGTGGGTAGTAGACCTCGTTGAGGATCCCGTGGCTCAGCGTGAACCAGACACGGCTTTCGCGACTCACAGAGGTACCTAGGCCGCTCTTCGCACTCGACGTCCAGCGGGCCGGAATACCCGGCCAGCCGGGAGCAAAGGTCTCTGTCACTGTTTAACTCGCAGCATCGCCTTCATCTTGTCGCCACCCGCACTTCACGCTCAGGCTGGTTGGATTGTCCTTGGGCGTGACCTTGGCCTCCGTCGTTGGTCGACTGCGGCTCGGCGAGCTTTCCTGCATCGATATCGACCTGGTTGGCGGTGGCGACGATCGATGCGATCTGTGCGTCATTGACGCCCTGAGCGGACATACGGGCGAAGGGGAACGACAGGAGACCGGCGACGACGATGAACCAACACTTTCTTCATGCGCACTCCTCAATTGGCAAACCGTCACTCATCCTGTGGAACAGACAAGGGGGACTGACGACGGTCACAGGGTGTCCGAACGTGAGAGAAAGACAACGATTATGAGAATAAATTCACTCTTGTCAGTCGCTCGCCCTATCAAGGGAGGGGCAATCGGCGAGCCAGCGAATCATGGTCTGGTGGATCGGGTTAGAAGCATTGACATCCAAACAACTTGGCGACGACTATGGCCCTACGCGAGAACTCTCGTGAAACGGCCTGGCATTTCAGACTGAAAGTGTTGACGTCAATGTGAAAGCCTCAGGGGATCGCATCCGTCGCTCAGATTCTCAGTTCGCGGCGGATGCTCCTCGATCGTTGCCAGCCCAATCGAGATGCGCCGGTACATCCTCTTTCCGCACCTTGAAGAAACGTGGAAGAGCCCGGCCATGGCAAGTACTACAGCGTCATTGACTTGGATCTGGCCCGCGCCCCCCAGAGGCTCATCGCCTACGACATGACGAGCAGCCGCTACCCACCGTGTTCAGTACCGGTGAAATGGATCCGCTCGATGGAACTAATACCGATTGCCACGACATCGGAGCCGGCTGTGGCGCATTGGCGTGCCGATCTCCTGCACTACAGTCGGAGAGCTCCCATCTGAAGCGCGCTGGTAGTTCTAGCCGCGCATCGTGGCAGCAGCGCACAGACGCTGATTTGACTCCCTTGTCCTGCAGGTCGACGTCACCGATTAGTCGACCTCGGTTTTCGCGCCGACGTGACAGGCGTGCCGTATCGGCGTGCAGATCACGATCCCGTGATCGATCACGGGTCCTGCGGTAGTCATGTTCGCTGCTAGCTTGGCGTAAGCTTAGCTTACGCTTAGGCAGGCTGGGGAGCAGTCGTCTTCGCCTGAAGGGTCCTCAACTGCGCCCGCAGGTCCTTCTCGCGGATGAAACGCTCCGTCACGTCGCGGATGACCGCCACAACCCACTCGATCTGGCCGTGGTGGTCCTTTACGAGTTGGATGGAGAACTCAATGGAGACCTGCCGGCCGTCCTTGTGGAGCGCCGGCACGGCTAGGAGTTGGCCCTCACCGTAACGTGTAACGCCCGTTCTCATCGTCGCCTCCCAACCGGCCCAGTGGCGGGCGCGGAGGCGCTCGGGGATGATGAGATTCAGAGAGATCCCGAGCGCCTCCGTGGCGCCAAAACCGAAGACGCGCTCCGCCGCGGCGTTCCAGTACCGCACCGTGCCTGCATGATCGCAAACAAGAATCGCATCAGGCGAGCCGTCCAGGATGCGAACAGGGAGACCTTGAGGCAGCGCTGCCATCGAATTTCCGGTCGGCATCATCGGTCGACCCATTCGACGAACTGCAGCGGTATGCGATCTTCAACGATCGCGACTCGCAGGACGCGGTGATTGTGCAGCATGGCGCGTGCGCCAATCCGCGCCTCCTCTACATTCCGGTACGACTGCCATGCTTCCGGCAGTGCGGCCGCGGTCCCTTGCACCATCATCGCAATGAGCCGGTACCAATGGTACGCCTCGTCCCGCTCGATAACGGCACTCGGGCCCGCTTGACTCGCCTCCGCCGCATGCAGTCCTCGAAAAGCTTCGTTCTTCATGATTTCTTCGCTAGTCACCGCATTGGGCTGAGTGATTGGCAGATGATTAAGGTAATCAGGCGGCCGATTCACTGTTGTGGAGAAGGTGCTTTGCGCGAACCACTTGAACCGAACATGGTGCTTTCACGACGACCGCGCCGGCAACAGATCCTAGGACCATGCTGGCGGCCTTCACGAGCGCTGGTGCGTGGCTCCGTAGCTCTCTGGCTTGCTGGACGTGAGCCGAGACACCTATGAACAACGGATCGATAACGAGCGGGGTCGGTGGGTGAATCACCGTTAAAATCTGCACTTCGGTGTCATTCGGCCAGGGTCCCTTGGCAACTCGAGGAGCGCTGCGTGACTGTGGGGTGCGTCTATAGCGAGTATGACTTTCATTTTGTGCACCTCTCCCGTACCGGCCGTCGAGATAGGGAAGGCAAAGGGTGAGCCATCTTGCCTTTTCCCGGTCTGGTTGGAACTAACGCCATCGAGAGGGCTTACGGCGGGATGCCGCGCGAGTCGAAGTCTCTGATCACCGCTCGTCGTTTCAAAATGAAAGTGGGCGGCGCAAGCTGAAAGGCGACGACGCAGGTGGAAGCGATCTAGTCATAGGGCTCATCGACGCCGCGCGTGGTGGCGGGGACTCGCCACTACCATTTCTGTGCGATCCCGAACGCGCGCCAATCGCCGCCGTCGCTGGTCCAACGGTACGGTCGGTCCAGAAACAGCCTGTCCTTGAGATCGGGTCCGAATACGGCACGTCACCACAGTCCCGTCCAGCGTCCCTTCTTCGACAAGCGAGCCCTGCTCGCGCGTGCGTCGATGGCGAGGAAACGCCCGTTCGCATTGGCGACAGCAATACGCACGCCCTCCACGTGAAACAGGGCGAGTTCGACCGCCCGATGTCAGCAGCCCTGGCGACGGTAAAGGATCGCGTCGTCATCAACGGGTGCTCCTTGGGATTCTCACGGAGGCCTACGTTCGATCGGTTGAGTCGTGAGTGTCCGCAGCCCAGAATCTTTCGGGAGGTCGAGGTGTCACGGTCTCTGCTCTCCCCGCCAAGGAGACAGACAAGGCGCGCGCCGAGCTTATTCTGCCTTCTGACGAGGTCAAATCGCTTGTTTGTCATGCCTTCTTCGAAGACTCGGCACAACGCGGGAATGGCGCCGTTCCATCATTCAGAATGAAACGCTTTCGTTCGATCTGAATGCCGGCAAATTCGTTCGGGTCTTGTACGCTTTACGCTCAGAACAGTTTTTGTCTCGCTACACTGGCTCGCGATTTGCCTTCTCAGTGCACAGACATCAGGCAGGACGGAAGTGCTAAGCCACGATGAATACGCGGCGCGCCGCGTCACCACCGAAAGCCGAAACTCAGAGGCTGCCTTGCCAATACCAAGTCGGCACTCCAGACCCAGTGGCAGGTGACGTTCTGGCTTCCGAGCGCTCGTCCCGGCGGACGTATTCGCGATCGGCCTCGTGCTGCCGAGGACCACCTGATTCTTTCAAGGTACTCGGATGCAATCGAACGAGTTCGCGCACTTGCGCGTCGACTGAAAGTCGACGGATGGTTCACGAGCGATCAGACTCACCACGTCCGTGCAGCGAGCTACCGTTCGCGGCCTGAACGCTAACCAGTGAGGCTCCCCGGGTGTGACATCACGTTCAGACGACGCACTAAGACCATGTCAGCGTGCCGCGAACCACCTCCCGCCACCGACGGAGCCGACTTAGACTCGAAATCGTTACTCGCGCGCGATGGCGGGAGATCGCCGCGGCCGCACTATTCGAATCGAAGCGTAAGAAGCACTGATCGATGACGAACTCGCACCCGGGATCTCGATGCAATCCGCCAAGCATTGTTGAATTGACTTGTCAGGGTTGAAGTGACTTGTATGGCAACGGTGCCGCGGCCATTGGCCGCTACGAAGGCACGGGTCGAGCCAGTGGCCGACACCGATACCGCCTGGGTGCTCCTCGTGTTCAGCTATGTCAGTTGGGCCACAGCGTGGCTCGTGTTTGGCACCTTGGTGGGCGAGTATCTGGGCATCAAGTTCGTCACCCCGGACATCGATCACATCACGTGGCTAAGTTTCGGGCGGCTTCGGCCGGTCCACACGAACACCGTGTTCTGGGGCTGGTCGAGTCTGGCGATGATGGGGATGACGTTGTACGTCGTCCCAAAGACGAGCCGCCGCAAGCTCTTCAGCTTTCCCCTGGCGTACCTGAGCCTGGCGCTCATCAACGTGTCGGTGCTGGTCGGTGACGTGCTGTTGATGAGCGGTATCAACAACGGTGGGCAAGAGTACCGAGAGTACATCTGGCCGGTGCAGGCCGTTTTCGCCATCGGTGTCATCCTCATCGCCTACAACCTGATTCGCACCATCGCGGCTCGCGACCTCGAGGAGATATACATCTCGAATTGGTACATCATGGGCGGCCTGCTGTGGACCATCGCGCTGATGGTCATCGCCTACCTGCCGTGGTACCAGCAGAACGGCATCAGCGAGACCGTGATCCAGGGCTTCTACATGCACATGGCCGTGGGCATGTGGTTTACCCCGATAGTGCTCGGACTCACCTATTACACGCTTCCGCGGCTGCTCAACAAGCCCATCTACTCGTACTCGCTCGGGGTCCTGGCATTCTGGACGCAGATGGTCTTCTACTCGATGATCGGCGCACACCACTTCATCTTCGCGCCCATCCCCTGGTGGTTGCAGACCGTCGCGATCATCTTCAGCGTGGGCATGGTGGTCACGCTCGCCGCTGGCACGGGCAACTTTCTGCTGACCATGCGCGGGTCGGAACGCGCCATCGGCCGCAGCTACAGCCTGCCCTTCATCCTGGCTGGCACGCTCGCCTACTTCCTCTTTTCTTTCCAGGGCACCGTCGAAGCATTCCGGTCGCTTCAGGCGCTGTGGCACTTCACCAACTACACCGTGGCGCATTCACACCTAACTATGTACGGCTTCGTCGCTTTCCTGATATGGGGCACCGTGTACGGATTGGTACCGCGCATGACAGGACATGAGCCGTCTGCCGTATGGGTCGGCATTCATTTCTGGTTCGCCCTCATCGGCTATCTGCTGTACAGCGGCTCGCTGATGATCGGCGGCAGCATGCAGGGCCGCAACTGGATCGCCGGCAGCCCCTTCATCGAGTCGGTCACGGACATGATGGCCTATTGGTTGTGGCGTGCCGTTGGTGGCACGCTGATGTTCCTGTCCCACCTGGCGTTCGCCTACAACGTCTGGTTGATGCGTCCGCGCGCGGGCGCGCCGATGCCGGCCACAGCCGCGCAGCGTGGTGCGTCATGACACTCGACTTCGGGAAGAACCACTGGCTGCTCTTCAGCGTCTCGTTCTTCGGCTTCATCGCGCTCGCATACGTCGTCGGGATTGGTCCGGCCATCTGGGTTCAAACTCATTCGCAGCCTCTGTCCGGATCGATGGCTCCGACGGCGATCGAGACGGAAGGGCTCAAAGTCTACATCTCCGAGGGTTGTGTCTATTGTCACACCCAGCAGGTGCGCCCGCTGGAGATGGACGCGATCTGGGGAAGGCCCTCGGCCCCTGGCGATTACGCGTACGTGCAGCCGGCCGGGATGTGGCAACCGTACGCCCCGGCGGTTCTCGGCAGTGAGCGCACGGGGCCCGACCTCTCCAATGTAGGGGCCCGCCAGGCCAGCGAAGTGTGGCAGTACATGCACCTCTATAACCCTCGCTCGGTAGTCCAGGGCTCGGTCATGCCCGCCTTCCCATGGTTGTTCGATGTCAAGGTCGCCGCTGGCGAGGACGAATCGGTCGTGCCGCTGCCGGCATCTCACGCACCCACGAGCGGAGTCGTCGTGCCGAACGCGCGCGGGCGCGCTCTCGTGAGCTACCTGCTGGCCCGACGCCAGGTCCCGATCGAGGGGTACGGCGGGGCGCGGTGATGTTGGCCGGCCCGTTCATCATCCTGGCGCAACAGATTGCCGGTGCCGCCGGGTCGGGTCGGGAACTCTCCCAATCGATGGCACATCATGCGTTGGCATCCACGCACACGTGGCTGGAGGTGGTGCTCGTCGTTGTGGGTGCCATCGTGGTGATCGTGACGACGTTCTACAGCTTGCTGTATCTCATTCGCCCGGGTGAAACCGGCGAGACCCACATCAAACGCCGCATTTTGGAGGAGGAACGGGAGGGATCCCGATGACGGAGGAGCAGCAGCACGGTATCGACACGGCCAGGCCGCGCAACCGAATCGACATCTTCCTCGACGGCGGCGCGGAGCCCTTGCTGAGCGCGACTCCGCCGTTGAGTTTCGAACTAGATACCTCGCGCATGGAGGATGGGCCTCACGCCATGCGGATCGAGGCTTACGACGGCCGCGGGGTTAGGGGCACTCGCACGATCGACTTCAGCGTTCGCAACGGCCCAGGGATCGCCGTCGCCGGCATCAGCCAGCATGATGTCCTGGACGGCAAGATCCCGGTCATTGTGAACGCTTATGGGGGAACCACTGCGGTCAACTGGGAACCGTCTCAGGCCGAGACACCGGCGCCCGCACCGACGTGGGCCTGGGTGCTGTTGATTGTCGTGGTGGCGTTCGGCATTTTCTACGGTGTGCAACAGTGGTCCCCGACCGGAGACTTCGCGCGTACCCCGACGTACGGTACGTTCGGAGGCTCCCCGAGCCCGGCCGAAGCGGCGGCCGCCGCCGCAGTGCCCGCACGTGCGGCCGTGCAGCCGCCGTCAGGCAACACGCGGCAGGGTTCGATCGTGCCGCCGGCGGTCGTGCTACCCTCGGAAGCCACCCGTGGCGCGGCGCTCTACTCCGTCAACTGCGCCGCCTGCCACCAGAACACCGGGCAAGGCCTCGCGGGGGTGTTTCCGCCGTTAGCCGGCGATCCGGTCGTTCGAGCGTTGGATCCGACCGAACACATCCTCACAGTTCTCAACGGCAAACAGAGTTCGATCATTGGCGGGGTCCACTACGCCTCTCCGATGCCAGCTTTCAAGGGAAGCCTGAACGATGACGATCTCGCCGCCATCGTTAACCACGAACGGACGAGTTGGGGCAACGCGGCTCCAGTCGTCCAGGCTACAGACGTCGCTCGTTTGCGCAAGTAATCCAGCGGATCCGTTCGATGTTGGGTTCCGCTCGCAGTGATTTGCGGGGCAGGTTTGTCGTCACGACGTAACAGACATTCCAACGTCGCTCAATTTTGTGGTGCTGATTTGGTGTCCCGATTGAAGCCGTCGCAGTTCGTCCAGCGTGAGCGATAAAGGTTGTCGACGATATCGCCAACTTCAAATTTCCACAGCGAAGCCGCGCTCAACGAGATCCGTCTATGCCTGATTCCCTTACCGACCGTTGGGTCGCGGGTGGTGATGTCCTCCGTCGGCAGCTCTGCGTCACGTTCCCAGGACGATAGCTTTATTTAACTCTCTTCATCTCTATTTCGGGCAACAGCATCCAACGCACGTGGTCGAGGTTCCCGACTGCGCGGCGAAGCAAGCGTCGAATCGAACGGAGAAACACTGAGC
>JBKPSH010000030.1:0-66419 GCA_046734955.1 Acidobacteriota bacterium
AAAGAGCGAAACTCACGATAGTAATAGCAGTAATTCGGCTACGTTGGATTCGCATCGTGGTACCTCGCAAGAATTCCACTACCAGCCGCATACCTGCCGATTTCCGTTTGGTCCGGCGGCAACTATCCGTAGGTCACTCGCGGTCGGTCCCAATGTGCAACCTTGAGGCGGAGCATCTGGCGAGTTGCAGACGCCCGGTTCTCCATATGCCGTCCCCATTGTAGTGTCCGTGCATCCGCAGCTGCTGTTTAGCCTGTCATCGAGACCAAAATAGTGACCTATTTCGTGCGCCAAGTTGTGTCGGAGCACAGAAGGATTCGATGTCTGCCATCCGTCCTTAATCAAGATAGTAGGACTTACCCACTGTCCCGTAGAAAGGTTAACCTCGCCTGACGTGCCGGCACAACCACCCCCTGAGTAACCATCATCGAGCCTTATACAATACCCGGCTGGTATGTTATCGCACGTTCCACCGAGCAGGACGTGGATCACGCGGCCGGTTCCGTTCTCCCAATCGACCTTTGCGTCGGTAAGAGTAGGGATTATGTCGCCCATGTCCGACGGAAGAACGATTGTAATATCCCCCGTTCCTTGGGGCGGGTGCGCGTTTTGGCCATGGTCTATCCACCACTCCGGTTTGCAGCTCTCGACATTGATTGGGATCGTTTGTTCGGGGAATGTCGTCGGTTGAATGTTGCATGCTGTCGCGGTCGTCAGCACCCAATAACGATAAGTCCATTTGCCGGGGACATCGGGGTACCTCATTATCGGGCCATTCGTCGAGTTTGCTATGGTCGTATCGAGGCTTTGCTTGTTGGATGGGTTTCCTAACCAACTTAGGAGATAGTTGGGTCCCGCCGTCATATTCGGGTCGTAATAGGAAATTGGAACGGTATTCAGGTTACGTGGCTGAGTTGCTATGACAACGCAATTCGGCCCTGAACATCCGCGTTGTACGCACTCGCCGGTGACAGTCACCTGCGCTCCCTGTGTGAGTGAATGTGGCCCCTGATTGTGGCCCTTTCAGGTTCCTAACCGTTCTCAACGGGTCCCATTACGCATCGATTGGCTGACGGCATTCCCTAACGATTCCGCGCAGCTACTCTCCTCTCCTATTCCTTCGATGTGATAGGAGATGCCAAGCTCCGACAACGGAGGGGGACGCCGAAGGCGTTGAGCATTAAGGCGTTTGGCGACATCAAGTCACTTCTGATCATCCGTTAGCAACTTACACAGCCGTCAAACGAGTTACGCTATGGAATCGAAGGAGAAACGCACTGTTGTCTCGACGTGCGGATCAGATTGACGACTCTGTACGCCGGAATCAACTCGAAAGAATCAATAAACTCTTGGTAGCTGATCATCGATGTTCACCTACTGCACGCAAGTGCTGCACCTTGCAGAGTACGCGGCATACAACCAAATCGAAGCAGCGCGCGCAGCGCGGCGATTTCCGGTGATCCTCACATTGCTGGCAGAAGGACGCGTACATCTCAGCGCGATCCGATCGCTGGCGCCGCATCTCACGGAGGTCAATCATCGCGATGTGCTTGCCGAGTCGTTGCATAAGAGCAAACGCGAGATTGAAGAAATCGTGGCACGTCTTCAGCCGCGACCAGAGGTGCAATAATCCGTTCGGAAGCTGCCGACGGCCAAGTTGACGATGCCCGCCAACGCACCTGACGGCTAGCGCAAAATCAGAGTCAATCGCGCCATTGCCGCCGAATACACCGCCCAAGCGCGACAATGTCGAACTACTCGCCCCGGCCCGGGGCGATATAAGGTGCAATTCACCGCCGCACGTGACACCTATGACAAACTCCGGCGCGTGCAGGATCTCCTGCGTCACCGTATTCCCAACGGAGAGACCGCAGACATATTTGATCGAGCATTGACAGTGTTACTCGATACCCTGGAACGGGAAAAGCTGGCGCTCACGGACGCACATCGCAAGACGAAACCGCACGCGCACGTCGGTCGTCATATCCCGGCAGCTGTCAGACGCGCCGTATGGAAGCGTGACGAAGGACAGTGCAAATTCGAGGGAACGGCTGGTCTGGACGCTTTGACCGTTTCCAGACGACGCACGGTTTCGGCGACAGTGAGAGTGGATGATTTGGGAACATCGATCGCACGAGATTCGTTGTAACTTGCCTAGGGGAGGCGTCATGAAGGACCGCGTAGTTGCAGTGATCGCCATCGTGGTCTCCATCGTCACCACACTCCACGCACAGAGCGATCGCACATCGGCATGCACGGCGTTGGCGAACACACCGCTGCCGAACACTTCGATCACGACAGCCGAAGCACTCACCGGCGGTTCATTCACGCCGCCCGGCTCCACCAATGCCATCAGCAGTCTGCCGGCGTTCTGCCGGATCGCCGGCACAATCAAGCCCACCGCAGAATCGGACATTCGCTTCGAAGTGTGGCTCCCACTCGAAAAGTGGAATGCCAAGTATGCGCAAGTGGGCAACGGCGGATGGGCGGGCGTCATATCGTACGGCCAGATGCCGGATCAGCTTCGACGCGGGTATGCGGTGGCATCGACGAACACTGGCCACCAGGCCGGTCCGCCGCTGGACGCCGCGCGATTCGCGTTCGAGCATCCCGAACAACTTGTTGACTTCGCTTATCGCGCCCATCACGAGACGACGCTCAAGGCCAAGGCGCTCGTCAACGCGTTCTACGGCAAGGCTGCGGAAAAGGCCTACTGGTTCGGCTGTTCGTCCGGCGGCTACGAAGGACTGCAGGAAGCACAACGCTTCCCTGCTGATTTCGACGGCATCGTCGCCGCCGCTCCGGCGAACAACTTTACGCGGTTGATGGCGGGAGATTTCGACGCGACGTTGGCCGTGCTGAAGGATCCGGCGAGCAATCTTCCGGCACCTGCAGTGAGCGTCCTCTATCGCGGGATGCTAGCCGCGTGCGACGCGGGTGACGGAGTAACCGACGGCGTGTTGGAGGATCCACGGCAGTGTCGTTTCGATCCGGGAACGTTGCAATGCGCCGCGAATCAGAGTCCTGACGCGTGTTTGTCCGCGGCGCAGGTTGAGGCGGCGCGCCGTGTGTATCGCGGCGCGGTCGATCCGACGACTCGCGCAAGTATCTATCCCGGTATGGCCTTCGGCAGCGAACCATTCTGGCCAAACCGCGACCCGTCCAGTCCGTTTCCGATTCCAGTGTCGTATTACAAATGGCTCGTCTTCGGTGATCCAAACTGGGATTGGAAGACGTTTGACCTGTCGAAGTCGTCGGACTACGAGGCGTACAAGGAGGCAGAAGCGAAGTTCGCCCCGATTCTGAACGCCACGAATCCTGACTTGCGCGAATTCCGCAAACGAGGCGGCAAGCTGATTCAGTGGCACGGCTGGAGCGATCAGTTGATTGCCGCACGGAACAGCATCGACTACTACGAAAGCGTGCTGTCACTTTTCGGCGGCAACACCGCCGATGTTCAAAGCTTTTATCGCCTGTTCATGGCGCCCGGAATGACGCATTGTTCCGGCGGTCCGGGACCGAACACGTTTGATATGCAGACCGCGCTCGAGGATTGGATCGAAAAAGACAGGGCACCGGATCAGGTCATTGCGACGCGATCGATCAATGGCGTCGTCGATCGATCGCGCCCCCTGTGTCCGTATCCGCAGGTTGCAGTCTATACAGGCAAAGGCGATACGAACGACGCAGCGAACTTCAGGTGCGCGGTCAGTACACCCCGACCGTCGTCGTCGCGGCAAAACCGCGGAACGGCCGCACGCCGCTGACGCCGTCCCACGCGAACCGATCGACGGCAGGTTCGCGCTCACCCTCATCGCGCTCGAGGAAACCGGGCATGAAGAACTCCTTCGTCAGCGTCGTCAGCTTGACGCGGCCGGTGGCGCCGTAGTCGACGAGCTTCCACGGGTCGTCAAAGTCCACGACCTCGACGACGGCGCGTGGCTGTGGTGCGTAGTACGCGATCTTGTAATGGTTGTGAGCGCCCGACGCGGCGCTTGCGGCGAGTCCCATCAGCGTGTTGCCGTAGGTTGGCGTCATGTATGCGCCGTCGAGCAGTTCTTCCTGCGCGAAGCGATTCCACTGCGGCGTGAACTCGGTTCCGCCGGAGAAGATCCCGGTGATGCCGGACTTGCGGATGGTGGTTCCCATCGATTCGAGGCGGAGCGCGAACGCCTCGAGCAGCTTCGGCGTCGTGAACATGCAGCGAATGTCGTGACCCGCTCCGAGAATCGTGACCGCCTGATCGATGACGTGGTTCTTGTATGCCTCGAGCTGATCCATCCAGCCTTTCTGAATCAGCTTGATGACCCAGCGCGGATCGAGATCAACCGAGAAGCAGATGCCGCCGCGATGCTGGGCCAGATGCTCGACCGCGAGGCGGAGACGCCGCGGGCCGCTCGGGCCGAGCATCAGCCAGTTCGATCCTTTTGGAAACTTGTCCTCAGGCAGCGTCTCGCTGAACAACTCGTAATCGATCCGGAAATCGTCGATGTTGATTCGTGATTTCGGCACGCCGGTGGTTCCCCCGGTTTCGAACACGTAGATCGGCTTGCTGGCATATGCCTTCGGCACCCACCGTCGCACCGGCCCGCCGCGCAACCACTCGTCTTCGAACAAACCAAACTTGTGGAGATCAGCGAACCCGCTCACATCCTTCACTGGATCGAACGTGAACTGTTTCGCGCGCTCCAGCCAGAACGGCGAGCCGGTTGCGGGATCGAAATGCCATCGGACGATGTCGCGCACGTGGTGATCGAGGCGCTCGCGCGCGGCCTGGAGATCGCGGTCGGACATGAGGCGGGATCTTATCGCAGGTATCGGCCGGAGCTTCTCGACAGGTTGCGGAGAAACGTCGCGCGTTCACGCGGCTCCGGCTCGTTCCCCATCGTGTCAACCGGCCACGGGATCCGCCATCGCCAGTTCACGTCGTCGACAATCGCCGGTGTGTTGATGCGATCCTTCCAGCCAAAGATGTCCTGGACGGGCACGACGATCAGGTTGGAGGAGGCGGTGAAGAGTGTCTGGAGCACCGCATCGCGGAGCCGATGGTCGAACGGCGCATCCGGTGTGAACCCGGCGGCGTGAAGCGCGGGCCAGTTGATTGCCATGCGCCGCTCCTCGAGATCGGCCTCGTCCCACCATTCAGCCAGGGTCTCAGTGTCGTGCGTGCCTGTTGTCGCGAGCGATAGCGGTGCCAAGGATTTGGGATCGCGGAAAGGCTTGTCCTCGGTGTCCCAGTGGCGTTCCCACCGCAGCACCTTGTAGCCCGGCACATGCAGCCGCGCGAGCGACTCACGGACGAAGTCCGGAACACTGCCCAGGTCCTCGGCGACGATCTGGGTCCCGAAACCCGCGAGGACGTGGAGAATCCGCTCGCCCTGCGCGATCTGTGATGGTTCATCCGGCGGGACAAACGCCGCACGTTTGTCGCGTTCGCGGTAGTAGGTGCGGTAAAAGCCGATCAAGTGATCGACGCGAAACCCGTCGTAGAGTTCAGCCGATCGCTGCGCTCTTTGTTTCAGCCACTCGTAGCCGCCCTGCTCGATCACATCCCAGCGATAAAGCGGCAACCCCCAGTCCTGACCTGTCGCCGAAAACGCGTCCGGCGGCGTGCCGACGGACGCATCCACCCGGAACTCGTGCTGGCGCGCCCAGACGTCCGCACTGTGCGCACTGACGACAAATGGAAAATCTCCAAAGATGGCGACGGGTTCGGCATCGCGGCGAGCGCGATGCCACTGCTCGTCTGCGATCCATTGCAACCAGGCGCGGTAACGTATCTCGCGTTCGAGGCGCGTCCTGGCAGCGGCCAGTGCATCGGGCCGCCGATCGCGCAAGCCATCGCTCCACTCGAGCCAGTAGCGCCCACCGTTCTCCTGATTCAACGCACTAAACAACGCGTAGTCGGCAAGCCACCATGCTTCGCGTTCGGTGAACGCCCGAAACTCCCGCGCCCGAGGCGATTCTGTTGCCCATTCGCGATCCTCAAACCGCTGGAACGCGGTCGCTAGCGCGCGCGACTTGAGATCGCGAATCACCTGGTAGGCGACACGCGTCGCCGAGCGAGCGTCGTCGAGTTTCGCGCGATCGGCGTCCGACAACGACGATTCACCGCCAGCCGCCTCGAACTCTGCGACGTCGCGAAGCGCAATGTAAATCGGATCAATCGCCATCGCACTCATTGCCGAGTACGGCGAATTTTGTCCATCTGCCATCTCGTTGACAGGCAGCAACAGCACGAAATCGAGCCCACACTGATCCAACCACGCGGCGAATCGCGGCAGGTCCGGTATTTCGCCAATCCCCCAACTCGCGCGCGACGGGATGGAGAAAAGTGGGACGAGCGCCCCGGCGTGACGCGTGTCGGCGAAATTCGTCTCAGGCATGCGCAAGGTCCATCACGCGGCGAATGCCCTCGGCAAACACCGCGGGCTCCGGAAGAAGGCTCACGACGAGAAATGCCTCGTGAGGAAAGTCGAAGAAGAACCCGGGATGGACAATGACTCCGGCTGTTTCCATCAGCGCGATCGCCAGGTCCTCTTCCGGCCGTGTCGACGGCACGCGCAAGACGGCGGACCAGCCCGCATCGGCGGGCAACAGGTCAATCGACCGATACGCCTTCACGGATTCACGGAGGACGCGATAGTTGTGGGTGATGCGCTCGAGAATGCTCGCGCGCACACTGGCCCCGCCGGTGATCAATTTCGCCGCAGCGTGTTGGACCGGTGTTGAAACGGACAGATACGTGTCGCAAATCAGCTCCAGCCGATCGAGCGCGCCGCGGACAAGTGGCCCGGGGCCATCGACCGCGATCCATCCGAGCTTGACCTGCGGGAGACCGGCAGATTTCGAGAGGCCGCCGAGTCGAAACGTCAGGCAGTCGGACGCGTGCAGCACCACGGGGGCCGCGGCGGTCGTCAACACGTAGTCGATGAAGACTTCATCGACCACAAGCGCCGCGTCACGTTTCGAGCATCGCGTCGACAAATCCTTCATCTCTGAATCGCTGACGAGTGAACCTGTCGGATTGTTTGGACTGACGGCGAGTACCGCGCGCACCGTGTCGTTCCAGCCATCGTCGAGCGTATCGAAATCGATGGCCCAGCGGCCATGAAACTCGAGGCGGTATGGGATCGAGCGCACGCCTTCGAGATCGGTGAGATGCTCGAATAGCGGGTAGCTCGGAGCCGGTACCATGACGGCGTCGCCGGCAGGCGCACAGAGAAGCTTGAACAGCAGCGAATACGCTTCGCTCGTGCTCGCCGTCAACACGACGCGCTCGGCAGCAACCTTGATGCCGTTTCGCGCGTAGTCACGCGCGATGGCTTCGCGCGCTTCGATCAGACCGAGAGGGGATGGCGCGTATGTCAGTGAGCGGGGATCGTCAAGAGCGTCCAGTATTGATTCGGGATAGTCGATACCGGCAGTCGTCGGGTTGGTGAGCGTCAGATCCAGCAGCGGCGCCCCGGCCGCGCGAAGACGCCGCAGTGCTTGAGTCAGACGGTTGGGCTCGAGCGCCCCGGGCACGCGCGAAGAGAACACTGGTTGATAGAGTATAGGAATTGCGGATTGCTGAATGGTGATTGCTGATTTTGGTGATTGTCGATTGACGAATGTCATTGTCGATTTGACGATTGACGATTGACAATTTGATGACGCGATTGCGTCGAAAATCATACGATGCCGCCACGCCGTCTTGTTGCGCTTCTCGTGCTGCCGCTGTACTTGGCGATTGGAATCGCGACGCCGACCGCACAAAGTTCCGCTCGTCCTTCATCAACATCGACGACCCGCGCCACTCCCCTCAGAGTGGCGTTCACCCAGTTCACGCTGCCTAATGGCCTGCATGTGATCCTTCACGAAGATCACACCGTGCCGCTCGTCACCGTCAACGTGTGGTACCACGTTGGATCGGCTCGCGAAAAATCCGGACGCACCGGGTTTGCGCATCTCTTCGAACATCTGATGTTCGAAGGATCGGGTCACGTCAAGGAAGGCGAGTTCGACACGCTGCTCGAAGCGGCCGGCGCGACCAACAATGGATCGACTGAGAAGGATCGGACGAACTACTTCATCGACGTGCCCTCGAACGCGGTGGAGCTGGCGCTGTTTCTCGAGTCCGATCGCATGGGCTACCTCGTCGATGCCATGTCTCCCGAGCGCGTGAACGGCCAGCGCGACGTCGTGAAGAACGAGCGACGACAGAGTTACGAAAATGCCCCCTATGGGATGGCATCGATCGAAATCGACCAGATGCTCTTTCCGGAAGGACACCCCTATCGATGGCCGACGATCGGCTACATGGAGGATTTGACGGCTGCCAGCTACGAGGATGTCGTCGAATTTTTCCGGAAGTACTACCAGCCCGCGAACGCCAGTCTCGTCGTTGCCGGCGATATCGATCCGGCGAAGACGCGCGCGCTGGTCGAAAAATGGTTTGCTGACGTGAAGCCAGGAAACCAGCCGGTGCCGCCGCTCGACCACCCACACGCGACCCTCTCGTCGGTGACGCGAAAAACCATCGAAGATCGGGTACAGCTGCCGCGGTTGTATCTCACCTGGCTGACGCCGGCGTTGTTCAGGCCAGGAGATGCCGAACTCGACGTCGTGTCGCAGATTCTGGCCGGCGGCAAGAACTCGCGGCTCTACAAGCGGCTGGTGTACGACCTCCAGATCGCGCAGGACGTCACCGCGTTTCAGGCCTCCGCCGCGCTCGATTCGGAGTTTCAGATCATCGTCACGGCCCGCCCGGGCGACCCAACGTCGACACCCGCCGCCCTCATCGATCGGATCAGAACGATCGTCGACGAAGAGATTGCAAAGCTTCAGCAGACGCCGCCGACGCCGCGTGAGTTTCAACGCGCGATGAACCAGATCGAGGCCTCGTTTTACAACCGCATGGAAAGCATCGGCGGATTCGGCGGGAAGGGCGATCAGTTGAACGCGTACTACACCAACACCGGCAATCCCGATTACTTCAACGAAGATCTGTCCCGATACCGTGCGCTGTCAGCCGGCGACATTCAGTCGGCGGCAGCGTTCTGGCTGCCGGCGAATCGCCGCGTAGAACTCACGGTCGAGCCGGTCAAGACCACTGAACCGGGCAAGCATGACTAGGACTTTCAGAACCGCTCGGCGCGCCACGGGCGCGCCCGCCGGAGCGGAGCGGGGCGTTGGGCCCCCGCGAGCGAAGGCGTGGGGGGGCCGGGGGGCAAAGCCCCCCGGATCTGACGAATGACAAGCGTGCGCTCACTTCTATTAATCGCGGCAGTTCTTGGGGGTACCCCATCCCTGCTGCAACAAGGCCCTGATCGCGCGATCGCGCCAAAGCCGGGACCGGTGCCGGCGCTGAAGCTGCCGGCGATTCAGAAGCGCACACTGGCCAACGGCTTGCCGGTCTGGATCGTCGAGCTTCACAAGGTTCCCGTCGTCCACGTCTCGCTCGTTGTCAAATCGGGAGCGAGCGCCGATCCGAAAGGCAAGTACGGCCTCGCGAATCTCACCGCCGACATGCTCGACGAGGGGGCGGGTTCGCGCAACGCTCTCCAGATCGCAGACGCCATCGATTATCTCGGCGCGACGCTCTCGACAGAGAGCTCCTTCGATGCGTCCTCGATTGAGCTGCACGTGCCGGGCGCTCGTCTCGGCGAGGCCCTGCCGATCATGTCGGACGTCGCCTTGCGACCGAGCTTTCCGGAAGAGGAACTGAAACGCGTTCGCGAAGATCTCCTTACCTCCTTCGTGGAGGCGGAAGACGATCCGGAATCGCTCGTGCAGTTCGCATTTCCGCGCCTCGTGTTCGGTCCACAACATCGGTTCGGCACGTTGTCGGTTGGGACTCCGGCAACGGTCAAATCAATGACCGTCGCCGACCTTCGGCAGTTTCATTCCCAGCGCTACCTGCCATCAGACTGCGTGCTCATCGTCACCGGAGACATTTCGGCGGCTGATATTGTGACGCGACTCGAACCGGCCTTTGGCGCGTGGAAAGGAGGACCTGCAGCGGCGCCGACGCTTCCGGCAGCGCCACAGTTGACCTCGCGACCGATCTACTTGATCGACAAACCAGGTGCGGCACAGTCGCAGATCAGAATTGGATCGGTTGGCGTGCCGCGATCGACCCCTGACTTCTTTCCACTGCGTGTCCTCAATACGATCCTCGGCGGTTCGTTCACGTCGCGCCTGAACCAGAATCTTCGTGAGGAGCACGGCTATGCATACGGCGCCGGTTCGACGTTCGACATGCGCGTGAACGGCGGGTTGTTCTATGCCTCTGCGGGTGTCCAGACGGACAAGACAGCCGAAGCCCTCTCGGAATTCTTCAAGGAACTCGATGGGATTCGCAAGCCAATCCCGCCTGACGAGATCGAAAAGGCGAAGAACTATCTTGCGCTCTTGCTGCCAAGGAACTTCGAGACCACGGAACGTCTCGCCGGATCACTGGCGCAGATCTTCATCTACAACCTCCCGCAGGATTACTTTGCAACGTATACGCAACACGTTCGCGCGGTAACATCCGCCGACGTTGCGCGCGTCGCCGAGCGCTACATTCAGCCTGACAAGTTTGCCGTCGTGATCGTGGGCGATCGCAAAACGATCGAGCCTCGGATCAACGCGCTGAATCTCGGTCAATTGAAGATTGTCGAGCCTTCCGAGGTGATGAAGTAACGATGCCGCTGGCGATCACGTACGACGAACTGATGCGCTACACGAATGGCGAGCGCGATAAGTGGCGCCGCTGGTTCGGCGATCACGCGGCCGCGCTCGACTCGCCGGTACAAGCCGGCGGCCGTCTGCCGACGGTTGGTAAACTGATCGATCACATTTTTCTGGTCGAACGCCGACACCTTCAGCGGCTGACGTCGCAACCACTCTCGGAGACCACGGGACTGACGGGCAACAACGCTTCCCCCCTGTTCGACTACGGGGCATCGGTCCGACGCGAGCTGGAGCAATACGTCGCAGATTTAGGCGACGACGAGGTCGATACGGTGCGCGCGTTTGAGGTCCGTGACAGGAAATGGTCGATGACGCCGAGGAAGCTGCTGTTTCATATTCTGGTGCACGAAACGCGACACTGGGCGCAAATCGCGCTCGCCGTCAGGCTCGCGGGTTTCGAGCCGCCCGGCGATCACGATCTCTTCTTCAGTAACGCACTGGAGTAGGACGCGCGGTCGCTGCGCTGATACTCGGCAAGGCGCCGTCGCCGCGCGCGCTCGGCGTGCGCATACGATCCATTCAACTGCAACAGCCGCAGAGCGACGACGACGAGGTTGATTCCAAGCAGCGTTGGAAAGAACTGCACACCCGGCCCGTGCTCAAAGTCATACCAGAACGACAACGCGGCCACGACCAGGAGGCCGACCGCTCCCTGGGTGCGAAGCCGCATGCCTCTGGGGTTGCCTTCTAACTGCTGCTGCCGTGATGGATGGACGATGACCAGGAGCGGTGGTTCGGAGCGGCCAGTCGAATCGAAGATCTCGAACCGAACGTTGGTCACGCGATCGACCTGCTCCCGGCAAAATGCCTCCGCACCGTCCAGATCATCAAAGAGCAAACAGCTCGCATCTTCCACCATGGCGAACGACCGCCCCTCCGCATCGCACGGCGCACCGGTGTCGATCGCCTTTGCGAAGACAACGAACTGTCCGGAACGGATGATTTCAGTCCAGCTGTTGGGCGTGCGGGACCGATCGTAGAGGCGAAGGGTGATCATGCATTTTCAGTTCACATCAATTGATAACGGTACCACTACCGTTCCCCAATGCAGCACGAGTTCGGCGTGGTTTCCGTCGACCACCGGAAAGTAGAACGCCAGCGTTTCCATCTGCTGGCCCTGACGAGCGGTCGTTTGCACGCGCAGCACATCCTGGTCGGCGGGATATCGCGTGTGGAACACCGGCTGCGCGCGATTGAAAATCATCGTCCATCGCTCGGCCTGCGGTTCGGCCCACAGAGAGTAAGTGCCCGCGGCAAGCGTCTGTCCGTTGAACTTCACGTCGGTGGAAAGCTGGATGGTTGTGCAGTAGTCGGCGCCCGGACACCAGACGCGGCCGTAGGGCACGAGCGATCCGAACAGCGTCCGCCCACGCGCGACCGGCCGGTTGTACTCGATCGTGATCGTCGTGTTCGCCATCTGCTGAGTGACCGACCCGTGCTGGCTTGGCTTCGGCGCCTGCGCCCAGCCTGGTGTCTTCAACGCAAACGCAGCAAACGCCGCAGCGATCACGACAACCGAGGCAACAGTCTTCATCTGATTCGCCTTCGCACTCCTGGCGCCCTTGGCACTCCTGGCACCCGGGAACTAGCGCAGCCGCTTTCCCCTTACCAATACCATCACATCGCGGGCACCGAATGCATGCGAGTACGTCGGGCCGTCCGGGCCCTGGACGAAATTGACGGCGGCCCCTGTTTCCATGTTCTGCCAGATCGCCTCGGGAATGTCCGGAGCGAACCTGAACGTGACACGTTCCGCAGCATCGCCATGATTGATCGCGATGAGCACAATGGCATTCGACGAGTCGAGGAAACGAGCCTCGACCCGGCCGGCTCCTCCATCGATGCGGATCTCCGGCACTACTCCCGCACTTGCAATCAGGCGCTGCAGCAACTCGCCCGTGCTGCGCATCTTCTCAGGATCCTGTTCGAACGCGGCGGACGGATACGTCCCAATCAGGATCGCGCGCCCGTTTCCCTGGGATGTCATTACGATGGCTGGGTCACCAGGACGTGCACCATTGCCACCAAAACGCGCCAGCACACGTGTGCCGTTCCCGATCACCTCGAGGTGTTCCGCGAACCCGCTGCCATTGAATGTGCGTCCCGACAGCGGCGTAAGCGGGCCATCGAGGCTCGATTCCATCGTAAAGGGAATGGACTCGCCCGAACGCAGTTCGCGTTCGCGAGCGCCAAACGTTTGATCGAGCCCTCCTCCAGGAATCCGCGCATTTGCCAGGCCACGCTCGTCGTTCCACGCCGGACGTGCCTCGCTGATGAGCGTGCCACCGCCGCGCACGTACGCTTTCAACGCATCGGCGACCGCTTGCTGCAGCATCACTGGATAACTGAGATAGATCACCGCATACTTCGACGCCGCACCCGCAACCACGTCATCGGGATGGATGAAATCCACCTGGATGTTCTGTTCGAAGAGCGCTCGATACACTCCAAGCATCGAGTTGCGGACGACCGTGCCGGGCGCGACAGTGTTGCCACCCACGAGGTAGGACAGCCGATTATAGAGAATCGCCACTTGCGATCGATGAGGCTGCAGCGGCGCGAACAGCGCAGCGTTGCGACTGACGAGTCCGGCAAACTCTCCGGCAATGCGCGCGCGATCGGTGATCGATCCATCCAGCTCGATCATCCCGTAGCCATTCGATTCGTACCCCGAACTCATCGGATACCAGGCGTAGTAGCTGATGGCACGCGCGCCGCGAGAAATTGCCGCCCACCCCCACAGACGCAGATCTGCGGCCGTGACCGGCGTAGCAACCCGCACTCCGGTCGCACCCTGGCCGGCCTGCAATTCCCCAATCCACCACCCTCGCTCACCTGCAGCGGAACGAATTCCGTCGAGCGCTGATGTGAGCCGCACTGCCGACCACGGCGTTGCGGCAGCGGCGTGTTTTGGATAGATAGAGGTCCCGTAGTAGTCGACCGAACGGGTCATCCACCAATCGTCGGGATTGCCGAATCCCGATAATGGACTGAGCATGATTGCGGGCGCATCCGAGTGGCTCGAAACCGGCCGCGGGCCTCGCGGAGCAGACGCGTCCGCCTTCACCTTCAGATCTTCTTCCAGCTTCGCCGCGATGAACGTCTTCCAGTCGATGAGATCGGTATACGAGAGGATGGTTCCGAAACGCGGGGCTTCAATCTGATCCCATGAAGAGAAGGTGCGATACCACGCCCGGTTGACCGCATCGAGCGACTGATACCGTCGCTTCAACCAAGTACGAAAGCGCGCCTGCGTGTACGGGCAATAACAGAACTCCGCCGGCGTGTTGAACCACACCCAGTTGACGACGTGCGGCTCGCTCCAGACATCGACACCATAAAAGGAGGAGTGACGCGCCGCTGTCGTCGCCGCCGCGCCGATGAACGCGACCATATCGGCGCGAACTCCGTCGTGATCGAGACAGTAGCCGGGTGATGCCTGCGATCCAATCCGTGCGCCTTGATCGGTGACAAAACTCGAGTCGGGATACCGCTTCCCCAGCCACTCCGGCGCCGCGTCTGTGTAGATCTGAACGATGACGCGCAGGCCGATTTCGTCGCTCAACGTGAGCAACTGCTCGAGCGCGTCAAAATGGTACTGTCCGCGTTCCGGCTCGGCGCTCGCCCAGTCCACCCACGTCTTGACGCTGTTGAATCCAAGCGATTTGATCGCCGCGAGATCGCGTCGCCACGCGTCCTTCTCAGCGGCCGGGTTTCGCGACACCATCGGTGCGCGACTGGTGCCACCGCTGTACCAGACGCCAATGGGAACGAATGGCTCCGCCGGCTGGAGGGCATGCGCGACGACGGCGAACACCACGCCCGCCACCGCCGCGCATCCGCCAAAACGCATGGGGAATTGTAATGGTGAGACTGAAATTGCTGAAATTTCAATGAGCTCCCTGACTTCTCAAACGCGTCGCGCCGAGCAGGATCGCACCGGCGGCGATGAATGGCAGGGCGCGAGTAACGTCGGACATCACCGCCTTTGTGTAAATGCTCGATTGCATGACGTGACCATCGTACGGTCCGCTCGCGCGCCCATCGCGGGTCGGTCGATACAGACTATCGACGGCCGGCACCGGCCGGCTCTTGTCCTGCTGCGAATCGAAGAACGTATGCTCCATCAGTGCATCGGTGGTGCGAGGCGCCAACCGCCCGAGCGCAGTCATCATGCGGCCGCCGCCGCCGACGGTAATTTCGCGGACGCGACGCTCGGCACATTTCAAGATCGCCCGAGCGACGACCTCGGGAGCGTAGACGGGCGGAGGAAACGTCGGCGCCCCGGCCATATAGTTGCGCGCATGGTCGATGAACGGTGTGTTGATCGAAGCGGGTTTGACCAGCGTCACGGTAATCGGCACGCCGTCATGTTCGAGTTCCATGCGCAAAGCGTCCGTATAGCCGCGCACCGCGTGCTTCGATGCCGAGTACATGCCCTGCAGCGGAATGGCACGATCGGAGACGACGCTGCCGATGTTGATCACCGTTCCGCCACGTCCCGCGAAATACCGAACCGCCGTGCGGCAGCCATTGACGACACCCCAGAAATTCGTGTCGAAGAGACGCTTCTTATCTTCCATCGGCACGTCAATCAACTTGCCGTAAATCGAGACGCCCGCGTTATTCACCCATGTATCGAAGCCGCCGAACTCGCGGATTGCGACGTTGGCCACTCGATCCATTTCCTCGGGCACGGCGACGTCCGCGACGACATGCGTCGCGCGGCCGCCCCGCGCGTCGATCTCCTCTACCGCAACGCGCAGGTCGCGTTCATTTCGCGAGGTCAGGACGACTCTGGCGCCACGCGCCGCCGCCATCCGCGCCGTGGCGAGCCCGATCCCGCTCGATGCGCCGGTGATGACGATGACCTGATCGCGTAATCTCTTCGGTTTCCACCTGCGGCTCAACAGTGCCATGGTGTGCCTCCCAATGTGTCCATGGATTTCTGCAACGCCCGCGCCAGCAGTTTTCCGCAGAGGTGTACAATCCCGTCTCTCACAATGACCGACCTTGTAACTCTTGACGACATTCGTGCCGCCGCCAAGCGCGTGGCTAAAGTCGCGCGTGTAACTCCGCTGCTCGACGTCTCATCGCAAGCGGAGCAGCCGCTGCTGCTCAAGTGCGAAAGTCTGCAGCCGAGCGGGGCGTTCAAAATCCGCGGTGCCTATAACATGGTCGCGCAGCTCGGCGACGACGAGCGGCGTCGCGGCGTGATCACGTATTCCTCAGGCAATCACGGACAGGCGATGGCACTCGCCGCGCGCGAGCTGGGTGCGCCGGCCGTTGTCGTCATGCCGAAGACCGCGTCGCGCATCAAAATCGAGGGGGCACGTTCGTTTGGCGCCGAGGTGATTTTCGAGGGCACGACGTCCGTCGATCGGCGAGTCCGCGCGGAACGCGAGGCCGAGGCGCGTGGACTGACGATGGTGCCGCCATTCGATCACGCGTGGATTATCGCCGGGCAAGGAACGGCGGGACTCGAGATCCTGGAGCAGCGGCCCGACGTCGGCACCGTGATTGTTCCCATCGGCGGAGGTGGCTTGATCGCCGGAATCGCAGCAGCGATCAAACTGTCGCGACCCGAAGTGAAGGTCGTCGGCGTCGAGCCGGAAGGGGCGGCCAAGATGAAAGCATCAATGGACGCCGGCAAGGTCGTCACGCTCGACAAGACCGAGACGATTGCTGACGGCCTGATGCCGGTTCGCCCCGGCGATCTGACGTTTGCTCACGTTCGTCAGTTCGTTGACAAGATCGTGACCGTCACCGATCTCCAGATCATGGATGCGGTGCTGTGGTTGTTTTCACAAGCGAAGGTTGTTGCCGAACCATCCGGTGCCGCATCGGTCGCAGCAGCGCTCACCGCAAAGCCCCGCTTGCCCACACCTGTCGTCGCGGTCGTGAGCGGCGGCAATATCGGATTGGACAAGCTCGATGAGCTGCGGAAGCTGGCGCACTAGAGAGCAAGCGGAGAAGACGAGTTACTCACCACAGAGGTAGCAGAGTTAATTAATGTTCTCTGTTTTCTCTGCGAACTCTGTGTTGAGGTATCTCTGTTTCCTCCATTCCCTCTGCTTCCCAAATAGCTATGGCAATAGAACTGTTTGAAATGGAGCGGATGCAGTCGAGGTGGGAGAACATCGTCGACTACGACATGAGCGAGAGCGGCGTCCGGCCGTTGACGCTGCGCGAGCTTGTCGCGATGGGATTCGACCTCGACGAGTTCCTCGATCAACCGCTTGGGTACAGCCAGTCGAACGGTACCATCGAACTGCGCGAGCGGATCGCGGCAACCTATCCCGGGGCACGCGTCGAACAGATCGAGGTCACCAACGGCACCTCTGAAGCCAACTATCTCGTCGCGCTCAGCCTTTTTCGCCGCGGCGACGTATTTGGAATGGAGTTACCGAATTACATGCAGATGCCGGGGGTCGCGAGAAGTCTCGGTGCCGAGGTCGTCAGCTTTCATCTGCAGCAAGCGCACGGATGGGAACCCGACTGGCACGAGTTCGATCGCGTCATCGCTGCGCGTCCGCGCCTCGTTTACATTTCGAATCCCAATAATCCCACCGGGTCAGTCCTGTCCGACTCGGCGATGGAACGCATCGTCGCTGGATGTGAAGCCGCGGGCGCGTGGCTCCTCGCCGACGAGGTCTATCTCGGCGCAGAGATCGCACGACCGCGGACAAAAAGCTTCTGGGGCATGAGCGACCGAGTCATCGTCACGAGTGGATTGTCGAAAGCGTACGGGATCCCGGGAGTCCGCATCGGTTGGATCGTCGCGCCCGAATCGCTGACCGAGCAGTGCTGGACGCAGCACGACTATCTGACGATCGGGCCGAACAAGATGTCCGATCGTATTGCGCGGGTCGCCGTCGACCCGGCAAATCGGGAGCGCTGCTATGCGCGCACGCGCGAGATTCTCACCCACAACCTGCCGATTGCTCGCGCATGGATCGACAGCTTTGGCGGACAGCTCACCTGGCGGGAACCAGAAGCCGGCGCGATCGCGCTGATCAAATATGACGCCTCGCTTCCAAGCGTCGCACTCGTCGAACGGATCCGCGCGCGTCAGAACACACTGGTCGTCCCCGGAACCCACGTCGGGCTGGAGGGGTATCTGAGGGTCTGGCTCGGCGGACGGGAAGACTTTCTCCGCGAAGGACTTCGACGGATTGGCGCGGAATTACGACGGATGTTCGACGAACACGCGGTCTGACTCTCTGCTTTGCCACTGCTCGCGGGGCTTTCCCTTTTCCCTTGTTAACCAATCACGCGTGCTTACGTAATACCCGTGTGAGGAGTCGATTTCAAAATGTCCTACACAGACCGTTGTCTTTCCGCGGTCGGCGCCGTAGTCCTCCTGCTGGCGCTGACGCAGTCCGCCGCGGGTGCTCAAAAACCAACCGGTTCTACCGCACGGCCGGCGGTTCCGAGCGTGGGACAGGCGGAATCGGCTCCGGTCTCGCAAGCCGCCTCGGCGGAGCAAACCCGGTCGCAACTGGAAGTGATCCTGGACAGATATCCGCCGGCAGTGGGCCGGGTCCTCAAGCTTGATCCGTCGTTGATGACGAACCAGGCATACATGGCGCCGTATCCGGCGCTGTCGGCTTTCGTCGCGGAGCACCCCGAAATCATTCATAATCCCGGCTACTTCCTCGACAACGTCAACTCGCCCAATCAGTACTTTAACGATCCGAAGATGCGGCAGCGTCAACAGTTCTACGGACTGCTCGCTGGCATGGCAGGGTTCGTGGCATTTCTTGTCATGACCGGTATCCTCATTTGGGTGATCCGGTTGATCGTCACCTCACGGCGGTGGAACAAGTTGTCGGAGGTGCAGTACGAAGTGCACAGCAAGCTGCTCGACCGGTTCACGGCGAACGAAGATCTGCTCGCCTACATGCAGACACCCGCCGGCCGTCGCTTTCTGGAGGCCGCCCCCGTTCGTATGGCGGAGGAACCCCGATCGATGGCGGCGCCGTTCTCGCGCATCCTGTGGTCCGTCCAGGTTGGAATCGTCCTGTTGTTAACTGGAATTGGCCTTCTTTATGTCAGCTCGACCTTCATCGACGAACCAGCAGACTTGTTCAGGGTGCTCGGTGTCGTGAGCCTTGCGGTGGGGGGAGGATTCCTGGTGTCGGCGGTGGCCGCCTACGCGCTGTCGCGTCGGCTCGGCTTGCTCGATCCGGCGCCGGCTGACCATGCGTGATGTGACACTGTCAGAGATCGAACAACTACGCGCCGAGGCTGGTGCCACCGACGCCGTGTTCGAGATGGACGAGGCCGCCTTTCGCGCGTTGTACGATCGAACGGCACGCGCGCTCTGGGCGTATCTCGCACGCATGACCGGCAACGCCGACGCCGCAGACGATCTGCTGCAGGACACTTTCTATCGATTTCTTCGCTCTCGTTCCACTTATGAGAGCGACGCTCACCGTCGCAACGCGCTTTTCCGAATCGCGACCAACCTTGCGCACGACTGTCGCCGCCGCGGCGTGCGCGCGCACCTCGTTACGATCCCGGATGACCAGTTGATGGCGGCGGTTGATATTGCCGCAGAGACCGAGCGCCGCGAGGATCTGGCACGCGCGATGTCGCATCTCAGGCCGCGCGAACGGGCGATGCTGTGGCTGGCATACGCCCAGGGATCGACACATCGTGACATTGCCACCATTGTCGGCGTCAAGGCGGAGAGCGTTCGGCTGCTCCTGTTCCGCGCAAGACATAAGGTGGCCGCACTCCTACGTGGCGGGAACACTAGATCATGACTGCTCAATGCGAACGCGAACAAGACGTGCTCGATGCGGTTGGCAGCGGCCGCTGGCCCGGTCGCTGTGACGAAGAACTCCGCGGCCACGTGAGTGCTTGCGCCGTCTGCCTGGATCTGGCGGACGTGGCGTTGGCCGTCGTTGTCGATCGCGATGCCGCATGGAATGAAGCACGCGTTCCATCTGCCGGCATCGTCTGGTGGCGCGCGCAGCTTCGTGCGCGCGAAGACGCGGCGCTGGCCGCCGGCCGCCCGGTCGCGTTCATCCAACGGGTCGCCGCCTCGGTCGCGTTATGGTTGATCGTGTCGCTCGCACGAGCGGTGCCGGCGGAATATCTGGCGGAATGGCGGACCTTGATAACCAGCGCTGTGCCGCACCTTACCTTCACGATGGCCGACGTCGCGCGCGTCACGTCCACCGTGCCACTTGTTGTATTCGTCCTCGTCGCGGTGTGGCTGGTTCTGGCACCGGTTGCGATCTATTTTGCAGCTGCTGATGAATGACTTTTGGATCCGGGGTCCGGGGTCCGGGATCCGGGGTCCGGGATCCGGAATCCGAGGATTCGAGGATTCGAGGATTCGAGGATTCGAGGATTCGAGGATTCGAGGATTCGAGGATTCGAGGATTCGAGGATTCGAGGATTCGAGGATTCGAGGATTCGAGGATTAGCGATTCACGATGAGTGATCAGTGATTAGCGATTCATTTGTTCACAACAGTATTCGCAAGCACGAGCCCGGGAAGCGCGCCGGTGTGCTGCCCTTTGCGGACGACCACCACGCCGTTCACGAGCACGTACGGTACACCGGCCGCATACGCGTGCGGCTTCTGGAAGGTCGCCGCATCACCTACGGTTGACGCATTGAAAATCGCCACGTCCGCCGCATAGCCAGCTCTCAACAGTCCTCGGCCGTCAAATTGAAAGTGCTGCGCAGGAAGCGAGGTCATCTTTCGGACCGCCTCCTGTATCGAAATAACATGACGCGCGCGGACGTATTCTCCCAGCACTCGCGCGTTGTTGCCGTATCCACGCGGGTGCGGCATTCCGTCGCCAAACACCAGCACTGAACTATCTGACGCGATACCAACCTGTGGATGCCGCATGATTCGGTCGACGTCGGTGTCCGACATCAGGTGGTAGACCATCGAGGCGCCGCCGTTCAGCATCATCACGCGCGCCGATTCCAATTGGTCGTCAATGGCCTCCGAGAGTCGCAGTTTTTGCGCGACCTGTTTCATCGACAAGCCGTTCAGCGACGGATCCGGCGAATAGTCCGCAACGACCGCGAACGAGAGGTCGGACAGCCCACGATCGGCGAGAAGGCCCCGCATGTCGTTCTTGACCTTCGACCATGTCTCGGGATCGTTCAGTCGCTGCGCGATAGCGTCCTGCCCACCTTCGAGTGCCCACGCCGGGAAACGGATGCCGAGCGTTGAACTCGCGGCCGTGTAGGCATATTGATCCGCCTGCACGTCGACGCCGCGCGCACGCGCCGTATCGATCAATGCCAGCGCCCGCTCGCTCGCTCCCCACCGGCTGGGACTGTCAACCTTGAGATGTGAAATCTGGACGCGGCACATTGCCATTTCGCCGATGCGGATCGTTTCCTGAACAGCGTCTTCGAGCTCAGTGCCTTCATTTCGCATGTGCGAGGCATATAAACCGCCGGCGTTGCCTGCAACACGAGCCAACTCGATGATCTCCGGCGTTTTCGCATACGTCCCGGGAACGTACTGCAGACCAGTCGAAAATCCCACGGCGCCATCTGCCATCCCACGCCAGACCAGCGATTTCATTTTTGCAAGTTCGGCGATGTTTGGATCGCGGTTCGCCGTTCCCATGACGGCGCGTCGGACGGTGTTATGTCCGATGAGTGTGGCGTAATTGATCGCGATGCCGGCACGCCGGATTTTGCCGAGCGCATCGGCGATGTCGAGTGCCGATCCTCCGCAATTGCCGGCGACGACGGACGTGACGCCCATCCGCACGAAGTTCTCCGCGCGGGGCGTGTCCGCGATGTCGTCGGCATGCGTGTGAACGTCGATGAAGCCAGGTGCGACGATGAGCCCTGCCGCATCGATCATTTCTCTCGCTGTGGACTTGGAAAGACGGCCAACCGCGGCGATTCGCCCGTTCTTGATCGCGACATCGTTCCGGACGGGTGCCGAACCGGAACCGTCAATAACGGTGCCTCCCACGATGAGGATGTCGTAACTTGGGTTTCGCGATTGTGATGATCCGACCAGGAGCAGAGACGCAGCGGCGACGCAGGCCTTAGTCCAAACGCTCAGGCGTCCCATCCGCCGGAGTATACAGAGCCTGCCGCGCCGGAGCTTGCGAAAAGGAAAGACAGAGAGCGGAGGCGGCTTGCCTTAGGCACTAGCGGATCCCAGACCGTCGTCGGCCCGGGGGGCGCGATTGCGAGGACGGGAAACTCGCGCGCCAGCGAGAACAAAGTCGGCGTGCGCATCCACATCGCTGCGGTTGACATGGATCACATCCGGCTTCTTCACGATCATTTCACCGTCGAGAAGCGTCAACTCCACCCGGTAGTTGCCCGGTTTCACTTTGAAGGTGAATCCACCGGTATTGTTCGTCGTGACATGCTGACGCTCGCCCGTGTCCACGTTGATGACTTCGACAGCGCGGCCTTCAATCGCCGTCGTGCCTTCCGGTCCGCGGACGGTTCCACTAATGGTCCCGTCCGCTTGAGCGGGCTTGGTACTGAGATCGACAACCGGGCCACCGTGGCAGGCCGCCCCAATGGACAGCACGGACGCCAACACGCCTAGAAAAAGAGTTCTCAGCCGGTGGAAGTGAACTACCCTCACAACACCCTCGAGATGTCCCAAGTGCAAGGGTGGGGCCAGTCCTTGATCAGCTGAAATTTAGATCACACCCTCACCCGAAAAGTCCGTCGGTTCCGGTGTGTTGCGAAATATCACCTGGCCCCGCTCGGCTACTGAACCTTCACTCAGGTGGCGACGACGCATCCACATCCATGCACCCACGCCGAGCAGTCCCGCGAGAATCCCATAGGTCGTTTTCATCGATCATCTCCTCTGGAGGGCACGGTCTGAAGAGCGTCCCCTACCCGGAAGACCGATCGACGCAACGGAGGTGCCACTTGGGCCAAAGTGGGATGCCCGGCAAGAGACCGCTACCGCGCCGAGAACACGACAGCGTCCCCAAGCCCATCGTCGAAACGGCCGAGTTCTCGAAATCGAGAATGGGCCGTGAGTGCGGCGATCACCTCGTTCGCGGCCCCCGGTCTATACAGACGTGTGTGGACGATGACGTAGCGCACGCCAGCTCCCACGAGGCTTTCGAGGGCCGCTGCGTCCGGCATCGTGCTCAGACGTTCGAGACGATTGATATATGACTCCGGGTAATACCCGCTGTAACCGTTAATCAATGGCATCCAGTGAAACGTCGACATGAACTCGAAGCGCGGCTCATTCCCCGGGAGCCGGTTCGGCTGCGGCATGGGGAATTCCGCGACGACTCCGGCCGGTTGCTTCTTCAGCCACTCGTAGAGCGGTGGCGACGTTGAGGGATAGGCAATGAGGGGCAGCGGCGCAACCCAGTATTCGAGGAGAAGCACTGCCGGGATCGCGACGACGAGCAGGCGTCGAATGCGCGCGCTGAAGGTTTTTTCAAGCGCTGACTGTCCATAGGCGGCAAGTACGGCGAGGCAGAAAATGACGAAGATTGCGACTCGTGCCGGTGCGCGCAAGCCGTCGAACGCCGGGACATGTTGATACAGGAAGGTGAATGTATAGCCCTTCAAGCCGAACGACATGTCGAACGCGATCGCCAGCGTGACGAGGTACATGATCGCTTCCTTGGGCGCCGAGTAAAGGAGCAATCCAACAACCGCGAGCAGCAAAGGGAGAACGCCGGGAAACAATCGGCGTTCGCCACGTCCAAACCGGAGGGTTCGTTCGCCATAGAGATAGTTGGTCTCGGTTGTGGCGCGATAGCTGGACGGCCGCGCGCTGAACAACGCGATCTGTTCCTCTGGCCTCGGACCAAGATCGCGACGCGTCGTTGCATACGGAAGCAGGTACGGCGCGGTGAGCAGTGCCGCGGTGCCTGCCGCGAGCCCGAGCACGCGCAGCCGACGCATGACGTCACCAGCTCGGGTTCCACAGAGAAGAAGGAACGCGCAGACAGGAAGCAGCGTGACCAGAAACAGGCCGTAGTAGACGCTCGACATGAACTGCAAGGTAATGAACAGACCGAGCAGTACGGCGTGACGAATGGCTCCGGTTTCGAACACTCTGTGCAGCGCCCAGAACGTCCATGGGATCCACACAGTCCACTGAAGTTCGAGATGCATGTAGTGATCGAAGCGGTAGGGGACAAATGCGAACACAATTCCTGCCGTGACGCCCGCGGTTGCGCTTCCAGTCAGCGACGCCACGAGAAACCAGACGCCGGCCGCGGACAGGACGATGCCCGCGAGAAGAACGATGTTGTGAACGAGAACGATCGGGAGACCAATCCACAACAGTGGGGCAGCACAGATGGATTCAATGAGGACAGCATCTGAGAGGGTGAGGGTGCGTCCTTCGGGGTAGAAGATATTGCCATCGAGCAGGTGCGCCGGCGATCTCGGCAACGTATGAGAAATCCATCCGATCCGCCACATGTTGAAGAACACGTCCTCGTGCGCCGAGCCGTCCGTTGGCAGACGCCATACCTGAGGCCACGTCATGATCGCGGTCAGCAGCGCGAAGAGCGCCACCGCTTTGGCGAAGCGCACGACCATGCTCACGCTTCTTTCACACTGATCCCGATCATCTGCATCAGACGAAGAGCGTTGCGCGAAGTGGCGAGGCCCTCTCGAAGCCGATAATCGAACGCCATGGTGCCGCGATCGTCAACGGTCTCAGTAAAGTGCACAAGGACGGCTGAGGATTTCAATGGCTCGTCGCTCGCGACATTCAAGTCGTGTGTGGTCATCACACCAATCGCGCCGGCATCGAGCAGGTGACGAGTCACGGCCCTTACCGCAATGCTCCGCTCGGCGCTGTTGGTACCCTGCAGAATTTCGTCGAGGAGATACAGCAGAACACGGTTGCCTCTCTCCTGTTCCGCGGCATCGACCACCGCCTTCAGCCGCGCAAGCGCCGCCATGAAGTACGACAACCCGAGTTCGAGCGAGTCCTGGACGCGGATGCTCGTCTGCAAGTCGCAGGGTGGCAACCGAAGCCGCGACGCACATACACAGCTTCCGGCCTGGGCGAGAACGACATTTAGACCAATCGCCCTGAGGAGCGTGCTCTTGCCCGACATGTTCGAGCCGGTCACCAGCAATAACGTTCCCGGAGGGCCGACCGTTACGCTATTGGCGATGCGCCGGTCGTCGGGGATGAGCGGATGCCCGAGTGTCTCCGCGCGGACGATGGCCTGGTCGTCAAGATCCGGCATCACCCAGCTCGCGTTATCCCGTTTGGCGGTGGCCATCGCCGATAAACAATCGATCTCTGCAAGAGCTTCCAGCCAGTCACGCACGTGCAAGCCGGCGTTCCGACGCCAGCGTTCGAGTGCAAAGAACACGTGAAAGTCCCACAGCGTGAATGCCTGAATCGGGAAGTGCAGAATCGCCGCTCCGGTTCGTAATTCAGCAAACCCAAGTATTCGATTGAGCCTCTGCATGCAGAGCGGCGCACGCGTGCGATCGACCGACAGGCGGTCCTGCAGCGCCTGTAACGCGGGCGTGCTGAATCTTGTCGCCGTGGCGTGCTCGAACAACTCGGCATATCGCGCGAGCGCGCGCTGGCCTGCACCGGCGCGATCGAATGCGGAGTACATCCACTTTGCGCGCGCGAAAGACAGAACGATCCCCGCGACGAGAGGAATCAACCAGAGCGCGGCATCCACGACATCGAGCAGGAAAAGCGCGAACAGGATCCAGATGGACAGCGTGAGCACAACGGCGACGAGGTAGACATCGAGTCTCTGTCGCGGGGCCTCTGCCCATCTGAGAAAGGTATCGACCTCTTGCTGGCGGGCGTCTCGCGCCAGTTCACCAAGCGCCGACAGCTGCTCACGCCAGTCGTCAAGCACACTAAGTTCTGTGACGGCATTCTGCCGTGCGCGCACGACCTCAGGTTCCGCAGGATGCAACAGCCACGTCGCGAGCCGGAAATTCCCCCGCGCCGTAGCGCCGGGCCCGAGCCACTGAAACAACGAGGCGCGTCCAAACAGATCGAGGTCGATCGCGTAAGGATGGTGGCTGAGATCTATTGACGACGGCGCATCGCCGGGTGGTAGTTCTTCCCAACTGCGGTCAAGCCGTGCCACGCCGCGAAGCGCGACGGTGCGTAGCGCGTCGTGCCAGGCGACGCGATCCTCGACGCGCGCGTGCCACGCGACCAGCACGCCAAAGACGATGAACAGCGCCAGGTCAGCGACGACCAGTGTGACTCCGGGATGACGAGCAAGAATCCAGATCAGGAGTGCAGTCGCCGGAAGAAAAACTGCCAGGCGGGCCCGCGAGATCGTGATCGATCGACGCATCTCCATATCGCGGCGGGCGGTATGTTCCGTCGCGCGTTGCTGATACGGACGCGTCACGCGCGCGCCCTTCGAGCGGCGATGTTCAGGCGCCAATAGTCGAGCGTCAGCGGCGGGTCGTCGTCGCGCGCCTGATCGGTGATCGTCGTCAGGAATCCATGACGATCTCCCGATGGGAGCCGATCGAGATGGTGCCGAAGGCACACTGCTGCAACGAATTCCTTGAAGGCGCCGGGAGTATCGAACGTGACGGGAGAGCTGACGAGCGACACGTCGATGTCGTTGAAACCGGCGTTACGAAGTCGTCGCTCGGTATCGGCGACGTTTTCGAAGTGATTGAAGTCCTTCCAACCGTCGAAATGCTCGCGGTATTCGTGGGAGTGCATGAGGGCACGCGCTCGTCCGTACAGCATGTCGAGGTTCTTCGCGCCACCGCATTGCGCGATCAGGCGTCCGCCGGGTTTGAGGGCATCGTGCACGCTGCGGAACAGCTGATCGTGATCGGGGATCCAATGGAACACGGCGGCACTGAACACGGCGTCGAACGCAGAGACAAACGGCACCCGGGCACCGTCGGCGCGTACGTACACAGGGGTCTGACCCCGATCGCCCGAATACACACCTGTGGGTAATTCCACGACCGGGGTCTGACCCCCGTACGCCTGCCGCAGCATCGCCGCCGAGTAGTCGAGACCGACGACAAAAATTCCCGGCACCTGCGCAATTTCGGCAGTCAAACGTCCTGTGCCGCATCCGAGGTCGAGGATGCGTTCACCCGCCACCGCGTTCAAGCGCGCGGCAACGGCACGACCCCATGCGAGTTGCGGGTCGGAGATCCGATGGTACTTGGCGGCGTCCCAGTCAGACATTGATTCAGTGTACAGTCGCCTTCGACTTGCGCGTCACGGCGCAACCGATCGGAGAAGTTGCATGCGTGTTCTGCTCCTCGTCTCCACCATCGCAATCCTCATCATCGCGCCGGATCATTTGCTCGGTGCCCAACAGCGGACCCGCGGTCTCCGACTTGCTGATCTGACGTGGCAGCAGGCCGAGGGTGTCCTCAAACCCGAGACGGTCGTAGTTATCCCGCTCGGCGCGGGGTCCAAAGAGCACGGTCCGCATCTCAAACTCAGTAACGATGCGATTGTCAGCGATTACCTGACACAACGCATCGTCGACGCCGCTGACGTCGTGGTCGCGCCAGCGCTGGCGTATCACTATTTTCCGGCGTTCGTTGAATATCCTGGTTCCACGTCGCTGGCGCTGGAGACAGCTCGCGCGTTGACGGTCGATATTGTCGCCGGACTGTCGCGGTTTGGTCCCCGCCGTTTTTACATTCTGAACACCGGTGTATCGACCACGCGAGCACTCGAACCTGCAGCGCGTCAACTGGCGGCGCAAGGCATTCTCCTTACTTTCACCGATCTCGGCGGCCGTCTCGACCGAATATCGGCCGTGGTGCGTCAGGAAGAAGGCGGGACGCATGCCGATGAAGTCGAAACCTCGATGATGCTTTATATCGATCCCGCATCGGTGGACATGCACCGGGCAGTAAAGGAATACAGCCCGTCTCCCGGACCGCTGCAATTGACTCGACGTCGTGGCCAGCCAGGAACGTTCTCGGCGAGCGGCGTCTGGGGCGATCCGACGCTGGCAACTCGTGACAAAGGACGCGTCATCGTTGAGGGTCTCGTCACCGGGATCCTCGAAGACATCGAGACGCTTCGCCGCGCCATACCACCCGCACCATCTCAAACGACGACAGCGGCCCAACCATCACAGTCACCGGTACGGCAACAGCCATCAACCGGAAGGCCGCAGAGCTGCACACCAGGTGACGAGCGGACGATTCGTGAGTTCGCCAGCGCGTTCACGCTTCACTGGAACAACGGTGACGCGCAGAGCCTGTCGATGCTGTGGTCGGTTGATGGCGACATTGTCCATCCCGATGGTCTGACCGAGCGCGGGCGGGAAACGATTCGTGCCAATCGCGCGGCGCTGTTCATCCGCCAGGAGTATCGGAGCTCGAAGCATCCCCTGACGTTCGGCAACGTCCGCTGCATCAATGCCGATACCGCCGTTGTCGATGGAAAATGGGAACTTCGCGGCGTCCTTGACGCAAGCGGAAAACCGCTGCCGACGTTTGACGGTCTGCTCACACTCGTCATGGGACGCAGCCCCGCCGGCGGGTGGGCGATCGAAGCGTATCGTTACACGCAGAAGCCCGCCGCAGCGCCGATGCCCACTTGGTTGAAGCGGCCCGGTTATCCGGGCGGGACAATCCACAATCACTGATCACGAATCGGCGAATCACTAATCGATGAATCGCGCGTCTGTCGTTCAGGTGTCGGCCATTCGCAAGGTGTACGACCAGGTCGTTGCCGTGGACGAAGTCTCGTTCGACGTGCGTGAAGGGGAGATCTTCGGTCTCATCGGTCCCAATGGTGCCGGCAAGACGACAACGATGGAGTGCGTCGAAGGATTGCGCGCACCCGATCGCGGCGAGATTTCGGTCCTGGGTCTCAATCCGGTGCGTGACGTTTACGCGCTGCAGAACCGGATTGGCGTTCAGCTCCAGGAAGCACAACTACAGAAACGGATCAAAGTGCGCGAAGCGGTGGGGCTCTGGGCATCCTTATATAAAGCGCCTGTCGACGGCGACCGCCTCCTCGAACAGCTTGGGCTCAAGGACAAACGGGACGCGTGGTTCATGACGTTGTCCGGCGGCCAGAAGCAGCGCCTCTTCATCGCGCTGGCGCTCATTAATGATCCCGAACTCGTGTTTCTCGATGAACTGACGACCGGCCTCGACCCGCAGGCGCGGCGCGCGATCTGGGAACTCGTGCGCGGCATTCGCGCGCGAGGAAAGACGGTGTTCCTGACGACGCACCTGATGGAGGAGGCGGAACGGTTGTGCGACCGCGTTGCGATCATTGATCGGGGACGCATCATTGATATTGGAACGCCGGAGGAATTGGTCGGCCGCCACGCACCCGAGCAGACCGTCATCGTCGCCACACCGGATGCTGCGAATGCCGAGCAGTTCCGGCGCATTCGTGGCGTCGAGTCAGTCAGCAGCAGCGACGGCCGATTCACGATTCGCGGCCGAGGAGACGACCTCGTCACTCGCGTCATTGCGTGCGTCGCGGACAATCGAATCCAGGTGACCGATTTCAGGAGCGAGCGGGCGACTCTCGAGGACGTGTTTCTGAACGTAACGGGTCATTCGATTCGAAACTGAGAATCCTTTGATGCTGCGCGGATTGCTGACGCTGACGTGGCTTGAAATCAAAATCTTCGTGCGCGAGCCGCTCGGAGTGATGGGGACCGTCGGCATTCCGGTCGTAATGTTTGTCGTACTGGGGCGGATGTTCGGCGGGCGGGGTGGAGGTACACCGCGCGGTGCGCCGGATCTTGTCACTACTGATCTGCCAGTGCTCGCGGCAATTCTGATCGCGTTGAGCGCGGTGTTGTCTCTTATCACGATCATTGCGATCTATCGGGAAGGAGGGATTCTGAAACGCCTGCGGGCGACGCCACTGCGCTCGCAGACGATCCTGATCGCCCACGTGATTGTGAAGCTGCTGTTCACGGCGCTGACGCTCCTGGCCATGCTGCTCGCCGGACGACGATATTACCCGGCGAATATCGACGCGCCGCTCCTGTCGTTTGGACTCGCCCTGTTGTTCAGCACGTTCAGCATCATTTCGATCGGCTTCCTGATTGCGAGCGTCGTCCCCACGGCGCGGTTCGCGCAGCCGGTCGGCACGCTGATTCTGTATCCAATGCTCGGCGTGTCCGGCCTGTTTATTCCGATCTCCGCGCTGCCGCCGCCGGCGCACGCGGTCGCTCGCATCGTGCCGTTGACGTATGTCGTGTCGTTATTGCGAGGCATCTGGCGCGGCGAGGGATGGGCCGCGCACCTCGGCGACGTGGTGGCTTTGGCTCTAATCTTCGTGGTCTGCACGGTCATTTCCGCGCGCGTCTTTCGCTGGGAATAGGCAATGCGCAATGCTCAATGTTCAATGTTCAATGTTCAATGTTCAATGTTCAATGCTCAATGAAGCAGGAACACCCATTGAACATTGAACATTGGTCATTGAACATTGACATTTTTCACCGAGGGCCATGCTTTTTTCATTTCCATTCCGCTTCCTTCGGGACTACCTTTAGCCGCGTGAAAACATCACGTCTCTCGCTCGTCCTTCCTCTCGGCGTGCTCGTGGCCATGGGGTTCGTGCAGCGCGCCGCACCGCGGTCCATCATGCCCGTCACGACAACCGTCGTGGCGCAAGCTAATGCATTTCTCGCGACGCTGAGTGACGCCGATCGTGCGAAGGTCACATTCGATTTCAACAGCGCGCAGAAGAGCGCCGGATGGTCGAATCTGCCGAGCGGCATCTTCCAACGCAACGGACTGCGCCTTGGCGACCTGACGACGCCGCAGCGTTACGCGGCAATGGCGACGCTGGCCGCGGCGCTGAGCAAGTCCGGCTACCAGAAGGTCACCGACATCATGAACGGTGATGAGGTGCTGAAAAATCAGGGAGGCGGGCGAACCGGCGGGCGTCCGGGTGCGCCGGGCGGTGGCGGTCCGCCGCAGGGAGCACCAGGTGGCGGCGCTGCAGGTCGAGGTGGGGGGCGCGGCGGCATTGTGTTTGGACGCGACGAGTATTTCATCGCGTTCGTTGGCGCGCCGTCCGCAACCAACCCTTGGATGCTGCAGTTTGGCGGACACCATCTCGCCATTAACGTCACCATGGTCGGTTCCGACAATGTGATGACGCCGAGTCTTCCGGCTGCACAGCCGGCTCGATACGTCCTGAACGGACAGACCGTTCGGCCGCTCGGAAATGAAAACGACAAAGGGTTCGCGCTGATTAACGCGCTCGATGAAAACCAGAAGAAGCAGGCGATCCTGAATTACCAGGTGCGGGACCTCGTGCTCGGGCCGGGTAATGACGGCAAGGTGATCCAACCTGAAGGCATGCTCGCATCCGCGATGGATCCGAAGCAGCAGCAGATGCTGCTCGACATCGCCCACGAGTGGGTCGGCATTCTCAACGACGAAGCGGCCACGGTAAAGATGGCGGAGATTCAAGCGAACCTGCCGAAGACGTATTTCGCGTGGAGCGGGTCAACGACCAATGGCGAGCTCGCGTATTACCGCATCCAGGGACCGACTGTGATCATCGAGTACGCGCCGCAGCAGGGAGACCTCGATCACATTCACACGATCTATCGCGATCCGACGAATGACTACGGGGCGAGGCTTGTCAAGAAATAGCTGCTGGGTCCTGGCTGCTGGCTGCTGGTGCGCGCTGCTACCGGGAACAGTAAACGCGCATCGGCTGGACGAGTATCTGCAGGCGACGCGCGTGGAGATCGAGCGTAATCGCGTCAATGTCGATATCGATCTGACCGCCGGCGTCAGCATTGCACGTGAAGTGGCGACATGGATCGACGTTAACAGCGACGGTGAAGTCTCGCAGGCCGAATCGCTGGCCTATGGACGTCAGGTGCTCGGCTCGCTGGTGGTGTCGGTTGATGGCGCTACGACTCCGTTGAACGTTGTGTATACGCAGGCTCCCACCATAGGAGACATGGCCGCGGGTATCGGAACACTCCGCGTGCGCGCCTCGGCCAACATTCCTGCCGGCACCTCAGGCCGTCATCAATTAACTCTCATCAATACACATCATCCCGAAGCAAGCGTCTATCTCGCGAATGCGCTGGTCCCGTCCGATAAAGGCATCGAGATTATCGGGCAGCGCCGTTCGGCCGATCAGCACAGCCTGACGATCGAGTACGCAGTCGGAATGTCCGCGTTCCGAGCGCGTCGTTCGTGGCTGGGCGTCGCCGTCACACTGCTTGGCGTCACCTTTTGGGGTCGTCGCCGGCTGGGCCATTTGGCAACCCGGTAACCCGTTCTGTTTGATTTGCGGGCGGACGCAACCCGTCCTACAATCTGCGAGATCTCTACCTGCCGAGAGGAACGACCGATGGCTTCAAAGGATGACAAACCCGGCGGTTTCGCATTCACCCGCCGCGACTTTCTCAAATCCGCCGGCGTCGTCAGCGCCGTCACCGCCGCGACTTCAGCCGAAGCTGAAGCGCAGGCCCAGGCTGGCGGTGCGAACGCGGTCGGTCCGGGTGACGTGCCCGTCCGGCTGACCGTCAACGGCAAACGCGTCGATCTGATGATCGAACCACGGACGACGCTGCTCGACGCGTTGCGGAATCGTGCGGATATGACGGGCAACAAACGCGTGTGCGACCGCGGCACGTGCGGCGCGTGCACGATGATCGTTGACGGCCGAGCGGTTTATGCGTGCTCAACGCTCGCGATCGACGTTCAGGGAAAACAGATTCGAAACGTCGACGGCCTTGCGTCAGCGTCCGGACTTCATCCGGTGCAACAGGCGTTCTGCGACAAGGACGCGCTGATGTGCGGGTTCTGCACGCCCGGGTTCGTCATGGCGAGCGTCGCGCTGCTCGAAAAATATCCATCGCCGACTCCGGAACAAATCAGGAAGGGGCTCGACGGCAATATCTGCCGATGTGGAACCTTTTCGCGCATCTTTGAAGCGGTGTCCAGCGTGAAGGGGGTGACCCGTGGCTAGCCCGATCGAACCGCAAGGGCAACCCCAGGGGCAGCCGCCCGCTCAGGGTGGCGGCCGCGGACAAGGACCAGCTCCCGCGCCGGCGCCGGCACAAGCGCAAGGTGGCGGTCGCGGACAAGCGCCTCCTCCGCCGCCAGCCGATCCGAAATATCACTGGACGCCGCCGCATAGCTCCATCGGCACGCACGTGAAGCGGCTCGATGGCCCCGACAAAGTTACCGGCCGCGCGAAGTACACGTTCGATATCAGCCGTCCCGGCATGCTCTACGGCAAGATCATTCGATCGCCGTATCCGCATGCACGGATCGTGTCGGTCGATATGACGGCTGCGGAAAAGGCTCCAGGCGTCAAGGCGACGCTGCTGTGGAGAGATCCCAAGGAGACGCAGCGCAACGTCGTGATGTATCAGGGGGACGAGATCGCGGCCGTGGCTGCAGACACGGAAGAACGCGCCACCGACGCCGTCCGTCTGATCAAAGTGGAGTACGAAGTCCTACCAGCCGTGATTCAGGTGGATCAGGCGCTGGCCGGCGCTGCACCTGCGGTGTTTCAGCCGAGCAATGTCCGGCAGGGGCAAACGCAGGAAACCGGGGACGTCGCCGCCGGCTTCAAGCAGGCGGCCCAGACCCTCGAGGAAACGTACTCGACGCACGTGATCACACACGTTTGTCTCGAGACGCACGGTGCGGTTTGCGAATGGGACGGCGATAACCTCACGGCGTGGGTGTCGACGCAGGGCGTCAACCCCACGAAGGAGGGCTTCGCGCAGGGCCTCGGCATTCCGTCATCCAATGTGCGCGTGATCACGCAGTACATGGGAGGGGGTTTCGGCAGCAAGCTGGGCGCACAGGATCCGCAGGCGATCATCTGCGCGAAACTCGCGAAGCAGGCGAAAGCGCCGGTGAAGCTGATGCTCGATCGCAAGGAAGAGCATCTCGCCACCGGCAACCGGCCGTCGGCAGCAGCGCGCATCAAGGTTGGTGTCGCGGCAGACGGAACGATCACCGCCTTCGACGCCGAATCGTGGGGCACGGGCGGCGCCGGCGCGGCGGCAGGATTCCCGCTTCCGTACATCTATCTCCCCCCGAATCGGCGACGAACCCATAAGGACGTCTTCATCAACACCGGCTTGCAGAGGCCGATGCGTGCGCCAGGGCATCCGCAGGGATCCTTCATCACCGAAGTGATGATGGAGGAACTCGCCGACAAGGTGAAAATGGATCCGGTCGAGTTCCGGATCAAGAATCTCCCGCCGGAAGCGCCGAATGCGATGTGGGGTTCCTACCTCCGCCAGGGCGCGAAGGAGTTCGGATGGGACAAGCGGCACCCGACCGGTGATCCAACACCGGGACCGATCAAGACCGGCATGGGCGTCGCAATCAACACCTGGGGCGGCGGCGGAAGTCAGGGACGCGCGCACGTGGAGATCTCGTCCGACGGCACAGTGGTAGTCCGCTGCGGAACGCAGGATCTCGGCACCGGCACACGCACGCTCGTTGCCGTCGTCGCCGCCGACACATTCGGCATTCCGGTGAGCAATATCAAACCGGAAATCGGCGACACGGTGTATCCGGTCAGCGGCGGATCGGGCGGCAGCACGACGGCCGCCGGGATCAGTCCTGCGATTCGAATCGCGACCGTGAACGCGCTCGACGCGCTGAAGGCGAAGGTTGCCCCGGCACTTGGTGTCGAAGCCGACTCGCTCGTCGCCATGAACGGACGGATTCAGGCGAAGGACAATCCCTCGAAGGGCATGTCGTGGGCCGAGGCCTGTAAGCAGATTGGCCCACAACCGATCGCCGGGGACGGTGCGTGGCAGCCGGGCCTTTCCTCGGTCACCACATCCGGCGTCCAGTTTGCCGAAGTGAAAGTCGACGTCGAGACGGGCATCGTCAAAGTCACTCGCGTCCTGGCGCTGCAGGACTGCGGCCTCGTCGTCAGCCGGCTCACCGCAGAAAGCCAGGTCTACGGCGGCGTCGTCGGCTCGCTGAACTTCGCGCTGTTCGAGGATCGCATCCTCGATCGCAATACCGGGCAGATGGTGAACCCGAACATGGAGTGGTATCTGCTCGCCGGCATGTCCGACATACCGAAGATCGATGTGCGATTGATCGATCAATCGGAGCGCGGTGTGATTGGCATTGGTGAGCCGCCAACGGTTCCAACCGCAGCTGCGGTCGCACTCGCGGTACGCAATGCGATCGGCGTGACGGTGCGGAGCCTGCCGCTCACACCGGCAAAGATTCTTCAGACCTTGGCGCAGCGCCGAGCATAGTTAGAGGGAGGACACTGTGAAAGCGTTCTCGTATGTGAATCCCGCGAATGAAAGAGACGCGGTGCGTGCGCTGAGCCCCGAATTCGAAAAGACGCTTCCGCTCGCCGGCGGCCAGGATTTGCTTGCGCGGATGAAAGACTACGTCACCCAGCCGGATCGCATCGTGAATGTGAAGAACGCGCTCGACGCGACGGTCACACCGATGCCCGGCGGCGGCCTGAAGATCGGCGCGGCGATGAAGATCGTCGATCTGGCGGAGCACGCGCAGATCAGCAAGCTGTATCCAGCGATGGTGCTGGCGGCGGGCGAAGTCGGCACGCCGCAGATCCGTAATCAGGGCACGGTCGGGGGGAACCTCAATCAACGACCGCGCTGCTGGTATTTCCGGAATGAAGAATTCGTCTGCTTCAAGAAGGGAGGCAATCAGTGCTTCTCTCCATCCGGCGAAAATCAATTCCACGCGATCTTTGGCAGCGGCCCAAGCTTCATCGTGCATCCCTCGAGCCTCGCCGTGCCGTGCGTCGCCTACAACGCGACGTTCCGTCTCTTCGGCCCGAAGGGTGAGCGGATGGTTCCGGCATCCGAGTACTTCACGATGCCTACGCTTCAGAACGTCCGCACGGAAAACGTGCTGATGCCGAACGAACTGTTGACGCACGTCATCCTGCCAGCGCCGGGAACGATCAAGAGCGGCCATTATGAGGTCCGCTACAAGGAGTCACACGACTGGCCGATCGCGTTCGCGACCGTTCTTCTCGCGATGAACGGCGACACGGTCCGCATGGCGCGAGTGGTGATGGGAGCCGTGGCGCCAACCCCCTGGCGATCCGAGGCGGCGGAGTCGGCCCTCGTCGGCAAGCCCATTAACGAAGAAACAGCCGCGGCTGCCGCGGAAGCTGCCCTTCGCGGTGCCAAGCCGCTGAGCCAGAACGTCTACAAAATCCAGGTCGCAAAGACGGCGGTCAAGCGGGCCATCCTGCATGCGGCCGGCATGAACGTGATCGACGTAAAGACCGTTTGAGGACGGAGCATTAGCCATGGAAGCGCTGAGGTCGCCGAAGATAACCGTCGGGTTCCATTGCTCGCGAATGCGCACAAAAAGCATGTACGTTGCGGCTCTGGTGGACCCCGATGAAGCGAAGTTTTATGATCCGTATGAGGCGTCCGCTTACTGGTGTATAGACACCCAGAGCGGCTTCGGCCCCGACGGCCAGCCCGTCCGGCCCGACGTCTGCTGTGGGCAACGGGGATGCTGCAAAATATAGGAACCTCACCCGTAGCGCAGCAGCGCAACTGAGATCGACGAAAAGGAAGAAGTCATGAAACACGTTGTAGCGGCGACGATGATGGCGGCGTTAATGGCGGCGCCCCTTGCGGCGCGCGGAGCTTCGGGGACATCGGTCAGCGGCTCGTACGTCGAAGCACGAACGGCGGAAGTGTTCACCGGCGGCTGCATCATGAACGGCGAGGCCGCCACCACGGGACGCGAAGCGCTGCTCGTCTGGAAAGTCGATCGCGGCAGCTTCGATGGCGTTCCGTTGAACGGACTCGCGGTGATTGCCGCGATTGCCGGCGATCAGAACCTTGGGATCCGCGAAATCGGCGGAGCGGCCGCAGAAACCCGCGCGGCAATCTTCGTCGACGAGCGCGCAACGCCGGCGCAGCGCTCAGCGCTCGTGTCGATGGCCAAGCAGCACTCGAACGGAATGATCTCGAAAATCGTCGAGACGAGTGCGTCACCGATTCAATTCGTCGACGACCCGGCCGGGATTCGCGTCACAGCAAAGTCTCTGCGTCTCGCGGTCGCGAAGGAACTGGATCACGATCCGAGCTGCGGCGCTCGTCAGTGGTTCCACCCGCTCGCCGACGTCTCGAATCCGGCGATGGGCACTACCGCGGAGAACGCCTTCAGCGGTGCGGCACTCGGCACGAAGTGGAGCGATCCGAACAAGCGCTCCTCATTCTTCGGCTCGTTTTCGTACTAGGCTCACCTGCCAGGCGCGGTTGCAAGGCGCGGTCTTAGACCGCGCCTGACCGCAAGTCTGAAAACCCTGCGCTAGACGCAGCCATACATCTACCTCAGCAATACGGTCAGACCTCGTCATATTTGCATTGACCTCGTCACTATGATGTAGGATGACGCCGACGTTTGTCCCTGCAATCGAGCTGAGGGTCCGGTGAGGCAGAATTCCATCACTGAATTCAACGCACCACAACACATCGTCGAGCTGTTCGACAGCATTGAGTCGCTGGTCGAAACGGTCTCTGCTTTTCTCGGCGAGGGGTTGATCAAGGGCGACCGGGCGCTGGTGCTGATGCGCCTGGCGCACTGGAATTCGGTTGCATCGAAACTGACGAGTTGGCATGTATCGCTGAGCGATGCAATCGCAAGTGGTCAGTTGACGGTGCTCGACGGTACTCGCACCCTCGCGCGAATCATGCCGCACGGATCACCGTGCCGAGGCCTGTTTGAGGAAGTCATAGGCAAGACGGTGCGGCAGATCTGTGCCGCCGGTGCTCGGCTGCGGGTTTACGGCGACATAATGGATGTGCTCGCCGCCGACGGAAATTTCCAGGGTGCGCACGAGCTCGAGAAAATGTGGAGTGACCTGACGAGGCAGGAACCGGTCACGGTGTTGTGCGGATACTCAGCTGCAACCTTCCACAATGCCGACGCAGGCGAGACGCTCAAGTCGATCTGCCGCTCACATACGAATGGCAGTCCTGCCGGGCTGCGCGACATGCTCTCAAATTAATAGAGCAGCCCTCCAATCCGACATCATCGAGACACGTTTGAAATCCACCGCCGATCGCATCCACGGCCTGCTGACGCTTGCCCCGTCATCCTGAACGTCCAGCCCTGATCCATGTTGTTAAAGTCATGTGATTCACAGCGCGTGGGGGTGAAATGTGGAGTCGTGGAATCTTGCGCGGGATCCGTTGTCCGGTATCCGGGATCCGGATCCCGACAAGATGAAACGGTATTGGATCCCGTCGACTCAGGCGTCGACGGAGGGCACAGTATCCGTCGACTCCACCACCGGAGGAATGCGGAACGTAATCACCACTGGACCCAACCGAATCTGATCACCGTCATCCAGCCTGCGCGGAGCGGTGACGCGTTGTTCGCCGATATAAGTTCCATTCTTGCTTCCGAGATCTTCGATCATGGCCTGTTGTCCAGCGAGCACCAGGCGCGCATGGTGCCGCGAGATGCCGGGCGCATCGATCCACACGCTCGCATCAGGCGCGCGGCCGAGAATGTGCTCTCCCTCGGTGACGGCAATCTGCCGCGACGACCAGATCAACCAGTATCGCGTCTTGACGTCGGCTGATTGCGCCGGTGCCGTTTCCGGCACTTCTCCGATAAACCAATATCCGAACCGGTGTACCGTCCGCACGAATTTCGGCGTGTCCGCCGTGTCGTTCAGGCCACGCCGGATTTCTTTGATCAGACTGGCGAGATTCGTGTCGAGCACGAACGTCGATGGCCAGAGCTCCTTCTGCAACTCGGCGCGCGACAACGCGCGGTGGCGGTTCTCGACGAGGAGCAACAACAACTGGAGGGCCTTCGGCGAGAGATGGACTTCCTCACGGCCATGGAGAAGCCGGCGGGTGTCGCCGTCGAGCGTGAAGCGGTCGACCGAAAGATCACCTGTGCCCCGCGCCACTATAGAACCCATTGCGGAGGTCTGCAATTGGTCCTGAGGCGCGAAGCCCCGGATCAATAGTCGACTGGAGCGAGCTGCGCCGTCCGGGTGGCGGTGCGCCGTTGCATGTAGGCCGCGTATTGCTTGAACTCGACCGCCGCGGCACCGACATAGAAGATCAGGACCATACGTCACCGTTACAAGGTTCTGGGGAGCCCATCCTTTGTAACGAGTGACGGAGACAAATCGTACACGGTTCCTTTACTTCTTGCCTATTGACCTTTACTCCCTAGGTTTTCTCTTTTGCCTATGCCTTTTCCCTTTTAGACTCGATAGACCCATGGACCTTTACCGTCGTCTGGTAGAGACGGCGCCGGACGCCATCCTGGTGGTTGAAGACCATCGAATTGTGTTCGCGAACCCCGCGGCGCTTTCCCTGTATGGGACCGACGATCTGATCGGGCGATCGGTCCTTGATCTTCTTGGTCCCGATTATCACGAAATCTTCCGCGAGCATCTCAACGAGTGGCGGAGCGCAAAGGCGACGGCAGTACTCGACGTGGCGCTGACCCGGGCGGACGGAAGTACCGTCGATGTGGGAATCAGCGGCGCGGCGCTGGAACGCGACCGCTCTGTTCATCTCGTGCTTCGGGATGTCACGAAGCGGAAACGGGCGGAGCGGGCGTTGCGCGAAAGCGAGGAGCGGCTCTCGATGGCGCTCGCCGGCGCGCTCGAGGGCGTCTGGGACTGGAACCTTGAAACCAACGCCGTCGTGTATTCACCGCGATGGACCGAGATGCTGGGATACTCGCTCGACGAAATCGAGCCCCATGTCAGTGCCTGGGAGCGCCTGGTTCATCCCGACGATCGATCGCGCGCGGATCGCGCCAACGAGAGGATTGCTCGTGGCGAGCGCGCAACCTACGAAGCGGAATTTCGTCTCCGTCACAAGGACGGCCATTACGTCCACGTGCTCTCTCGCGGATTCCCCGTCCGGCGCGAACCCGGCGGGCCGGTGGTGCGCATTGTCGGCACGCATCTCGATCTGACAGAACGTCGCCAGGCAGAGGCGGCGCTGCGCGAAAACGAAGAGCGGTTGAAGCTCGCGTTCGCCGGGGCGCAGGAAGGCGTGTGGGACTGGAATCTCGAAACCGGCGACGTCGTCTATTCGTCACGATGGAAGGAAATGCTCGGGTACGCCGATGACGAAATCTCGCCGCACATCAGCGCCTGGGAACAATTGCTGCACCCTGACGATACCGAGCTGGCCGAGAGGCTGAACCAGCGTATCAAAGCCGGTGCTGAGACCTACGAAGGCGAATTTCGACTGCGCCACAAGGACGGCCACTACGTCGAGGTTCTCTCACGCGGCTACCCTGTCCGGCGGACACCGGGCGGGCCGGTCGTCCGAATCGTCGGAACCCATTTCGATCTGACGGCGCGAAAGCGAGCCGAGGCGGAACGTGCGCGCAGCGAATTCCTCGCGCGCCTGGTGTTCGCTCAGGAAGACGAGCGGCGGCGCATCGCCCGCGAAATGCACGATCAGTTCGGTGAGCATTTGACCGCGCTGGCGCTGCGCATCCGCATGCTCAAGGATGCGTGTGGAGACCAGCTTCCGCACCGCGCGCTGGTTGAGGGCATCGAACAAATCGCGCAGCGGCTCGATCGCGATGTCGATCAACTCGTCTGGCAGCTTCGCCCCACGGCGCTTGATGATCTGGGTCTGCGCGCCGCCCTGGCAACCTACGTTCAGGACTGGTCCGCACGCCTCGGAATTACGGCAACGCTTCATTCATCGGGTCTTCTCGACGAACGGCTGCCGGCAGACACGGAAACGGCTTTGTACCGCATCGCGCAGGAAGCACTTACGAACGTCGCCAAGCACGCGAACGCCAGCAATGTGGAAATCATCCTCGAGCGCCGTGGCAGCAACGTCCAGCTCGTAATTGAGGACGATGGAAAGGGATTTACTGCCGGCAGCGAACCATCGGGACAGGGATTCGGGCTGCTTGGCATGCGCGAACGTGCAGCCCTCGTTGGGGCGGCGCTCGAGATCGAATCGACGCCAGGAACGGGCACCACGATTTTCGTGCGAATGACGGTTGAAACCCCCGCCGATCAACACTCGAATCATGCCTGAACGAGCCACGCCGCTTCGCATCCTTCTCGCCGACGATCACGTAACGGTGCGGCATGGTCTGAAGCTGCTGATCGAAGCTCAGCCGGACATGAAAGTGATCTCGGAGGCCAGTGACGGCAACGCGGCAATGCAGAACGCGCTGGCATTGAAACCGGATGTGGTCGTGATGGACATCTCGATGCCGGGGATGAACGGCCTCGCGGCCACACGGGCGCTGAGGCAGAAACAGCCAAAGGTGATCATCGTCACGTTGACGCGGCATGGCGACGATGCCTACGTCCAGGAGTTGCTGCGCGCAGGAGTCGCCGGATACGTGCTGAAACAAAGCGCCCCGAACGAGCTGATCCAGGCGATCCGCGCGGCGGCCAGCGGCGGCCAATACATTGATTCGACGCTCACCGCACGGATGACGGAACGACTGCTCGGCCGTGCTGACAAAACCGCCAAACCGGTGGGCGAACTCACCGATCGCGAGGCGGGCGTGCTTCGGCTGATCGCGTCCGGCTACAGCAACAAGGAAATCGCCAACCAGTTGGCACTGAGTGTCAAGACCGTCGAAGCTCACAAGGCGAACGCCATGCGAAAGCTCGGTCTCCGCGGCCGCATCGACATCGTCAAATACGCCGTCCTACAAGGCTGGCTGGACAACGCTTAGGGATCTTCCCTAGTCCCTTCCCGCCCTTCTCCCGATAGCGCTCCCGCCTCGCGACCGTTAGAGTCGGGCGATTCTCGCTCCACGCGTCGCAAGGAGGCACACCATGGAAGACCGCTCCAATGCCGTTGCCACAGCCGCGAGACGCACAGTTCCCGCCTCGCCGTCGCTGATTGAAAGAGAACGACGAATCGTCCGGTCCGTTCCTCGGAAAGATCTTCAGGTCAGTTCGATGCCGCGCATGAATGTGCTCGTTGTCGGCAACCCCGACGCGACGCGGATCGTCGTCGACATGCTGCGCCTGGATCTTCGAGGTCCCATCACAAGGTGGCGGGCCGGACAGCCGCTTGATCTTCCATCTCCTGCTCGCGCGGCGACACTCGTGCTCGAGAACGTCAGCCGGTTGTCTACCGACGAACAGTTCCGGGTTCTTCGGTGGCTCGACGATGTGAGGGGAAGAATCCGCGTTGTGAGCACGACCAATGAACCGCTGTGGCCGCGAGTACAGGTCGGCGTGTTCAACGAGGTGCTCTACTACCGCTTGAACACCGTCTTTGTGGATATGGGAACGGTTTAGACCCTGTCGCGCCGAAGCACCGCCTTCGGGCGGTGCGAAGGCGGAACTTTCCTTTTTTCCCGCGACGGTCTCTAATGCGCGGATGCGCATTCTTCGTCCTGGTGTCCTGCTCCTCGCTGCAGCGCTGACACTCTCAATCGCGTCGCATCGGCAGATCGCATTCGACATCATTATTCGTGGCGGGACCGTCTATGACGGCACCGGCACACCAGGACGGCGCGCCGACGTCGGGCTTCAGGGCGATCGGATCGGCGCCGTCGGTGACCTGACCTCGGTTCAAGCCAGCTCGATCATCGACGCATCCGGCCTCGCCGTCGCTCCCGGATTCATCAACATGCTCTCCTGGTCGACCGAATCGCTCCTGGTCGACGGCCGATCCCAAGGAGAGCTCCGCGAAGGCGTCACAACCCAAATCTTCGGAGAGGGCAGCTCGATGGGGCCGCTGACCCCTGAGATGAAGCGGCGGATGATCGAACAGATGGGTGATCTCAAATACCCGATCACCTGGACCAGCCTGTCGCAATATCTGAAACATCTCGAGGAACAGGGCGTCTCGCAAAACGTCGCGTCATTCATTGGCGCGGCGACGATCAGAGAGCACGTCATCGGACTCGAAGACAAGGCCGCGACACCCGCGCAACTCGATCAGATGCGCAGCCTGGTTCGCGATGAAATGGAAGCCGGCGCACTCGGGATTGGATCGTCGTTGATCTATGCTCCTGCTTTCTATGCGTCCACCGAAGAGTTGATTGAACTATGCAAGGTCGCGGCGCGGTATCGCGGGAAATACATCTCGCACATGCGAAGTGAAGGAAACCGGTTAATCGAGGCAGTGGACGAGCTGATCAGAATCAGCCGAGAAGCCGACATTCCCGCGGAGATTTATCACCTGAAAGCGGCAGGTCAGGCCAACTGGCCGAAGATGGATCGCGTGATCGCGAAAGTCGAAGCAGCACGGAAGGAAGGATTGAGGATTACCGCAGACATGTACACGTACACCGCGGGCGCGACCGGCCTCGATGCGTCCATGCCGCCCTGGGTCCTGGATGGCGGGTATGACGCCGCGTACAAACGGCTCGCGGATCCAGAAACGCGCCAAAAAATTGCCGCCGCCATTCGCACCCCGTCCGACGACTGGGAGAATCTTTATCGCGCCGCGGGATCCCCCGACCGAATTCTGCTCGTTGAATTCAAGTCCGACAAGCTGAAGCCGCTGACCGGGAAGACGCTTGCCGAGGCGGCAAAGCTGCGTGGAGAAGATCCTATTGATACCATCATGAACCTCGTACTCGAGGACCGCTCCCGTGTCGGCACGGTGTATTTCATGATTTCGGAAGACAACATCCGGAAGCAGATCGTGCTGCCCTGGATCTCGTTCGGATCGGACGCGGCATCGATGGCCCCGGAACTCCCGTTTACAAAGTCCTCCGCTCATCCGCGCGCGTACGGAAATTTTGCCCGCGTGCTCGGAAAGTACGTACGCGACGATCATGTGCTGACACTGCCCGATGCGATCCGGAAGCTAAGCGGCCTCCCGGCAACAAACCTCGAGCTGGATCGTCGAGGCTTCCTGAAAGAAGGAATGTTTGCCGACATCGTGGTATTCGACCCGGGCACGATTGCAGATCGTGCGACCTTTGAAAATCCCCATCAGTATGCGGTCGGCGTGCGACATGTCTTCGTCAACGGGTCGCAGGTGATCAAGAACGGCGAGCACACCGGCGCCAAGCCCGGGCGCGCGCTGTGGGGACCGGGCAGGACAAAGTAGACCCGCCATGCGGAGGCTGCATCTCCTCGAGCTGGAAGATCAGGCGTGGTTTCCTGCCACTGTTCGCGACCTCGCAACCGATTATTTGCAGTTCGCACAGACGGCGACGGGAATGCACAAGACCATGACGCCGCTCATTCGCGAGGCGCTTGCAGCAGGCAATACGACACACATTATCGATCTCTGTTCGGGCGGATCGGGGCCCCTGGTCGCGGTGATCAACAATCTCCGCCGGTCCGGGATCGAAGCAACGGCCACGCTGACGGATCTTTTTCCGAACCTGCCGGCGTTCGAGCGCGCCGCGTCAGAATCAAACGGGGCGATCGATTTCGTGAGCGCGCCCGTTGATGCGAGAGCCGTCCCGCGCGAACTCGGCGGCCTCCGTACGCTTTTCAATGGCTTCCATCATTTCCGGCCCGCGGATGCGACCGCGATCCTGGCAGATGCGGTTCGTGCGAATGAGCCTATTGCGATCTTTGAGTTTTCGCGGCGATCGCTTGGGACCTTTATACCAATTCTTTTTATGCCTCTCTTCGTCTGGCTTTCCACCCCGTTCATGCGTCCGATGACATGGAAACGGCTGCTCTTCACCTATCCGATTCCGGCTGTGCCCTTTACCTGCCTGTGGGACGGAATGGTTTCCCAGTTGCGCGCCTACACCATCGATGAACTCGAGGAGCTGGGGCGCTCGGCTGGTAGCATGGACTGGCGGGCCGGCACGATCCTCATCGCGCGCGGCAGTGGAAGACTGACGTATCTCGTCGGCTGGCCGGTCGTCACCAGCCGCGCACGGAGCGTTTCATGAACGATCGGACTATTCGGGAATTCGTCGCAAAAATGCTCGCATGGGAAGAAGCGCACGTTGGATTCGACACAGCCGTCGCCGGTATACCGGAGCAGGATCGCGGCAAGCGTGCGGGGGCGCACTCGCCGTGGGAAATCGTCGAACACATTCGTCTCGCGCAGCATGACATTCTCGATTTCAGCCGCAACCGCGATTACAAGGAAATGGAATGGCCGAAGGACTATTGGCCGCCAACCCCTGCGCCGCCGTCTGCCGCGGCATGGGACGAAAGTCTGGCCGCATATCGACGAGACCGCGAGTCCCTCAAACAGATGGCGCTCGACCCTTCGATCGATTTAGCGGAAAGGATCCCGCACGGCAACGGCCAGACGTATCTGCGGGAGCTGCTGCTCGTCGTCGATCACACCGCGTACCATGTGGGACAACTCGTATTGATTAGGCAATCACTCGGGATTTGGAAATGACTGAAGATCTTTGGTCCAAAGTTGACACCTACATCGCAGACAAACTGATCAAAACCGATTCGGCCCTGGACACCGCGCTCGAGACCAGCGAAGCGGCAGGGCTCCCGGCGATCAACGTTTCGCCAAATCACGGCAAACTGCTGCACATGCTCGCGCGGCTGGTAAATGCCCGGGCAATCCTCGAGATTGGCACACTCGGCGGCTACAGCACGATCTGGATGGCGCGCGCGCTTCAACCGGGCGGGCGACTGATCACACTGGAGTTCGAACCGAAACACGCGGAGCTGGCGAAGGCCAATATCGCGCGCGCCGGGCTGGGCGACGTCGTCGACGTGCGCCTCGGTGTTGCGCTCGAGACGCTGCCGAAAATCGCGGCCGAAGAGATCGGGCCGTTCGACCTGATCTTCATCGATGCCGACAAGGTCAGCACTGCCGATTACTTCCAGTGGGCGTTGAAACTGTCGCGCGTCGGATCGCTCATCGTCGTCGACAACGTCATTCGCAAGGGCGAGGTCGCGAATGCGAAAACCGACGATCCAGCCGTGCGAGGCATGCGCCGGTTCATCGACGTCGCGGCCGCGGAGCGGCGCGTCATTGCCACGGCGATCCAAACGGTGGGCTCTAAAGGATACGACGGCTTCTCCATCGCACTCGTCACGTCGTAAGTACTCGCCTACACGCTCTCGCGAGCCGCGTCGCCGGCTCGCTCCGTTCGCGTGGCTCGCCTAGCACTTTTGAAACAACTTCTAATAACATCTGCAACGCCCCGGAAACTGAAAACCGAGCTCGAGCTGCTAGCTGGCAGCACGAAACTGGAAACTGGAAACTGGAAACTGGAAACTGACGATGCAGACGTTTCATCAGTACTGGTTTTCACCGAAGCTCGGTCACGACATGGGCGTGAGCGTCTTCGGCCATTGGGGTCCGCCGCTTCTCGCATTCCCGACCAGCCATGGCGATGAATGGGAGCTTGAGCGAAACAGTCTGATCGCCGCCATCGGCGATTACATCGACGCCGGGCGCGTGAAGGTCTTCTGCGTCGGCTCGAACAATCACGAGTCGTTTCTCAACCAGCAGGCGCACCCGTTCCATCGCAGCTGGCGGCAACGCATGTTCGACGAGTACATCCGCGATGAAGTCATTCCCTACGTCCACGCCAGCTGTCAGACGCCGGGCATTCCCATCGCCACCGTTGGCGCATCGCTGGGCGCGTACCATGCAGCCAACACGCTGTTTCACTACCCGCATCTGGTGAAGCGCTGCTACGCGCTGTCTGGGATCTTCGACCTCCGCGATTTCATGGGAGGCATGTTCGACGACAACTTCTACTTTCAAAACCCGGTCGACTACATGGCCAATCTGACCGACCCATGGTTTCTCGAGCAGTTGTCGACCTGCGAAATCCGGCTGGTGACCGGATCCGGACCGTACGAGAAGAGCGGCTACTCGTACGCGATGTCCGGCATTCTCGCGCGAAGTGGCATTCGCCATTCCCTCGACGACTGGGGTCCGCGCGGAGGCCACGACTGGCCGTATTGGAAGGAACAGCTGCGGGAATATGTTTCGAGGTGGTGACTCAATCCCTGATCACTGATCACTGATCGCTCAATCCCCGATCGATGGATCGATGGATCCATGGATCAGGGATTCGCGATGAGTGATCAGTGATCAGGGATTCACAAGCCCCGCCAGATCGAATCTCTCGAGCACGTACTGCCCATCCGCGATGACCTGTTCGTCGTCGATCCACACGTCGCAGTGGCGAGTGAGGACATCGACATGTGTACGTGATTTCCAGTCGGCATGGGTCTGGCTGCCGTAAGGATCACCGAACGCGAGGTGCACGCCTGGCACCTTCTCGTCCTGAAGCAGAACTCCGATCATCTCGCGAAGTCCGAGATTCGTCCCGAAGGCAAGTTCGCCGACCCGGTCGCTGTTTTCGTCGGTGTGGCAGTAATTCCAGAAGTCGCGTTCGAGATCGGTTCGCTCGCAGCGCGCCGAGACCAGGCGTCCGTTCCGAATCTCCAGCACGAGCGGCGATCGATCGAGGCTTCCGTACTTGGCATTGAAGTAATCGCCTGCGGTACCGTCGCACACGAACGTGCCATCAACGGTGCCGGGCGTGGTGAACACTTCACCGGCCGGCAGATTCGACCAGTAACGCGGATTGATCAGCCCGCTCGTCTTCACCCAGGCAAGCGCGCGATCGAACGTCGCGCGGAAATCGGTGCCGTTCGCGGTCCTGACTGTGAGCGAGCTCGCGTGGTCCATCCGTTCGCACAGCTGCGTGCTCAATCGATCCACTTGAACGTAATCGGCGCGCATCCCCTCGCGCATGATCTGCGGCGTCACGCCGACCATGTGCGCGTATCGAATACGCCGGCGCTCGATCGCTCCGACGATGGCCATGCGGGCGGGAAGTTCGCCTTCCTGGGGCTGTATGCACAGGATTCCCGCATCCGCCCGCTCGAATGCATCCAACACTTCAACCGGGGCGGACGTAATCGGACGCTGCGCGACCGACTCGATCAGCAGACAGCTGGTTTCTGCCTCCGCGTCGGCGAGCGCACGTTCGAGGCTTGCCGCGACCTCACGGCTCGCTTCGTCGGCAACCAGTGCAACGCGCTCGCCACGGCGTGTTCCGAGGCACGTATTGACGGCGTTGTGCGCGCCGGGAAGCAGATCGGCGATGACGAGACCAAAGGTCATCAGATTAATTCTATCAGTCGCTCACAACGAACGCGGGGACCTGGCCTCCGCCGGAGGTCACATTCGCAAGTCCTGTCGAACTGAGTCGCGTCAAGTAACCGGTCATGCGTCCACGAAACAGAAACGGGGCGAAGTCCACCAGCATCTCTCGCATCGTGACCGTTCCTGTCGCATCGAACATCGGAAACATCTCTCGACGCACGGGTATCCGTTGCTGGATCACCCATGTGCCGGGCGGAGTATTCAGAGCATTGTTCAGCGCCGAGAACCAATCGGAGGGAGATGTTTCCCAGCCCAGCGTGACGCCGGTGCCGCCGTACTCGTCATTCGGTTTCAACACGAGCGATTCACGATGATCCTCCGCGAGCCGGATCAGCCGCTGCCGGCGTCCGTGCAGCACGGTGTCGGTGTCGGCGAGAATGCGCGTCCATGGCACGTGCGCGGCGATGATCGCGCGCTCTTCGTCTGAAAAGAGTGCGTCATTTCGCTCGTCGGTGAGCACGGCGAAGAAGGCCTTCTTGTGCGGAATTTTGCAGCGGAATGTGTTCGCCACGCATACCGCCTTGTGTGTGTATGCCTGCAGCAGCGCGGCACAATCCTCCGAACGGGCCACGACGTCGTTGATCAGCACGCGCCGGTAAACGAGATCGATCCTCGTCGCGCCGCACCCAAGCGTTCCATTGGCGAACACGAGTTCGCGCGGATCGCAGACGATCGTCGGCACGCCGCGAGCGATGAACGCGTCCCGCAGAATCTCGAATTCGCTCCATGTCGGAACCTCGCGCCAGTCGACGATGGCAATCGTTGGCGGATCCGCGCGTCCGCCCCACTCGCGGTAGCTCGCCACCAGCGCCTCGAGCATCGGCTCGATCGTCGGGTTGAACCGGACGCGCCGCCGCGATCGGAACGTTCGCATCGCCGGCATCTCGTCGAACAGCTCACAGAGCCGTTGCGTATACCCGAGACCGGCGGGCGACTCGGCGTTATATTCGGCAAAGCGCAGGGAATCGGGAAGAAGAAACGCGTCGAGGCGCGACGCGGTGCTCGCGCGTTCGTAACCCGGATTGATGTGCACCAGCTGCACTTCGGCATCGCTCAACCCGAGCTGCTGCAACAATGCCGGTGTTTCCAGCGCAGCGGCGACCACGCGTTCCCCGACCGCCGCAACGGTCTCCGCCGCCACGCGCATCCGAGACTCATCGGCTTCAGTAAGGAAAAATGGTCGCAGAAACGGACAGTGCACACGCTCGCCAAACGTGAGCTTGCGCGCCCGCATCGAGGCGGTGAATTGCTCGGCGTAGTCGCGGCTCAGCTCGACGTCCGGACGCAGCAGCGAATGCCACGTGTCGATCGCATTCATTCAAGCGTTGGCGATCGCGGCTCGGGGTGCGCCGGTGAATCCAGCCGGCGCTCCGATGCCGAGCATTTCTTCCCAGCGCGGCCAGCTGCGTGTGGGATCGGGATTGAGTGCGCGGTCGATGACCAGGTCGCTCATCTTTTCGAGGACATGGGAAAAGTAGAAGTCGGTGATGCGATCGCGCTCGAAGTCCGGCGCCGGATTCAGATAATCGATCGCGTACGGGACACCGTCGCGAACCGCAAACTCAATCGTGTTCATTTCGTACCCCAGCGCGTTGTTGATGGTCTGCGCATCGCGCACCACGCGTTCGCCCAGTTCGGGCGTAAGGTACGAATGTTCGACAAGATATCGCCGCTCACGCGGGTCGTACTTGACCGGCGTGATGTCGTTCTTGCCGAAGGTGAAGCAGCGCACGTATGACTCGAAATCGATGAACTCCTGCACCGTCATGCAATAGGGCGCCGTGCCGTCATACGCCTCCAGGAGTTCGTGCCGGTCGTTGACTTTGTAGACGTGCTTCCATCCGCCGCCCGAGTACGGCTTGAGAATCGCGGGTCTGCCGACGTAATCGAGCAGCGCGTCCCAGTCGACGGGATACTCCAGGTTGCGGAGCGACTCAGACGTGAGATCGATGTCCTTCGGATACGCCTTCTGCGGAAGAAGCACCGTCTTCGGAATGGCGCAGCCCAACTTCGCCATCACCGCGTAGTTGAAATACTTGTCGTCGGCGGTCCACCAGAATGGATTGTTAATGACATAGGTGCCTTGCAGCACCGCGTGCTTCAGCGCGCCACGGTAATACTCCACCTCGTGGGAGATCCGATCGACGATCACGGAGTACTTTGCGCCCTCCGTCATTCTCGTCCCGCCCCACTTCACCATCTCTCCCGTGATGCCGTGCGGCGCGCCTTTCTCGTTCACCTTTGCAATGAACGCGGGCGGAAAACTGTACTCGCGGCCGACAAGGAGACCAACTGGTTTAAATGCGCTCGACGTCGGGCTCATACTCTTAACCGAGGGGCGTCGCCCCTCGGACTCCCCTCCACGCGTTAGTGACGTGCTTCCTCACGCCGATCCACGCCGGCGCGCGTCTCCATGATGATGTGACGCACCACCGCCTTCAGATCTCCGGTCTCGCGGAACACGGCCAACTGTTGATCCGCGCTGGTCCCGTCGCGCAGGACCGTGTGCACGTATTCCACCGCCTCGCGGCTCTCGAGTTCATCCACCACGTCGTCGATGAACTCCAGGAGTTCGAGCGCCAGCTGTCGCATCGGAACTTCCGCCCGTTTCCCGAAGTCGATCAACTTGCCATCCATGCCCCAGCGCGCCGCCCGCCATTTGTTTTCTTCGATCAGCGCCCTGCGGTACAACCGGAACCCGAGATTGCGTGAGTACAGCTTGTGCAGCTTCACCACGATCGCCTGCGCGAGGGCACCGAGCATCACTGCTGCTTCCGGCCGCGTCGGAACATCACACACCCGGAACTCGAGCGTTCCAAAGGTCGGGTGCGGCCGCACGTCCCACCAGATCTTCCGCGCATCGTCGATGCAGTGCAGATCGATGAGCAGCTTGATGTAGTTCTCATACTCGCTCCAGGATCCGAAATGGTCCGGCACACCGGTTCGTGGAAAGCGGCGGAAGATCGTCGTCCGGTAGGATTTCAAACCGGTGTCACGTCCCATCCAGAACGGGGAACTCGTGGACAGCGCAAGGAGGTGCGGCAGGAAGTACCGCGCCGCGTTCATGATATCGATTGCCGTCTGGTTGTCGGGCACAGCGACATGCACGTGCAGCCCGAAGATCAGAAGCGAACGCGCAAGCTGCTGCAGCTCTTCGACGATGCTGTCGTAGCGAACGCCGGGCGAGAGAATCTGGTCCTTCCAGTGCGAGAAGGGATGCGTGCCGGCCGCAGCAACGGCGAGCCCGACGCGCTCGGCGCCGCCCGACAGTTCGCGTCGAATGCGGAAGATTTCGTCGCGAAGCTCGGGGACGTTCTGGCAAATGCGTGTCCCGACCTCGACGATGGACTGATGGAGTTCGGGTTTGATCTGCTCACCGAGCGCCGGAGAGCTCGAGGCGAGAAGCTCGGAGACGTGCGATCGCAACTCCCAGGTTTGAGGGTCGACGATCTGAAATTCTTCCTCGACGCCCACCGTAAACCGGTGTGCCATACAACGCGATGATACTTCAGGGCTGCGAGGCGCGCGATCACAGGCGGGATCCGCGATGCGGGATCCGGGATGTGGCGCGACACCAGGTCACGCCTTCGCGTATTTCGCGGGATCCTGATCGAACTTGGTTTTGCAGATGGGCGCGCAGAAGTAATAGGTCTGCCCTTTGTACTCGCTCTGTCCCTTTGCTGTCTTTTCGTCAATGGTCATTCCACACACTGGATCTTTCACCATTGTTATCTCCACATGCCTGGATCCGAGATCCGGCGATTCGAGGATTAGCGATTCACGATCATTCACGATCAATGATCAGTGATTAGCGATTCGAGAGCGCTCTCTTCAGTATCGCAATCTGCCCCGCGTGATACGTGTCGTGCTGCAGGATGCCGATGACTGTCTGATAGAGCGACACCGGTTTGCCCGCCGCATCAACCTGGCCGCCGGCGACCTGACGGGCGAGACCGGCGTCGTCAATTGCCGTGAGCGCCTGCGCAAGGTCTGCGTGCGCGCGGCGCAGTGATGAGAGCGCCTGCTTCCACGCCTCTGGCGTCGTCGCACCGACAGCCGGCCAATCGCCTTCGGCGGGGTCGCCGTACTTGCCTCCGTCGAGCCGCCGCCTCACCTCGTTCAGCCATGCGGTCATGTGCAAGACGAGTTCCCAGACGGAGTGTGCGCCTTTGATCGGACGCGCGGCTGCGCCGGCAGCATCGATACCGTCGAGAATGCGGGCAATTGGTGACCCGTACCACGGGTCGCCATCCATCGTCGATTCCAACTCGCGGCGGAGACGTTCCGTTTCGGACACGAATCCTCTCCTTCTTCATCGAGGGGCTTTGCCCTCGAACTCCCCTACACTTTCTTGACTCGGCGGGGTCCCCTGCACCCCCGCCTGGCGACCTCCACTACGCCGGCGCTACGTCGCCAGCCCCGTTCCGGTCGCTCACCGCACCAAATCACAACGCCCGCTCCGCCTTGGCCCGCCGTAGCCGCTGCGCGGCGAAGGCGGCTCCCGTGGCTCACTCGCGCTGCTCGCTCGCTCTGACTATTCACGCGATCGGGCGCAGTTGACGCCGTTCAGCTGGCGCAGGCAGGCAGCTCGCCAAACGACGTACGGCATCTTCAATCGTTGACGGCATCACGCTCGAGAAGCAAAGGCGGAGCTCCGATTCACCAGCCGGATCTGGATAGAACGCGTCACCGGCGATGAACGCGACCCCTGCGGCGAGCGCCGTGTCGAGAAGCGCACGCGAGCTGACGCCGGGAACGAGACGGCACCATAAGTAGAGCCCGCCGTGTGGACGCGTGAAACGCAGCATGCCGGGCGCGACGTGGCGCTGTATCGCCGCAACCATCAGCGCGCATCGGCGCGCGTGTTCCTGGCGCAGCGTTTTCAGGTGCGCGTCAAAGCTGCCCTGACGCAGCAACCGTGCCACCGCAAACTGGACGAGGTTCTGCGTGTGCGGATCCAGCCGCTGCTTGATGATCGCAATTTGATCGACGATCGAGGGAGCGGCTGAGAGCCACCCGAGTCGCAGCCCCGGAGCCATCATCTTCGAAAAGCTGTTGAGATGAATCACCAGATTCTGCGCGTCGAGATCGCGCAACGACGGCGGCGGCGCTTCATGGAAATAGAGCTCGCCGTAGGTTGCATCTTCGACGATCGGCACACGATAGCGTTCCGCCAGCTTCAACAGTTCCCGTCGCGTGCGAATCGGCATCGTGACGCCGGTCGGATTCTGGAACGTCGGATTGGTGTAGATCAATTTCGGCCGATACCGCAGCAGCAAATCTTCGAGCTCGTCGATCTCTGCGCGAGCGACATCCCATCCGATCAGCTTCGCGCCCGCCGCGCGGAACGACTGAATGGCGCCGAGATAGCCCGGGCGATCAATGATCACGGCGTCGCCGGGATCGACCAGGCATCGGGCAAGCAGATCGAGGCCCTGCTGGGCGCCGGCGAGAATCAACACGCTCTCTGCCGGAACACGAAACCGCTCCGCGATCGCTTCGCGGAGCGCTGGTTGCCCTTCGGTTGGACCGTGGCTCCAGACCGCATCGGCATCGCGCTTCAACGCGTGCTCGATCGCCTGCTGAAACGCCGTCGTGGGGAAACAATCGATCGCCGGCTCGCCAGCGGCTAATGAGAGCAGGCGCGCATCCGATGAATGACGGATCGCATCGCGCAGCGTTGAATCGCTCGACCGCAGCGCTGCCGATGCGATCTTGCCGCGCCACGCGAATGGCGTGCCGCTTGGCTCGGGAGCCGCACACACGAATGTGCCGCGCCCGACGTATCCACGCAGGAGACCACGCGATTCGAGTTCTCGATAGGCACTGACGACGGTGGTGCGGCTGATTCCGAGCCGCTCGGCGAGTTCGCGTTCAGGTGGCAAACGCGATCCCGATGGGAGTTCGCCGCGTGCGATCGCCGCTTCGAACAGGTTGACGAGATGGCCGTACAACGGTCGCGCAGTCCGCATGAACTGACGCTCGATCTGCTGAAACATCATTCCTCCCGGACCTGGAAGTGTGGACCGGTCGCAGACCATTATCCGATGTCCAATCGGCGATTGGTTGTGGCAAAACTTCAGATTCCGGGCCGATCTGCGGGACGGAATATCAATATCTTGCAGTCCAACGACGTTTCAAGCAGTCCAATTGGGTATTGGCGGGCCGAGATTTTACACGTCTTTTACTTCAGATCCTCCTTGATCAAGTCCGTGTTGATCGCGAACGCCGCTTCCGCTCCCTCGGCAGCGGCGACGATGACCCATTGCACTGCGCGCGATGCGTCGCCAGCGACATAGAGTCCAGAAAGGTGCGTGGATTCGTACTTGCCGGTTCGGACGGTTCCCTTGTCGTTGAACTCGCAGCCAAGACGGATTGCCAGTTCCGATCGCTGCAATTGCCCGGCGGTAAAAAACATCGCGCGGCGAGGTAACGGCCCGCCACCAGAAAACAGCACACGCTCGAGGATTCCATCGCGTCCCTCGAGCGACACGACGCGCTCCTCGCGAATCGCGACGCCGTTGCGCGCGAGCCGAGCGCGATCGTCGTCATCCATTTCGCCGGGGCCATCCGTGCACAGCACAAGATCGCGGCTCCATGGCGTCAGTTCGAGGGCGAGGCCGACACCTCGCTGTCCTTTTCCGTAGATGGCAATTGGCTGGTCTCGAATCTCCCAGGCATCGCAATACGGGCAATGAAAAACGCTGCGGCCGTACATCTCCTGCAGGCCAGGAATGTCGGGCAGATTGTCACAGACACCGGTTGCAACCAGCAGCTTTCTCGATCGCACGACGGCGCCATCGGCGAGCGTCACGCGAAATTGTCCACTTGGTTCACACTGCGCATCGGTTGCCGCGACATCGCGCAGTTCGACCGTCTCGTAGCGTCTGAGCTCCTGGCGACCGATGGCGCGAAATTCGCGCGGGTCGATGCCGTCACGGGTGAGATAGCCGTGGAGCGCGCGCGACGCCGCGTTCCGCGGCCGGCCGTGATCGCAGATGAGAACCGTGCGACGACAGCGGCCGAGGATCTGCGCGGCGTTCAGGCCAGCCGGCCCGGCGCCAACGATGATGACGTCGTACATCGAAGACGAGATCGGCACTCGTCACGATCTCGCGAGGCGGCGCCTCAGCCATCGATGCCCCCGCGACTCCCGCGCGTGCATCATTGAACGCTGACACTGTCGAACGCCGCGGTCGCAGGCGACGTGGAGTGGCTCGTCACGGCGAGACCGACGAACACGGAAGAATTCATCGATATGGTCACAGGGCCGAGCGGTGAACATGTCGTGCCGTCGCTCGATTCATACGCGCGTACAACGCGAATAAAACAGCTGAAACACCTATCTTCAACAATGACGTTCGTCTAATCGCACAATTCCCACCTCGTCAAGGGCAGAGCTACGGGCTGATCTGAATGCGAGGTAGGTGCCAGATGGGTAATAGACGCACAGGATAGCCATCAGGCGCTGCCATCTCTGTAATCGATGAGAAGACAACGAGACATGTTGAGCACGGCGTTGACCAATACTGTCAGGTGGCGACGACGAAAATTCGTACTGCTCGGTTGGCCACCCCTGCAGTTGCGTCTGAGCTGAACCGGTAGGAAGCAGGCAGGAGGTCGCCGGATCAGGCTCGGATCAAAGCCTGAAACCGCGGCTCATCTCGCAGCGAATCCAGATCCACGTCAACGCGCGCACGTGAAGCCGTCAGTTTCGGCAAACGCCTGGCGACGCGCTCGAGCGAATCAAGCGCATGCTCGCGATCGCCGCGAAGGGCGTGCAGGCAGGCGACGTAGTACCGCGTGAACGGGTCGTCAGCGCCGTTCGCGACGCGCGAATCGAAGCTCTTGAGCGCGCGAGCGAAATGGCGCTCCGCGTCGTCTTTGCGGCCCTGCCGAAGATACGCGGCGCCAATCTTGACGTTGAGCTCGAGCAGCGTCCGATCGCGCAGCGCGTGATCGCCGGCGCCGATGAACGCCATCTCCCGTTCGTACTCACGAATCGCGCCGGCGTAGTCGCCTCGCAAGTAATAGATGTATCCAAGACGCGCGTGCGCGCCGACGATTTGCAGTCCGAGGTTGCCCGAGATGTACTGTTCCTGCAGTTCCACCGCGCGGCGGCTGATCTCCTCGGCGCGGTCCAACTCCCCTTCCCAGGCCAGCAACAATGACAACTGCAGGTACGAGTACCCGGCCTCGGGGTTCAACTGGATGGCTCTGTCGAAGAGTGGGATCGCTGATTTGAAATCGCCGATGCCGACCCAGTACGCGCGCGCCAGGCTTTGATATGCCTGCCCGTTTTCCGGCTCGATCCGCAGCGCCTCACGGATTTCAGCGATGGCTTCGTCGGTTCTTCCACTCGCGAGGAGACTGGTGCCGAGCCACATATGCGCGTCGGCTAGATCGGAGTCGAGGGCGAGCGCACGACGCTCGAGATCGATCGCCTGTTTGACCATCTCGGGCATGCTGAGAAAGTTTCCCTTGAGACCGTAGGCGCCGCCGAGTGCGGCCCACGCGCGTGCGTACTCCGGATCATGTTTCGTCGCGTCGTCGAACGCCGCGATTGCGCGATCGATCGAGTCACGCGTCGCCTGTCGGAGGTTCATCATGCCGCGCGCATAACTTTCGTAGGCGGCAACGGAACGCGTTTCCTGCCGTTCGATGTCAGCTATTTCGCTGCCGCGCAAGGCGACGTTCAGTCCCTCGCTGACTTCGAACACGATCTTGTCCTGCAGCTCAAAGATGTCGTCGATTTTTCCGTCGACCCTGACCGTCCTGGCGACAGCACCTGTCGCAATCTCGACGACCGTCGCGGTGATGCGAACAACCGAACCAATACGTTGATAGCCCCCGACCACCACCCATGTCGCGCCGAGCCGTCGGCCGATGTCGATGGCGAGCGAGTCCTTCAGGTGCGCGTCCGTGCTCAGATTGCGCAGCGCGTCATAGACCCGAGCGCGGCCGATGATCGTCAGTCCGTGAATGTTCCTGAGATCCGAACTGACGGTTTCGGCGATGCCCGTCCCGATCCAGTCGTCGGCAGGCTCGCGCGTAATGTTCGAGAAGGTCATCACCGCCACCGACTTTTCAACCGGACCGGCGGTGACGGCCGGAGTCGTTCGCGTGATCCGGCCCAGGGCAGCGCCATCGATTTCTTCGGCCACCTGGCTCAACTCACGCGCCATCTCCGACGCCCGCTGATAACGGAAGGCGGGATCCTTCTCGAGCGCGCGTGCGACGATGCCGTCGAGCGAAGCTGGAACAGCGGCGATGTATCGGGACGGAGGGACCGGTGTTTCGTGCAGAATGTGATCGATGATCTCCGTCGGTGTCGTCCCTTCAAACGGCATGTGGCCGGTCAGCAACTCGAACAGGACGACGCCGAGGGAGAACAGATCGACGCGGTGATCGATCGGACGGCCCAGCGCCTGCTCCGGCGCCATGTACGACACCGTCCCGACAACCATCCCCGCCATCGTCATCTGTGCCTGGGTGACATCGCGTGCGGCACCGTTCGAGATGAACTTCGCGAGCCCGAAGTCCAGTACCTTGACGAGGCCTCGCTCGGTGCGGATCAGGTTGCCGCTCTTGATGTCGCGATGGATGATGCCGCGCGTGTGCGCTTCGTCGAGCGCATCGGCAACCTGGATCCCGATCTCGACCACCTCACGCACCGGGATGGGACCGCGCGCGATGCGCGACGACAGCAGCTCGCCATCGACGTACTCCATCACAATGAAATCGGTGCCGCTCTCCTCGCCGATGTCATAGGTGACGGCGATGTTCGGCGACCGGAGGATCGACGCGGCACGCGCTTCATTCAGAAGGCGCGCGCGGCTTTCGGGATCGGACTTTAGCGAGGCGGGGAGAAATTTGAGCGCGACGGGACGCCCAAGTCGCGTGTCTTCACCGCGATAGACCTCTCCCATTCCGCCGGCGCCGAGGCGTTCATCAACCCGGTAATGCTTGATGGTGGTGCCAACCACTTCTTATAAAGGACGCGCTGAGTCAGTTGCCAGTTTCCAGTGTCATCTGCGTTTCGATCGCAACCAGCCGTCTCGCATCATCTTTTGATCCGGTGTGAGCGTCGCACCGGTCGATTCCGCTGTTACTACCTCGACCGTTGGATCTTCTGCGAGCTTGATCGTTGTCTTCACTATCGTGCCATGACGGATGAATTCCACGGGCATGGAATCGCCGGGCTTATGCGCGCTGACTGCTGCGTCCCAGTCCCCGAGTGTCCCGACCGCTTTCCCGTCCGCGGATGTTATCTGGTCTCCCTCTTCGAGACCTGCCTGAAATGCCGGAGTTCCCCAGTTGACAAGCGCCGGCACTGTGACGCCGCCACCCATTGGCGCAGCCGTCGCGCCCCTTGCTCCACGGCGTCCGCGGCCGCCGCCGCCGAAACTCTGATCCATCAGCCCAGCCCACGCGACACCGGGATTACGTTTGCGCACTACCAAACCGACTCGTGCGAACAGCCTCTCGTAGTCCGGCAAGTCGCGACCTTCGATGTACTTGTCGAAGAAGTCGTCGGCAAACTTTCGATCGCCGGAGACCTCGGCGAGTCGATCGCGAGCGTCTTTCAACGTGTAGGGCTTTGCAATGATTGCGGGGCTGGGTCCGCCTGGTTTGCCATGGGCAATCCACATGGCGCGCATGTAATCGTCGAGCGTGATCTTCCCGTTGGAGCGATCGCGGAGACTGAGATCGAGTGCCGTCGCGATTGCGGCACCGTACGTGTAATAGGAAATGAACGACGTCGCCAGATTGCTCTCGTCGATCGAGACCGCGGCGTCACTGAATGGCGCCATCTGACTCATTTCGACGGCGGATCGGAACTGACGCGCAGGGCTATTGATCACCGCGACGGCATTTCGCACCAGCGACGCGGCATCGGGCTGCGATAATCCAGCACGGGTCATGATCAGCGGACCGTAGTACTGCGTGAACCCTTCCGCGAGCCACAGCTCACCAGAGATATTCGCTTGTTCGAAATCAAAGGGCTCGAGGGTCTTCGGTCGAATGCGCTCCACGTTCCAGCAATGAAAGAACTCGTGCGACAGCGTCCCGAGTACCGCAGACACTGCTTGAGGATTCTTGAATGATGTCGCCGCCGCCACGACCGTACTGTTCCGATGCTCCATTCCGTCGCCGCCGCCCCAGGGCACGTAGTCTCCGAGGAACGTGTAAGTACCGGTGTCATAGGTGGGGAACTCGCCAAACACCGCCGCCGCCTCGTTGACAATCTTTTCGGCGCCTGCGGCGTAGTCGGCGATCACTGACGGATCGCCGTCGTGATGCACCGCTGTGCGGATCGTGAATTCCTTTCCGTCAGGGTTGTGCACCGTGAACGAACGCAGCGTGTAGTCGCTGAGCTCGGTCGGACTATCCATCAAGTACTGCAGATTCGGTGCAGTAAAGGTCCATGGATCCGGCGTCGGATAGAGTTGCGTCGCCGGTTTCCATGCCGAGTTCGCTGGCGGCTGAAACTTGATCCGCACGGGACGCATATCGAATCCCCTCGCCCACATCAGCGTTGCCGGCATGTTCATGTGCGCGTGCGAGTCGTCGACCGCGAGATAGGTGCCGTCGACATGGTTGCCGAACACTTTGTAGACAATGCGAACGGTGCCGTCGTGGCCGGTGACGTTCCATTGGTACGGATTCGGACGCGATGGCGTGATCTCGTGCCCGTTGCCATCGAACGCATGGACGTCGAACACGTTCTTCGCGAACTCGTGAACCGCGTAGCGACCCGGAGACGAACGACTCATCCGAGCTTCCAGCGTCGGCGTCGTGACGCCAGCCCACGTCACCTCAACCTGCGCATAGTGATGTTCGGGAGCGGGAAAGGAGACGCGGTAATCGACCGGCTGTTGTGCGTAAGCGGCGGCGGCAACGAAGCAAAGGAGCGGAGCGAAAAGGATCGAACGCGACGGATTCCTGCGAGACCGCATTCAAAATCGTAGCATGGCGGATCTGCAATCTTTATTTCGCCGTCACCCACCTCACCACCTCTGCCAGCGTGGCGGATTTGCCCTGCATGAGCAGGCCGGTGCGGAAGATCTTTCCCGCCGCCCACACCACGGCGAGCGCGGTGCACGTCATGATGACGACGGACACGGCGATCTGCCACATCGGAGGACCAGGCTGAAGAGAGATCCGCAGCAACATCAGGAACGGTGCGGCGGTTGGGACGAGCGACAAGACGGTTGCCAACGTGCCGTCCGGCGCGCGGAGCACGGTGCCGGCGGTGAACACCGGGATCATCACCAGCAACATTACCGGCGTCATCATGTTCTGTGAGTCTTTGAGATCGTTGCAGGCGGCGCCAATCGCGACAAACAGCGATCCAAAGATGAAGAGCGCGAGCGTGAGGTAGAGCAGAAACCAGGCCACGATCGCGGGCGTCACGGCGCTCGCATAACCTCCCCAGTACTGAACGACGATCAAGCCGCCGGCGATGTAAATCGCGCTGAGAAGAATGGACGTCGCCGCGCCGCCGAGGAGTTTTCCCATCATCAGCTCGAACGGTGTCACTGACCCGATCAGGACTTCGCTGATGCGGCTCATTTTTTCTTCAATCACGCTGTTCAGCAGCTGCGGCGCGCTGGTCATGATCGTGATGTACATCAGCGCGAGAACCGCGACGGGAATGCCGTAGGCGCGCGCGGCGTTCACTTCCTCGGCGGCTTTGACCTCACCATCAGTCCCACGCTCGAACAGTCCGAGCTCGTCGATGGGAGCCTGTTTCGTCAAACGTACAACCAGCGCGCGGTCGACCGACGCGCGGCGAAACCGCTCATTGAGCACGACGGCATTGACCGTCGCACGCAACCACTGTGGCAGTGCGTTGTAGGACGGGTGATCCGAGTAGTAGCGAATCGACACGCTGGACGCGGGATCCAGAATCTCCGATGGAATCTCAACGAACGCGAAGAATTCCTGGTTACGCACGCGATTCGAGAGATCGAGCCGCAGCTGTTCGGGATTGCTCGACGACGGTTTGATCTCGATCGGAATGAAGCGCGGGCCTTTTCGTGGAAGGACGGCGTCCATTGGCGACGCGGTGCCGGAGTTGTACAAGTCGGCCACCGCTTTTAACGGCTCGGCGACGACGCCGGTATAGTCAACGATGGCAAACGTCCGATCTTTCATGTCGGTCGCGTCCTTCGTCGCGCGCACGAGCATGATCGACGTCCCCATCACAACCGGCATCAAGATCAGGCCGATCAGAAATGCCTTGCTCCTTACCAGGGTGATGAACTCGGATTGAGCGACGATCAATGCTTTCCGCATAGGTGTCAGCATCTATTACTGCTCGCGGGGCCCCACCCCCGCTCGCTCTCGCTCGGCGGCTTCGCGCCTCGCGCGGGCCGCAGGCGCTGGGGCTTGAATGAGCCAAGCCTTAAGCCCTAAGCCGTAAGCCCTGAGCCTTGAGCCCTAAATTAAGGCTTTGCGATCCGCACGAAGATGTCCTGCAACGATGGCCGTGTCACTTCGAAGTGGTACACGCTGGTGCGTGTGGCAAGCCGCGAGAGAAATACCTGCGGATCGCCGTTCAACCGAACTTCCTGCAGCTGTCCGAAGTCGTTCACCGCATCGACGTCCGGCATATCGACGAGTGCCGCCGCACCTTCCGACGTTCGTATCCGCACCGTGTCGGCGCCGTATTCACTCTGAATGCTCTCCAGCGTCCCATCGAGCACCTTGCGGCCGCGGAAGATCATGAAAATGCGGTCGCACATTCGCTCGGCGGTCGCCATGTCGTGCGTGCTGAAGACCACGGTCGCGCCACGCTGGCGCATCTCGAGCACGGCGTCCTTCAACACGTGTGCGTTCACGGGATCGAGGCCCGAAAACGGCTCGTCCAGAATCAGCAGTGAGGGATTGGCGATCACGGCGGCGACGAACTGGATCTTCTGCGACATGCCCTTCGAGAGCGTTTCGATCTGCCGATCGACCAGCCCGGGCAGCTCCATGCGACGCATCCAATGTTCAATGGACGCATCGATGTCCGCCATGGAAGCGCCTTTGAGGCGACCGTAATAGCGGAGCAAACGCCGAACCGTCATCTTCTTATAGAGTCCCCGCTCCTCCGGCAGGTAACCGACCTTATCGCGCGCAGCAGCCGTATCGCGCGATCCCAGCACCTCGATCTCACCCCGATCGGGCAGCAGGATGTGCATGATCATCCTGAGCGTCGTCGTTTTTCCGGACCCGTTTGGACCAATGAAGCCGTAAATCGAGCCGGCGGGCACCGACAGTGAGAGGTCGTGCACGGCCAGGGTGCCGTTGAATTGCTTGGTGACGCCGGTCAGTGCAATGGCATTCGACATGGAGCAGTTGCCAGTCTCCAGTTTCCAGTTGTGACTCCGTGCAGATGGTCGAGAGCTTAGCGCGTTGCGCCTCACTCACCGAAGAATTCGAACGGGAAACCGGAAACTGGGAACTGGAAACTGAGTATTTGACAACATTGTGAAAAGTTTCACATTATAAAGACACTGAAGCGGAGGGTCAGCGGCCGTGTCATGCCGTGGCTGCGGGAAACGTTCTCCACTTCTGTAAACGCCCCGGTTTCGAGTAGGCTCTTGGGAGTACGCGCCGTGCGGGTTTCGACACGATGAGTCAGATCTTTCATCGCACCACCAACATTTACTCCCGACTCAGTATCCTGGCCGCGATCGTTCTCGCTGCCACCCTTGGCGGCGTGGTCGCAATGCTTCACCTCTCCGGCTACAACACGAACCAGAACATGTATGTCGAGCAGCCGATCCAGTTCAGCCACGCCCATCACGTCGGTGGCGAAGGGATCGACTGCCGTTACTGCCACACGTCGGTCGAGGAATCTGCCTTTGCCAACATTCCTCCGACCAAGACGTGCATGAACTGTCATTCGCAGCTCTGGACCAACGCGCCAATTCTCGAGCCCGTGCGCGCGAGCTTCCGCGACAATAAGCCGCTTCACTGGACCCGCGTTCACGACCTGCCGGATTTCGTGTACTTCAACCACAGTATTCATGTGAGAAAAGGCGTCGGGTGCGCGACCTGTCACGGCCGTGTCGACAAGATGCCGCTCATGTATCAGCAGGCGAACCTGCAGATGAACTGGTGCATCAACTGCCACCGGAATCCGGCGCCGAATCTACGGCCGCGCGATAAGGTCTACAACATGGCGTGGGAGCCGCCGGCCAACGATCCCGGGCTCGGCCAACGGCTGATGACGGAATACAAGATCGCAGGTCCGGGTCAGCTGACGAGCTGTTCGACGTGTCATCGGTAGTGGGGCAGTTTCCAGTTTCCAGTCCCCAGTTTCCAGTGGGGCTGGACGGAGTAACCGCCGTGAGGTCATTGACTTAACTGGTAACCGGGTCCTGGCAACTGGAACCTGACAGCATGCATTCTTCTATCAAATCCCGTATTGCCGGCTCGCACGGACGTGTGTATTGGCGCAGCCTCGGCGAGCTCGCCGACACGCCGCAGTTCCGCGAGTATCTGCATCGCGAGTTCCCCGAGCAGGCATCGGAGTGGAACGATCCCAAAGGCCGTCGACAGTTCCTGAAGCTGATGAGCGCGTCGTTGGCGCTTGCGGGAGTCGGGGCATGCACGAAGCAGCCAACCGAGGAGATCGTTCCGTACGTCCGGCAGCCGGAGGATCTCGTTCCCGGCCGTCCGCTCTTCTTCGCCAGTGCAGTTCCGTTCTCAGGCATCGCGCAGCCAGTTCTGGTCGAGAGCCATATGGGGCATCCGACCAAGATCGAAGGCAACCCTGAGCACCCCGCGAGCCTGGGGGCGACCGACACGTTCACGCAGGCGGCGATTCTCGGTCTCTACGATCCCGATCGCGCCAAGGCCATCACCAATCACGGAGAAATCACGGCATGGGGTCTGTTCCTGACCGCCATGCAGTCGGCGGTCTCGCAACAAAAAGCGCGTCAGGGCGCCGGTCTTCGATTTCTCAGCGGACCGATCACGTCGCCGTCCACTGCCGAGGTGATGGCAAGCGCCCTCGGTTCGTTACCGCAGGCGAAGTGGCATCAGTACGATCCGATTTCGAGCGGCGGAGCCCGTGCCGCGTCACTCGCCGAAGGCAGCGGCGGTGATCCCATCTACCACTTCGACAAGGCCGACGTCATTGTTTCGCTCGATGCGGACTTCCTGACCTGCGGCCCGGGCAGCGTCCGTTATCAGAAGGACTTCGCGGCGCATCGACGCGTCACAGACGAGCGCAAGGAAATGAGCCGGCTGTATGCGATCGAAAGCACGCCGACGCTGACCGGCGCAAAGGCCGATCATCGACTCGCGATGAAAGCGAGCGAGATCGAAGGATTCGGTCACCAACTCGCCGGCGCTGTGGGCGCTCCGGCACCTGGCGGGCCGGGTGGCGGCGCTACCGATCCCGCAAGCGTCGCCGGCAAGTGGGTGGTGGCAATAGCCAAGGATCTGCAGGCGCATCGCGGACGATCGCTCGTCGTCCCCGGCGACTATCAGACCCCGGCGGTTCACACGCTGGCGCGTTCGATCAATCAGGCGCTCGGCAACGTCGGCACGACGGTCACCTACGGTGCCTCGATTGAAGCGGCCCCAACCGATCACGCCGCGTCCCTGAGAGATCTGGTTCAGGCGATGGATGCCGGGCAGGTCGACGTCCTCGTCATCCTCAACGGACTCAATCCGGTCTACTCCGCACCCGCCGATTTGAAGTTTGCCGAGAAGCTTTCCAAGGTGAAGCTGGCGGTCTATCACGGGCTCTACGTCGACGAAACGGCGTTTCTGTGTCATTGGAACGTCCCCGATGCTCATCCGCTCGAGAGCTGGGGCGACTCGCGATCGTTCGACGGCACGATCACGATCACTCAGCCGCTCATCGCGCCGCTTTACGAAGGACGCTCCGCAAACGAGATCATTGCGACCTGCACGTCACAACCCGATCGGCGGAGCAGCGCGATCCTCAAAGATTATTGGACGCGAGCGTTTGCCGGTGGTCCCTGGACGATCAAGTCCCCGGACGGTCAACCATTCAAGAATTTCGACGCATTCTGGCGGCGTTCGCTGCACGACGGATTCATCGGCGGCACTGCGCTCGCTGATGGCGGACCGGCGACGCCGTTTTCCGCGCAGCCTCTCACTCCGGCAGTCGTTCCAGTTACAACGGCTGTCGCTGGAATGCGTGCCGAAACCGCCGGAGGTGGTGCGCCTGCGGCTCCCGCTGCACCGCCACCGGCAACGACGACGCCCGCACAGCAGCCAGCGGCCGCTGGTGCGCAGGGTGGACTCGAGCTGATTTTCCGTCCCGATCCGACGGTGTGGGACGGACGCTTCTCAAATAATGGCTGGCTCCAGGAACTACCAAAGCCGCTCACGAAAGTCACCTGGGATGCGACCGCGTGGATGAGCCCGCAGCTGGCTAGCGAGCGCAGCCTCGAGGATGGCGACGTCATCGAGCTCAGATATCGAGGCAACACCGCGCGGATGCCAATCGTCCGAGTGCCGGGCCACCCGCAGCAATCCGTCACGGTGTTCTTCGGATACGGCCGCCAAAAGGCGGGCAACGTCGGCAACGCGACGAAGGACTCCGAGGCGTTCAACGCGTTCCTCCTGCGCACGTCGGATGCTCCGTGGTTCGGCAACGGGCTCGAGATCGCGAAGACGGGCGAACGCTATCCGCTCGCCACGACCCAGGAACACCACGTCATGGAAGGGCGCGCGCCGGTTCGCGCCGCCACGATCGACGAATACAAGAAAGAACCGAAGGTCATCGAGAAGCAGGGGGAGACTCCGCCCAGGATACTCACGATGTATCCCGACTACAAGTACGAGGGCTACAAGTGGGGAATGGCGATCGATATCGCCTCGTGCACCGGATGCAATGCCTGCACGATCGCGTGCGTCGCCGAAAACAATATTCCTGTCGTCGGCAAAGAGCAGGTCGCCGCCGGCCGCGAGATGCACTGGATTCGGGTCGATCACTATTTCAGCGGCGACGGTAACGCCAACTCGGTCGAAACCTACCATCAGCCCGTTCCATGCATGCAGTGCGAGAACGCGCCCTGCGAACTTGTCTGCCCCGTGGCCGCGACCACTCACAGTTCCGAGGGCCTGAACGACATGGTCTACAACCGGTGCGTGGGCACGCGGTACTGCTCGAACAACTGTCCGTACAAGGTTCGCCGCTTCAATTTCCTGCTCTATCAGGACTGGGATACGCAGAGTCTTTATCCGATGCGCAATCCGGACGTCTCGGTGCGAAGCCGAGGGGTTATGGAGAAGTGCACCTACTGCGTGCAGCGCATCAACCAGGCGCGCATCGACGCCAAGCGTGAGGATCGCGAAATTCGCGACGGCGAGATCCTGACCGCGTGTCAGCAGGTCTGCCCGTCGGATGCGATCGTGTTCGGCAATCTCAACGATCCCAACAGTCAGGTGGCCAAGCTCAAACTGCAGGAGCGGAATTACGGCGTGCTCGAGAACCTGAACACGCGCCCCCGCACGACATATCTCGCGGCGCTGCGCAATCCGAATCCGGAGCTCGAGCCAGAGGCTTCGCGCTCGACGACTGAACACTGATGAAAGCAGAACCCGTTTACGCGCCGCCACCGGTCATCGAACCGGGACACACGTTTCAGACGGTCACCGAGCAGATCGCCGGGATCGTTCTGACGCGCCGCCATCCGTACAGCTGGTTCTTCGGCCTCT
>JBKPSH010000031.1:0-10843 GCA_046734955.1 Acidobacteriota bacterium
GGTTTGTCGTCACGACGTAACAGACATTCCAACGTCGCTCAATTTTGCGGTGACTGATTTGGTGTCCCGATTGAAGCCGTCGCAGTTCGTCCAGCGCGAACGATAAAGGTTGTCGACGATATCGCCAACTTCAAATTTCCAATCAGCGAAGCCGCGCTCAACGAGATCCGTCTATGCCTGCTTCCCTTACCGACCGTTGAGTCACGGGTGGTGATGTCCCTCCGTCGGCAGCTCTGCGTCACGTTTACTGCCTAAGCGACAAGACGACGGTCCCAGGACGATAGCTATATTTAACTCTCTTGATCTCTATTTCGGGCAACAGCATCCAATGCACGTGGTCGAGCGTTCTCGACTGCGCGGCGAAGCAAGCGCCAAATCGAACGGAGGAACACTGAGCCAGTCGATCGAACCGTCTCGCCAACAGGGCTGCCGTCTCGCAATCACGGATCAACGCGTAGTCTTCGATGCGCGAGGCCATCTGTGCACCAATCATCCCATCGTCAGTGCGAATGAGAATTGTCAAACGCCGAATTCACCCGGGCGGTGAGCGACCTTTCAGATTGAGGACCAAGTTTTCACTTTGAAATGATTCGGCTCCAGCGTCTTCATGTGCGTCTTGACCCGACAGCCGCAAGTCATCGCGATGCCGCCAGTTCGGGCCCATCACGAACGGACCGGCGATGGCTCAGGACTTGCCTCTGGCGAGCATGGGCGCTGTTCGCAAAGGTGGCAGGAAACGTGAGGACGCGGAGATCGCCGTCAGAGAAGGAGCGGCAGGCACCATGGCAACGACGAGGAACACGACTGCAGCGAAAAATGGAAGCCGGAATCACGAACTGAAGAAGATCCTCGAGGACCGCCGCCGCGAGCTGATGCACGAAGTTCAAGGAAGGATTCGCGACGCCCGGACCGACATCAGCAAGGAGCGCCAAGTACTCGACGAGGGCGAGAGTTCCGAGGTCAACATTCAGGAGGACATCGAGTTTGCGCTGATTGAGATGCAGGCGGAGACCCTGAACAAGATCGACGCAGCTCTGCGACGGATCAACGAAGGCACTTATGGTCTCTGTTTCGAGTGCGGCGCCGAGATCGCCGAACAGCGCTTGAGAGCGCTTCCCTTCGCGGTGCGTTGCAGGGATTGCGAAGAAGTTCGTGAGACGGCCCAGCAGCGCGATCGCATCAGGGCGCGTCGCGGTTCCTCATCGTTCGTCGAAATGTTCAACTAAGACACTCGAGCCGCGAGCGGAGCCCCGTCGAGGGTGAGTTCACGTCACAGCGACACAACGGAGGACATCTCATGGCCAAGGTCGCCATTAACGGATTGGGACGAATTGGTCGGGCAACGCTCAAGATCGTCATGGACACGCCTGGCTTGGACCTGGTCGCCGCCAACGACATTGGTGCATCCGACAATGTCGAGTACCTCCTGAGATACGACACCGTCTACGGGCGGTATGAGAAGACGGTCGACGCCGACGCCGGGCATCTGAAGATTGGTGACCGCCGGCTGGCGTTGCTGCGTGAAAAGGAGCCGGCACGCCTGCCGTGGAAGTCGCTGAACGTTGACATCGTGTTCGAATGCACCGGCGCGTTCACGAAGCGAGCAGATCTCGATGGTCACATTCGTGCCGGAGCTCGGTACGTCATCCTGTCGGCGCCTTCGAAAAGCGACGACGTGGAAACGATCGTCCACGGCGTCAATACGCCGCAGGGGAACACCGCCATCATTTCGTGCGCCAGTTGCACGACGAATTGCATCACACCGGTGATGGAGATTCTCGGGCGGCGGATCGGCGTCAGGAAGGCCATCATGACCACGGTTCACGCCTACACATCCAGTCAGGCGATTGTCGACTCTCCACACAGTCGGGCCCGAAGAGGCCGGGCCGGTGCCGCGAACTTCGTACCCACGTCCACCGGCGCAGCGACCGCCACCGCCAGGGCGCTCCCCGAATATCGCGGCCGATTCGATGGGGTGGCCGTGCGGGCGCCCGTTGCTGTCGGGTCGCTCGCGGACATCGTCGCCGTCGCCGCAAGACCGACCACGGTGGCCGAGGTGAACGATGTGTTTACGGAGGAAGCCGCCACCGAACGCTATCGCGATGTCCTCGGTGTGACGACGGATCCCGTCGTGTCGTCAGATATCATCAAAGATCCCCGCGCGTCGGTGGTGGATCTCGGCATGACTCAGGTCGTTGATGGGGATCTGGTCAAAGTAATGAGTTGGTACGACAACGAGTGGGGATATTCGAGTCAGTTGGTCCGCGAGGCGTTGCGGATCGCGAGAGAAATGGATCTGAAAGGGTCATGAGGGGGCGATGATCGACGTGCGCCGGCAGTTGCCGCTCCCGTCCGGAGCATCGGGTACCTACTACTCGCTTCCCCAGCTCGCGAAGAGAGGCAGTGCGAGGATCTCGCGGTTACCCGTGAGCCTCCGCATCCTCCTCGAAGCCGTACTTCGCCATCTTGACGGCCGTCGCATTCGCGGCGAGGACGTCGAAGCGCTCATCGGATGGCAGTCGCGGGCCATTCGTACCGCGGAGGTGCCGTTCGTCGTCGGTCGTGTGCTCCTGCAGGATTTCACTGGTGTCCCGCTGCTCGTCGATCTCGCGGCAATGCGCTCGGCGGTCGCGCGTCGCGGTGTTGACATCGAGCGAGTCCAGCCATCGGTGCCTGTCGATCTGGTGATCGATCATTCGGTGCAGGTCGACTACTTCGGACGGGGCGACGCGCTCCGACTCAACACGGAGATGGAGTTCCAACGCAACAGCGAGCGGTATCGCTTTCTCAAGTGGGGAGCGCAGGCCTTCGACGGCTTGCGGATCGTCCCGCCCGGGTTCGGCATCTGCCACCAAGTGAATCTCGAGTTCCTCGCGCGCGTTGTTCTCGAGAACGATGGTGTCTTGTATCCGGACACGCTGGTTGGCACCTACTCCCACACGCCGATGATCAACGGCCTCGGAGTTGTCGGTTGGGGTGTCGGTGGAATCGAAGCCGAGGCGGCGATGCTCGGCCAGCCAGTCTACTTGCTATTGCCCGATGTGGTGGGCGTGCATCTCCACGGTGCACTGCGTGAAGGGGTCACTGCGACCGATCTGGTTCTACGCGTGACCGAACTGTTGCGGCAAGCACGTGTCGTCGGGAAGTTTGTCGAGTACCACGGCGAAGGCGCCGCGACTCTGTCCGTGCCAGACCGCGCCACCCTCGGGAACATGGCGCCCGAATACGGCGCGACGATCGGCTTCTTTCCTGTCGACGAACAAACCTGTCGCTATCTCCAGGCGACCGGTCGTAGTGATGAACACGTCGAGACCGTGCGCCGCTACTTCCAGGCCCAGGGACTGTTCGGGATGCCCGCGCGCGGCGAGTGCGACTACACCAGCGTGCTGGACGTGGATCTCAGCGACATCGAGCCATCGGTTTCCGGCCCTAAGCGTCCGCAGGATCGGATCGCGCTCGGCCAGCTGAAGAAACAGTTCCTGGCGCTGCTGACCAGCGCCGGCGGCTACCGGAAGCCCGATGCCGCCCGCTGCGCGACTGTGCGACTTGCGGACGGGAAGGCACCACGTCCCGGTGGCGGCGAACAATCAGAAGACACGATTCCGGACGGACGTGCTCGGAATACGAGCACGCTGACTGAAGCCGAGATGATGAACAACCGGCCGACCCCGAACCGGCTCGAGCAGTCGGACACACAGCCGCCGCGACGGCCGACCGTCGAGCTGACGCACGGCGACGTGGTGATCGCGGCCATCACCTCGTGCACCAACACCTCGAATCCGACGGTGATGCTGGCTGCCGGCCTGCTGGCGAAGAAGGCGGTCGAGCACGGGCTCAGTGTCAAGCCCTGGGTGAAGACCTCGCTCGCGCCGGGTTCACGTGTCGTGAGCGAGTACCTCACGAAGACCGGCCTGCAGCCAGTCCTCGACCGACTCGGCTTCAACATTGTCGGATTCGGCTGCACGACGTGCATCGGAAATTCGGGCCCGCTCGATCGAGAGCTCGAAGACACGCTCACGACGAACGACCTGATTGCCGCCAGCGTGCTGTCGGGGAACCGCAATTTCGAGGCGCGCATCCACCAGAGCGTCAAGGCGAACTTCCTCATGAGTCCGCCGCTCGTCGTAGCCTTCGCCATTGCCGGCAGAATTGACATCGATCTTACGCGCGAGCCGCTCGCGGGCGTCGACGGACGCCAGATCTATCTGCGCGACATATGGCCGTCGATGCAAGAGATCAATGCGCTGATCGAGAGTGCGTTCGATCCACTCGAGTATCGGCGCGTGTATGCCGACTTCGCCGAACAGAATCCCGCGTGGAACCAGATCCCCGCCACGACGGGTCACCTCTATGAGTGGGATCCGGCGTCGCTCTACATCCGTGAACCGCCGTACTTCGATCCGTCGATGGCCGCGGCATCGTCCGCCGCGTTCTCCGGTGCGCGAGCGCTGGCGATCTTCGACGATTCGATCACGACGGATCACATCAGCCCGGCCGGTGCGATCAGAGCGACCTCACCGGCAGGTGACTACCTGCGCGATCGGGGAGTCTCGGCACGCGACTTCAACAGCTACGGTGCGCGCCGCGGCAACCACGAGATCATGGTCCGCGGGACGTTTGCCAACCCTCGCATCCGGAACCTCATGGTGCCCGGAGTCGAAGGCGGAATCACACGCCACCAACCCGACGGCGAGCGCATGGGCATCTATGCGGCGGCGGAGCGGTACAGAGCTGAGGGTGTGCCGCTGATCGTGATCACCGGGCAGGACTATGGCGCGGGCAGCTCGCGCGACTGGGCCGCCAAGGGTACCCGGCTGCTCGGCGTGCGCGCGGTGATTGCCCGGGGATTCGAGCGGATCCACCGGTCCAATCTGATCGGCATGGGCGTCCTCCCGTGTCAGTTCCTCGATGGCGTGAGCGCCCAGACACTCGCGCTCGACGGCACCGAGCGGTTCAATCTCGAGTTGGTTGAATCGCTACGCCCGCGTCAGCCGGGGAACCTTCACATCGAACGGCGGGACGGCCGCCGCGAGTCGGTGCCGATCCTGCTACGAATCGACACGCCGAACGAAGCCGCTTACTTTCTGGCAGGCGGAATCATGCCGTACGTGCTCGAGCAGCTGCTCGCGCCGCCTCACGAGACAACGAAGGCGAAGTCGTTAGCACCGTTGCGCGACTGAAGGGGAGCGTGCGGCCAGATGAAGGAGGAGACTCGGTGATCGAGTTCAAGAATATTCTGTGTCCGACTGATTTGAGCGACGCCTCGGTTCGCGCATTGACCTACGCGGCTGCGTTCGCTCGCTGGTATGGGGCGCAGCTAACGGTCCTGTACGTCGTACCGACGTTCGACCCGATCACTGTGGGCCCGGGCACCTTCAACGGTCCCGTGCAGATGGTAGTGCCGATGTCGCGCGAGGAGATCCGCGAGGAAATGCGCAGGATCACAAACAGCGCGGGCATGGAATCGCTTGACGTGATTCTGTCCGCGCAGGATGGTGACCCGCCCAGGAACATCGTTGACCATGCGCTCGAGACGGCCGCCGATCTCGTGGTGATGGGCACACATGGCCGCAGCGGGTTCGAGCGTCTGCTCATCGGTTCGGTCGCCGAGAAAGTCGTGCGAAAGGCGCCTTGCCCGGTCTTGCTGGTACCACCCCATCTGACGGCCGCGGCGCCTGAGGACGTGACGTTCAAACACATTCTCTGTGCGATGGACTTTTCGCCGGCGGCGCTGCAAGCACTCGGCTTTGCGTTGGATCTTGCACGACAAGCGGACGGTGTCGTCACGGTCCTTCACGCACTCGAGTGGCTCGCGGAGGAGGAACCACGCGAGAACGTCCACTTCAACGTGCCGGAATACCGACGTTACCTCGTCCAGGACGCCCAGGAACGAGTGCGGACACTCATCGCCGAAGAGTCGCGGGACTGGAGCGCCATTGATGAGCGCGTCGTGTTCGGCCGAGCCTACTGTGAGATCCTGAAGGTTGCGGCAGAATCAGGAACCGATCTGATTGTCATGGGCGCACAGGGGCGCGGCGGCCTTGGCCTGACGCTGTTCGGCTCGACTACGCAACAGGTCCTGCGCGCGGCAACGTGCCCCGTGTTGACGGTCCGCGGCGCTGACCACGCACGGAGTCAATGAGCCACCGCGAATTCGGGGCTGGTAGCGCGCATTGCTGCTTCGCCGGTGCAGCAGCTGGTGCGCGGCCGCATTCTGCCGGTTTTTGACCGTTGCCCGAGACGATTCCACCCCGCGATCGGTAGTTTAGGAAGGAGTGTTTTTGATGCGAGTACGAGCAACGGGGTCGAGTCAAGAAGGCCGTCCACGGGAGCAAGTGGCGGACCGGACTGCCCTGTGCCGACATCATTGCCCCGCCCTGTGAAGCTCACGCGCAACCGGACCCATGCGGTGCCGCCGCCGGCACACGTCCGCGTTCTTGGAGGACAAATCGAAGACGACGATCGCGAGCAGATCAGCCGAAAGCTTGGGATGAAGCTCGGAAAGTTCGCCGCATCCATCGAGCGGATTACGGTTCGCCTCTCGGATGCGAACGGACAAAAGGGGGTCGCGATCAGGTCTGTCAGATCAAAGTCGTCATCAGCGGGCTTCCAAGCGTCATCGTGGAGAACGGGACGCGGCATTCCAGCAGGCGCTCGATCGCCATCAGTTCGGCGGCCATCGGGCGTCGCAGCCGCCCGTGACGGGCTTGCATGACCGCGGCGGCCATCGGCGCAAGAAGCTGCGCTAAGGGCCTCGGCTTCCGTCGTTCGTGATTTCTGCTGCTTGTATGGATGCGAGCGATGCTCAGACTTCTGCTGATACTCGCCGTGAACCGTCGCACGGCATTACCGCACGCGCAAAGACCTTCCGCCATCAAATGGGCGCGATGCGGCCGTAATGCAATAGATCCGCACGCCAGCCGCCGTACCCCGCACCAATGTCTTTATAATCGGCGATCAGTTCCATCGAACGAATCCACTTCACCATCTTGTATCCGAGCTGTGTTTCCAACCGCAGGCGCAGTGGTGCGCCGAAGTCAACCGGCAGCGGATGCCCGTTCATCTCGTACGCGAGCAGACTCTGAGGCGCTCGTGCGAGGTGGAGATCGATGACGCCGTAATAATCGCCGTGACCAGGCTCCTCCCACTTTTCGTCGAATGTCTTAAAAAGGATGTACCGCGCTGACGAGGTGGGCCGGCAGCGGTCAAGTAGAACGCTCAATGGCACTCCCTGCCACGCGGCGACATAGCTCCATCCCTGAATGCACTTATGGAGCGTGAGTTGGTGCTCCATTTTGAGGGTGCGCAGTTCGTCGATGGTCAGCGACAGCGGTTGCTCCACCAGGCCGCCGACCTCAAAGCGCCAGCCGTCGAAGCCGCGTTCAGCAAGGTCGCGGTAGTCCTCGTGCCGTGGTGGACGCCCGTTCGGCCGCGGGTCCGCGGTGATCTCTTGCGGTGAGTAGTGTTGCCGGGAGATTAACGGTTGCAGGAGCCGCCCTTGAACTGGGTCGACGATGCGCTGAAGGGCATCCTGTACGACACGGGGCTGCTGCAGCGACTGCCGCGTCGCCCACACGTGCAGCACGATCAGCGCGGTCAGAAACGTGAGAGAGATCGCAATGGCGACAGCCTGTTGCGCCACTGTTGTTGCTGCAAGTCCCAGCACCATCGAGGCGAGCCCTCGGCCGAAACCATGGGCGATCACAAGCGCGATGTGATGGACCGTGAACGCTACAAACGCCGTCAGCCCGAGAAAGTGCAGGCTGCGCGCAGCCTGCCGGCCGCCGAACAGCCGCGGAAACCAGGGGAAACGACCGGCCAAGGCTGGCGACATCGCCAACCCGGTCAGAATCTGAAGTGGCGTGAGCAAGAAGACGACGGCGAAATACGTCAACTGCTGGAGCGCGTTGTAGGGATTGCCAGCCGATGGGAGGTCAAGGCGCAGGTATACGAGTGCGGCATTCCATGCCTGCGAAAACACCGTCCATGAAGTCGGGACGAGACGCTGCCACTGATTGTCGAGGCCTAGCATCACGAGATAGGTCAACCCGGTAAGCAGCCAACCGAGAACAGCCGCGAAGTGCCAAAAGCGGCCCAAGCCGAGGTTGTCTCGTCCCGGAAGCGCCAGCCATGGTGAATATGCCTGCTTCTCGTCTTCCGCAGTCCAGCGCTGATTTCGAAACATCCGCTTGCGCGTAAAGCGAATCCATTCGCTACCAGGCCGGCAGTCGTCATTGAAATACAACATCGGGTGTCCGCCGAGGATCTCGATGCCACTTCGGATGAGCAATGTCAGAAAGACGATGTTGAAGGCGTGTGTGAGGCGAATGCCGAGGGGGAAACCGAGTTCGATTGGCGGTAGGGAAGGCATCACGTCGCCTCACTTTCGTCCACGCGCCACCATCGATCGAGCATTCCGGGACGCACGCGAATGACGTACGCCGCGAGGGTGGGACCATAGACTAGGCAGTACGACAGAATCCCGTTCCACACTTGCGTCACGAGGTCGAGCCGCCCTGTGAGTTCCGGAGCGATGACGGGTAGCACAGCGAGGAAATTCACCTCCCACACGGTGAGCCCAAACAACATTCCGTAGATCAGGATCAGCCATGGCCTTGCACTGAGTTGAAAAGTCAGCGCGAGGACTGCGACGAACGCCACCCCAACCACGAGCGACAGCAGCACGTGGATTACCGTGCCGAGCGCCAGCGATGCGGCGAGCGGAAAGGCAGACGCCAGCGCCTCCGGCCCGACGATGATCGCGGCGGCGAAATCGAATGGCAACCACGGATCAGCGCGAAGCACGGAACTGGCGCCGATCTCCACCGCACCCAACGCGAGACCCGCGAGGAGTCCAGCGCGGGCGCCGTGCATGACGAACTCCCATGGTTCGCGGCGCTCAACGGGCACCCCGACACGGGGCGGCGCCCAAGGGCGGGAGTCGCTGAACGGCGATTTCGAGCTGATCGTCACGAGGCTCCTTCGCCCGTTTGGCGGGGCCGCACGATCGTCAGGAGAAACGCGCTGTCTTCGAGCGCTTCCACGTCGTGCGGTAGTCGCTGATCCAGCGCAAGGAGCCTTCCGGAAGGTAAATCGAACGTTCGACCCTGTGCCCGCACCTGGATGTGCCCTGCGACGGTGTGGATCGAGATGCGCCCGTCCGTCTGATGTCCTGGAATTCGCGACTGCGCCTTCAACGCCATCAACACAATCCGCAGATCGTCGAACTTCACCAGCGTTTTGGCGTTCTGGCCGGACTGCCATGCGGCTTCGCCGTAGAGCTGCTCCAACTCGCTCGTGATGTCGAATTCAAGGTACGGCGCTGCCATCGGCGTTGGATGTGGCCGTCGGTGCTTGGTTGTCGTATCTGACATCGTGAACTCCTGCTGTGCGGCGTACCTTTAGTGATACCACCCTTCGCTGTGCTTACCGGTGATGACCTCAATCATTTGGTACCCATGACGAATCAGGCGACCGACTCCAGCACTCCAGCGTTCGACAAACCGTCGAGCAATAAATGGAAGTACACCAGGCCCGCGTACGGTTGCCACGGCGCGACCGCCTTGCGGACGCCGCCGTAGTCCAGCGGAGCCGATCGACCGAGCCACCGCGCGAGGCTCTTCTGCGCACCCACGTCGTCGCCTGGGAACACATGCAGACGGCCCAGACCCCGCAGCATGACGTACTCCGCCGACCATCGGCCCACACCACGCAACGCCAGCAGCTGCCGGCACACCGTGGAATCGTCCTTGCGTGATAGCGCTTCAATGTCGACGTCTCGTCGTTCGATGGCCCGAGCGAGCGTCAGCAGTGAGCGGACCTTCTGTCGACTGAAGCCGATGGCCTGATATTTCGCCGGCCGCCCAAGAGCCACATCGCGAGGGGAAGGAAACGCGTACTGCACGTCAGTTGCGGATCCACGCCGTACGTCGCACACCGCCGCGAGTCGATTGAGCAATTCGAGGCCGACTTCGAGCGACAACTGCTGGCAGGCGAACGCATTGACCAGCGCCTCGAACACACTGGGAAACCGTGGCGGCTTTACGCCGCGGAATCGTTCAGCAAGAATCCGGAGTCGCGGATCTCGTTCTGCCAGGCGGTACCATTCGGCCAGATCGATACGTGGGCCGAGCAGGCAGCCGACAATTGACCGAATGCGCTGTCTCCCTGCCGCCGTCCGGGGCGACGGAACGGTCGTCACGGTGAGCCGCGGCTCGGCAGGTGAGCCAGCCTGACGTATGGCGATCTCGATGGGGCGTCCTTCAATCACCACAACGCGTCGATAGGTGGTGCCGTCCCAACGATCGATCGCATTCCGCGCACGGCGGCGCAGTGCCCATACCGTGAGATCGAGCCGGAACGGCGCAATGGGCCGGATGATCAGCGTAAATCGTGCCGCAGGTGGCATGACTGTTCTAGCGATCGTTCACCAATTGTTTTCATCGGCCGACTGTGGACTGCGACGCGTGCGTCGCTCGTTTGTCTGATGGCTCGACGCCGAGTTGAAACGTTCCCGGCACCGTCCGAAACGCAATCGCCAGCCGTGTCCGTGGCTTATGAGCGTGATCGCTTCGGTCCACGCGAGTGCGGCGCGCTCCCGCTCGGCATAGTAGGGGTTTCCCTCCAGAGGCTGACGGCGTACAACCGCTGCTCCGTTTCGCCAAGTGATCGCGCAACCTTTGTATGCATGTCGACGCAATGCGCGCAGCCGTTGATGAGCGACGCGCGCACCTTCATCAATTCGAGGAGCGGTCGCTCGAGGCCGGTGTGGTGAACATACGATTCGAGAGTCGACATCGCTGTCACGACTCCAGGAGCCGCTTGCGCATAATCGATCCGTGGT
>JBKPSH010000032.1:0-41484 GCA_046734955.1 Acidobacteriota bacterium
GAGTTGTTCGATGGTCTGAACATCCGAGATCGCCACTGCCGCATCGAGCTCGGCAACAATCGCGCGCACCGTCCCCGCGAACGTACGCGCATCCTGATCGCCGCGGATCCCGATCACGATGCGCATCGTTACGATCGATAAGTGTTTCGCGGGCGGGGCGGGGGGTCTGTCCCGCCGGCACTCAGGACAAATTCACGAACCCTGGATCCTCAATAGTCAGGACTACTGCACAGCCGAGCGATCGTCAGAGCGGCGAAATTGCAGGCAGGTTACGCGCGATATGTCTCAGCGTGGAATGGTCTGAAGCCAGGCGTTGGGCCAGGCTCTCTGCAGGCATAGTGCCCGAGTCGTTGCGAAGGTTCTATGAGCCTCGAGTCAACTTTAGTTTTGGCGTGTTCGTGACGCTCCGTCCCGGTGCGTTCAGCATGGAGTACTCAGGAAGGGCGTCACAGATGTGGGTCTTATTGAGAGACTATAACCTTTGTCAGTCAAACGGCACCCGACGAAGCTCGCCGAACGCGAGCGAAGGGTGGCGGGCTGTCTGGGACGATTTCCGCAACTGGTTGGTGCGGTGCGCGTAAGCGAGCACGTTTTCCAAGCGTGCTCGATCGACCACTCCGACATCTCTCCGCTTTAGAATCAACAACTTACGAGTGGTTGGCTAATGATTATCGCACACGCGGGCGCCGCTCGTGCACGAATCCGCTATCGCGTGAGAAATCAACGACTTGAAGCCGGCCGATGACGCGCGCCTGGGGAAATTGTGTAACACCTTTAATCTTGTCCGAAGACTTACGGCGATTGCCGGTGCGTGCGGATGCAATCCACGGGTCGCTGACCTTGTCGGCGGAAGGCAATCGCCTACGCCTCTCCGGCCGTCACGGGAAGAGATCTGCCGTTGTCGAAGACGAACGGAACATCCAATGAATGCGGCGATTTCAGTGCCCGTTCTCTACTGACGTCTCCCACGTGAAGTAGTACGAACAATCGGTGCCTTCGCCCGGGCCGCACGGCGTTCGGCAATCTTCACCGCACGCGCGTTGTAGCGAAGCGCCCGGCGTCTGGGGCCCGCACCTGCGCGCGGCGCCGCTGGACCGTCTGTCAGTCGGACACTCCTCGGCGTCATTTCCGGTCTCTTCGCCGCAGCGATCGTCGTCCGCTACCTGTCGACGTTCTTGTGCGGTGTCTCTCCATTTGATATCGGGGCATTTACAGCGCCAGTCGCACTCCTTGTTCCAATCGCCGTGCTCGTCGCAATGCCACCGGCATTCTCGGCAATGAGGGTAGATCCCGCCCGGTTGCTGCGGGCCGAATGAGCCCCTACTGCAGTGGAGCGTTTTCGCCGTGGGCGGTGCCGACTTGCCCTTCGGACACTGTGGGCACGCGCCAGTAGGTTCCTTGAACACATCCCCACGAGGTGAAGTCCCACGACGAAGCGGCTGGCGGGCCGGCGGACGCTGCGGCTCGAGCGCCGACTAGCCGATTTCACTGCGGCCGCCGCGCACCCGGATCAACTCGAGACTGGCCGCATCGTGGAAAGTTGCCGCCGGAACGTCGCGCATCGGACTCACACGTACGGCAAGAGGTAGGCGAAGACGAAAGCGCGGGGCGCGCGTTTGTCAACCAGCTTGTGCACACTACGATGCACTTGCTCGACTGAGGGGAATTCGGACCTTCGCATCGTTCAGGCGAAAGCAGATCTGGGCGAGACTCGGGAAAGGTGTTCGTTTTCGCGACCGGCCTCAGCGATTACGGACAGATGACGGGCGCGGGATTGGCCTTTATCCAGCGAATCCAGCAGCTTTTGATCGGAAGATGCGTGGCACCTTTGATGCTGCCGGGTATGTGTCGCAGTTACCGACGCGGGCCGCTGGCGAGCCTTGCAGCGATCCAGCACACAACTGAGCCGCTCCCCCCGTGCGCGAATCGACTACGGCATACGAGTTGACGGTGGGCATGGTGAGATTCGTCGTTTCGACTGTGGGCTTCAGAACCTTGTTGGCGGCGGCTCGAAACGTTGAAAGGGCCAAGACTCTTAATTCAGTCGTCGTTTGAAGTTCCGTCACAAGCGCGGTCCGCGCTGCGCGGCCTCGCAACACTCGGGTCGCGGCCCCTGCCGCGCAGGAGGCCTCGCATGAAACGGATTGCTCTGTTGGGACGACAGGATCGAGCCGAAATTCCCGATCGTCGTGCCTCGTTGGCGTGGTCGGATTGTCTGCTCCAAGACCTGCGTCTGGCGATGCGCTCGCTGCGCAGGAACCGCGGCTTTGCAGCAGCCACCATCATCACGCTGGCCCTCGGCATCGGTGTCAACACCGCCATCTTCAGCGTGGTCTACGCCACGTTACTGCAGCCACTCCCGTATGCGCAGCCGGACCAGATCTTCAGTGCTGAGACTGTCATCCCGGACCGGCAGGATCAGGTTCCGAGCTTGCCCATGCGGATCCAAGATTTTCTGGAGTGGCGCCGCGCGGACACCGCATTCTCTGACGTGGCGGCGCTGGCGCCGTCCGAATGGAATCTGACCGGGGCCGGTGAGGCGCAACGTCTCGGCGGTGCGCGCGTGTCGGTCAACTTCTTCTCCTTTCTCGGCGTGCCGCTCGCGTCTGGCCGCGGCTTCCTACCAGAAGAGGAGCAGCCCGGCCGGGATCGCGTGGTCGTCATCAGCGACGCGCTGTGGCACAGCCGATATGCCGGAAGTCCGACTGTGCTCAACAGCACGATTTTTCTGAACGGCGACAGTTATGTCGTCGTCGGCATCGCGCCCCCGTCGCTCCTCGTACCCACCGGCCCGGTGCTTCACCCGTCGCTGGCCTTCGCACCCCGTATCGATATCTGGAAGCCGATCGCTCCGTCGCCGCGCGACCTCGAGGGCGAGAACTGGAACTACGGGGTCCTCGTCCGATTGAAGCCGGGAGAAAGCGTCGAGCGTGGCCGCGTGCAGCTCCAAGGCATGTTGAATCGTTCGCTCCGCGCCGTCGCCCCCGATCTCACGACGGAGTTTCAGACCAGGCTGACGCCGATTCGTGAGATCTATGCCGGCAAGATCCGGCTGCGCCTGCTGCTCGTGGCTGCGGCAGCCGGCCTGTTACTCCTCGTCGCGTGCGCGAACGTGGCGAATCTTTATCTCGGCCGAGTTGCGAGCCGCTCCCAGGAATTCGCGCTGCGTGTCGCGCTCGGCGCGAGACGGTCCCGGATTCTCAGCCAAATGCTCACCGAGAGCTCCTGCCTCGCCGTGATCGGCGGCGCGCTCGGTGTCGCGGTCGCGTATCTCGGTGTCGATGCGCTTCTCGCGCAGAGCCCGCCGGAGATCCGAGCGCTCGCGGATGCGCGCCCCACGCTGCCGGTATTGGCCGCGTCCATCTTGGCGAGCGTGGCGACGGGCCTGGCGTGCGGTGTTCTGCCCGCGTGGCAGGCGTATCGGAAAGATGCCAGCGCTGTGCTGCAGGAAGGCGCGCGCGGTACTGTGGGTGGCGGCGCTGCGACCATGCGTCAAACGCTGGTGAGCGTCGAGCTGGCACTGACCACCGCCCTTCTTGCATCGGCCGCGTTGTTTTTGCACAGTTTCGTCAACGTGACGCGGGCGGATCGCGGGTATCAAGTGGAGCACGTGCTGGCCCTCGAGCTGGCGCCGGGCGGTCCACGCTACGCGACAGGGCCGCAGCGAACGGCGTTCTACCAGAGATTGCTCACTGAAGTGCAGGCGTTGCCGGGCGTGCTCGCAGCCGGGGCCGTGAACAGCGTACCGGCGCTCGGAGAATCGGGCACCCAAGTCGTGTTCTTCTCGACGGACACGGCGTCCCCAGGTCTCGCGCTGCAACGTCCCGTCGCCGGCCTCCGCAGCGTGACGCCGGGATACTTCATCGCCAGCGGCACACCCTTGCGGGCCGGCCGTGCCTTTACCGAACAGGACGTCGCACCGGTCGCGGTCATCGGCGAATCCCTCGGCCGGCGGCTCTGGCCGCGCGACACGCCAGCAAACCTCGTGGGGCGGACCATTCGTCAGGGGGCGATCAGCGCACCGGACATCACTGTGGTCGGCGTCGCCCAAGACGTGCGGCCTGGCGCACTCGACCGCGAGCTGCCGCCGCAGCTATATCGTCCCCACCATCAGGCGCCGAGCGGCCGCATGAGTGTCATCGTGCGCACGGCGCAGGATCCCTCGGCGTTGAGCCCGTTGTTGCGCGATCTCGTCAGGCGGGCCGATCCGACCGTGCCGGTCGCCACTATCCGCACGATGGAAGACATTGTGTCCGCGTCGCTGGTTCAACGCCGGTTTCAGATGGTGCTCACTTCGTTGTTCGGACTTGTGGCGCTGCTGCTTGGAGCCGTCGGCGTGTACGGCGTCGTGAGCTACACCGTCGTACGTCGGACGCGCGAGATTGGATTGCGGCTCGCGCTCGGCGCGACGCGTCAGGAGGTCATCGGCTGGGTCTTCTCGCGCGGCATGCGGCCCGTGTTCATCGGCATGGGAACCGGCGTGCTCGCCGCGGTCGCACTCGCGCCGACCATGCGTCATCTGCTGTTCGGCGTGGGACCGCTAGATCCTGCCGCCTTCGGTGGCGTCGCCCTTGTGCTGTTAGTGACCGCGACGCTCGCCTGTTATTTGCCGGCCAGACGCGCCGCCGACTTGGACCCACTCACGGCCCTGCGGCAAGATTAGGCCTTGTCGAGGGAAGCGCAGCGTCGACTGCGCGCGTCGAAGAATAAGGTGTCGACTCCAGCGGCGCACTGATCCGCCCGCAGGTCGTCGGACGCCCGGCGACGTACAACACTTCGGGGGCGTCCACGCAGCCACAGCACATCTGGTGCGACGGTGCGCGCGCGAGCTCAGCATCCGCGCCGCGCTTGGGGCGCAGCGTGGTCACCTCGTGTGGCTCGCGATCCGTGACGGCATGATCATCGCCGCCGCTGGTGTCTTTTTCGGCGCGCTCATTTCAATTGTGCTCACCCCGCAACTCGGCGTCTTCTTGTATGAGGTCAGCCCGTGGGATTTTGGCCACGTATCGGGACCTAAAAGGGATTCGGCGATTCGCGGCCCAGAAGCTGGCCGCGAGACACCAGCGAACCAATCGAGTACGCCAGAGTGCAACCTGTCGAGTATCAGCCCCTACATCCGATCCGCCGATGGTTCGACGTTCCCGGGTGCGCTCAAAGATCACCTCTGAGGTGCGATCCCTCTGGAAGAGTGCGACCGGTTCTTTTTCGAACGCCAATGACAGTCACTCCCAGCGCAGCGCAATGACCGGGTCGACGGTCGCGGCACGGCGTGCCGGGAGATAGGCGGCGACCAGGGCGACGATGGTCATCAGTGCACCGCAGGCCCACGATGGTGACCGGACCAAGAGGTGTCACGCCTCGGCACCGGGATCGCTACGGAGCGCGACCGAGCTAATGCGATAGGGGCCTGAGCGAGTGCCGCCCACATCATGGGTCTCGTCCCGGTCTCGCGCAGGCTGTTGTATTGGCGTCGCGCAGAATCCCGACGACCGTAAACGGCCGATCGCCTTCTCCGGCATAGTCGAGCGTCAGCCGGTGTCCGAGGGCGTCACCGTTGAACCGCATGCGCGCCATCGTCTCGTTCACCACCGCGATTCGCTCGGTGCCCTCGCGGTCATGGTCGCTGAGGCCTCGCCCCCGGAGGATCTGCATCCCGACCGTCTCGAAATACCGCGGGGAGACGAAGTCGAGCCGGGGCTTCGCCGCCATTGTTCGGCTGGTCCGCATCGATCACGTTGACTGATCGGTCGTTGGCGCTGAACAAGCCGAGCCAAGACAGGCTGGCCGCCCGGACACCGCGGATCGCATTCACGCGCGCGTCGAGCGTCGCGTCGATGACGGCACGCTGTGCCTTTTGCTCCGCGGTCTCCGCGATCCCGAGCTTGGTGGCCGGCGCTTCATCGCGGATCTCCAGCATGACTACATGGTCCGGCTGGAATCCAGGGTCGATCCTGGTGAGGTGCACGATGGTCTGCAGGAGCAGACCGGCCGTCATCGTCAGTAGCAACGACAGCGCGAGCTGTGCGCCGACGAGGATCCGCATCAGCCGCTGACCGCCGCCCACGCTGGTGCGTCCATCACCCGCCATTCCTGCGTAGAGCGGCACCTGACTCAAACGGAAGGCGGGCAGAATCCCAGACACCAGGGCCGCCAACCCGGTCGCCACGATGGCCGCGACGATGACGCGCTGATCGACGTGCGTGTCGAGCGCCATCGTAGGGTCGCGGGCGGAGAGCCACGAGCCCAGCGCCGGCGCGGCCCACCACGCCAGCGCCGCACCCAGCACCCCACCTAGGACGACGGTCAGGGTGCCCTCAGTGGCCAGCTGCCGTAAGAGTTGGACGCGGCTTGCGCCCAGGGCGGCACGCGTCAACAGTTCCGGCACCCGCGCCATGCCTCGCGCGAGCAAGAGGTTGGCGATATTGACCGCGGCTATCAGGAGCATGATGTCGATGACAATCATGGCGATAATCAGCGGCATGGCGAACATCTCCCGCAGGTTGTCCAAGCCTTGGGCGCCCGCCGTGAGATGGATGGCGAACTCTGCTGGACGATCCGGTGCCTGATTCGTCGAGACCGGCGCTGCTTGCTCGGCGATGGCCCGCTCGTAGAGGGACGTGAGCTCGGCCTGTGCCTTCGTGACGGTGGCCCCGGGCGCCAGACGTCCCAGAATCCCATTGAAGAACGCCATCCTCCGGCTCTCGAGCGCGCTGCGGTCGGTCAGTGGTCGCAGCGGCAGCCACACATCGGGACGATAGCCGCTTTGGTGCCCGAGGAAGCTGGCTGGCGTGACGCCGACGATGGTGCAGACCAACTCGCGCACACGTAGCGTTCGTCCCACGACATCCGTGCGTTGCTCGTACTGTCGTCGCCACAAGGTGGCGCTGATCACGGCCGAGCAGGGACCGCTGCCCAAGGGCAGCGCATCGTCGGGTGGTTCCAGGAGACGTCCGAGCGCGGGCGCGATGCCGAGTACCCGGAAGTAGTCGCCGGACACCAGTGTACCGCTCACGTACGAGGGCAGCCGCACGTCGTCGACCGTCACCGGAAGATAGGGCTGATCGGCGATCGCCGCGAGTCCAGTGAGCGTGTGCTGTCGATCGCGCAGAGCCTCGAAAAAGGGATTGAAGAGCACGAAGCGATCGTCTCGGCGCAGGGGCTGGACGAGGACGAGGTCGTCCGGCTTTGGCACGGAGAGCGGCCGCAGCATGACGACGTTAAACAAGCTGAAGGCCGCAGTCGAGGCGCCGATCCCGAGCGCGAGCGAACCAATCGCCACCGCCGCGAAGGTCGGGCTGCGGCGCAACATGCGTAGCGCGATCCTCAGATCCTGCAGAAGCGTGTCAAGAAATGGGACGCGACGTTGCTTACGATTCAGGTCTTGCATGTGATTGACCCCGCCAAATGGGTAACACGCGACGAAAGCATCCCGCGGGAGACGCGGCAAATCATCGATCCGACCGGTTCCGATCGGCACTCGAGAGAGGCTGCGACGCGGTTCGTCGCAGTTCGCGGCGCTGCAAACGCAGGTCGAACAGCAGACCCAGCCCGATCGTCAGCGGGATGATGCCGAGCCCCGCCGCCGCCGGTTTTTGTCGGTGGGCGAACGCTTCCAGCACGAACGCCAGGATCACGCCGATGCCGGCCGCAATCAGGACGATGGCCAGGCGGCGCGCACGTCGATAGCCTTCCTCGGGCGAGATTGGCTGATACAAGCCTTTCTCGATGGCAAGCAGACGCTCCCGGCTCTCGATCCGGCGAAACAGATAGGCCGTGCCCAAGAGCATGGCCGGAATGACGATGAGCAGCGTGATCATCGCCAACGAGTTGTTGCCGAAGCTTTCGAGAATCGAGGTCATCACCACGTCTCCTGTTGAGGCGTCCTCGCCCCATGGACACATTAGACTGGCCACGATCCCGAATGTTGCGAGTGCAACATCTCGCCCCCGCCGCAGTCTAAGACGACGTTGGCTAATGCCGCTCAATTCCGGGAAATCGTTGCCAACGAGAGCCCGGTCGTCTTCCGGCTGTTGGCTCGGCTTCTCGGGAGACGCGACAACCTCGAGGACCTAGCGCAAGAGGTATTTCTGCGGCTCTATCGAGCGATGGATCACTTTCGCGGCGAGTCCTCGTTGTCGACCTTTCTCTATCGCATTACCGTGAACGTCGCTCACGACGAACAAACACGGATCAACCAGCGACGACAGCGCCTGACCTCGCTCGACGATCCGGAGAGTGACTGGCACGAGCGCCTGCCGGGACCTGCTAATCACCCGTTGGACACCATGATTCGGACGCAATTTCGAACCATCGTCGAAGAGTGTCTCGGGCTCCTCAGCGAACGAGAGCGGACGTGTCTCGTGATGTTTTATCAGGAAGGACGGAGTTACGAAGCCATTCGCCAGATTCTCGATATTCCGGTCGGCACGGTGAAGGCGCATCTGCATCGAGGGCGCGAGCGTCTACGCGCTCATGTGCAGGATCGCCTGGCCGAGCGCGACCGAGCAAGGAAATCCCGATGACCACGCGGATCGACTGCGAGACCCTGCGGCAATATCGCGATGAGTATCTGCGAGGCGACGGCCCGAATGAGCTCGTGGATTCCCATCTAGCCGAATGCCCGAGTTGTCTCGACGCGTTCCTCGATGTGACGCTCGTGACGGCGACGACCATCGCGCCACCGTGGGGCTTCGCGACGCGCGTGGTCGCGAACCTCCCGCCAGAGCCGGGCTCGCGCGCCCGACGGGTGATCCTCGTGATCTCGGCCCTGCTCGGTATGGCGATGTCCGCCTTCGCGATGACGCTCGGCAATACGGCTGCCAACCTACGGCATTTGACGACGCCTGAGGGCCTCTGGGTCGAAGCAGCCATCGTCGGGGAATGCGTCTTGCTGTTCTGGATTCTGTCGTGCCGGCGCGGCGTGTTCATCGACTGACGAGCGATCAGGGCCGCAACAGCACCGCTCGCTTCGACCAGAACTCGATCACCTCGTCGATCGACGTCTCGCTGTTGGTGTCAGATCGGGCAGCGACCGTTTACCGTTCGCCTGCGCAAGATCGTGCAGCTCGCGCGTGATCTCGATGGCTAGTGGTCCGAGCGCGCGGGTCGAATTGTGTCAGACTCTTAATGTCGTTCGATCACTTACGGCTCTTTGGATGAGTCGGCAGCCAATCAGCACGGTGCAGCATCTCGCGTGCGATGTTCGTGACGGATGCGCCGTCGTCAGTAGTCAGGGTGAACTGCTCCAGCTGCGCACGGTCGATCAGCACCTGCAACGGGTCGACGCGTGCCACGAAGGTGCCGCGCAGCGCGCCGATTTCCCGTTGCGCGACACGCCGGCGCAACGTCTCGAGCTTCGCGTCCAGTCTGCAGACGACGATCGATGCGCCGGGGATTGCTTGTTCGATGCGACTGAGCTCGCGCCTGCTCTCGAGGGCTTCGGCGATGAGCAGTCGCGTCGCTCCGGCTTCGGTGTAGTTCTGCCACACGCACGCGAGATTTCGGTATGCGACGTCCTGCCAGGCCTGCGGCGGCAGGTGGCCCATGCGGAACGTGTCGAGTCGATCGCCGCGTGCACGATGCCGTCGCCCGTCAACAGGTCGGACGCTTCAGCAAGGATGGTCGTCTTGCCCGACCCCATGTTGCCGGTGATCACGATGACCGGCACATCGTTCGTCACGCATCCCCCTCTCGTTCGAGTCCATTGACAGACTTGCGGGGCCCACTGTAACCCGCGATTTCGACTTCGTCCTTGACTCTGGAGCGCGCTCCACGGCTGACACTGTGAACATTGCAGATTGCTGCGGTCCAGAGCCGCGCTGGACCGATCGTCCAGTCGGCTGCATGGAATGCGGGATCGTTAGATGGCCTTGACGTTCACCCCTTCAACCGATCATCGGTGAGGCGGATCGCACCGTCTTCACCACATCGGATGTCCGCGAGCGCATGCCAGAACGAGTTGACGGCACGACGAATCGTCTGCTACTGCTTCGGTGAGAACGAGGCCGATATCGCCGCGGAGATCGACCAGCGAGGCCACTCAGACGCTGTCGAGCGCGTACGCGCGCACATCGCGGGGCCAACAATGAGAATGAAGTGTCGCACGGCGCTGGCGTGTGCGGACGCAAGGCCGGTGTAAGAATCGTCATTCCTGTGCTGACCTGCCCCCCGCAATCCGCTACGACCTAGAATGAGGGTCCTCCATTGGCTCGCCCGTTCGGTTCGTGCCAGAATGGGATGTGACTAGTCGTTCAAACAACAAGAAACCCAAGCCCAAGGGCGAAGGCACGCAGCACGATTTTACGGCCGTCTTGTCGCCGAGCAAGCGATGTTCAGACGCTTGCCGGCGAGCCGTCGCCGGCGGGACGCCCGCGCGTGAAGCTAGAATGCCCGATCACGTCTGGTTTATTGATGAACAGTGGGGTTGCTGAACTAGATTTCAAGCATGGTTCAACTTGGTCTGGTCTCGGCCGCATATACCGTGGTGGTGGCCCTCATGGTCTTCGGGACCCTGACACGGAGCGCTTTCAGAAAACGTGCTGCGTTCTGGACGCTACTTGGGGGCGTTGCTCTCGCGATTTATTTCTTCAAGTGAGCAGAACCGAATTCAACTGACCACTGCGGTTCAGTAAGGCTCCTTGAAGGCTCCCTTCGTCCATCGTTCGTCAGGTACGCTGGAGCTTTTTACCTTGGACTGCTCGCGATAAATACCGATCTGTTGACAAGAGTTGCCGGGCCGGTAATACGGCAGCTTGGCATCCACTTCGCTGGCAATCGAGGCTTATTCGTCGCGTAACGCCACTACGCGTCCACCGAGCGCGCCGTCGCCGGTACGCAGGGCTGCGACGAAGCTGACGCAGCGTGAACGACAGACTCACCATTGACGCCCCGCTTCCTGGAGGGTCGCTGTTCCGTGCCCGGGGACCCGGCTTTCAAGGGTGATAATACGTGAACACGATTGCCACGGTCGTCAGCACCAGTGTCCACACGGTCGCGATCACTAGGAGCTGAGGTCGCCTCCGACGTCTCAGCTCGTGGCGGACGAGCCACCGCGTCGTCTCCTCTTCCCGAATCCTTTCACGTTCTTGATCTGTGATTCCGATACCTGTTCTCCTTGAGGCTGAGCGGTATCGTCATCGAGACACACGCGCACTCGCATGAGCGTCTCGAGTTCGCGACTGAGTCTCTGGTGCCATCGCAGCGCCGCGAACCCAAGCGCAGCCGTCACCGGCCACAGCCAAACGACGCCGGCGCTGGTGAGAAATGACAGGATGTCGCGCGACTGAGGCTCCCGTCCGACGTAGGTCCACGCGAGATCAAACACCAGAATGAGCACGTAGAGAAAGCCCTGTACGAGAGCCGCTTCACGGCGCCGCCGACATCGCAGGATCGAGAGATCCAGAAACGCAGCGGTGCTCACACTTGCAGGAGTCCAGGCATCGCGGCGCAGTAGATGTGACATCGCCCAGGCAATGACGATGAACACCCAGATACCGGACGCGAGAACGCGAGCGTCTGTCCGGCGTGACAGCGCCGCCCATGTGATGCTGCCCCCTCGATAATAGTCAGTGCTCATCGGCGAAATCGATCTCTCATCCCGTGACATTACGACGACCATGGAATTGTCCATACCGTAGGTACAACGTCGGTACGACAAACATGTTCAGCAAGGTCGACGTTGTTAATCCGCAAAGGATGACGATAGCCATCGGCGTTTGAATCTCGCTGCCTGGTTTCCCGCCGCCGAGCGCGAGCGGAATCAACGCGAGTCCGGCGGTCATCGCGGTCATGAGAATCGGGACGAGCCGCTCGTGGGCGCCGCGCTCGACCGCTTGGCGAAAATCCATCACACCTTCTTCCATCATTAGATGCTGGATGTGCGACACCAGCATGATGCCGTTGCGCGTCGCTATCCCAAACAGCGTGATGAACCCGATCATGGCGGCAATGCTGAGAACGCCACCCGCCAGAAAGACACCGACGACCCCGCCAATAAGAGCGAGCGGAAGGTTGACCATGATGATCACCGCATCTCGCGAACGGCCGAACGCGAGCGTCAGCAGCATGAAGATACCCGCGACGACTCCCACGAACAGAATTGCCAGGCGTCGCGACGCGCTCTGCTGACTCTCGAACTGGCCGCCGTACTCGACGCGGTAGCCAGCGGGCATCGGCACAGCCTGGCTCACCCTCGACTGAATATCGCGGACAACACTGCCAAGATCGCGGCCGGATACGTTGCACGAGATGACGATACGGCGCTGAACGTTCTCTCGCAGAATCATGTTCGGTCCTTCCTCACGTCTCACGTCTGCAAGCAGGCGGATCGGAACCGGACTGGCAGATGGGGTATCGATGGGAAGATCACCGATCCGCTCGAAGTCCGCGTTGTTCGCCGGATCGAACTTGACGACGAGATCGAAGGAGGTGCCGCGATCGAAGATCCGTCCTACGGTCGCCCCAGCGAAGCTCGTCTCGACCGCCTCCGCCACATCATTGACGCGCAGCCCGGATCTCGCAATCGCCGATCGATTGAGAACGAACCGAACATACGGCACATCCATCTGTTGCTCAAGCGATAGATCCACTACGCCTGGAACGTTACCGACGGCCTCGCGCACGCGTTCCCCGAGCCGGCGCAACGTTCTCAAATCATCGCCGAAGACCTTGACCGCGATGTTTGCGCGTGTGCCGGACAGCATGTGATCGATGCGATGGGAGATCGGCTGGCCGATCGTCACGTTCACGCCTGGAAGCGTCGAAAAGCCACGCCGCAGCGCCGTCAGGAGCTCCTCTCGCGGACGCTTCGATTGACGAAGCCCGACATCGATTTCCGCCGCCTCTACCCCTTGCACGTGTTCATCGAGCTCCGCCCGTCCCGTCCGTCGGGCGGTGGCGACGACTTCCGGTTCGGCGAGCATGATCTGTTCGACACGGCGCCCGATTTCGTCCGACTTCGCCAGGGACGTGCCCGGCAATGTGTTCGCTTGGACCGTCAGCGTCCCTTCATGAAACTCTGGCAGAAAGGCTGTTCCCATTCGAGTAATGCCGAACGCCGCCAGTACGAGTACCGCCGCTGCCATGGCCCCGACTACACCCGGATGATCCAGGGCGTGCGGCAGAAGGCGAGCGAAGCGGGTCTTCAGCGTCTTCGACACCCATCCCTCGTGTCCTTCCTGTATGGACCTCGCCTGAGGAAGAAACGCATAGCAGAGGGCAGGCGTCACGATCATTGCCACCACCAGCGAGGCCATCAACGAGACGATGTACGCGAACGCCAGCGGAGTCAGTAGACGACCTTCGATGCCAGCAAGACCGAAGATGGGCAGGAAAACGAGGACGATAATCACGGTTGCGAACACGATCGATGTTCTGATTTCGAACGTCGCCTCACGCACGACTTCAGCGACCGGACGTTGCTGCTCGGGTGGTCTGGCGTGATTTTCCCGTAACCGCCGCACCACATTCTCAACGTCAATGATCGCGTCGTCGACCAGCGCACCGATCGCGATAGCCATGCCGCCGAGCGTCATCGTATTGATCGATGCGCCGAAGGCGCGAAGCATGAGAACCGCGGCGGCGAGCGAGAGCGGCATCGCCGTCAACGTGATCGCAGCCGCTCTGAGATTTGCCAGGAACGCGACGACAACGATGATCACGAGGATGCCTCCATCGCGCAGCGCCTTGACGACATTGTCGACGGCAACCTCAATAAAGTCTGACTGACGAAAGATTCTGCGATCGATCGTCATGCCATGCGGCAGCTCCTGCTGGAGTGCGTCGAGCTCACGGTCGAGACGGGATGTCAACTCGATCGTGTTGGCACCCGGCTGCTTCTGGACGCCGACGATGACGGCCGGTTTCCCGTTGCGCGATCCCTCCCCGCGTTTCAGCGCGCCCCCTTCTCGCACATCCGCGAGATCGCGGACGAGCACGGGACGGCTGCCGCGAAGCGCGACGACGCTCTCGCCAATTTCGTCGGTGCTGCGCACGCGTCCGACGGCCTGAAGGACGTATTCCTGCGGACCCTCAACGTAGACTCCAGCGGAGGTGCTCTGGCTCGCACCTCGGACCGCATCGAGGAGCTCGGTGAGCGAGATGTCGTTCGCCCGAAGCTGGTCCGGATGCGCGATCACCTGATACTGCCGCTCCGCACCGCCGATGGGTGTGACCTGCGAGACTCCGGCCACGGCCAGGAGCCGTCGCCGCACGACCGTCTCCGCCACGGTCCGCAGCGTCAACGGATCGTGCGTATCGGAAGAAATCGCGAAGAACAGAATCTCGCCCATGATCGACGACACAGGAGCGAGCACTGGTCGTTCAACTTGCGGTGGCAGCGTTCCTCCAACGAGCGACAGCTTTTCCGCAACAATCTGTCGCGCCAGGAAAATGTCGGTGCCCCACTCGAACTCCACCCACACAACCGCGACGCCGACAGCGGTTGCCGAACGAACGCGGCGAACGCCAGACGCGCCGTTCATGGCGCTCTCGATCGGAAATGTGACGAGGGATTCCATTTCGTCGGGCGCCATCCCGTGCCCTTCGGTAAGAATCGTCACTGTCGGCGCAGTCAGATCGGGGAAGACGTCGACTGGCATCGCGCGCGCCGTCCAGAGTCCGCCAAGCAGCAAGAGCACGGACAAGGCCATCACCATCCAGTGGTGATCGATCGACCATTGAATGAGTCTTCTCATGTCAGTGCACGTGTCCTTCGGCCGGCAGGCCCTTGGCAGCAGACGCGAGTTGCACTTCGTAGGCGCCGCGGACGACGACGCGATCGCCCGGCTTGACGCCACTCTTCACGCCAACCCAATCACCGTCGCGCGCCGCTACTTCGATGTACCGTCGCGCAAACTGCTCACCGCCGATCTGGACCCACACGTACGGCCGGCCGGCGTCGGTGAGGACTGCTTGTTTGGTCACGGCGGGCACTTTGACGCGATCTCGCTGGTAAAGAACGGCGGTCGCGTGCTGACCGACGAGGATCTGTCCGCCCGGATTCGCGACCTCGAACTGAACCGGAAGGGCCCCGGTCTTTTCGTCGATGACACCGGCATCGTGCATGTGTTCAGCGCGCAGCAACAACGGATCGGCGCGACCCGGGACGTCGAGCGCGACGTCTGTGACACTGCGGACAGTTGACATATCAACGGCTGGAACCTGCGCGCGGAGTTCGACGCGATCGGTGCGAACAACCCTGAAAAGCGGCGCTCCCTCTTCATAGGACGCACCCAACGTGGCCATCACGTCGGCAACACGACCGTTGATCGGAGCGCGTAGCGTAAACGCGTTGCCCGATGCGTTTCCGCCGCCGCTTCGGAGCGTCTCATCGCGCTGGTCAAGCCGCGCCTGCGTCGCGTGCAACCGCGCTTCAGCCGTGACGACAGCTCGGCGTGCGTCTTCGACCCGCCGCGCGGGAACCGCACGCTCGGCGAGAAGCCGTTCTGCGCGAGTCAGCTCCGCGCGGGCCGCATCAGCGGCGACCTGGGCCTGGACAACGTCGCCGGCAAGTGTCGCCCGATCGTCGTTTGCGGAGAGACGCGGTTCGAGTCGTCCGAGCACTTGCCCGGCTCGGACGACAGTGCCGATTGACGCCAGAGAAGCAGCCGCGAACCGTCCTGCGGCTGGAGCTGCGACGACAGCCTCGCCGCCCGTCAGTGGCTCTATCGACGCCGGTACTCGGATTGACCTGCGCAGATCGACGTCCCGCACCGTGGTCGTTGCGAACTCGTTGGTCCACTGCTGCTCTTTCAGATACGCGGTAGCCGAGGGATCGCCGGGTGGCTGCTTCTCCGCTTCTGCAAGGGCGGACTTTTCATCCGCGAACACGGTGACGACGCCAAGGTCGTGACGATCGATCAATCCGGGTGCGTCGACGCTGAGTATCCAACGGTACCGTCCGGCGGCGGGCGGGACACCTTCAACGCGAAATGCCCCCGGCCGCAGCGGCGGTGTCCCGGCCAGCACAGTCGCGGATCCGCCCGCTTCGGGTGTCAAAGTGATGGAGGGCTTTCCAGCGTTGAGCGCCTTGAAATCATCGAGCTTGGTTAAATGAACGGCGAATCGCGCAGACTGTCCAGTCACGAGAGGCGGATACTCCATGTACAGTTCGGATTTGTCCGTCCAGCTCGTCACGTTGAGACTTGGCGCTTCGTGTTGGGCGGGTGTGTTCGGCTTTCGGCAGCCGCTCGTGATGACCGACGCAGCAATCACAAGGGTCAAGAACGAAGATTGCGAGTTCATTGCCGAATCTCCCATCCGCTGACGTATTCGAGTTCGATTTCTGCTTCGCGCACCGATGCGTCCAGCGCGGCCTGACGGACGCGCGCGGTGGATCCCGTTCGATAGGCATCCAGCAGCTCGAGGATGCCCCGTTCTCCCGCCTCGTAACTCACCTGTGCGATTCGCCCAATCTGCTCGGCGCTGGCCACCGCCGCTGCGCGGTATCGCGCAGCCGCCTCTCTGCGTTCTATGACCGCGGCACGCCATCCGGCAATCTCGGCCCGCAACGCCACCCGAAACGCCTCCGCCCGCGCCTGGGCCTGATGGCGGCGCGCTTGCGCGAGGGCTCGTTCAGGTTGTCCTCGATCGAAGACCGGGATCGACAGCTGGACCCCAATGACGCTGCCTATGTCGCCTTGGCCCGCTGACGATGATTTCGTGCCGGCAACGATTTCTGGTTCAGGAATCCGTCGACGCTCGGCCGCATTCCCTGAGAATTGCGCCGCCTCGATCTCCTTGTGCAGGGCGATCAGTTCTCCCCGAGTGGACTCAGCGTGCTCGCCGAGCACGTCAAGACTGGGGAGCGGTGACTCGGCCGGAGGGGTCGCGGTAACCGTGAGCGTTGCGAAATCGATGGGACCGGCGAAGAACCCCGCGAGTGCCGCCTGCGCTCGGGCGCGTTCGCTCGCGGCCGCTGCGCGATCGGCATCGAGGTCCAGCACCTCCCGCTCGGCGCGCAGGCGATCGAATCCGGCCGCGTCGCCGGCCGCTTCTCGTTTGGCGAGAACAGTTGCGACCTCTTGTAGCCGCTCGCGAGCCGATGAGAGCTCCTGCTCTCGAGTCTGGGTGGCAACCAGCTGGACGAACGCGAGCTTCAGGTCAGCACGAGCACGGCGAATCTCTTCGTCTGCGCGACTCGAGATCGCGTCAGCGAGTGACGATGCGGCGCGGATCTGGAGCCCTCGAGCACCGCTGATGGGGAGTGGCTGACCGATCCTGGTGAGATACTCGATTGTTCCAGCGGCCGCTTCACGATCGAACATCAGTCGCGGATTCGGGAACCTGCCGGCCGCGACCACGTCGGCGCGTGCCACCTCGATCGCCGCGCGAATCGCACGCACGCGGGGGCTCTCGGCCGACAACCGAGCGAGTGCGTCGGCCTCGGTCAGAGCCGAGGTTTGTGCGCGTGCACTCGAAGAGATCAATACAACCGTCAGCGCGGCGCAAATGACCGCAAAGCGCATAACACCTCGAATGAAGTTGTGGAGATACACGACGGGCGAGCCCGTCAGATCAGACTAAAAGGCGGGAAGCTGGGGGAGCGCGAAGACCGGATGCCGTCGCCCATGGCGGATCGTGCACGGAAACGAACAATGGGGCCACCGCCGCGTGCGAATGGCGTTCAGCTGATGGAATCGGCACGACCAGTCCAACGACGAACGTGTGGACGCGCGCATGTGCAGCCGTCTTTGAGGCAGTGAAGGCGGTAGTCAACCACCGCACAGGATCATCGTCGTCGTGGCCAACCGCTGTGTCCGGTGCTGATTGATGGTGCGGCTCGAAATGACGGTGGACAAACTCTGAGCGATGTCCCTCGTGATCGTGCGTGGCGTGAACGTGCTCCGCCGGCAGCACGCCATAGGCGAAGACCGCCAGGATGGCGAGTCCGGAAATGATCGGATGTGCCGTGCGCCTCAACACGTCGGGCAATTATCAGTGGGCGCTGTTGGCACAGTCAACCGGCTGGAGGCATCTCCTATCCCAGCCGTAGCGACGTGATAGGTTTGAACGTCGACGACTAACGTGCTGAGGATTAAAGAAACCGTCGCGCTCGTCATCATCTGCTGTGCCGGCGCGGCACACGCCACCAGCCAAACGCTCAGGAAAGTGGGCACGATCGATTTGTCGGGTCCACCCGGACAGCGGTTCGACTATCTGACGATCGATTATGAAGACCATTACCTCTTGTCCGCGCATCTCGGTCCAGGGATTCTGTACGTCATCGACCTGCGGGCGAACCGATTGGTGAAAGCGATCCACGGCGTGCCGGAAATCACCGGACTGGAGTACGTGCCTGTGCTGCGGAAGGTCTATACGTCGAATCGCGGCGAGACGAAAGTAGGCGTCGTAAGCCTTGAGCGGATGGAAGTCGTCAAACGCATTCCGATCGGTCAGAAACCGAACGGCAGCGCGTACGCGGGACCGTTCGGGAAAATGTATGTCTCCACGTACGGGGACGAAGAAGACGTCATCGACGTCCACAAGGACACCGTCCTGAAGGTCCTCCACTTTCCGGAAGGAACCGCGACGCCGCAGTACGATTCAATCGGGCGCAAGGTCTACGTGAATCTCCACGGCGCGACCGATGTGATCGCGGAAGTCGATCCTGCCTCTGATTCGGTCGTTGCGCGCTACCCGGTCAATGGTTGCCACACCGGGCACGGGATGGCGCTCGATTCAGCGGGACGTCACGCGTTCGTTCTGTGCAATGGCAATCACGTGCTGACGGTTTTTGACTTGGACACGCATCGGTCTATCGCGAACATTCCGATTCCAAGCGGCGCTGACGTCGTGAAATTCGATCCCGGGCTCAAGCGGATCTACGCGGCCTGTGCGAGCGGAGCGATCTCGGTGATTCAAGAAGACGATCCGCAGCATTTCCGAAAGCTTGAGGACTTTCGTGTTGAACCAAAGGTCCACAGCCTCGCGGTCGACGCTGAGACGCACCGCGTGTATGCGCCCGAGCAAGAGGAAGGCGGCCGGCCTGTCGCCCGAATGGTCGTCTACGAAGCAGTCCGCTAAGCTGCCTGTGCCCGTCCTAGATGTCCACATGCCACTGATGGCGCACAACCAAAGGCCCCGAAGTCGGTACCGCTGCTGTGGATGTTCGATCTCGGGTGCACGAACGTTATAGCCATCGAGGCCGAGATCCGCTTAACCCGGGACGGGTAAATTTTTCTCGGCCCATTGCCCCGGAGGATCCTTATGGCGTTCGATTTTGACGTAATCATCATCGGCTCCGGATTCGGAGCAACCGTTCTGGCGCTCGATCAGAACGCCAAGAATAAGCGCATCCTCATTGTCGAACGCGGTGTGTGGTGGCTGACGCCTGAGCTGTCGGCCGAGAACCCGATGAATCCGTTTTTGAAGACGCGGCCACAAACGCAGCCGATCCAGTGCTGGCCACGCCCTGATCACCGCGGCGGTGTGATCGATCTGCTATCGGTCGTGAAAGCCAGCGGTGTTCTGGGGGGACTACAGGACTTTGCAAACGGCATTGCCGATTTCTTCACAGGCAAGAAACGTCCACAACCGCTCTATCGGTATCACACCTTCGACGAAGCGGACGTGCTCACCGCCAGCGGCGTCGGTGGTGGATCCCTGATTTATTCGAACGTGACGCTCGAACCGTTTCTCGACACGGCGACGCAGCAGTACCCGGTGATGGCGAGCTGGCCCGCGCCGGCGAAGCTGACACCCGCCGACTACGTTGGGGCGCTCAACTGGATGACGACAAAACGCGGCGCACCGAGCGGCGTAGTCACGAAGTACCCCAATGCCATCCCGCAGAATCAGCTGTCCCAGGTGAACACCTCGGATCCCCGCCTGCTCGGCCGAGCACGTTTCCTCCGGGACGCATCGACAAGCGCCACGCTACCGGCGGACGTCAAAAACAAGATCGTTGAGCCGTGGGGACCGTTGAAGCTGCAGGTCGCGGAGGCAGATCCCGCGACAGCTGGCACCAACAAGAATTTCTGCGAACGGCAGGGTCGCTGCTTCCTCGGCTGTCTTCCGGCGGCGCGTCACACATTGAACAAAACGCTGCTCAAACAGCTTCCGCTTCCAGCTGAGGATCGAGTCTTCATTCGTCCACTTGCAGACGTTGACTACATCGAGCCGCTCCAAGGCGGCGGCTACACAGTCCACTACAAGGGATTGGAGGACGGTACTAATTACCACCCGACTGCCGCCACGGTCGTCGTTGCGGCCGGCTCTCTGGGGAGCAGCGAGATCCTTCTTCGCTCGCGAGACAAGAATCAGGGCAAGTTGGTGCTCAGCGACAAACTTGGCTCACGGTTCTCGACCAATGGCGATTTCTCGGGATTCGTCATCGTTGACACTGACAAGTTGCAGTACCCCATCTACGGAAATCGTGGGCCGATCAACATGTCGCACGTGACGTTCCGCGATGGCCAGGTGTTGGTGAATGTAGAAGATGCCGGTATTCCCGCCATGTTTGCTTCCATCGTCCAGCAGACACTCAAGTCGCTTGCGCAGCCCAGTGAGCCATCGAAAGTCGTGGGCCTCATGAGCGCGCTCTGGAACAAGGCGAAGCTCCCCGATTACAGCGACCCCAACACCATGCAGACCGAGAGCGAGATGATGATGAACATCTGCTGGTTCAACTGCATGGGAACAGACGACGCAACCGGTACGTTCGACTTGCATAACGGACACTTGCGCCTGCGTTTCTCACAGAAGATCGCCGATCATCCGACATTCCATCTGGCGGAGACCATCCTTCGCGGAGTCGCAACAGCGATGAACGGTCGATTCCAGGCATTCCCGTTGTGGGATGGACTGCAGCCGTTCGTCTCGCGGAAGCTCGTGGTCACGCACCCGCTCGGCGGATGCCCAATCGGCGGCAGTTCAACCGATGGCGTCGTAAACGCCCAAGGGCAACTGTATGACACACAGACCGGAGCGAACTCGGTTCACGCCGGCTTGTATGTGGCAGATGGATCCACCATCCCAGGCGCCCTGGCGGTGAATCCGACTTTGTCAATCGTTGCTCAGGCGCTCCGAGTGGCTGCCGCCATTCCATAAACCATGAACGAAGCCTTCCGCTTGCGCCTCGTGCGTGATGGACAGTTCTGGCCCATTACGTCGCTATCTTCTGACGGGATTGTCCTCAGCAACGAACACGATGCATTCCCGAGGACGCTCACGCTGGAGTTTGATGCCCGCAGTCAAGTGACGGCGTATCGAATGAATCGCGTGCGGCAGCTGAATGGCTGGTCTGCGTGGACTTTTCAATTGCACGGCACGTTACTGGATGGGGGGTTCTATTTCACGGGTTCTGATCCGCTCTCGCTACCTGGAGGCAACTACTGGGCTCGCATTACTGTTACCGATCTCAAGACTTCGTCGAAGCGGCTCCCATTGGACATCAACGACGGTCAGGCAGATGCCGTCCTCGAGGCCCCGGTTCAGATGGACCCTCGATCGATCAGCCTGACGACTGCCTTCACTGATTTCGACCCGCAGATCCTTGCCGTTCTGCAAGCCCAAGGCAGCACCATTGACGGTCTGACCATCGATCAGTGGCTTGCGTCCAACGATCCGCGCGCGAATCGAAAGGCTTGCTTGCTGAATTTGATGGCGAAACTCCGAACAGCGCCAACGGCCAAGGCCCCGCTGATTTCATACGTCAACAGTGTTTTCTTCGCCGGAACCGAGAGGGTGTACTGCGAGGTGCGATCCGAACTGTTTCCACCGTTGCAAGCCCTGGCTGCAGATCCCGACAAGCCGTTCTATTACGAGGGAACCCCCACGTCTACTATGCACCTGAAATTGCTCGAGCGAATCGAAGCGCTCGGATTGGGTCAGGCTTCCGACTATCGTCTCCACAGTTTCAGACAAGAAGGAAAGCCATCGATGCAGGCAGTGGTAGCGGTGCCGAAAAGCGGTACTGGTTCTCGTTTTGCCGACTTCGACATCGATTTAGGCAATCCGCTTCAGGACGCGGATGGATTCATCATTCACATGGGTGAACTGGCGAGCGGCGCGCCGACGGATCATTTGAGTCTTCGAGCCAAACTCGCGAAGGGCGCGCTTAAGGAGTTCTTGTACTATCGGCTCACCACTTAGCTCGCTACTCTCGCGTTTCGTAGATTCTGATTTCGGCCCACTGCGATCCTCGATGCGGTACAGCCAGATACAGCCGCCCCTGGTCCGGCCCAAAGAGCGCCGTGCGGGCGCCAGCTGCGGTTGCGATGTGCGCTAGACGGGTCATTGAGGCGCTTGTGCGTACATCCAGCACGTCGATGAACCCCTCTCCGCCAGCGACATACAGTCGTTCGCGCTTTGCATCGAAGAACATATCGTCAGTGTCACCGACGATGTCTGCCGCGCCGATTTGCTTCCCTGTGGCTGTGTCGTATACGAGAACCTTCGCGGGGCGGCGGCATCCGACGAACACGCGATGGTTGCTTTCGTCGAGAGCCATCGGATAGTTCGCTCGAGCGGCGGTGACCGGCCACGTCGCAACGATCTTCATGGCACTCCGATCGATGACCGCAATTTGTCCCGCCGAGGGAACATTCACGAACACGCGAGGACCATTGTGCTCGAGTTGAAACGACTCTGGGTGTCCTGGTAGCTTCACCTGTCCGAGGACGCGTCCGTCGGAGGGATCGACAGCAGCAAGCGCGCCGCTACCGTATCCCGCATACAACCGTTTTGCTGTCGCGTCATACCGCACGTTGTCCGAATCATTGCCAAGAGCGACACTCTTTCCGACGCGATAGTCAGTCCCGTCCAAAAACTGGAGACCCTCTCCTTGTCCATTCGCAACGGCGAGGATCTGCGCCTCGGTAGCAAACGCAATTCCTTGTGGCTCACGGAATTGGGCGAGACTCTTCAAATGCGTGCCGTTCTTGACGTCCAGCACTTCTACCGTGTTGTTGCCAAGCGCCGCGACGAACAGCCGCTCTCCCGATGAATCCAGTGCCAGGTGATCGATGCGACCTTGAACGCGCGGCATCTCTACGGACCGAATCAGGTTCAGTGGTTGCTGCGGAGACGTCGATTGCATGGCGGTAATAGCGATCACGATTCCTGACATGAACGGGCGCACGGCGTCCTCCGCGGATACGGTGAGTTATCGACTTGACACGTGGGTGCGTGTTGGCGATGGTCACGGTGAAGGTGTCGATGCTCGTGTCCCATCGGCTCGCACCTCGCCTTCCGAACAGATCGCAAGCCAGCGTGGCGCGGAGTCGGAAGAATCGGCTACTTCGTCGCAAACGCAAAATCGTCGAACAACGTCACGCTGTCGGCCTTGGTCCAGACGCCGACTTTGCCGGCATCCTTGAACGTGTCGTCGTTCCAATCAATGGCTTGCTTGCCGTCGAATGTCACGGTGAAATGATTGCCCTGAAAATCGACGCGCAGTGTGTGCCATTGATTTGACGCCACCGTCATCCTTGTGCGCTTGCGCTCGGTGCGGCGGCCGTTCACCGTGTCGTAGATGGTCACGTTGTTTTCAAGCGCATTGGCGCGAGCGATGTAGTAGTTGTTGGGATCCTTCGCGCGCCAGATTAGTCCACCGGCTTGATCTTCACGGCCGGAGATTGGTTTGAATTTCACTTCGACGAACCCGTCCTTCAAGCTCGCGTCATCTTTGATGCACACCGGGTAGGTCGCCTGGCCGGATTGCTTCAACACATTCGGTTTGCTCGGCGCCGTGTCGTCGGCGACGACGGCCCATTTTGCCTGGCCGGTACCTGTTTGCGTCGCGCTCCAGCCGGTCGGCACCTTGCCGGCTTCGGCCTGGTCGAAGTTGAATGTCTGCGCCGGTGGAGCGGCGAACAGCAGAGAACCGAGAATGACTGTCCAGCCTTTCATGGGAGCCTCCGTTCTCGATTTTTTTCGGGCAACCACTGCTTCTTCGCGCGGACGAATGCGTCACGTCGTAGAGATCACACGCATGCCTCCTTTCTTGGTCCAGTACGTTGCTGTGTATAGGCGTACAGCGCGTCGTAGAGCGGGAACTCCTGTTGCAGGCGTTCGGCATCCGAGATGTCGAGCCGAGAGAATCCCTCGGCAATCGCTCGCAATCCGAGACCTTCAGGCGCCGCGAGCTCCTGCCCCTTCACGTCGGCGGCGCGGACGATCAGGCCCAGACGCTGCAGTGCCGGATCACTTAAGTTGAAATCCTCAAGGATCGCCTCGAACGTGCACCGCTCCCCGCGATGATTGAGCCGGACCTCGGGGAATCGTGTCGCATCGAATGGCGTAGCACCGTCGCGCTTGGCTTGCGAGAGCAGTTCGTCTTCAGGAACGAAAAGGAATTCGGCGTCCGGGTCGACGAACCGCTTGATCAACCAGGGGCATGCGACGCGATCGACCTTGACGTTCTCGCGAGTGATCCAACGCATTGCGGTTTCCTAGCGGTTTGCCGACGTCGCCGGCGATTTGCCAAGCTCGTTGAGCGCGGCTTTGAACCCCGTCGCGAGCTTCTGAGCCGGACCCGTTCCCCAGTAGTGCAGGAAGAACACGGTAGGCTGCGTGCTGGTCATATGGTGGTGAATCGCGACGACGTCGAGGCCGTTCTTGCGAAGAGCTTTCAGGACTGGTGTGACTTCGCTCGCCGTCATTGCGACATCACCGGCGATGGCCGCTTCGTCGTTCGTGCCGACGAACGCTGCCCATGTGTTCAGGCCCATGCGGGCGTTGATCGGGGCTCCCATCTCCGTGATCTTCAGGTCGTCGCGACCGATTGTGATCTTGTAGACACCCCCGGTCTGGTCGCCTTGGGTGCCGACGATCTGCGCGATCTTCGCGGTATCGAGCTGTCCGAGTGAATTTGAAGCCGGCCCGCCCGGCGTCGCAAGCGGCGCATTGCCCTTTCCAATCAGATCGACGGCTGGCTTGAGTTTCCGCGCAAGATCCGACGGCGTGCCGTGTCCATGCACGTGCATGTAGAAGATCCGTGGCTCGTCGGAGAAGAAGTGGTTGTGCAACGCGGTGACCTCAAGGCCGTTGTCGAGCAGTGCCGACATGACCGGATTCACCTCATCCTGCGTTAAGACCAGGTCTCCCATGAGCACGTTCATGTCCCCGGTGCCTTTGGCCATCGCAACCCAGCCGCCGAACCCGAACGCAGTGGGTGTTGCGACGTTCGCCACGGTCACGCTGAGATCGTTTCGGGGAATGTTGACTTTCAGCACGTTCGCCTTGTAGTCCCCTTGTTTGCCAAGCGTCGTCAGGACTTGCCGCAGCCATCGCCAGCGACGCTAATACACCGACCGTTAGAAAGCGTTTCATCTCTATCCTCCTGCACGCATTTGTGCTGCTGTATGGTCGAGTTTCGCTCCGTCTGTCGTTGCCAGCGGCAGCACAATGCGAAATGTCGAGCCGCCTGCCGATCGAGGCTCTACCGTGATCTGCCCCGCATGCATCCCGACGGCCCACTTCGCAATGGCGAGCCCAAGCCCCGCGCCACCGCGGTCGCGTGAGCGTGCTTCGTCAACTCGAAAGAATCGATCGAAGATGCGCTCGCGCTGATCGGGTGGAACGCCCGGACCGGCATCCCTAATCTCAACGACAGCCGCTTCGGCGGACCGCTCAACATGGATGTTGATGGTCGATTCCGAGGGACTGAATTTGATCGCGTTATCGAGAATGTTTGTGATGGCTTCACGCAGCACCAACCGATCGACCGAGACCATCGTGCACTGCTCGATTTCAAACTCCAGCTTGAGGTTCCGTTCCTCGGCAAGGATGCTCAGCGACGAAGCCACGTCGCGTGTGAGCGGTCCCAAGTCGAGTCGTTCGCGCGCGAGATGTATTGTTCCGGCATCTGCACGTGACAGCCGCAGCAGGGTATCGATGAGGCTCGTCATCCGGTCGACTTCCTCGAGCATGCTGCCGATGGCCTCTTCGTAATCTGGCGGACTCCTTCTGCTCGCGACGGCAGCCTCGCCGATCCCGCGAATGACCGCCAATGGCGTTCGGAGCTCGTGGGAGGCATCCGCCGTGAATCGCCGGAGTTGGTCGAACGATGACTCGAGCCGCGCAACCGCGTCGTTGATCACGGCGGTGAGACGGCCCACTTCGTCGTTCGGATTCGACGAGGTCAGTCGCTGGTGAAGACGATCGGCGGTGATTCGACGTGCCTCGCTCGCGAGATGATCGATCGGAGCCAACGCCCGGCGAGCAAGTAGATATCCCCCGATGCCGGCAAGCACGACGACGAGTGGCAATCCAAGCACGAGGACGACCAGAATCTCCCACAACTGTGTTCGAAGCCGGTCCTCGGATCGCGACACCCTGAGCACGACAGCATGCCCGCCCACGGTCACGGGGCCGGTGAGAGTGCGCCATCGGCCGCTGCTAGTAGAGATCGTCTCAAATCGGTATGTGCTGCCGACCGAGGCAAGCGCTACTGGCGGCAGCGCAGCCGGCGCGCCTGAACGGTGAATCTGTTCGCCAGCCGCCGACCAGACTTCATAGATTCTGCTCTCGGCGGTGTCAGGATCCTGATGCTGATCCTTGTTCCACGTCACACGTCCATCGGCTGTCCGTGTCAGTCGCTCCTCTGCCGTCTCGAACTCGTCGTGAAGCTGATCGTCCAATTGTTCAAGAAACTCGTGACGCACGGCGACGAACGTCGCCGTTGCGTACACGATCATCATGACGGTCAGAACCCCTGCGTACCATCCTGTCAGACGCACCCGAATCGACGGAGCCGCGCGTCGCCGCATCATGGCTCCGCCTCGCGCAGCATGAATCCGACGCCTCGAACGGTGTGAATCAGGCGCTTGTATCCGTCGAGGTCCACTTTCCTGCGAAGGCGTGCGACCTGCACGTCGATCACGTTATCGATTGGCGTCGCACGGCGTGGTTCCTTCCAGACATCGTGTGCCAGCATTTCGCGAGACACAACATGGCCCTGATGCCGAAGTAAGTACTCGAGCAACTCGAACTCACGCATGGTGAGATCGATAGGGTGCCCATCGCGCGCGGCGCGGCGCGTCACGAGGTTGACTTCCAAATCCGACGCCTTCAAACGCACGGTGTCTGCCGGCCGGCCTCGCCGCAGCAAAGCGCGAATCCGAGCCAGCAGTTCGGGTAGTGCGAACGGCTTGACGAGATAATCGTCGGCGCCGAGATCCAGTCCCAGTACGCGGTCTTCAACGGTATCGCGGGCAGTCAAGATCAGAACGGGAGTCTGCAGCTGTCGCTTCCTCAAGGTCTGAAGGATATCCAGTCCACCGCGGCCGGGCAGCATCAGATCCAGGAGGACGAGATCGAAGGTCTCTGCGTTGGCGCGGAAGAAACCGTCCTCGCCCGTTCGTTCCACGACGACCTCGTAATGCTCGGCCTGGAGCGCCGACTCGAGTACTTCAGCTAGCTTCCGCTCATCTTCGACTACGAGAATCCGCACTCAGTGCATGTTATCGAGTTCGGATGCAGCGTGATTCTCTCTGACGTAAATGTCAGGAACATGTCAGGATCGCATTTTCGATCGACCGATAGGATGAGAGGTTGTGTTGGAACGGAGACGTCGCTCTTCACCGTTGATCGCCGTGGCGATAGCAGCGTGCGGCTGGGTTGCCGGTGCCGGGTCGGTACTGGCACAGTCACCCACGGCGCAGCTCACGGTCATCGACGCGATCGAACTCGCGCGGAAGAATTACCCCTCCCTGAAAGAGGTTCGCGCGCGTTCACAGGCCGCGCAGGAAGGCGTCGCACTCGCGCGCACGGCGTACATTCCCCGACTCGACGCGCTATGGCAGGTGAACCGGGGAACGCACAACAACGTATTCGGGGTCTTGCTCCCTCAGCCGGTCGTGCCGCCGATTTCAGGGCCGGTGCTGGGCACGACCAGCTACGATGCCGTGTGGGGCAGCGCAGCCGGTGTGTTGCTGTCGTGGCAGGCCGTGGATTTCGGTCTGCGCAAGGCAAACGTCCAGGCGGCCAGCGCTCAGGCGTCGCAGGCGCACGCGGTAGCGCAACTGACCGAGCTCGATGTCACAGCCGCTGCGGCGGACGCGTTCGTGAGCGTGCTTGCGGCCGACGAAGCCGTTGGCGCGGTTCGAGCGAACGTCGATCGCTTGCAGACCTTCGCCGAATCGGTGCGCACGCTCGTCCGCAATCAGCTGCGCCCTGGCGCCGACGAATCGCGAGCGGACGCCGAGCTGGCGATCGCCCAGAATCAATTGAGTCAGGCCACTCAAACGGCGGCGATTGCACGCGCGACGTTTGCCGAGTCCGTCGGGGCGGCAGGTGCGGTGCTCACACCTGACGCCGGGACACTCTCGAAGCTTCCGTCCTTGCCCGCGGAGCAGACCGCGACCGTCGCGACTCATCCTGCAGTCCGCGCACAGGTGGCCGCTGTCGAAGCCGTTCAAGCGCGTGAGCGTGCGCTATCGCGAACATGGGTGCCCCACGTTGACGTGCAGGGTGCATTCAGCGGTCGCGGAACTGGCGCGGAGGTGCCGGGACAACCAGGGCTCGGTAATGGCTTGAGTCTGCAGGTGCCGAATTGGGCGATCGGCGCAACTGTGTCGTTTCCCGTGTTCGAAGGCTTCGCGGTGAATGCTCGGAAGCGCGTCGAGGCGCAGAACGAGCTCGCGGAACGCGCCCGGCACGAGCGCGCGGTTCAGACCATCACGACCCAACAGACACGCGCACAGGCGCTGATGACTGCGGCCATCGACATTGCGCGCAACACTCCGGTCGAACTCAAGGCGGCGATGGACGCGGAAAGCCGTGCGCGAGCGCGCTATTCGAGCGGGCTCACCGGTGTCACCGAGGTCGCCGACGCGCAGCGGCTGCTTGCGCAGGCGGAAGCTGACGACGCGCTCGCGCGCCTCGGTGTATGGCGCGCGCTACTTGCAGTCGCGCAGGCGGGCGGCGATCTCAACCTGTTTGTCGAGCGCGTCCGGCAGCCGTGAGCCAACGCGCACGAGACACCTGACATGAGGATATAGGCGATGTGGTTCGTACTCACTGCGATGCGCCGGCCAATCACGATCCTGGTGACGGTCGTGACGGTCATTCTCATGGCGATCATCGCCATTCAGCGGATGAAAATCGACATCTTTCCGCAGCTGGGTGCGCCTGCGATCTATGTCGCGCAGCCGTACGGCGGTATGGATGCGGCGCAAATGGAGGGATACCTCACCTATTACTACGAGTATCACTTCCTCTACATCACCGGCATCGAACACGTCGAGTCGAAGAACATTCAGGGCGTCGCGTTAATGAAGCTCGTGTTTCATCCGGAGACGGACATGAGCCAGGCGATGGCGGAGGTTGTCGGATACGTCAACCGCTCGCGAGCGTTCATGCCGACGGGCGCAGTGCCTCCCTTCATCATGCGGTACGACGCTGGCAGCGTTCCCGTCGCACAACTCGTGTTCTCGAGCGACACACGGACACCGGGTGAGATGCAGGATGTGGCGTTGAATCGTGTGCGCCCGATCTTCGCGACTCTGCCCGGTGTCTCCGCACCGCCACCATTCGGCGGGAGTCAGCGCACGATCGTCGTGCGTGTGGATCCGGAGCGTTTGCGTCAGTACGGACTTTCTCCCGAAGAAGTCGTCACCGCCGTCAATCGGTCCAGTACCGTCGTGCCTTCTGGGAACGTCCGCACCGGCGACTTGATTCGCATCGCATCAACGAACGCCACTCTTGGCGGCAACATTCAGGAACTCCTGGACGCGCCGTTGCGAGTTGGCAGCGGACCCACGATCTACTTGCGCGACATCGGAACCATCACGGACACGACCGACGTCGTCGTTGGCTACGCGCATGTCAATGGCAAGCGCACTGTATATATCCCCGTCACGAAACGCGCCGATGCGTCGACACTCGATGTGATTCGGCGCGTGCGGCAGGCGCTGCCGGCGATGCGTAGTGTCGCGCCGGAAGACGTGAAGATCGATCTCGTATTTGACCAATCGCGATACGTGGTGAGTGCCCTCACGGGACTCACCGGCGAGGCGTTGCTTGGCGCGGTGTTGACCGGACTAATGGTGCTGCTGTTCCTGCGCGATTGGCGCAGTTCGTTGATTGTCGTCGTCACCATCCCGATCGCGTTGCTCTCCGCCGTGGTCGGGCTATGGCTGAGCGGCCAGACCATCAACATCATGACGCTCGGCGGGCTCGCGCTCGCGGTGGGCGTGCTCGTCGACGAAGCGACGGTCGTTATCGAGAGCATCCACACGCGATTTGCAGGTGGGTCGTCTCGAGCACGGGCGGTAGTTGAAGCATCGAGGCAGACGGCTGCGGCGCGCCTGCTGTCGATGTTGTGCGTGCTCGCCGTGTTCCTTCCCGCGCTGTTCATGACCGGCATTGGGAGGCAGTTGTTCGTGCCACTTTCCCTCGCCGTCGGCTTCGCAATGCTGGCCTCGTACGTGATTTCGAGCACCTTGGTGCCCGTGATATCGACGTGGATCTTGCGCAGTGGACATCAGGAGCCGCCGTTTGTCGACAGGCTTCGTTCGAATTATCACGATCGGTTGAAAGGACTGCTGCGCATTCGATGGGTGGTTGCCGCCGGTTACCTGGTTGCGACCGTTGTCGTGATTGCGCTGTTGCTGCCGTCGATTGGAACCGAGATGTTTCCGCGGATTGAATCACGACAGCTTCAGCTTCGCCTGCGCGCCCCTACGGGGACCCGGCTCGAGCGAACCGAGTTGATCGCGCTGAAGGCTATGGACGTCATCAAGCAGGATGTCGGACCGAACAATGTCGAGATTACGACCGGCTTCATTGGCGTTCCGCCCGCGAGCTATCCGATCAATACGATTTACCTTTTCAGCAGCGGCCAACATGAGGCCGTACTCGGCGTCGCGCTGAAGTCAGGAACGGCTCCGGTAACAGACGCGCTGAAGGAAAAGCTGCGGCGCGACCTGAAACAAGCCTTACCCAACGTCACCGTGTCATTTGAAGCGGGGGACATCATCAGCCAGGTCATGAGCTTCGGCTCGCCGACACCGATTGAAGTCGCCGTGCAGGGGCCATCGCTGGCCGTCAGTCGGCCGTTTGCTGAAAAGGTATACGGCGAGCTTGCGAAGGTTCAATCATTGCGCGATCTGCAATATGCCCAACCGCTCGATTATCCGTCCTTGCAGATCCAAATCGATCGAGATCGCGCCGGCCAGTATGGTGTGACGAGCGCGGAAGTAGCCCGATCGCTCGTCACGGCGACGTCCTCGAGCCGGTACACCGATTTGAACTTCTGGCGCGATCCAACCAGCGGAAATGGATTTCAAATTCAGGTTGAGATCCCACAATCGAAAATTGCTTCGATCGATGATGTCGCTGACCTCCCGGTGCTTCCGCGGGGTGCATCGACCGGTACGGTGCGGCCACTCGTCGCAGATCTGGCGCGAGTCGACTACGGAACGACCGTCGGCGAAGTCGATCGCTATAACATGCAGCGGGTGATCAGCTTCACGGCGAACATTCATGAGCGGCCGCTAGGATCCGTGCTGGGCGAGCTTCGTGAAGCGATCGGCCGTGCGGGAACGCCGCCACGCGGCGTGAACGTGTTCATGCGAGGACAAGTGCCCGCATTTCAGGAAACCCTGTCGGGACTCCGAACGGGGCTGTTGCTCTCCGTCGTGGTCATCTTCCTCTTGCTGGCCGCGAACTTCCAGTCAGTACGGCTCGCGCTCGCGGTGATCTCTCCGGTACCGGCGACGATCTGTGGCGTGCTTCTGATGCTGTTCGTCACACGGACGACGTTGAATGTGCAGTCGTTCATGGGCGCGATCATGGCGATCGGCATTTCGGTGGCAAATGCCATTCTGCTCGTGACGCTTGCAGAGGCTGCGCGACGGGACGGAGCGTCGCCGAACGATGCGTCACTAGAGGGCGCGCATGGACGATTTCGCGCGATCCTGATGACCGCACTCGCGATGATCGCAGGAATGATCCCGATGGCGTTGGGATTCGGTGAAGGGGGACAAGCCGCACCGCTGGGTCGCGCGGTCATTGGTGGGCTGTTCTTCGCTACAGCTGCGACCCTCCTTATATTGCCCCTGACGTATGGATTGGTACAACGCCGCGTCAAAAATGTCTCGCCAAGTCTGGATCCGGACGATCCACTGAGCACACTGTATGAGCCGGCTAAGTAGCCTTACGTTCATTCTCGTCGCACACCTGATCACCGCGAGCACGGCGCTTGCGCAGGCCAAGGTCGAAGTGGTGCACGTTGTGGTCAAGCCGGTTGAGCGACAGGTACGGCTGCCTGGGGAGTTCCAGCCGTATCTGGCGGTCGATCTTCACGCAAAAGTCTCTGGGTTCGTGCGGCGGACGAACGTGGACCGGGGCAGCGTCGTCAAGCAGGGACAGATACTGGCGACGCTTGAGGCGCCAGAGATGCAGGCGCAGATCGTCGAAGCGGAATCAAAAGCACAGGCACTCGAACTCCAACGGGCGGAGGCAGAGGCGAAGCGCGCGGCCGCGCAGAGTACTTACGATCGTCTAAAGTCAGCGTCGGCGACGCCAGGCGTCGTCGCCGAGAACGACGTGGTCATCGCACAGAAGACCGCGGAAGCTGCCGACGCCGTCGTCCGCTCCTATCAAAACTCGATGAAGGCAGCGCAGGCACAGGTCCAGGCGGTTCGCGATCTTGGCCACTATCTGGAGATCAAGGCGCCGTTCGACGGCATCATCACGGAACGCAACGTTCACCCAGGTGCGCTTGTCGGCCCTGGATCAGAACGCACGCCGCTGTTCCGTCTGCATCAAGTCTCGCGATTGCGTCTGATCGTGGCGGTCCCCGAGGCATTGGTCGGCGCCATTGTCCAAGGGGCCCGCGTGCCATTCACGGTGCCTGCCTATCCAGGTGAGACGTTTGCCGGAGTGGTCAGCCTCACCGCACACGACCTGGATGCCAAGACCCGGACGATGCCCGTCGAACTGGAGGTGAAAAACACCGATCTCCGACTTGCGCCTGGCATGTACCCGGAAGTGTCCTGGCCCGTGAGACGACCGCAGCCTTCTGCACTCGTTCCTCCGACTAGTATCGTGACCACAACAGAGCGAACATTCGTCATCCGCGTGAAGGATGGTGCGGCTGAATGGGTGAACGTAGGTCGCGGGGCTCGGGTCGGCGATCTGATAGAGGTCTTGGGGCCGTTGAAGGACGGCGATGTCATCGTCCGCCGCGGGACCGATGAGATCCGAAATGGAGCGAAGGTAGAAACAGCGCCAACGACCAGCGGGGGACAACCAAAATGAGACACATGTTGATTGTTTCTGACTGAAACGTCAGCAAGATGTCAGGTGCGTGGCCTTCGCCGGCGACTACGATGATTGCCAGGAGCGTGACGCATGAGTCCTCGCGAGTTCCTGACCAGCCTGATCGCCATTCTGACAATCATGGCGATCATCTCCGCCTTTGAAATCCTGGTTCCATTGTTTCCGCGAACGCCGTCGCACGGCGAACGAAGGTTCGCGAACCTCGGTCTGACTGTGATCGGCTTTTTCATCAATTGGGCGGTCACGTCCGCCGCTGCGGTGCTCGCACTGGCCGAGGGTCCGGGCATCATGGCGCGAGTCGGATTGCCGTTGGCCGCACAGCTCATTCTCAGCGTCGTCGTGCTCGACTTCTTTTATGGTTATCTGGCGCATGTCGGACTGCACTACATGCCGAGACTTTGGCGGGTTCATGCGGTGCATCACAGCGATCCATTCGTGGACGTGACCACCACCTATCGAACGCATCCGATCGAAGTGGTATGGCGAGGGGTTTTCTTGATGGCGCCGACATGGATTCTGGGTGTTCCGTCGGTCGCCCTTGTCATCTATCGGCTGCTCTCCGCGCTCAACGCGTTGCTCGAGCACGCGAACCTTCGCGTCTGGCCGGCCGTCGATCGCGCGCTGTCGCTTGTGTGGGTGACGCCAAACATGCACAAGATCCACCACTCGCGTGAGCGCATCGAGACCAACTCGAATTACGGTAACCTCCTGTCGATCCACGACCGCTTCTTCCGGACCTTTATAGATACACGCCGAGCATCATCTGTTCGGTACGGTCTGGACGACACGGATCCGGGGGCCATACAGTCAATGTCAGAATTGCTGACCATGCGCGTTCATCCCACACGTGAAACACGGCGGCCGGTCGGCATGCTGGCGGTCGTTCTCGCGCTCGGCGCCGCCGTCGCGTTCTCTCTTGCTTGGGTTCAAGGGAGTCGCGGTACCGGCGCGACGACGGTCAGTCAGAAACAACCGACGGTGCTCTTCATTTGTCCGCACGGCGCGGCAAAGAGCGTGCTCGCGTCCGCGTATTTCCAGGAGCTCGCCAAGGAACGCGGCCTCCGTGTGCGAGTTGATGCGGCGGGCGTCGAGCCGCAGGAGGCGGTGTCAACGGTCGTCAAAGAGCATCTCGAGCGCAACGGTTACACCGTTCCGGTGACGAAGCCGCGCGCGGTGACAAAGGAAGAACTCGACCAGGCGGATGTCGTCATCTCTCTGGGGTGTGACGTGTCACGTTTACCGGTCACGCCTCGGACGCTCCGGAAATGGGACGAAGTCCCTGGGCCGAGTGAAGACTTCAAGGGTGCGGACGAAGCGATCCGCAATCGGGTGATGGCGCTCGTAGAGGAATTGTTGGCCCGCCAGAAGAAATGAGCGCACGCTCGCTCTGGAGCGTGATTGTCAGCGCGCTATGCCTCGCCTTGACCGCGAGTGCCGGCTTTGCGCAGTCGAGCGAGCCGCCGCGATTGCGGGTAACCGGACTGACGGAGAGTTTCAAGATCGATGGGTTGCTCGATGAGCCTGCGTGGGCCGCGGCCGCCCGCGTCGATAACATTCTTCAGACGGATCCCGTTGAAGGTGCTCCCGCGAGCGCTCGAACCGTTGTCCGAGTGCTCGCAACAGCACACGCGATCATTATCGGAATTGAATGCGACGATCCCGAGCCTTCGAAAATCGTGAGCTACAGCGTCCGGCGCGACGCCCCGCTGAACTCCGAAGATCACGTTCGGATCGTTGTGGGCCCCTTTCGTGACGGTCGATCCGGATATGTCTTCGCCGTCAATCCTACGGGGGCACGTTACGACGGCCTGATCAATCCTGGCGCCGAGAGCGACAATCCCGATTGGGATGGCATCTGGGATGCGGCTACGGCACGGACGACCTCTGGCTGGAGTGTCGAAATCTGGATTCCCGTCCAGACGCTGAGTTTCAAACCGGGTCTCCACGAATGGGACTTCAATGTTCAGCGCCGTATTCAGCGACGGCTCGAAATCGATCGCTGGGCGTTTCCTGCGCGACAGTTCCAAATCACACAGACAAGCCGTGCAGGCCTTCTGACCGACTTACCTGATTTCAGCCTTGGCCTGGGTTTCACCGTGCGACCAGCGGTCACCACGGGGGGTGGCATCCCTGAACCCTCTGCCTCAGTGGACGGCGAATTTCAACCAAGCCTGGACGTCAGCCAACGTCTCGGCGCCAACCTGCTCGCCTCTGGCACCGTCAACACCGACTTTGCCGAGACCGAGGTCGATACACGCCGAACGAACCTCACGAGATTTCCGCTCTTCTTTCCGGAGAAGCGCACGTTCTTCCTCGAAGGCGACGACATCTTCAGCTTTGGTCTCGGACTCGGGCAGGACGTCCTGCCGTACTTCAGTCGGCGTATCGGTCTTGTCGGCGATCAGGAAGTGCCCATCATCGCCGGGGGCAAAATCAACGGCCGCGTTGGCGGGACCAACTTCGGGGGCCTGGTGGCCGGCACAAATGAGAAGAGCGGTGTCGTTGACGATGAAGCGCTGATGGCGGTTGGCCGTGTGAAGCGAAACCTCTGGCGCGAGTCGTGGGTCGGCGCGATTGCAACAGTTGGCGACCCCCTGAATCGTGGTGGCAGCTGGCTGACTGGTGCCGATTTCACATATGCCACGTCACGGTTCCGTGGCGACAAGAACTTTTTGGTGGGGGTCTGGGGTCTTGCGACAGGTCGCAACGATCTCGGCCACGATTCGACCGCGCACGGTTTCAAAATTGATTACCCGAACGATCTCTGGGACATGGCGTTCACGTACAAGCGGATCGGCCGCGACTTCGATCCTTCACTCGGATTTGTTCCACGAGCGTCGGTGCAGTTGTACACCGGATCAATCGACAGTAGTCCGCGACTATCACGTGGACCCATCCAACAGATGTTTTTTGAATTCGAGCCGACCCTGGCCACAAGTCTCGGTGGAGATTGGGAGAGCTATCGCGTCTTTTGGGCTCCGATCAACTGGCGATTCAGAAGCGGCGACCGCGCTGAGTTCAACATCGTTCCGGCCGGAGATCGACCAACGGATCCATTTGAGATTGCTGACGGAGTAATCATCGATCCCCGGGCATACCATTGGCGTCGGTACCGGCTGGAGGCGGGCACGGCGCAGAAACGACGCCTTTACGCGCAGCTCACGTGGTGGTTTGGCGGCTTTTACGACGGGAAACTCGATCAGTGCGAGTGGACCGGCGCCTGGAATCCCATCCCGTTGGTGACCGTGGAGTTTACAGGCGAGCGGAACATCGGCAAGTTGCCGAGTGGACACTTCACACAGACGCTGGTGGGGAATCGGTTGCGTGTGAACATTTCACCGGATCTGTCAATCGCGAGCTACGTCCAATACGACACGGACAGCGACACAGTGGGAACCAACACGCGCCTTCGATGGACCTTCCGGCCCGTAGCGGACCTGTTCGTCGTTTACAACCATAATGTGCGGTCGCAATTCGATCGCTGGCAGCTCGACTCGAATCAATTGCTGGTCAAGCTGCAGTACGCATTTCGGTACTGATGGTGTCGCCCGGAGTTCACGTCGCTTAGCAGTTAAGGACTGGCAGTCGGATGGAACGTAACGGTTCAGGAGACCGTTGTACACGGCTGCGCCATCACACTCTCTCGAGTCAATCGAGCGGCGGAACGCCGAGTGGCAACAAGTCTCTGGGATTCGAACAGCCCGAAACTCTCGAACGTATTGCGGACATTCGGCTTAGCCAACCTTGCAATTACGCGGCAGCAGGAGCTCGATGCACCGCGCCCGATCAGAACCTGGCAAACACCAGTAATTGCGGCCATTTGGGGGCGTAGAAACGTGATGGCGGGGTGTCTGGGACGATTTTCGCAACTGGTTGGTCCGCTGCGCTTAAGCGAGCACGTTTCCAGCCTGTCTTATCAACGACAGCGCCACGAGAGATCATCTTTCCGTTCAGATTCGATCGTCAGTGCAGCGTTTCCGATACTTATTGCCCGAAGAGGGCTATGGGTCCGACCCACACGACGCCAACTCCCTCTGCGACCACGTTCAACGTGACGGTCCGAATACCTGACGCGGGCGCGGCCGTGAACCGAAAGACCTGCGAAGTCGATCCCGTCGTGCCGCCGACCTCTTTCGGACCTGAAAGGAGTTCGGTGTAGCCAGGTACGTCGCATCGGATAGAGAGCGACGCGCGACCGTTCAGATTCTCGGCTCGAAGGTGACCACGAAAGACTAGGACGGATTCGACCACTTTCGGAGAAACCTCCGCAAGACCAATAGTCGTCGGCCCGTTCACATCTATTCGGATTATTTCCTTCTTCGAGTACAGTGGCCGAGGGATCGGCCGATTGGAGCATGCTGCGATGAGTATGACGAGCAGCAGAGTGAGCGCTACCCGAACATTGGAGCCGAGGTAGTTCGCCGCAGCGGCGGCTTGTCGATTACGAACCACAGGTCCTGCCTGTCCGACTTGTCACTATGGACGGTGCGCTTCGCGGGTGCAACCCGATTGCCTGAACCGCCACCAAACACGACCGTGCGACCTCCCGTTTCCCCAGACGCGCTGCGAGGTTTTGCCAAGCGCGACGACATTCACAGCTAAATGTCCGCTTGGATGACGATTAGTCGCTCAGGGCGGCCGCGCCCCAATGGTAGGCTAACGGGCTGAGCGTTTGCGGACCAGTTCACATATGCAGCACCCGAGTGGCATTCCAGAGAAGATCGTCAAGAAAGTCGTCGCTCGACGCGGCCGGCTCCACGCCTTCGAGACGATTGATCCAAAAACGACCGCTCTCGCCGTGATCGATCTCGACGAAGCGACAGTCGGAAACGATGACACGTCCCAGCACATGATCCCGACCGTCAACACCCTGACGCGCGCTGTTCGTCAGTCGCGCGGCACGGTGGCGTGGGTATTGTCGCGCATGAACGCGATTCAGGATCGCTCGTCGACGCGTTGATTCTTTGTTGCTGGCCGTCGCAGTCGGAGTGCTGGTGCCCCCGCGTCGCGGCGCGCGTGTTGATCGGGTGATGGGGTTGAGCGCAGAGTAGGGCGACGGCGTAAGCCCACGGCACGCGCAGAGGAGAAACGATGCTTCAAGACCTGCGGTTCGCCTTCCGGTTGTTCGCGCGGCAGCGCGGCTTCTTCGTCACGGCAGTGCTCACGATCGCGCTCGGAATCGGACTGAGCGCCACCGTGTTTTCCGTCGTGGACGGCGTCCTGTTCCGGCCGCTGCCATTTCGCGATCCGGATCGCCTCGTCGCCGTGTACGCCACGGTCAAAGCCGACGATCAGTGGACGATGTCGGTGGCGTATCCGGAGTTGCTCGACTGGCGAGCGGGCGCGCAGGCGTTCGAGGCCCTCGAGGGCTACGACATGAATGGCCTCCAGGCCAGCGTACGAGGGGTCGAGGAGACGACGCAGGTCCGCTCTGGCGTGGTGACGAGCGGGTTCTTCGAAATGCTTGGGGTCCAGGCCGCCATCGGCCGGACGCTCGTGGCCGATGACTTCGAGCCCGGCGCGCCCCGGGTCGCAGTGATCTCGCATCGCGTCTGGCGCGGCGCGTACGGCGGCGATCCTGACGTGCTGAGTCGCTCGATCGAGCGCGGCGACAGGAGCTACACGATCGTCGGCGTCATGCCGCGCACCTTCTTCTTCCCAACACCGCCGCGGCGTTTCGCACCCGAAGTGATCGTGCCTTTCGAAGCCTTCGGCTCTCGCGCGACCGAGCGCACGTCGCGGTCGATGTTCCTGATCGGCCGGCTCCGGCTGGGCGCGACGATGGAGCAGGCCCGCGCGCAGCTTGACGGCGTCGCCGACCGAATCAAGCCGCTGTTCGTGCGGCGCCCCAATACGTCACCGGGCGCCACCGACGGCGCGAACCTGATGGGCCTCGGCGATCAGCTGACGCGGCAGTCGCGCGCCGTGCTGTGGCTGGTGTTCGGCGCGGCGGCCGCGGTGTTCCTGATCGCGTGCATCAACGTCGTCTCGTTGCTGCTCGCGCAGGCAGAGGAACGCCGGCGCGAGCTCGCGGTGCGCACGGCGCTCGGGGCGGGACGCACGGCGCTCGTCCGTCAGTTACTGATCGAAGCGGGACTCCTCGCAGGCGTCGGCGCTGCCGCGGGCCTCGTGATCAGTTACGCGACATTTGGCGTGCTCGTCGCGCGCATTCCGAGGTGGCTTCAGCTGCTCGGCGATCCGGGCATGGACCGGCGGACCCTGTTCTTCGCCGGAATTATGGCGATGCTGACCGTCGTCATCGGCGGTCTCGTCCCGGCGCTGCGGGCGTCGCTCGACGCGCCGCGCGCCACGCTCGCCAGCGGCGGACGGCCGGGCACCGGGATGCGCCGGGGACGGCACGCGTTGCTGTTCGTGGAAGTCGCGCTTGCCACGGTCCTGCTATGCGCCGGATCGATCATGCTCCGCAGTTGGGTGACGCTGCACGCGCAGGAGAGCGGCATGGACGCCGACCGGGTCATTGCGGTGCGCGCCGCGCCAGCGGGCGTCGCGGATTTAGCGCGGCGCACGCGGTTCAACACGCTCATGGCCGACGCCGTCGGCCGCGTTCCGGGCGTCCAGGCCGTTGCGTTCGTCGACATGCCACTGTTGCAGAGCGCGACGAAAGGATCGAGCTTCGTGCCGCCGCGGCAGGTGCGAGACGCGGCAGGGATGGAGACTGATGTCAGGGTGACGCCGAACTATTTCGCGACAACGGGCGTGCCGATCCGCATGGGGCGCGGCCTTACCGATGCCGATCGCGGCGCCGGCATTGTCATCAGCGAAGCCCTCGCGCGGCGGTATTGGCCGGGACAGAATCCCGTCGGCGAGACCGTCCGCTACGGGGAAAGCACGCGCGAGATCGTCGGCGTCGCGGGTGACGCGCGCGACGTGTCATTCGATCGGCCGCCGACGCCGACGCTGTACCACGTGTGGGACGCGCACGACGCCTCGATCGCCACGCTGGTCGTCCGCTTCGCCGGCCCGTCCGATCGCGTGCTGTCTGAGATCCGCCGCGCAGTACGCGAGGCCGATCCCGCGGCGGCCATTACGATGCTCGCCACGGTCGAGGACCTGATCGCGGTCTCGATGGCGCCGCGGACGTTCAACACACTGCTGTTCGCGGTGTTCGGCGCGGCCGGTGTCCTCGTTGCGCTCGTCGGCATCTATGGCCTCGTGTCGTTCCTCGTGGCGCGTAGCGAACGGGAGATGGGGATCCGCCTCGCGCTGGGCGCGAGCACGAGCGGGCTCAAGGTGTTCGTTGTATCCGGTGTCCTCCGCTGGGTCGCGGCAGGCGTTGTCGTCGGCATCGGGGTCGCGCAGCTGTGCGCGCAGTACCTCAAGCCGTTCGTCTATCAGATCGCCGCGAACGATCCCATGACGCTGGCATTCGGCGCCGCGGCGTTCGTCCTGTTTGCCGCCGCCGCGAGTTACCTGCCGGCCCGTCGCGCAGCACGGGTCGATCCGATGATCGCCATGCGCAGCGAGTAAGCCGCCATCGGGATACCAGTTAGGCCGCGGCCCCGCCGTTCAGACGGACCGCCGGCAAGATACCGCGCCAGCCGCATCAACCCCATCGAAGCGGTTCGCCGCGACGGGTGAGCGGCCAGCCAGGCGAACGTTCGTAAACGGAATCGCCAAGGTCCGATGCACGGCGGTTCCAGAGCAAAGACCTCGGAGCGCTGAGAAGCGGGTCCGGAATGCGCAACGTCATTACGGAGGGGATGCGGCAGCTTGGTGCTTGCTCTGGCAACAGAGCTACGGTCTCTGGGTTCGATTCAACACATTTGGGATCGCGATTCGCGTCGTCTGCCCATAACAACTTGGAGCTGGTGAGCCTAAATTTCACGAGTTGGAACCAGCTGGACGAGTGGTTGCGGCAACTCGATGGGATGCGGCTGGCCTGAGCCCCCATGTGCCCGGCTGGGCGAGTTGCCGTAAGCTGGAGTGAGGCGATCGCCTGCTGGATTCCGGCCCGCCGCGCCGCGCGCGTCGATCCGATGGTTGCCTTACGAGCGAAATGACAAATCGATGAACGACCTTCGCTACGGCTTTCGTCAGTTGCGCAAAGCTCCCGGTTTCACCATCACGGCGCTGGCGACGGTTGCGATTTGTCTCGGGGCGAACCTAGCAATTTTCGCAGTGATCGACTCCGTGTTGTTGAAGCCGCTGCCCTTCCCGCACTCCGATCGGCTCGTCTCGATCTACAACACCTATCCGAACGCGGGCGTCGAGAACGACGGATCTTCGTTCACCAAC
>JBKPSH010000033.1:0-61299 GCA_046734955.1 Acidobacteriota bacterium
CCGAACCCCTTGTCGATCAAAAGGCGAGCGATCGTCCCGGTCGGCATACCCGTGTCCTCCGTAAACGGACCCCCGAGATCATCTCGTGGGCTTTGCCCAAGCTCGTCACGGAGAATGAGGGCCGGCGGAGGCGGCCCGCAACTGCTCGGGGAGGCGCCGACGACCTGCCGAAATCCTGCCACTCGGGCGGCTGATGCCGCACGCTGAGCTTAAAGCGGGGCCAGTGTAGGGACTTCCGATCTGGAAGTCAAGAAAACGACAAGGGTTAGGGTTACCCCCCGAATAACTGTGCCGGTCCGTCTGTTTACACACTGTCGTGGTGCGACTTTCAAGTCGAATTAGAATCCGGCCATGATTGCCGGGGTGATTCTCGCGGCCGGCCGCTCCACGAGAATGGGCCGGTCCAAACCACTCCTGATTGCCCCGGGTGGACTCACCTTCGTCGCCCGTCTCGTCGACACGCTGATCGCCGGCGGGGTTGATGCGCCATTTGTCGTCGGCCGGTCGGACGACGAGGCTCTCAGGATGGTGGTCGAGTCACTCGACTCACGCGCTCGATATCTCGAGAATCCGGATGCGGACGCCGGTGGACAATTGTCGTCGCTGCTGTCCGGCTTGCGAAAAGCCGATCGCCCTGGTATTCGCGCGCTTATGGCGGTGCCCGTCGATGCGCCGATGATCACCGTCGCTACCGTGTCGAGATTGATCAGCGTGTTCAATACGACCGGCGCACCAATCGTCCGACCGAGATATCAAGGACGCAACGGCCATCCCGTTGTATTCTCGCGCGCGGTGTTCGATGACTTGCGACGCGCGGATCCGGCGCTTGGCGCGAAGGCTGTTCTGCGCGACCACCAGGATGCGATTGTCAACGTAGATGTCGACGATGTCGGTGTCGTAGGAGACGTTGACACGCTTGACGACTACAAGAAGCTCGTGAAGTGATTCCAAAACGGCGCTGCGAGCTGGCACGAAAAACGATGTGAGCAAGCGCAGCGAAGCGAACCAGGCGAGAGAGCCTGCAGGGGAGTCCGAGGGGCAAAGCCCCCCGGACTAATGAGGATTCCCAACATGAAACGTATCGTGCTCGTGATTGCCGGGACTGTCGTTGCATCCATTCCTGCTTACACGAGGATTACCGCTCAATCCAAACCAACGCCTACGGCTTTCGCAAGTGAATGGCCGACCTACGGGCACGACTCAGGAGGACAGCGCTTCTCCCCGCTCACACAACTCACACCCGCGAATGCCGATCGACTGCAGGTTGCGTGGGTGTATCACATGCGTCCGGCCGCAAGCGAGTCCGCGCCGTCCGGTGCTCCGCCCACGCAGGGTCGTGGCGGCGGACGCGGCGGGTCAGGCTTTGCGTCGAGCGAGACGACCCCCATCGTCGTCGATGGCGTGATGTATCTGTCCACACCGTACGGTCACGTGGTCGCGCTCGACGCCTCCACAGGACGCGAAGTGTGGAAATTCAGAGTGCCGACAGGAAATGCATCGACGCGCGGTGTCGAGTACTGGCCGGGCGATGCTCAGACGCCGGCGCAGATCGTCTTCGGCACCGGAGGCGGCCGTTTGTTCTCATTGAATGCAAAAACAGGGGAGCCCAATCCCGCGTTTGGCGATCACGGAAGCGTCGACTTGAATACGGCGGAGATCCTGCAGGGGTTGCAAGGAACGAATGGACTCAGCTCGCCGCCGACGGTCTATCGCAACCTGATCATCACCGGAGGTCGAACGCAGGAAAATCCGCCGCAGGGTCCAGCCGGTGATGTTCGGGCCTGGGACGTTCACACAGGGAAACTGGTCTGGACATTCCATTCGATTCCTCGTGCCGGCGAAAAATACAGCGACACATGGGCGGGTGATAGCTGGAAGAACCGATCGGGCGTCAACGTCTGGGGATTCATCACGGTCGACGTGGAGCGGGGAATTGTCTATATGCCGTTCGGTGCTCCATCAGTCGATCAGTACGGCGGCGATCGCGAGGGAGACAATCTCTTTGGCACGAGCATCGTCGCGGCCGATGCGAACACTGGTAAGTATCTGTGGCACTTTCAGGTCGTGCATCATGACATCTGGGATGGCGATCTCTCAGGAGCGCCAGCTCTCATCGATGTGAAGCAGGGAGGAAGAACGATTCCGGCCGTCGCGGTGATCAACAAGCCGGGATTGCTGTTTCTCCTCGATCGCGTCACCGGCAAGCCGATTTACGGTGTCGAAGAGCGGCCCGTTCCGCCAAGCGAAGTGCCGCTCGAACGCGCGGCGAAGACGCAGCCGTTTCCGTTGAAGCCGGCACCACTGTCGCGCACAACGATGAAGCCTGAAGACGTGGCAACCGTGACGCCGGAGTTAGAGGCCGCGTGCCGCAAGCTCATGGAAGGTGTGCAGATGGGCGGCCCGTATCTGCCGCAGGCGTACAAGCGTCTGCGTGTGCAGTTCCCCGGCAACCACGGCGGCGTCAATTGGGGCGGCACATCGTTCAATCCGCAGCTCGGATATCTGTTTGTGAACACGAACGAACTCGGGCAAATCGCGGGGATGACCGATCGCGATCCCAACGCCACGGGACCGGCGCAGGCAGCCGGCCAGGGCAACCGGTTGCATCCAGGGGGTCCGTATGAAGGAGTACCCGGCGGCGGCCGCTTCGCCGCGATGAACATGATGTGCCAGCAGCCACCGTGGGGACAGTTGACCGCGGTCAACGTCAACACCGGGGAGTTCGCCTGGCGTGTGCCGCTTGGTGTGACCGACAGTCTTCCGCCGGACAAGCAGAAGACCGGACGGCCTGGTAACGGAGGAACGATCGCAACCGCCGGCGGCCTCGTGTTCGTCGGTGCAACCGACGATGCCCGATTTCGCGCGTTCGATGCGAAGACGGGGAAGGAAGTGTGGACCTATAAGCTCGGCGGAGCGGCATACGCGACGCCCAGCACCTATCAGGGAAAAGACGGCCGCCAGTATGTCGTCATCACGTCGACCGGCGGAAGTCTCATAACGAACGTCCCTGTGTCCGACGACAGCATCACGGCGTTCGCGTTGCCGCCAGGCAAGTAACGTCGCGGCACGCGCGAGGCAGCGGAGTGAGATAACAGAGATTCTCACCATAGAGGTAGCAGAGAAAGCAGAGACAATTAGTTTTCTTTGTTACCTCTGTTTACTCTGTGGTGAGCCCTTCTCTGTTTCCTCTGTCTCCTCCGTTATCTCTTCAGATCTGTATCTTCGCGAACGAGCGCGCCCCCATTGCGAGAAATACCACCGCGACCGCGGACAACACCGCAGTATTGGTCGCGTAGCTGAAATGTGAAACGCCGATGAATGCGCCGCGCAGGCCATCGATCCCGTAGGTCAAGGGATCGACACGAGTCGCGACGGCGAGACCTCTGGGAAGATTGTTCAGCGGGTAAAGCGCTCCGGAGAGGAAATAGATTGGCATGACGAGAAAGTTCATGACCAGTTGAAAGCCCTGCATGTTCTGCAGCCGCGAACCGATCATCGTTCCGAGCGCCGCGAAGACGATGCTGATGAACGCCATGAAAAGAACGGCCATCGGCAGCGACGACAGATGCTGAGGGCGGAAGCCGGCGATGAGGCAGATCACGATGACCAGCAATCCCTGGATCATCGACACCGTGGCGCCGCCGAGCGTTCGTCCGATCATGATGTGCAGACGCGGAACGGGGGCGACGAGCGTCTCTTTGAGAAACCCGAACTGTCGATCCCAGAGCAGACCGATCCCTGAAAAGATCGACGAGAACAGCACTGACATGCCGATGACGCCGGGCGCGACGAACTGCAGATAGCTGCCCTGACCGGCCTTCTCGAACACCGGCCCGAGGCCGAACCCCAGCGCGAACAGGTACAACAGCGGTTGGCCGAGCGAGGCGATGATCTGTGCCCGCGACCGCGAGTACCGTTTCACTTCACGCAGCCAGAGAATGTAAATCGCACTCATCTCATCGCCTCCACATGCGCGCGACCTGGCGCATCTGGTCGGCTGCATCCGCGCGCTCGTCGCGAATTGTCGAACCGGTGAGCGCAAGGAATGCGTGCTCGAGGGAATCGGTCTTGGTCTGCGCTTTCAATTCCTGGGACGATCCCTGCGCCACGATCCGGCCGTGATCGATGATCGCGATTCGCTGCGCCACCCGATCCGCTTCGTCCATGTAGTGCGTCGTCAGAAAAACCGTGACCCGCTCGGTCTCGTTCAGGTGTTTGACATGCGTCCAGAGCTGGTTGCGGCTTTGCGGGTCGAGTCCGAGCGTCGGCTCGTCGAGAAAGAGGATCTTCGGCGTGTGCAGGAAACCGCGGGCGATCTCGAGACGCCGTTTCATGCCGCCGGAAAACGTCTTGACCAGCCCGTCGCGCCGATCCCACAGCTCGAACAGCTTCAGCAGTCGTTCGATCCGTTCGACGCGCGTGCGTCGCGGGACGTGATACAGCACGCCGTGCAGCTCGAGGTTTTCGTACGCGGTCAGCTCGCCGTCCAGGCTCGGATCCTGAAAGACAATGCCAAACCGCCGCCGTACGGCGTGCGGATTCTGACGTGGATCGATGCCGTCGATCGCGATCGTGCCAGTCGTCGGCTCGAGCAGCGTCGTGAGCATCTGGATGGTCGTGGTCTTGCCGGCGCCGTTCGGGCCAAGGAACGCGAAGATTTCTCCTTCGCCGACGTCGAACGAGATGTGATCGACGGCCTTCACCTCGCCGAACGTCTTGACGAGATCATGAACATGAATCACGCCTTCACTCCAAAGGCGTCACACTAACATGATCTAGACAGCGATAGCGACTTGACAGCTGGCGGTGTACCCGGACGTCGCATCGCCTGACGGGGTGACGAGTTCGGACGACAGGCTGTCGGCGAAGATTCCATCCGACAAATTCGACGTCGGGTTCGATCCTCTCGACGCATATACTCCCGATCGATACACCGTGTTGTTGATGCTCTCGGGAAACGCAATCTGCGTGATCTTGCGAGCGACGCCGTTCGTCTTCACTTCCAGGTGAATGTGCGTGGCCCGTCCCTGATACCAGCCCGGATAGATTGTGGTAAACGTCACCTCGCCGCTGCTGCTAGTGGTCTGGACCCCGCGAAGATAGTTCTGCGTCGTCTGGGTTCCATATTCTGAATAGTTGCCGGCTGAATCACAGTGCCAGACCTCGACGTCGGCATTGGCGACGGCGGCGCAGCCCGCGTTGACGTTCACGACCTTGACCGTGAGCGTGAGCAGCGTTCCAGTTTTTCCGTCGCGGATGTCACTCCGATAGAGATCGACGAGTGATGGGTATGGACCAGCCGTTTCGCTCGGCGTCACCGCGCAGGCGGCATTTGTCGACCCGGTCGTGGTTGGTGTCGAAGAGGTCGCATCGGGTTCGTGGCGGCGTGTTGTTCGCGCGCGTGCTTACTTATTTGACAATGCAGTGTGCTTGGTAATACAAAGTAAACACTGCGAACAGCACCAGGATCCATGCGAGCACTTCGCGTCAAGTTCATCCTGCCGGCGCTGACCGAGGCAACCAGTCCGTATTGGCGGCCAATCAAGTACTCGCTCTTTCCGCCCCTCGGGCTGGCGACGCTCGCGAGCTATCTGAGACCAGACGACGAGGCGGTGATCGAGGATGAACATGTGGCGCGGCTGCGAACCGACGACCGGCCGGACCTCGTCGTCATTCAGGTCTACATCACGAGTGCGCGTCGCGCCTACGCACTTGCCGATCGGTATCGTGCTCGCGGCTCATTCGTCGTGCTGGGCGGGCTCCATGTGACGTCGCTGCCCGACGAAGCGGCCGCCCACGCCGACGCGATTTTCCTCGGACCGGGCGACCAGACATTTCCCAGATTCCTCGACGACTCTCGTTCCCGCCATCCCGGACGCCGTTACGTGTCGACCGTCGATCGCACACTGGAGCGGCTGCCGCCGATTCGCCGCGATCTCATCAACCGTCATCGCTATCTCGTCCCCAACTCGATCGTCGTCAGTCGCGGATGTCCGCAGCATTGCGACTTCTGTTACAAGGATGCATTTTTCGAGGGTGGCCGATCGTTCTACACGCAGCGCGTGGACGACGCGCTGGCGGAGATTTCCAGGCTACCGGGCCGTCACCTGTATTTTCTCGACGATCACCTGCTTGGCCATCGTCGCTTTGCCGCGGCGCTGTTCGATGGCATGCGCGGGATGGGCCGGCTCTTCCAGGGAGCCGCAACCGTTGACTCAATTCTCCACGGAGATTTAATCGAGAAGGCTGCCGCCGCTGGTTTGCGTAGCATCTTCGTCGGATTCGAGACGTTGACCCCGGCGAACCTGGCGCGCGCCAACAAGCGCCAGAACCTCGGACGCGACTATGCGGCCGTCACGCGCCGGCTGCACGATCTCGGGATCATGATCAACGGGAGCTTTGTGTTCGGAATGGATGACGACGATCAGGATGTCTTCCGGCGAACTGTCGACTGGGCGATTGAACAGCGGATTACGACCGCGACGTTTCACATTCAGACGCCGTATCCTGGCACGAAATTGTTTGCCCGCATGCAGGCCGAGCAGCGTATCGTCACCTACGACTGGGACCGGTACGACACGCGCCACGTCGTCTATCAACCGGCGAGACTCACGGCCGGGGCGTTGAAGGACGGTTATGACTGGGCGTACCGCGAGTTCTATCGCTGGCCGTCAATCGTGCGCGGAGCGCTGTCGCACGGGACCGTAAAGCATCAGGCGAAGCACTTCTTTTATGCAGCAGGATGGAAGAAATTCGAGCGATTGTGGGACTGCGTCATCCGCGCAAAGCAGATGGCTGTGATGACGCCGGTGCTCGAGGCCGTGTTGTCACAAGTCACGGGTACCGAAAAGCCAACACCACACTACTGCCAGGTGCAAAAGATAAAGTTAGAGCATGAGCACTCAGAAGCTTAGCTGAGCAGCACTCCCGCAGAATACCAGCGTTAAAGGGGATGCCTGTCCCAACCAATGTCACAATGGAGGTATAGCCGCGCCGACGTGATCGTAAGAGGAGACTGCATGTCATTGAGAATCCGGTCCGTGTGCTTCCGTGCTTTTCCGTGGTTACGACGGTCCGTGTCCTTCCGTGTTTTTCCGTGGCTACGAACGCTCGTACTCGCTTTGATACTCGGCATCGTGGCGCCCGCGGCGGCACGCGCCGACGGCATGATCATCCCGTTCTACGGCGTGAACTTCGGCGGCAGCTCAGGGCAGGCACTCGGAAATGCGATCGATGCGAAGCGGTACGACTGGGGTGTCAGCTTTGCGTTCATGGGCGCCGGGGTCCTCGGCCTGGAGGCCGATATCGCGCGCAGCCCGGATTTCTTCGGCCGGAGCGACGTGGGCGGCAGCAGCGTGTTCACGGCGACCGGCAATCTCCTGTTCGGTGTTCCTATAGGTGGTCAGAAGGGCGTTGGGATTCGTCCGTATGCGCTCGCCGGTCTCGGCGTGGTTCGCTCGAAGGTCGATGCATTCGGCGATGTTCTCAGCCTCGACAACAGCAAAGCGGCGTTCGATTTTGGCGGCGGCGCGATGTTCTTCTTCGGCGATCACTTCGGCGTTCGCGGAGACATCCGATATTTCCGCACGTTCAGTGACGTCGCGTTCGACGTGATCAATATCAATAACCCAGGAAGGCTGAATTTCACCAGAGCGACGGCGGGTCTCATTTTGAGATTTTGACGAATCACCCAGGTCAGGGACTCATCCGTGTGAGTGTCAGCGATTGAATGCGTGGAGCGGGCGTCGGCGCGAGGAGCAGTTGCCCTCGCACGCGCCCGCGCTGGCAGTGCCACGTGAACTCACCAGACAACGCGCCTGTCGGCGAGATCGGCGCTCCGGTATCGCAGGCGCCCACGTCAGTCTTCAGATCCGTCAGATAACGCGCCCAATGATCGGCATCACGGTCCATTAAGAAGTTCATCGCAAACACATCGCCCGCCGTCATCACTGAACCGGCAAGAAACATTTTCGTGGCGGCCGCGTAGGCGCCGGCCAGTGAGCTCGACGGCGGCGCCGATCGTGGTTTCAAGTATCCAGCGCGCAGGAGTGTTACTGCTGCGTCCCAGACAGGGGCCCGCGGTCCTGCATAGGTGCGGTTCGCGAAAGCGAAAATGCCGACTCCGTAATCCGGCAGGAGGAGGACGTGCGAGCCGTAGCCTGGGTAGCCGCCGCCGTGACTCAGCGTGAGCCCGAGTTCGCAATCGCTTGCGGCATAAAAGCCCATCGCATACGTGGCCGCTTCGCGGCATGCCTCCGGTCCGCTCGATCCCGGCCGCACGCGGACCGACGGAAAGTTCGCGCCTTGCGCGAGTTCGCGCACGCTCGCTCGCCGAACCGGACCCGAGTCAGCGCCGTCCCGCGGCGGCCATGCGGAAAGCAGGTACGCGATCCATTTGGCGTAGTCGCTCGCGCTCGTCTGAATTCCCCCCATCGCGCCGAACGCGCCGTGCGCCATGGTCGGCTCGAGCTTCCACGCATTGTCTTCCCATCGGTATCCGAGCGCGCGCCGTTCAGGCGCGCTCGCAGTCACGTCATAACCGGTTGAGGACATGCCGAGTGGCTTGAAGATCACCTGCTGAACGAAATCCTTGTACGCTTGGCGCGAGACATTCGCGACGATGCGACCGAGGAGCGCGTATCCGAGATTCGAGTACTCCATTGCGGTTGCCGGCGGACGCGTGAACCGCACACCTTCGCGCAAGAGACGTGTAAAGTCCTCCTCCGGCAATGGGGTCTGCCGATCGCCCCATGGATCGTCGGTGACGAACCCGGCAGTATGGGTCAGCAGCTCGCGCACACGAATCTTCGGTGAATCGTCAGTCGGATACTGCCAGCCTCCGAGTTCCGGCACGTAGGTTTCGACTGGCTCGTCGAGCCTGAGCTTTCCCTCGTCCCTGAGCTTCAGAATTGAGAGTGCGGTGAACGCCTTGGTCATCGATGCAATGCGGAAGAGCGTGTCGGCGGTGACCGGGCGCTTCGCGTCGATGTCCTGCACGCCGGCGCCTTTCACGTGGATCACCCGGCCGTCGTGTACGACGGCCCACACCATGCCGGGGATATGGGCATCGAGGCGATAATTCTCCATCGTGCGATCGACCTCGACCATTGCTGCATCCTGGGCAACTGCGGGGGACACCGGCAATCGAGCCAGGACCGCACTGTAAATCAACAGGGGGGCGACACACGCGCGCAGGCACCGGTAACTTGTGATGTCTCGCATTGGCTCAATATGACATAGGATAGGCCGCGCAAGATGGCAGCGCCCGAGTCCTTGACGCTTGCAATTGTTGACGATGATGATGATGTGCGCATCGCGCTCTCGCGGCTCCTTCGAGCCGTTGGCCATCAGGTCACACTGTTCGCTTCGGCAGAGGACTTCGAAGCCGAAGCCATGACGGTAGATTGCGTGATCGCCGATGTGCGCCTGCCGGGTCTCAGCGGCCTCGAGCTGAGCGAACGCTTGCGCGGCCGCAAGGCGCCACACTCCAGTTATTCTGATTACCGGTGACGGCGATCGCTTGGCCCGGGATATTGGCACCGGCGTCGATACCCCGTTACTGACCAAGCCCTTTGATGCCGACGCGTTAACTGAAGCGATTGCATCCGCCATGTCTATGGTCGCGGTTGAGCGTGAGCGCCATGCCCACTGACGATTTGTACAGGCGTGCGGCCGTCGCCGGCGGCATCGGCGTCTGGGACTGGAACCTGGAGACCGGCGAGATCCACGTTGATCCTTTCATCAAGGAGATTCTTGGCTTCGCGGATCATGAGGTCCGCGACCATGTCGATGAGTGGATGAAACTGGTGCATCCTGAGGACGCGGCGCCCGTGTCGGAGGACGTCGACGCTCATCTCAGCGGAAAGGCTGCCTCGTACGACTCCGAATACCGGATGCGCCACCGTGACGGGACGTATCGCTGGTTTCACTCGCGCGGCTCGGTCAACCGGAACGAACAGGGAGCGATCATCAGATTTGCCGGGACGGTGATCGACGTCACTGAGCGCAAGCGCAGCGAAGAAGCCCTGCGCCAGGCGCAGGAACTCAATCGTCGAATCGTCGACTGCACCGGCGATTGCGTGAAGATTCTCGATCTCGAAGGACGGCTTCTTTTCATCAACCCGGTCGGTGTGCGGTTGATGGAAATCCCGGACGCCAGCGACCTGTTGAATCGCTCGCTCGTCGGGTTCTTTCAGGGACAAATGCGGGAAGCCGCGGAGCGAGCCATTGTGAGCGCCGGTCGAGGGGGCGCCGGCCGGTTTCATTACTCGATGCGGACGGCGTCGGGAACAACGAAGTGGTTCGATGCGGTGGTAACTCCGATCACCGACGCCAACAGCGCGGTGGTCCAGCTCCTGGTGATCTCGCGCGACATTACCGAGCGTCGCCGCGAGGACGCATTTCGTGCCGGACAGCACCAGGTGCTGGAGATGATCGCGACCGGCACGCCGCTGCCAGCGGTACTCGACACCCTCGTGCACCTGGTGGAAACCCAGTGCGATGGCATGTACTGTACGGTGCTCTTGCTCGATGAAGACGGGATCACCGTGCGTCATGGCGCCGCTCCAAGTCTTCCTTCCGACTACGTCCACGCGATCAACGGCATGACGATTGGGCCTAACGCCGGCTCGTGCGGCACGGCGATGTACCTCGGTCAGCGGGTGATCGTCAGCGATATCCTGACCGATCCGCTGTGGCAGGGCCATCGTGACGTCGCGCAGCAGTTTGGGCTGCGCGCGTGCTGGTCAATGCCGATTTTTTCACCCCGGCGCAAGGTGCTTGGTTCCTTTGCGATGTACTACACCGACCCGCGCGAGCCCAGCGATGGCGAGCTGCGGCTCATTGAGACGGCTGCCGACATTGCACGAATCGCAATCGAGCAGCAACGCTCGTATCAGGAGGCGGACGCACAGCGGCGGCAGCTGGCGCACCTCAATCGGGTGGCAACGCTGGGTGAGCTGTCCGGCGCGCTCGCGCACGAATTGAGTCAGCCACTGACGGCTGTGCTCACCAACGCACAGGCGGCGCGGCACTTTTTGAATCGCCAGCCGGTGGATGTCGAACAGATCCGTGGAGCTCTCGACGACATCATCAGGAACGACAAGCGCGCCGGTGCGGTCATCGATCGTCTTCGTGCGCTGCTCCGCACGGGCGAAACCACGCGGCAGCCCGTCGATGTTGGCGATGTTGTCCGTGAAGTGATCGACCTCGCGGTCGGGGAACTCACCTCGCGGCGCATTACCGTGAAGAGCGTCCTCGCCCCTGCGAGTCCACCCGTGCTCGGCGATCGTGTGCAATTGCAACAGGTCATACTCAATCTCGTGCTGAACGCGTGTGACGCGATGAACAGCACACACGAGAGCGATCGGCAGCTGTTGTTCTCGACCAATGTCGACGACGGTTTTGTCGAACTGGCCGTGTCCGATCGCGGTCCGGGAATTCCCGACGGTCAGCTCGAGCGCGTGTTCGAGCCGTTCGTGACCTTCCGTGACGAGGGCCTTGGCCTCGGGCTGGCGATCAGTCGTTCGATCGTGACCGCGCATGGCGGTTCAATCCGCGCCGAGAACAATGCCGATGGTGGTGCGACGTTTCGATGTCTTCTTCCGGCCGCGACCGCCGGTTCGCTCAAGCAGGCCGTTTAAGAACCCGCAGTGGCGATCAGCGATCATTTCACCGGTACGCGCGTCCTGAGTTCATCGAACCAGTTGACAACAACCTGTATCGCTCGGGTGTTCCCCGGGATGAGTGATTTGTCGGACGGAATGAGACCGATCCGACGGCCCTCGTGAGTCACATCGTGATGCCGCCACCAATCGGGCTGCCATACCTGAAAATCGCCGGTCGGCAGTTCGATGGCGTTGCCGACGGAAAAACTTGGTCGCAAGGTCACGGGCGCGACCACCCATTGGCGTGGCCCGGAGGAGTAGAACAGTTCCTTCCCGTCGGCCGACCACTTTGGCGCCGCGCCTCGGCTCGTGATCTGATGCACCGTTTTGTTCGCTGGAAACGGTTGAACCAAGACCTCTGACCAGATGTCCGCAACCGACCGCCGGCCAATCTGGTACGCAATCCAGCGTCCGTCCGGCGAAAACGCAGACGCAGCGGGGATATCGGACTGCACCGCGCCAAAAGAGCTGACGCTCCTATCGCGAAGACGCAGTATCGACAATGAGAAGCGAGAGTTCTTGGCCACGCTGAACGAGAGCGCATCGCCCTGCGGATACCAGTCTTCAGGAATATGGGACGTTCCGGGCTCAGGTTTGCTCAGCCTCTCCGCACCGCCCTCCAGGTCAGCGCGCTCCATGTAGATCGCGAGGTCGCCCTCACGATCGGATTGAAATGCCACACGCTGACCGTCCGGGGACCAGATCGGAAATCGATTCCTGCCGCCGAATGTCAGCTTTCGCAACGCGGTTGTGCCGTCCAAATCGTATGACCAGAGGTCAACGTTCTTTCCATCGTTGATGCCGAACACGATCCGTTTGCCATCGGGCGAGAACCTTGGTGATTCGTACGCGGCCGGCTCAAGCTTCAGACGCTCGGTCTGTCCGGTTCGATCAAGCACCGCAAGATTGGATACAAACCCGAATGCCGGCCCCGGAATGTAGACGAGAGTGCCGGTTGCCGAGACGCTCCATTGTGCGATGCCGGTCATGCCGCCCGTCGCAGTCAACGCGGTCCTTGCAACGCCTTCGATGATCTGAACCGGCTCGCTGGTCACCTCGAGTCTGGGCAAATCGAATGAGACGGCGAACAATCTGCCGCCAATGGCGTAGACGATGTGGCCCGAGGCTAGAAATCGACCATCGCTGGCGCCCTCGACGAGCGTCTTTCGCTCCGCGGAAGATGTCTGTACAACCAGCCGCGGCGCATCCAGAAACGCACCGGAGGCGGCCGTGAACAAGATGCCGCGTCCATCGGGAAGCACCTGGGGGGCATAAACAGCTTCATTCGATTGCGCCTTGACGATCATCTCCGGCGCTCCACCCTCAGCCGACACGCGAAAGATCCCTCGCTGTGATTGACCAAACACGATCCCGCTTGGGTCCCAGGTGATTCCCACCGGACCGTCGGACTGACAGATGGTAACGGCGGTTCCACCGCTCACCGCGACCTTCTTGAGCGCCCTCTCGCCGCCCGACCAGAACGCGATCGATCGGCCGTCAGGCGAGAAGACCGGACTGGTTATGCGTTCACCGTCTGTTCCTGCAATCGGCCGCGCCTCGACGTCGGACATCGATCGGAGATACAACCGGTTCGCTACCGAGTACACGAGATCGGTTCCGGCGGGCGAAATCCCCAGTGCAGGACGACCTTGGAGTCGCTGGTCTTCGGGCAAGGTGATCGAAAACCGCGTAAGAGTCCCCGAGTGACTCTCACGTGGCCGGATTGTCCATCCGACGAAACCGGCGATGGAGGCGACCACAGTGACCAGGGCCGCGGTCTTCCAGACCGATTGACGCATGCCAAACGGCCGCGCCGGAATCGACGCGTACGGAATTCGACCCTCGTTCAAGACGAAGCGAGCCGTCGAAATATCCGCTATGCGATTTTTCGGATCTTTTTGGAGACATCCTTCGACGAGGGCACGCAAACTCGCTGGCACGTTGTCGGGCCAGGCGGTCCAGTCAGGCGGGTCACGAAGGACACTGGCCAGCGTGTCACTGACGTTCTCGCCTCGAAACGCGCGAGTTCCAGTCAGCATCTCGTACAGGACGCATCCGAGGGCCCACACATCGCTGCGCTTGTCCGCGGGACGGCCCTTCGCCTGTTCAGGGCTCATGTAGGCGGCCGTGCCGAGAACAATACCCATGCGGATCGCGTCGGAACTGGTCACCGTTGGCGACCGGGTCGTCTCGTCTCCGGCCAACATCGCTGGATCGAGCGCTTTCGCCAACCCAAAGTCCAACACCTTCACTGTGCCATCTGCGCGTACTTTGATGTTGCCCGGTTTCAAATCGCGGTGAATGACGCCACGTTCATGAGCGGCTTCAAGCGCGTCCACAAGTTGTCGTGCGATCGATTTCGCGTCATTGATTGGAATCGGTCCGTCGGCAATTCGATCGGCGAGGGTTGGTCCATCCACCAGCTCCAACACGAGCGCGTGAACACCGCCTGATTCTTCGAACCCATAGATCGACGCAATGTTAGGGTGATTTAGTGCCGCCAATATTTCCGCTTCGCGCTTGAACCTGGCGAGTCGATCGGGATCGACCATGAAGCGCGGCGGCAGAACTTTCAGCGCAACATCGCGCTTCAACACAGGATCACGGCCGCGGTAAACGTCTGCCATGCCACCCGAATCGATACGTTCGAGGATGTCGTACGAGCCGATTGATTGGCGGGACGAAATGCCGAGTGCCTCCGACGTCCACTGAGCCCCGAGGGTGACCGCCATTTCGTCTAAGAAGCCGTTGGGAGCGGTATCGACTACAAGCAGCGACTCCACCGTGCGGCGCATGCCGGTATCGAGTTCGCGCTGTTCGGCGAGAAAACGTGTTCGGTCCTCGGCTGGGAGGCTGCGTGCGATGTGGTAGACGTTTTCGATGTCTTCCCAGCGTCCCATATTTACTCCGAGGGTCTTCGCCCCTCGGCCCCGCCACGCTCGCTCGCGGGGCCCGCAATCCCCGCTCCGCTCACGTGGGCTCACTCGCGCGCTCGTTCGCCAGGCGCTGGCTTTACGAATGGCAGCTTGGCACCACTCTCGTCTTCGTGCAAGTCACCGGTGACAAAAGGCCGGGCTCCGACTCCGAGTAGTAGTAGGCTCACCTAATCAGCCCGTCATGGCCACGCCGTTGCGCTCCAACGTCACTGCCCTGCTCCACGCGTGGACTGGTGGAAGCGAGTCTGCCAAGGAGGAACTCTGGCGGCTTGTTTTTCCCGAACTGAACCGGCTCGCTCACAGGTATATCCGGCGGGAACGTCCAGACCATACGCTGCAAACCGGCGCGATCGTGAATGAGGCCTACTTGAAGTTAGTCCATTGGGAAAAAGCAGAGTGGCGGAGCCGTGCACATTTTTTTGGGATGTGCGCGCGAATCATGCGTCAGATCCTGGTGGATCACGCACGCGCTCACGCCTACAAAAAGCGCGGTGGTGATCGAACCATCCAGCCGCTCGACGACGCGATACCATTCTCGGCTGCCCAAAACGAACAGTTCATCGCACTCGATTTGGCGATGCAGCGTCTCGCATCAATCAGTAAGCGAAAGAGCGACGTCGTCGAGCTGCGGTTTTTCGGCGGTCTCTCGATCGACGAGACCGCCGAAGCACTTGGTGTATCCCGTCTTACGGTGATCCGCGACTGGAATTTTGCCCGCGCCTGGCTTCATGCCGAGATGAGCGGCGTCAAGCTCGAATAGCCCGCCTGATACTTTCTCGCGACGCTTCCCGCATTCCTTCATAAAGGGCCATGCCGCCTCTGAGCCCACGTCCAGCGAGGAGGAACGATGAATGCGGTCAGCCAGCGGATTTTCGCGATCGTCACTGTCCTCTCCATCGCCGGCTCGAGTGGTCTGTCTGCGGTTCGAGTTCCCCGAATCTGGGATGAAAAAGCTTTCAAGACGTGGGCTACACCAGTGGGCGCGCTCAACGTTCGGCCCGGTCATTACACATCGGAGGAGTACTACAACGTCGCTGCAGACAACGTCCGCACGTATCCCGTGTACCCACCGGACAAAGAGCCCTCGGGATATTGGGAGTGGCTCCACAGGCAAAAACCGGCGCCGCTAGTAGACACGTCTTCCATTCACAATTCTCACGATTGGATCTCCGCCGGCCAACGCGCGTTTCGAGAGATTGACTCCGTATTCGCCAGGACGACTGACCCCGAGCTGCTCAAGCTTGCGCGTGATGTCGCGACATTCAAAGACGTCGACACACTCCCGGACGGGAGCCTCCTCGACGTTCGCTGGGTCGTTACCGAGCGTGGCCTTCAGCTCACGCTCAATGAATGTGCGACCTGTCATCGGCATACACGCGAAGACAAGAGTGTGTGGTTCGCCGGTCCGCCTGGACCCGGGGAGCGTAGTTACAGTCGTCCTCGGGCGCTCATCACCGCCTTGCGGCAGCGCGCCACCGTGCGCTCGTTCCGTGGTCTTTCGCCGGGAGAATTCCTGTGGCGGTCGACGACGACGCCGTGGGCTCGCGACGAGCGCGTCGAGCGTCTCCGCACGAGCACGGATTTCACGGCTCTGGGCGCTCTCGTTCTGGGAAACGGCGGCGGCGCCTTCACGCGGACGAACGGGAGTCCTTTTTACGGCACCAAGGTCCCCGATCTCCACACGACGCATTACAGTCGATACCTTGATGCGACCGGCACGCACAAACTGCGCGGACCGGAGGATATCGCGCGGTACGCTGCCCTTGTGACCGGAGCTGACGCTATGGAGTTCGGTCCATACCACATGCGCCCTGAGACCCAGCGATCGATTCCATTCCGTTACGCGGACGAAGTGCTGTATGCGATTGGTATGTATGTCATGTCGCTGGAACCGCCTCGGAATCCGAACTCGGCGTCACCGGACGTCGTCATTCGCGGTGAACGAATCTTTCACCGCGAGGGATGCGTGCGATGCCATCGGCCGCCCAACTACACCACTGGTGGCCTCACGCTTGCCGTCGGCTACCGGATGCCAGCGAATCATCCCAATAGATCCGACGTACTGCATGCGTCGGCGAGGACCGATCCGGGATTGGCCGTGTCGACACGAAAGGGTACGGGCTTTTATAAGATTCCCTCTTTGCGCGGCGTGTGGTATCGCTCACGGTTGATGCACGACGGCGCCTTGGCCAGTCTCGAGGAAATGTTCGATCCCGCGCGTGAAAGTCCTGAGTATCAGCCCCGCGGCTGGAATCCTTTCGCAGTGCAGAAACGCGCGATCCCAGGTCACCCTTTTGGACTCGACCTCTCGCCGGATGAGAAGCAGACACTGATCGCGTTTCTGCGCAGCTTGTAATGCACTAGTGTGGACTTTCGCTCGATCTCAGTCCTTGGGTTTCCAGCCATCCCGGAAGCTGCGCGTCAGGTACTGGTTCGCCTCGTGCTTGTCGGGAAACGCGAGCGCCCGGCCGTCGAATTTCAGTGTCTCGCCAGGGAAGCGGGCCGCGACGTTACCGATGATCACTGATTCAGTTAGCGGGCCCGCGTAGTCGAAGTTGGCCGAGCACTTCTCCTTCCCGCCACCGAGGATCACGTCCAGGAACTCAGCATAGTGGTCCCGATCCGCCAGGTCGAACGTTGGCAGCGACGCCATCTTCGAGTCGGGCAGGACGAACGGGTCCGCCGTCATATGAGGCAACACGATCATGCCGTCGGTGCCGACGACAACGCTGCCCTGTTCGGGAAAGCGCGTGCCGATCGGTTCGCGAATCGCATCGGGCGGCAGCTCGCCACCGTCGTACCACCACACGTCCACGGTCTCGTTGGCGGTGTACTCAGTGCCTGGATACGTCAGCTTGACACGAGCCCTGGTGGCCCAACTCTCTGCGGTGGGTGCCGGACCAGATGCCGTGACAGCGATCGGCCACGTCAGCTTGAGCGCGCGATACGGCGGACTGTAGATATGGCAGCCCATGTCCCCGAGCGTGCCGGTGCCAAACCCGACGCGGCGGCGCCATTGTGACGGGTGATACACGGCGCGTTTGAACGGCCGCTCGGCGCTCACGCCAAGCCACTCATCCCAGTTGAATGGAGCTGGGACGGGATCAGTCTGTTCTGGAATGGGCTTGTCGTCCCCCCAGCTCTTGTTCGAGAACGTATGCACCTCGCGAATCTTACCGACGATCCCGCTTCGGACGAGCGCCTCGCCGTATCGCTGAACACGACTCGAGGACACCTGAATTCCCATTTGCGTCGTCAGTCCCTTGCGCCGCGCGTACTCAGTCAGCATGCGCGTCTCCCGAAGCGTGTTGCAGAGTGGCTTCTGCACGTAGACTGCCTTTCCGTGCTTCATTGCCTGGAGTGCGATGAGGCAGTGCATGTGGTCCGGCGTCGACACGTTCACCGAGCCGATGTTCTTGCGCTCTTTCTTGAGCAACTCGCGCCAGTCCTGATAGACCCGCACCTTCGGGAAGCGCTCCTGGACCCGGTCGAAGCGTCCGAGATCGACATCTGCCACGGCGACGAGATCGAACGCCGGATGTTTTGCGAATGCCAACAAGTCGCTAAGCGCCTGCCCGGAGGCGCCGATACCGGCGTGCCGCACTGTTGAAGCGGCGGCAGCCGGACGGACCGACAGAAATGGAGCAACAGCCGCCGTTGCACCAGCGGTCTGAAGAAATTGTCGACGTGAGATTGTTTGGGACATCAACGCGAGCGTATCGTCATTCGCCGACTGCCGCAATCGATCGCTCGTGGCAGAAGCTCATCGCACGACGAAGCGCTGCTCGTGGAGCAGGGCGCCGTCGGCGCTCCTGACCTCCACTCGCCAGTCGCCGTCATTCACCGTCTGCCGGCTGTAGGTGCGATAGCCCTCGGTGGCATTCCCGCGAATCGCGAGCTTCACGGATTGACGCAGCGTGGTTCCGTGATACCAGCGATGCACCACAGCTGTGTCGCGCGGTGACTTGACGCGCGTGTAGAGGACGATCGGGCCTGGCCTGACAGAACTACCCACCGGGTCGCACCGCCACTTACTGCCGCTGGTCGAGAAGCCGCGGCATACCTCTACGACAGCGAGCGTGACGGCGCCCGGTGCAGGTGGCGTGGGAGTCGTGACTGGACGCTCGCGATCCCGGACGGTTGGCTTCGGGGGTTCCTTTCGCTCGGTAGCGGAGTTCCCGGGCGGTGCGGTCGTCGTTCGTGGTACCGACTCGGCCGGCTGCTCCGTTTTCGGCTCGGGCGTTTTCACTTGTGTTGACGTTTCGCGAGACGACCACGGACGCCAGACGAGAAGCACGATAGCCAGGACAACGAACGCCGCAGCAAGCCATGCGAGCGAGCGCGACGGTTGAGTAGCAGTAGGGGCCGCCGGCCGCGGTGGTTCCGGCGGAACTTCGGGAGCGACGGCCGCGACCTCAACGGGGGTGTCTTGGGTGGCCGTGACCGCCTTCGGTACAACGATCGGCACGCCGTGCACGCGACAGAAGTCTTCGAGGTTCTGCCGACTTTCCACGACCATCGGATCGTTGAGAGGGAGCGCCGCCGCCGCGATGGCTGCCGCTCGGCGATAAAGCGCTTCGGCCTCGGCGGCGCGCCCTGTTTTTTCCGCGATGATGGCACGATTGGTCAGCGTGTTTGCTAAATCGGGGTGGCTGGGACCCAGTTGTTGTTGTTGAACGCGGGCCGCCTCCTTCAACAGATCGTCGGCCGAGGCGAAGTTCCCACTCATGGCCGCTTGTTCTGCGCGTTCGAGCAGATCACGGGCTCTGTCGAGTTCGGTCATCGCGATTCTCTCTGCTTCCCTTTTGCCTTTTCCCTTTTTATACACCCGCGTCGCGCCGAAGCTGGGCTAACCCTTCCAGCGTACTCTCGATATCCGGCGCGCCTTCCGGCGGGATCCACTCGAGTGGCACGCCTCCAGCGATCAACAGCCGCGCGACACCGACATGATCGGCTCCGCGGTGCTTCGAGTTCCTCCGGCCTTCGACCGCCCACACCAGGGGTGACGCCGAGAACATTCCATCGACCGCGTTCACGTCCGCCCCGTGCTTCAACAGCACTCGTACGGCCTCCACGTGGCCGCCCATCGACGCACGATGCAGCGGGGTCACATTGTCCTTGTCTTTCGCTTCAGTCTCGAACCCGCACGACAACATCGTCTCGAGAACCTCAGCGTTGCCGCTTTCGGCGGGACGGTGCAGCATGACGTGATGTTCGGGTCGAAGCTCGGAGCGGAGACCGGGGTGGGCCGCGAGAATAGCTTCGGCCGCGACCCGATCGGCCCGTGCGCATGCCGCGATGAAATGTTCGAGCGGCGAGAGCTCGTCAACTGCACCATGCGCGAGCAGCCACGCGCCGATCTCCGGGTTGCCATGAAGCGCCGCGACCTTATGGGGCGTCGCGCCGTCGCCGCGGCGGAGTGACACATCGGCGCCGTGATCGACGAGACGTTCCACCATCGCGACGTTCCAGCGGCGCGCTGCAACGTGCAGCGGCGCTTCGCCGTCGTTTCCCCACGCAAGGTTCGGGTCGGCGCCGTGCTCGAGCAGCCAATAGGGACCGGATGGATTGTCGGTCCACAGCATCATGTGAACGAGTGGCGGCACACCGCCCGGAATGCCATTGACGTTCAGGCCAAAACGATGCAGCAGTTCAAGCGCGTCGAGGTTGCCGCCGCCGCCCGCAATATGACCGGTGACACCGTCCGTGGGGTTCGCTCCTGCTTGCAGAAGTACTTCAGCAAGCGGCAGGTGTCCGATCGTGCAGACCGCGGCCCACAATGCCGTGCGCGGAAGTTCGGGGTGCCAGTTCCAGTGGTACTCCGCATTGGGATTTGCGCCGAGCGCGCACAGACGACGGGCAATTGCGACGAGGCCCTCGAGACGTGCCGGGTCGCTCCTGTGCATCGAGGTGTGGCACACGTAGAGCAATGGCTCCCAATTCTGCGGCCCGCCAGGTTTGAGAGCGATCTCCGAATGATCTCTCAGCCGCTCTTCGACCGACGCGGCGTCGCCAAGAACGAGCGCCGTGTGCAGCGTCGCGGAGGCAATGCGAGGATGGAGAGCAAGCAGCCGTTCTGCGCGGCCGGTCGCGCCGCCAGTCGCACAGCGGATGAACTCGTCGATCGCCGTCTCGAACGAGAGCGTGCGCGCCTCGACTTCTTCGCGCAGCGCGTTCCAGGAGACGAATCCGTGCTCGCGCGCCACCACCGACTGCGCATCGTGCAGCGCCAGGTCGGCGGCGCCGATGTGATCGAGAGACTGACCTGCCAGCGAGGGGAGAACGGCAAATCGACGCAGCGCTTCTTCATCGCGCGCCTTTGCCTCGGCAAGCAACGACTTTGCCTGCTTCTTCAGCTGTTGAAGATTTGGATGAGCGGGGAGTTCGCGTGACGGCATACAACCTCCATGCATCAATCCTGTGGTTCGCAGACAGGCAGCACGGCGGTTCGTTGCCGTTGGTGGAACAATTATGACGGTGGGCTTGGCCCTTCGCGCGAACCCGCAGGCGCCCTTTCAGCGCACACCATCACATTAGTCCCGCTATCGATATGTGTCAATCGCACCGTCACGCGGCGACGAGCTGTTGCACAAGATAATCGACCACGCGATCGAATGGATCAAAACCCCACGCGCCAGCGACCGATGGCCTCAGGTTCGAGTTGGCATTGATGTCGTAAAACACGCGTCGCCCGTCTTCAGTCTCGAGGTACTCGATGCCACCGACATCGAGGCCCGCCGCGCGAACGATCCGCTTTCCGGTCTCCACGGCTTCCGGTGGAACGTCGAGGTACGGATGAAACTCTACCGGAGGCGCAGGGGACGGTGGTTCATCCGGCCGTTCACACAGCCCTTCGCCGCTATCGGGATTGCAGACGGGTGACGGACAGAGATTGAAGCGCCCGTGCGTTTTTACCCGCATCGCGTACAACAACTCACCGCCCAGGAACTCCATCCGAACGATTCCCTCGTCAGGATGGTGCGGCAGAAATTCCTGCAGCAGAAACAGGTTGTCCGGCAGCCAGACGTTCGGGTCAGTGGCGAAGATCGCTTCGATCTCCTCCCATGAGGACACTACCTGGATGCGCGCGCCGCTGCCGCCTTGATCGGGCTTCAGCAGTGCCGGCCACTTTAAGTCCTGAGGTGCGTAGCGACGCAAGGCACCGACGTCGTTGAATGTGATCGAGTATGGCGTGTCGATGCCGAGCGTACGCAAGAGCGTCGCCTGAGCGCTCTTACTGAGCTCGAGCGCGAACACGTCGGCGCCATTGAGCACACGCGACCCCTGACGCTGGAGTGATCGCATGTAAGCAAGGGCGAGCGGAACCGCGCGGGCGTTGCCCCGGATGTAGGCGCTTGGGCTCGCTTGATTGAAGTAAAGCTGTGCCGCAGGCACATCGTGGTTGCTGAATGCCGCACTCGTGACATTGAAACGGGCGTAGTTAACGCCACGCCGTTCGAGCGCGGCGAACAACGGCTTCTGCCACTCGGGATGTTCATAGAGAACGACGAGATCAGGTGCTGAGGTTGTCATGTTGTCCTGACGTGTCTCCCGTTTCTGTCGTAATCTCCTAGAGCAGGATCGCAGTGTGGCAGTGAACGCTGTTGTCTATTCCTGTCGGAGCGCAACCGTTGGATCGAGCCGGGCGGCGCGCGCGGCAGGAATAGCGGCAGCCATCAGGCATGCCGCGACGATGATGAACGCACTCACGGCGTAGGCGACGGGATCGAGGACGTGAACAATCGTGCCAATGCCGGCGGCACCTGGCATCGCGAGCAGCAACGCCGCCAATGCGGCGGCCGAACCACCACCGATCACGAGCCCGAGGCCGACTGGCGGGATCGATTGTGTAACAACCAGCCTGGCGACATCTTGCATCGTCGCACCGAGCGCCATGCGCACACCAATCTCCTTGGTGCGTTGCTCGACCAGGTACGACAGCACACCGAACAGACCTGACAGTGTCAGCGTCAGCGCCAGCCCTCCGAGGACAACGGTGAACCAGAACCCGAGCTGCAGGAAATAGGTTTCCATCCTGGTCACCCACAGCATGGTTCCTATCTGGCTGTTGGCTTCGATCGTCGTCAATCTATTCAAGAGCGTCTGCCGTGCGACTTCCGGATCGCCATGGACGCGCGCGATGAGGGCGGTGTGCGCCATCGCCGCACTCGTTGGCACATAGACGACCGCTTTTGTAAACGGCGCGATTCGGAACCCGCCCACGTCTCGCGCAACACCGATCACCGTAAACGTTCGTGAGTCGAGTTGCGGTTCCTCGGCCTGACCGGCGTCAGTTCTGGCATTTGGATCGAGATGGATGACCTGCCCGATCGCGTCAGCACTCGGCCACAGCGCACGCGCCGTTGTTTCGGACACAATCGCGAGCGAGAGATTCGGCGCACGCTCGGCTGACGTGAACGCACGGCCGCGCAGGATCGCGATGTCGAGGACGCTGAAGTACTCGGGCGACACGAACGTGTACGCGACGGTTGTTTTTGCGCCACCTGCTTCTGCCCGCGTCGATGGTGCCGCGGGTCCGTCGACTGCGATCGGCCATGTTGCGGCGACCTCGCCGACATTCGGATCAGTCGCCACCGCTTGCAGCACTGCGCTGCGGTTCTGCTCGTTCACAATCGGGATGATGACCGTGTCGGAGATTCGCATGCCAGGATCGTCGATGGTTGCCGTCAGTGCGCTTCTCAAGAACACGCCCGCCGAGATCAGCAGCAATGCTGACGCGGCCACCTGCAGCCCGATTAAAACATTCCGCGCTCGCCCTGGCCGTGCATCTCCCAGCAACTCGCCGCGCATCGTTCTCAACGGTTCGACGCGTGTGCTTTGGAGCGCGGGAACAAGTGCGAACCCGATCGTCGAGACAGCGGCGCCGATCACGAGAAACAGCAACACGCGCCAGTCCGCGTCCGGGACCAGCAATCGGATATCGCCGATTTCTGGCGGCATGCTGCTCACCATCGCGTTGAGGATCGCCTGGAGAACCAGGCGCGAAATCGCGAAGCCGGCTGCGGCGGCGATGAGAGCCAGGAGCAGGCTCTCGCTCAAGAGCTGACGGACGATACGGCGACGCGTCGCACCGAGAGAGAGCCGCACGCCAATCTCGCGTTGACGCGCGACCCCTCTGGCGAGGAGAAGGTTCGCGACGTTCGCGCAGCCGATGAGCAGAATAAGACCGAACGCACAGAAGAGCGGAGCAGTCACAAGCACCGCTTCACGGGGTTGATCGACGGTACCCCACTTTTGGACAAGTGTGATCTTAGGCTTGCCGCGGTCGACCGGGGTGCGGTCCGATTGGCGCGCATCCCAGACGGCGAGTCCTGTGAGCGCCGTCTGTCGCGACATGCCCGGTTTCAGACGTCCGATGATGTTGACCGGGATGCTTGCTTCATGGCCGCGATGAACCGGGCGCACTTCTCCGAGCATCGAGAGCGGTGCCCAGTAATCGTCCGGTGCACCGGCGGCGAGACCGCGAAATCCATCCGGCATCACGCCAACAATCTCGAACGTAATGCCGTTCACAACCAGGCCGCGACCGAGAATCGCCGGGTCGCGCGCAAACAGCCGATCCCATCCACGGTGGCTGAGCACCACGACCGCATGTCCCGTGGATCGTTCGTCGTCGGCGGGCGTTAGCGGGCGTCCGATTGCAGCGCGCACGCCGAGCACCTGGAAGATGTTGCCGGTGGCGAACGTGCCGAAGATCGGGCGCCCGTCCACGCGGCTATCGACGTCCGACACCTGCGCAAATACATCGGCAAAGACGTTCGTTTCACGACGAACCCCGTCGAACTCGGCGCGCGTGAGAGGGGGGCGGTCCCCATTCGAGGTTCGCGGTCGTTCCACCGCGTAGATCTCGTGCACGCCTGGAACCTCGTCAACGCCAAAGAGAAACGTGTTGAGAAGCGTGAATGCGACGGTCACGAGGCCGAGGCCGAGTGCCACGGTTGCGACGACGGTGATCGCGACCAGGGGAGCGCGCTTGAATCCACGCACGGCGTAGAGGATGTCGTGAATAGAGTTCTCGAAAAACATCATGTCGCAGCCAATTATGGATGAGCTCAGTGGTTTCGACGCCTTGGAGCTTCAACTTGTTCGCGGGTAATCGTATGATCTCACCCGTACGTTTCCATCTTCAACACGGCGTGCATGGTCATCAAGCTGAATCTGGACCGGCTTGATCACGAGTCGGACGTTCCTGACGGCGACCGGAACGCAGACCCGGATGGCCGTTCTCTGTACGGTTCCATCGGCGGCCAGGTAGCCGTCGGCCGCTACATCCTGCACATCGGCGCATCCTGCGGTGGCGTCGTCGAACAGACGTCAACCGAGCGGTCACACATTCATCCCCGAGCCAGGCCGATTCTCGTGAGTCCAGGTGTGGCCCGAGGCCTGTTGGATCGTCACGATGAATTGACCGAGGCTCTCTCGGCGGTTGACGTCGGCCTGTCCATTGGCGTCAGTGGCGATCCCGGTGTCGGCAAAACGGCATTCCTGCGTCAACTCGCGCATCATTCGGGAGCCGCCGCCTTCGTAGACGGCGTCGTCTACCTCGTCGCGCGGCATCACTCGTCGGCCGATCTTCGACAGCTCATCTTCGAAGCTTTCTACGAAAGCAGCGACGTTTTCAAGCCCACAGAAACGCAAATTCGCCGCGCTCTTCAGGAGACGCAGGCGCTGATCCTTCTCGACGATGTCGATCTGCCGCAGGAGGAGTTGGATCACGTGCTCGACGTCGCTCCGCGATCCGCGTTTGCAATCGTCACTCGAGAGCCGCGCCAGGGGAGCGGAGTACGCGCGGTTGTCATCCGAGGATTGCCCGGCGGCGATGCGGCGCTACTCCTCGAACGCGAGGTCGGCCGCACGTTGAATGTCTCTGAACGATCGGCAGCGGCGGCTTTATGCGCAAGTCTTGAAGGGCAACCGCTTCGAATTCGCCAGGTGGCGGCCATTGTTCGTGACCAGGGAGTGGCAATCGAGCAACTGGCGCGCGACCTCGCGCCGGAACACCTCCTCACGGAAGTGATGGCATCGCTCGACGAGAAGCAGCGGCGCGTTTTGTTAGCGATGGCTGCACTTCCCACCGTGCCGCTGCAACTTCACCACGTGTCAGGTCTCGCCGAAGTCACGGACCTCGAGCCATCGATGGCGATGCTTGCGCACCGCGGTCTGGTTGCTCGAAGCGACGCGCGTTTCCGACTGGTGCACGGAGTCAGCGACCGGCTCCGTCAAACTGAAGATTTGAATCCCTGGGTAAATCGCGCGATCACCTACTTCACTGCGTGGGCCGAACGTCATCGACGCAATGAGAAGACACTGCTGGAGGAGTACGAAGCGCTGTTGCGCGTCCAGTACCACGCCGCTGAGATGCGACGCTGCGGAGAGGTTCTTCGACTTGGTCAGCTTCTCGAGTGCGCGCTCGTCGTCGGCGCGCGCTGGGGCGCATGGGCGATTGTGCTGGAACGCTGCCTGGCCGCCGCAAAGGCGATCGGAGATCGATCTGCAGAAGCGTGGGCGCTTCACGAGACCGGTACTCGTGCGTTGTGTCTCGGTGAGCCAGCGACGGCGCGGACGCTACTGACTCAGGCGCTCAGGCTGCGCGAGACGATGGACGACGATGACGCGACTGCCGCCAGCCGGCGGAATCTGAGTTTCGTCCTGCCGCCGGTAACAGTACCGCCGGTGAGAGTGGCGCCCGTCACAGTGCCGCCCGTGTCGGTTGACGTCCGCGAAGAAGCGGCGCCTGCGCCCGAAGTTCGGTTCGAGATCGATTCACTGCCGATTCGAGAACAGACCCAGCGGGCGCCTGCCGTGGTGGTCAAAAAGACATCGCTGGCGTTACCGGTGACGGCCTTAGTGTTCGTCATTATCGGAGGGTTCGCATATTGGGCCGCGCACGGCGGATGGTCATGGAGCTCCCTGAAGCTCGCCAATATCGGACTCGAACCCCCGGGAGAGATCGCAGAAACCGAGGTCGCGATTGCAACGCCGCCCCAAACCGTGCGACCCGCATCTCGACCGAGGGTCCTGCGCTTTTCCGCCTTTCCCGATCAGATCACTCCAGGCGAATCGCTCGGCCTGTGCTACGAAGTCGCGAATGGTACTCGGGCCCGCATCGATCCTGACATCGGTGAGGTTCGGGGTCTGCAATCAGACTGTGTTCAGACCAGACCATCTGAAACGACCACGTACACCCTGACCGCAGAATCTGAAACTGGGGACCGTGCGCGCCAGACAGTACTCGTGCGTGTTGGGACGGAAGATTTGCCGTCTCGCGCCGCGATCGCGGAGAGGGCCAACATCCTCATCTTCAGTCCACGTCCTGGCTCGATCGTCACCGGCAGGGCAACCGCGCTTTGTTACGCCCTCAGCGGCGCCTTACATGCGCGCGTCGATCCCGGCGTCGGCGAGGTCAATCCCGCCAGTTCACTGACGTGTGTGCGCGTTCGGCCACCGCGCACGACAACCTACCAGCTCACCGCATACGGCCGCGACGGGTTTGCCGTCCGCCAGCAACTGGTACTCGTCGTCCGGTAAAAATCTCGAACGAAACTCCTCCGGTGAGCCGATTCCGGAGACGTAGCCGGTCAGTGCGTCATCGCGTACAGCACGATGTCGATTCCCACGGCGTACGCGTCCGGCGAGAACCTGAAGAAGTAGTCGGTGTCCTCGCCTTCACGTTCCCACGGGTCAGGGATATCGGAGTTGTGGATCATGAGGACCATGAGCCGTCCGTGCGCGTCAGCGATTCCGCGCGCGTCAGGGGGAGCCGCCTCGGTGTTCCAGCGCTCGATCGTGCTGCCGCCGGTTCGGCGCCATGTTTGAATCGACGCGATCTGGGGCAGCCGCGATACCGTGAACATCGTGTGCCACAGCGGATGGTCGTGGTCGGGTGGCGTGAGTTCGACGAACGGATACCGGTCCGCTGGCAACACGCGCCTGATCTCTTCGTCGAATTGTTCCTGCGCAAGGACGCCGTGGTAATCCGAGACGAACAGAAAGCCGCCCTTCAGTAAATATGCGCGGAGCCTCTGTATTTCGCTGTCACTGAAGCGCGCGGTCCCTGCATCTTCCATCAATGCGAATGGGCACTGAAACAGCGCATCGTCGGTCAAGCGGACGACGACCGTGTCGGGAATCTGGCCTTCACCGCCTTCCTCATCGTGTGTGAGCGTCACGCGGATCTTGGTCAATTCCGAAAGCCGCACGCTCAAGTTGATGTCGGCACCAGGATAATCGGTGCTCCAGCCCTGTTTCTCGCGGTGGTCGCTCGAGAACATCACGCGGCAGAAGTGGAAGTTGCCGTCGAAGGTCGTAGCGGTGGGAAACTTCGGAGGCGTACGACCGTAGTAGCCGGCCCAGATCCGCTGGGCATACCCGGTCGTGACGGTGGCGCCAAGCACACCGATGATGGCGGCGAGTGTCCAGGTCAGCCGTCTCTTCATGCAACCTCTCGCTGACGATCTGATCGTAGTCGATCACTGGCTCGACGCATAGAGGTGATGAGAGCGTACGCGCGTGTGCAACATCAAGGCTTTGCTGCGATGCGATACAACCGGATCGCGGTGGTCAGATAAAGCTCGTCGCCGATTACCGCGGGCGGCGAATAGATCGGCGCGTCCATCTCAATCTGCCCCAGCAATTGCTTTCGGCGTCCGGCGCGAAGCACAGTCATGGTGCCTCCAACGTTCCCAACGTAAAGCCGATCGCCGGCGACCAGGAGGCTTCCCCAAATCGCGTCGTTCGTCTCGTGCTTCCAGACGTGCGCGCCGGTGGCCGCGTCCAGGCAATGAATCGTTCCGCCCAGGTCGCCAACGTATAGCAGACCGTCTTTTACAATAGGCGTTCCCACCACACGTCCGACCTCGCGTGAAGTCCACAGAATCCTGCTCGCGGTGACGTCTCCCTGGCCGTTAGGACTGATCGCATAAATCATCGAGGGGCCGTTGCCGTGCCCAGGACTCTGTCCCATCGCCACGAAGACGCGGCCGTCGGCGAAAACCGGTGACGCGATGATGGCGCTTCGTGAGAGGACGCCGGGGCGCGGAAGCCATCGCGCGTCCTTCGGATTGCCGTCAAATCGCCAGACTTCGTGACCCGACGCGGCGTCGTAGGAACGCAGCCAGCCATCTCCTCCGCCGAAGAGGACCTGTATGCGCCCATTGACGTTGGCCGCCACAGGACTGGACCACTGTCCGTGCAGCACGTGCGCGCCCGCGCCAATGGCGCGCCAGACCACATCGCCCGACCGCTTGTCCACCGCGATCAGACTCGGGGCGCGCGGCGATGGCACGCGCGTGTGGCCTTCATTCCGGCCGTTCGAAGTAGAGACGATCAGCAGATCGCTCACCGGCAACACTTCGCTATTGGTGGCTTCATGCGGAAACACACCCAGGCGGCCGCACATGTCCAACTCCCATATGCGGGAACCCTGTGTATCGAGACTACGGAGTTGGCACTCGGAGGTGACATAGTACAAACGATCTCCCTCCACATATGGCGCGCTTGTCGTCGAAGGAAGCAGAAACTCTCGCAGACCTCGCTCCACTCGCGGCGTCACGTCCTGCCAAAGGAATTTGCCCTCCTTCGCTTGAAACGCCATGAGCACGCCCGCGTCTTCCTGGTAAGCGGGGTTCATGTGTCTGGCGTTGTCGGTGCCGACATAGACCACATCGCCGGCAACCACGGGACGACCATACGTTTCGTTTCCCAACTCGACACTCCAGACGATGTTGCGACCAGTCGTCGTATCCCAGTCGAGGGGCGGACTGGCATTCTTAACCGAGCGGCTTCGCTCCTCGGACTCCCCGACTGGCTCGCTAGCGGGGGCCCCACGCCCGGCGCCGCTCGCCACGCTCACTCGCTGTCGCTCGTTCGCGTCGTCTAACAAATGATCTCCAGCGATTCGACTCAATGCCCACGTTGCTTCGTCGCGCAATCTGGGATCGTTTGCTGCCGTCGTCAGCGCCTCTCGCGCCGACTGTGCCGTCGGTCCGATGCTTCCCAGAGCTCCGGTGGCGAAGATGCGCACGTAGAGGAATTCATCGTCGAGAGCTTCGATTAACTGCGGCACTGCAGATTGTGCAGCCGGGCCGATGCTTGCGAGGGCCTCACACGCCGCCCATCGAACGCCGGGAATCGGATCGCTCAGGGCTTCTGCCAGGGCGCCTGTCGCCCTCGCCGCGGTCGGACCGATCGATGCCAAGGCCTCCGCCGCGTAAATACGGACGTATGGATCCTCGTGCGAAAGAGTATCGACGAGAGCGCCGACCGAAGCGCTGGCCCTCTTGCCGAGAGCGCCCAGGGCGCGTGCCGCATCCCCCGCGACCGTCGAATCCTCGTCTCTCAGTGCCCGTCTCAATGCCGGTTGAATCCATTCTGTATGCGGTGCCAGATCGATCAATTCATCAACGGCGCTCCGCCGGATCGAGTCGGACTCATTCCGCAGCAGATCCACGAGCAGCGGAATGGCAGGTGGACCGATCCGCTGGATGATTTCAAACGTCACCGCATGCAGATCTTCGTGCTGAGGGTCGAGGAATCGTCTCAGCAAAGGTAGCGAACGTTGCGCGCCTCGGACCAGCGCGTCTTTGGCGGTCGCGCGCACCTTCGGGTCCTTGGCCAGCAGGCGGTTTTCCCAGTCACGTACAGCGGCGGGATTGCTGGAGGCGCTCGTCTGCGTCTGTGGCAGCGGTGATTGGGACAGCGCGACCGCTTGGCTGAAGGCAGCCGCAAGAATTATTGCGAGAGCATGGTTCTTTACGAATGACATCGGCCAGGCGACATGTGGTGAGCAAGTATCTCACCTTCGGAACGCTGGGTCTGCGCTACACTCTGGTCGAAGTCATGCGTTTACAAAGAGTTCTTCCGACTCTGGTAGTGGTCGTCGCCGGAGCCTCTGTTTTCTCCGACGCACAATCGATCCCGATCGGCGATTTTTATGGCCACGGCGACATCGGCGCACCCAAGATCGCGGGCTCGGCGGCATACAACCCGGTGTCGCAGGAGTACACGATCGCTGCTGCAGGTACGAACATGTGGGCGCAGCGCGACGAATTCCACTTCGTGTGGAAGCGCCTGACGGGTGATTTCATCCTTCAGACGCGCGTGCAGTTTATTGGCAAAGGAGTGGAAGCCCATCGTAAGGCGGGCCTGATCGTTCGATCGAGTCAGGACCATGATGCCGCCTACGCTGATGGAGTCGTCCACGGCGACGGGCTGACGTCGCTGCAGTTCCGGCGGAGCAAAGGAGCCATCACCGAAGAGAAACAGGCAGCCATCAAAGGCGCGGACGTCCTCCAACTGGAGCGCCGCGGCTCGACGTTCATCTTTTCGGCGGCGAAGTTTGGCGAGCCGTTCGTCGACACCGAGGTCTCGAACATCGATCTTGGAGACGAGGTATTCGTCGGCCTTGCCCTCTGCTCGCACAATCCCGACGTCGTCGAGCGCGCGGTGTTCAGCAATGTTCGCATCATCCACCCGGCAAAGGCGGATTTCGTTCCGTATCGCGACTACATCGGCAGCGTGCTGGAGCTGCTCGAGGTGCAGACCGGTCGCCGTCTGGCGATCCACCGATCCCAGCAACCCTTCGAGGCGCCGAACTGGACGCACGATGGCAGCGCGCTGATCTACAACAGCAGCGGACGCGGCGAAACGCGCGGCCGGCTGTTCCGCTTCGATCTCACGACGCGGCAGGCCGGGCCGATCGCGACCGCCACTCTGAATCGCGCCAACAACGATCATGTGCTTTCGTTCGATGGCATGATGCTCGGGATCAGCGACGGCGCCGGTAGCGGGTCGGCGATCTACACCGTGGCGACAGGCGGTGGGACGCCGAAGCGCATTACGCCGCTGACGCCTTCGTATCTTCACGGCTGGTCGCCCGATGGCAAGTGGCTCGTCTACACCGGTGGGCGGAACAAGGAATTCGACATCTACAGGATTGCGTCGGATGGCAGCGGAACCGAGATCAGGCTGACCGACACGCCCGGTCTGGACGACGGCCCCGAGTACAGCCCGGATGGAAAGTACATCTACTTCAACTCGATCCGCGGCGGCGCGACGATGCAGATCTGGCGAATGACGGCGGACGGGAAGAACCCCGAACAGATCACCAATGACGATCTGAACAACTGGTTCCCGCACATCTCACCCGACGGACAATCGATCGCGTTCATCAGCTTTCCAAAAGGGATCGATCCGACGGACCATCCGTACTACAAATGCGTGTACTTACGGTTAATGCCCGTCGATGGCGGCATGCCGAAAGTTATCGCGTATGTCTACGGCGGACAGGGAACAATCAACGTGCCGTCGTGGTCGCCCGACGGACGGATGATTGCCTTTGTGAGCAATAGCGGGGAGTGACGACTCCTTCATCACTTCCGCAACAGCCACACTTCGGCGATCTGATTGCCGCGGCCGGAACTGCCGGTTCCCGGCGGGCCGGTGAACGTCAGCGTCAGCTCACCGCCGCGCGTCGCCTCCACCGGCACGTCGAACTCCAGCGGCTTGATTGGCGACTCCTTCTTCATGAGCGGATGGATCTCGTGGGTGTCGTTCGCGACGAGCCGTATCAGACCGTTGGCGCTGAACACATCGCCCGCATAGACCACACGCAGACGATAGCGCGCCGTCCGATCCAGTCCGGAGTAATGCATCTGCAACGGCGTATCCCAAAACGATTCGGCGTGCGTCATCCATGACAGCCGCCAGTCGGGCGCGTAGCCGAAGCCTGTCAGCGTGGACTTGAAGCGTTGCGGATCCTCCTCGTACGGCAGACCCTTCACGAGATGCGGCTGCTGCGAGGGATTGCCGAGATCATCGTAAAAGCCGCCGACGCCAGGATCAGTCCAATGGACGATGCGTTCGATGGCCGCGAGTCTTTCTGCTTCGCTTGCTAGCGCTGCCGCTTCGGCGAAACGTGCGAGGAGCCATCCTTTGTTGTTCAGTGGCGTCTCGAAGCTGTCGAGCGTGGCGCCGCGGCCGACCGCGATCGCACTATACCGGTCGACGCTCAGCTGCTGCCGAATGCTTTGAAACAGCGCCTCGGCGAGAACGTAGACTCGCTGATGCCACTCGGGGGAAGGCCGAACTTGCGCTTCGTCCAGAATGCGCGCGGCTTCCGTCAGCGCGTCTCGCGATTCGCCGTTGTTCGCGACGCGCAGCCGATCGAGCGCCCGCTCTTCAATCGCCGTCTCGCGCAGCAGCCTGCTGCGCACGTGCGCGTCATAGTAGGCGCGGTACAGCGCCTGTTGAAAGCGCCAGTTACGCAAGTCCGCCGGTGATGCGGCGCGCTCCATTGCCTGGAAATGCTCCAGCGTCGTATAGACAGATGTATTTGTCGCCAGCGGGCCCTTCCAGTTGCGCTCGAGCGCCAGCAGGCTTTGTGCAAACGACTCCGTGTAAGCGGGTCCCAGGAAGTAACGGCTGTACTCGCGCAGAATCTGCAGCACATCGCTCTTCGGATCCCATCCGAGCGCACTCCACACCACCTTGTTCACATCGTCATTGCATCCCTCCGAGTAGGTGATGAAGTCGCTTGCGTATGGCTGCGCGGCGCGGAAGATTACCGCTTCGTCGATCGGCCGCGGATTGATCTGCTCGCGTTGCGACGTGAGTGCGTGTGCGACGTCCCAGTCCGGTACCGGGTACTGAGAGCGAAGGCTGTGCGTGATGTCCGGATAGTGGCGGAGGCGATATCGCTTTGGCACTCTCGCGCGCAGCACGGGCAAGCTATCGCGGACCTGAGGTCCGAAGACGACGCCGGTGAGCCACGCGGGTTCCGTCTGCAGAATCCCGTAGAACTGATCCATCCACTCCTTGGTAAAACCCTGCGGCGACATCCACATCTGAAGCTTCGGATGGTATCGGTGCAGGTTCGCGGTCTGCTTTTCCAGCAGCGCCATCAGGTGCCGCGGTTCCGTGTGACCGGGATCGCCGCCCGGCACGAAAACCGCGTCGACGCGAGGTAGTTTGGACAGAACGCCTGCCCACTCTTCAAGTGCGAAATCGACCTGCTTCGGATCCCCGTAGTCCGTGTCGAGCGCGGGGTACCAGACCCAGACGTCCTGCCCGTATTCGTCTGCGATGCGCGACATCTCGACCATCATCTGCATCTGAGGAAGCGGGAAGTGTGGGCTGTCCGCCGCGTCGTCCGACCGCGGAGGGATCAGCTCGATCGCGTTGGTGCCGAAGATCGCGAGGTCGCGGATGTATTGCTCCCACATCGGCACGTCCCACGCGTCATAGGAGTTCGTTTTCGGCCGGTAGCCAAGCTGATGGCCTCGCAGCGCAACCTGTGGTGTCGAAACGATCGAGAAGGTCGCCGACACCTGTACCGAGCCGCGGGTCATGCGCAGTTCGCGCAGCAACCTGCCCGCGCCGAACAGGACTCCGCGCGGGTCGGCTCCGAGGACGAGCACGGTTGGTGCGGCACGCCCGACAGCGCTGACGATGATTCGATATCCTTCGGCGCCGGGCGCGCTGGCAGGTGCCACGTTACGCAGTCCGCCCGCCGCCCACCCTGAAGCTGTTGCGAGTGGTCCGATCGCGATGACGGGTACCGTATCAGCCGGCCATTGTGACGCTACCGGCAAGCGAACCGCCGTGCGCTTTTCTATCTCTTCGACCAGTACGCGTGCTGCGGTTCGCTCGGGAACAGTCAGTATGGATGGTGTGACGATCGTGGCGTGCGTGAGATCGATCAGCGACCCACCTTCGCCAAGGCTACGGTGAACAGGCAGGGCTTGGCGGTGGGCGATCACAGACGGCGGGGCTAGAACGATTACTACAGCCAGGAACAAGCCGCTGTACTTTCGCGAAGTCATCTCAGGCGGTTCTCGCTTCTCGCTCCCCGGGTTCAGATGCGCAACGAACAGACTAGGCCTCGCAGTTAATCGACCAGGTGATCCCGAATCGATCGACAACCACGCCGAAACGCTCGGCCCAGAACGTCTTCTCCATCGGCACGACGTTCGTGCCGTCAACCGCCAACGCAGAGAAGATCCTCTCGGCCTCGGCCACGCCCTTGATGTGCAGCGCGAGTGAAATTCCGCGGGGCGCTTCGTACTGCGCGGGCGCCGTGTCAGCCCCCATCAGAACCTGGTCGCAGATCGTCACGCTTCCGTGCATGACCTTGTCCGCCCAATCGGGCGGGACCTGATCCGCGATGGGCGATCCGCCATATCGAAACAGGTCGCCGACCGTTCCTCCGAAACACTGCGCGTAGGCGCGGAAAGCGGCCTCGCAGTCACCCTTGAAGCTCAGATACGCATTCAGCTGCGGTGTAGTCGTCATAATGTTCGGCTCGTCGCTTCTCGCTTCTCGCTCCTCGCTTCTTGCTTTGCGCCGCGCTCGAGTTCAGACGCGAGCAGCGAGTAGCGAGCAGCGGGCAGCGAAAAGCTAGCAGCGACCGGCATATCATGAACCTGCTGCCCGAATCCGCCAAACGCGTTGATTCTTCATGGAGGTCATGTGTCCCGTTTGACTGCTGAACAGCTCGAGACCCTGCGCCACATCGACAGTCCCACGGTTTCGAATGCGATCGAACAATTCAACGTTCGTTCACTAGTCGAAGGCTACGCAAGTTGGGAGCTGCGCTGCGCGTTTCCCAGTATCGGAACGACGATTGGCTATGCGGTCACGTGCACCGGCGACACGACGACGGCGTCGCGGGCAGGCGACCGCGGTCTCATCAGATTGTGGGAAGTTCTCGAAGCAGCGCCAAAGCCAGCGGTGATTGTCATCAAGGACATAGGTAGCGATCCCAGCCGCTCGTGTCACATGGGCGAGGTGATGGCGACGACGGCGAAAGCATTGGGCGCCGTCGGCTGCGTCTGTGATGGTGGTCTGCGCGATGTCGAAGAGGTCAGGACACTCGGTGGCTTTCAGTATTTCTGTCCCGGCTTTGTCGTGTCACATGGCTATCCGCTGATCTGCGACGTTAATGTGCCGGTCACGGTTGCTGGACTCCGCGTGAACCCCGGTGATCTGCTGCATGGAGACGTGAATGGACTATTGACCATCCCAGCGGAGATTGCGGCAAAGATCGCCGATGAAGCGGACCGCATCCGCCGCGCCGAGCGCGACGTGCTCGATTTCGTTCGCCAGCCGGGCTTGACGGTCGAGCGATTGCGCGCATTTCAGGAGCGATTCCGACATTAGGCCGCCGCGAGATTGGCGTGCGCATCGCCTTTCGACACGACGGGTGACTCGGTCCTCACGCGCGGCTGCCATCCGAAGCTCGCGTGAAGCGCGAGCGAAGGATGGTCATTCCTGCCTCAGCGTCTGCATCGGATCGAGGCGGGCGGCGCGAGTGGCGGGGAGCCACGCGGCGAGCAGGCAAGCGGCTACGATCACGAGCAGACTCGCCACATATGCAATCGGATCGGTGACGTGAACGATCTCATTTATCGTCGCCCCCGCGGGCATCGCGATCAAGATTGTGGCCACTGATGCGGCGAGTCCAACTCCGGCCAGAAGGCCGTAGACGACTGGGCGCGCAGTCTGCGCCAGGATTAACCGCGTTACATTCTGAGACGAAGCGCCGAGCGCCATGCGTACGCCGATCTCTCTGGTTCGCTGCTCGACGAGATACGACAACACACTGAAGAGCCCGGACACGGTCAGCGACAGCGCGAGGCCGCCGAGCACGAGCGACACCCAGAACGCGATCTGCAGGAAGAACGTCTCGAGCCTTGCCAGCGTGCGCATGGTCGCGATCATGCCCATGTTCGGATCGACTCTGGTTAGGCGATCGACGAGCGTACGGTGGACGAGCGCGGAATCGCCCTTGACGCGCGCCACGACGAACGTCTTCGCCGCGTTGACGCTGATCGGCAGGAAGACGCCGGCTTCCTTGGTATCGATGATCCGAAACCCCGCGACGTCGCGCGACACGCCCACAACCGTGACCAGGCGCGGCGGCATCGGTGATTCGTCCTTCGGCCCTTCGACAGGCCGCGCGTCGGAATCGAGATCCGGTTCGAGCCGGAACGTTTCCCCGACGCCGTTGCCGTTTGGCCACAGCTTTCGCGCGATCGATTCCGAGACGATGACGACCGGATGCTCGCCATCACGTTCCGCTGTCGTAAACGATCGGCCGCGCACAATCGGAATGTCGAACACCTCGAAGTACTCGGGCGAGACGAACTTGTAGAGGACTGCGGTCCTGCTGGCGCCGACCACCGCAAAGCCTGCGTCCGGCCAAGCGAGCATGCCGGGCCGAACGGCGGCATAGGTGGTAACCGCCGGCTCGGACGCGATCGTCTGGACCATCGCCGCGCGCTTCGGCTCGTTGACGATCTGGATGATCATCGTGTCAACCGTGCGGAAGCCGGGATCGAATCGCGACGAAGCGATGGCGCTTCGCAGGAAGATGGCCGAGCAGATCAGCAACAGCGCCGAGGCGAAGACCTGGATCCCGATCAGTACATTGCGGGCGCGGCCGGGACGTGCGTTCTTGACCAACTCGCCTCGCAGCGTTCGCACCGGCTCGACCCGCGTGGCCTGCAGCGCGGGCATCAACGCGAAAAAGGCGGTGGCGGCCATGGCGGCGATGATCAGAAATACGGCGACGCGCCAGTCAGCGGCGGGTACGGCGATGTCGAGATTGGGATCACCGAGGTCCACCGGCATTGTCCGCGTCGCCCAATAGACGATGCTTCCAAGCGCTATCCGCGAGAGGAGATAGCCGCCGCCGGCCGCTGCCAGCGCCAGTAGCCAGCTCTCGGTCATGAGCTGGCGAATGATGCGTCGCCGCGAGGCTCCGAGCGATAACCGAATGCCGATCTCACGTTGACGCGCCACGCCGCGCGCCAGCAGCAGGTTGGCGACGTTGGCGCAGCCAATCATCAGGATCAATCCGAAGGCAAAAAGTAACGGCGTGAAGACGGCAACGGCTTCCATCGGTTGTGGAAGTGTGCCCCGCCTCGGCACCAGCACGATGGTCCCGGCTCGGCCATCGATGGTGGCACCCTGCCGGTTCGAGTCCCACGCCGCAATCTGCGCGCGTGCGCCCGCCATCGACAGGCCAGGTTTGAGACGGCCGATGATGCTCACGCCGGCGCTGTCTTCACGACCGCGATGGGCTGGCAGGAACTGCGCCAGCTGCGCGAGTGGCGCCCAGAAGTCAGGGGCCGAGACCTCGAGACCGCGGAAGCCTGCCGGCATCACGCCAATGATCTCGAAGGGTGTGCCGCCGACGAGCACGGTCCGTCCCAGCACGTTCGGATCGCGCTTGAAATGGCGGTTCCACCCTTTGTCGCTCAGGACGATGACCCGATTGCCACCTGACTCGTCATCGCCGGGAGCGAGGGCACGTCCCATCACCGGATTGACACGGACGACGTCGAAGAAATTGCCGGTGACGAGCGTCGCCGCCATCATCCGGCCATCGACGCGCAGGTCGATGTCGGGCACAGCGGCATAGGCGTCAGTGAAGACACTGGTCTCCCTGCGCAAAGCCTCGAACGCCGGGCGCGTGAATGGCGATGGATCGCCGTTCGCCAGCCGCGACCGTTCGACCCCGCACATCTCGCTGATATCGGGGACCGCGTCAACGCGAAACAAGAACCGATTCAGAATGGTAAACAGGACCGCCACGACGCCGAGTCCGATTGCGACGGTCGTCACGATCGTGAAGGCGGTCAGCGGCGCGCGCCTGAACGAGCGCAGCGCGAACCGAACGTCACGGATTGTGTTGTCGACGAATCCGATTCCGCGCTGGTCACGGCATTCGTCGGCAACACCTGCGGTCGACCCGAAACGCGCTCGTGCCCTCGCCCGCGCCAGATCCGGGGGGATGCCCTGATCGATCAACTTCCTGGCTTCGCTCTCGATGTGAAACGAGAGCTCGTCCTGCAGATCCTGTTCGACCCGATTGGGAGCGATCAATGCGCGAATGCGGAGGTTCAGGTCGCGGAGGCCCATTGGTGTCGACAATCGACACTATCGTGTCTTGCTGTCGACTGTCAACACCAATAGCCAAGGTGAGGGCGATGTTTCGGTTGGTTAGGGTTTTCTCGATGCTGTGTACGCGAGGATGTTGACGATATCTTCATTCGTCAACTTCTCGACGACCGGCTTCATGAGCGCCGCCATCGAACCGTTGCGAGCACCGGACTTGAAATCCCAAAGCTGGCGGCCAAGGTAACTCGGCGACCGGTTCGCGAGGCCCGGTATCGTCGCGACCCCGCGCAGATCGGGTCCGTGACAGACCCCGCACGGTGTCGTTTTGCCGCCGCCTCCAGTCGTGACGAGCTCCTCTCCTTTCTTTATTGCGCCAGTCGGCACGTAAGCGACGAACCCTGAACGTGGCGCACGGAGCGCTTCCAGGGACTCATCCTCAGGCGCTTCGACAATCCGAACACCGATTGGCTCGGTCGTGCCGTCATCGACGAGGTGATACATCTGCCCGGCGACGCGCGTCTTTTTGACGCTGTCGGTTTCAACGACCCGAATCCATTGAGTCCACGCCATCGACGAAAAGTACGCCGCCGCGTCGTCAATGTCCTTGTCGGTCAGGAAGGGCGCGAGATTGCCCATGTCATTCGGTTTGCGCAGTTCGGCGGTTTTCCGCGCGCCGCTCTTGAAATCGAGCAACTGCTGGACGATGTAGCCCTTCGGCAAGCCGGCGACGGGCCCGTTCTCGGGTCGTCCTTTTCCATTCGGCATGTGGCAAAACGCGCACGCTCGGACGTCAGGCTGATGGCCGTGAGCGACGATGTCGGGCATCGCCGGGTGATCCTCCGGAAACCAGTCGGCCGGCGCAAACGCGTTGCGGACCTCCACGGTCGTGAACGTGAGCTTCGATCCCGGCATTGAGCGGGGCGTCGGATCTGGTGCGCCGCGTCCTTGTCTGCCACCGGGCTGGACCGTCGCGGCAGGCGAGTTGACGCCTGCGCGAGCGCCGCGCGGCCCGCCCGCAATCCCCGCGCCCGAGGCGACGGCATACGCCCACGTTGGTTTGTCGGGCGGGTCAACGATAACAGGCGCGGCTTCTGCTGCCGGCGCCTGTGGCTGCTGACCGATAACTGTGAACACCGAGACACCGAACACGCCCGACAGAACACACAGCAATAATGCGCGGTTCACAAGTCCTCCTGGTTTCCGGCTGCTAAATCTCAATCTGGTTTCTGCGTGGCTTCCGCCTTCAGGCGGAAGTCTCTGCGGACCGGACTTCCGGGTAAAGCCGGACGCCACAACTACGGACGAACGGTCCACGTCACGCCGTCGGGGTTCGGTCCGACATCGATGCGACCGACGACGTCGAGTGTCTTCAAGTCGATGACCACCACTCCGGTGCGCGACGAACCGAATGCGCGCGCGCCATCTGGCTGCATCACCATGCCGCCAACGCCGCCACCCGCATCGATGCGTTTGACTTCCGTGCGACTCGCGGCGTCGAACACGATGATGTGACCCGTCGCCGCGGCAGCCCCGGACAGCTTCGATACCAGCACGCGCTTGCCATCGGGTGTGAACTTGACGCGATTCGCGCCGACGACAACCGGCAATTCAAGTGCCTGCGTGAGCTTCTTATTTGCGAGATCGACGATCGCGATCTTGCCGCGCGGACTGGCGGTCCAAAGTTCGCGACCGTCCGGCGAGACGTCAAACCCCTCGAAGTCGTCGGTCGGCTCACCGACTCTCACCGACGTAATCGTCCAGTCATCGTCTGCGGCCGGCGCGAAGCGCCCGGCACGACCCACCGTGCGTTCGATGATGCTCGCGCTCGCGGACTGGACGTTGACGGTGAACAACCGCTTCAAATCCGGAGCGACCACCACCATGTGCGAGATGTCCTGACCGGTGCCGATCGCCCAATCGACTTTGTTCGTGGTTGGATCAACGCGCCCGATTGACTTCGCCACTTCCGCCGTAAAGTAAATCTTTCCGCCGGCTGCGAACATTCCGTGCGGACCACGAAGCGGACCGAGATCGATCGGTGGCTTGGCTGTGAAGTTGACGAGATCGACGACGGTCAGGGTGTTGTAACCGCCGCGACCAGCGCCGTAGTTGGAGATGTAGGCGGTCCGGCCGTCTGGTGTCGCCGCCACTTCATGCGGATCCGGTCCGGACGGCGCCTTGCCGATGACTTGCAACGTCACCGGATCGATAACTGACAACGTGAGGGCGCCCTTCGACAGGACCAGCAGCCTGCCAGACGCGATCGCCTGCGCGCCGGTTGGCATGCCAGACCCACAGAGAAGAAGCACGATGACGACCGCGAAGGAAGTGGTCGTACGTTTCAAGTGACGTGATTCCATTGGACACTCCTATATCACGCTCCGCTCGGGTTGCTGGCGCTCGATCGGCCAATCATCTCAATGGTGCTTGACATTCCAACGATCGGGCGTACTATAGCGATATATCGGATAATATCGTAAAAATAGTATGTTCGACTCACATAACAACCAAGGGTTTCCGTTCGGAATGGGATTCGGCAGGGGCCGCGGCTTCGGCCGAGAACGGTTGATGCGCGGCCACCTCAATATGATCATCCTTGAAGTGATCAAGGAGCAGCCGCGGCACGGCTACGACGTCATCAAGGCGATCGAGGAGAAATTTCACGGGTTCTATTCCCCGAGCGCCGGATCGGTGTACCCGATTCTGCAGGAGCTCGAGGATCAGGACTTCGTGACGAGCTCAGAGGAGAGCGGCAAAAAAATCTACTCGATCACCAAAGACGGCAAGCAGGAGCTCAAAGCGAACAAAGACAAGTTTTCGGATATGCGCGAACATCTGCGTCAACGCTTTGGCGACATGGGCCGCTACAGCGAACTGATGCGGGAAATGGGCTATATGACGCATTTCGTGTTCGGCAAACTGCGCGAGAGAGGCACGAGCGATACGGAAACCATAAAACAGTTGCGCATCGCGATCGCGAACTTCAAGAGCGAAGTCGAGGAGATCCTCCGCGAGCAGAAAAAGGACTAGCCATGGATCAGGACAGGATCACCGAACTAATCAACAAATCTGAAATCGCGAGGATAGTGAACAGCTACTTTCGCGCACTTGATGAGAAGAATTTTGACGCCAAGCATTTCGCCGCCATCTTCACGCCTCAGGCACAAGTAACGCGTCCCAACGGCGCGTCAATAATCGGGCCCGAACAAATCAGTGCCAGCCACGAGAAAAGCTTCACCCGTTTTGAAGGTTCGCAACACTTCGTCGCCGGTCACGACATTTTTCTCGACGGCAGCACGGCGAACGTCCGTGCCAATGTCGTCGCCATGCATATGTGGCAAGGCAGTAAAGCCGATGCCAACAAGCCGGACAACTTTTTCGTAGCGGGCGGAGTCATACACGCGACGCTGATGCAGTCGGACGGGCAGTGGAAAATCTCGCAGATGAGCAATGCTGTCCTCTGGCGCGCCGGAGGCTTCAGGGACATGATGCAGACCGGCACACTGACCAAAGAAAGCGTCGGTTGAGCGAAGGCTGGTGGACCTGAACGGCGGCGTTCGACATCGTCTTCAGCAGGCCTCGCATGACGCGCCGAATCAGGACGATGCCGGGCGAACATTGCCCAGTACCGCCGGAATTTCGGGCCGGCATTTGATCCGTCATCGTGACGCGCGTCTCGGTGCGGACACGATCGGAACCGCCGCCTGGCAACTGCATCGGTTGGTGTCTACGGTTCGTTCACGTGGTCATTGGAGTTGTTTTGCCGTCCTCGCATGTCTGAGGGGGAACGAGCCCTCTTTGGCGACAATGACGGTGTGGATTCGCGAGCATCGGGTGCGCCCGCACGACCCGTTAACGTTGCTACATCTCTGTCTGACAAGAGCGACGACGAACGCGACCTGATTGCGTCCGTCCTCCGAAAAGATCGGAAGGCCGCTGCGCGGCTCGTCGCTGCTCATATCGACGCCGTATACGCGTATGCTCGCCATCGACTCTCGCCACACGCAGATCTGGTCGATGACGTGGTGCAGGACGTCTTTCTGGCGGCGCTCAAAGGTCTTGCGGCATTCGAGGGCCAGTCGTCGCTGCGGACGTGGCTGGTCGCCATCGCGCGCCACAAGATCGAGGACATCTATCGACAGCGGCTGCGTACGGCGCTTGCGCTCGACTTGGAGTCGATTGACGTCGAGCCGACGGCAAATGAAACCGCCCTCGACGAAAGAATTGATAAAGCCCGCGCCGGCGCCAAGACGCGACGCGTCCTGGAGCGCATGCCCGAACGCTATGCGCTCATCTTGTTATGGCGGTACTGGGAACAGCGAAGCGCACGAGATGTCGCTACCGCGATCGGCACGACCGAGAAGAGCGTGGAGCGGTTGCTCGCACGCGCACGCGCGAACTTCAAGGAACTCTGGTTGAAGGAGTGACAGATGGCAGATGAGGTCTGGTTTCAACAACTGGCCGACGCGACCGGAATTGCCAGCGAAGACCGGGCACCTAGTCACCTGAAATCGAAGGTCTATTCGTCGCTGGTGACGAGCATGGCGCAATCGGGACCACTGCTCGACTTGAGAGACGTGAAAGACGCTGGCGGCCATCTGTGCGTGTTCGAACATGCGATCGCCGTACTGCCGATCGGAGCGAGCGCTCGCTCGGGAAATCCCTGCCGGATCTGCCATGCCCGAATACTGGGCGAGCGTCTGGCGCATGCACCCATCTTCTGGCCGGGTTGCCCATACTCGGAGTTCCACAATGGTTAGAAGCGGCTGACGAATCCGAAGAGGTTCTGAAAATTCATGAGCCGACGCCGGCCAGGCGGTGTCAGCGACGGACCAATCGGGTTACCGCTGATTGTTTCGCTGAAGCTGTATCTGAACGAGATATAACGCCACAGCCTGAAGTCGATCCCGACGTGAGAACGCAGACCGATGTGAGTGGATGTGATCACTCCCACGGGGGGACTCAGGCCTTGCGCCCGGGAATCACTCTCTTCGCTGGAGAAGTGCACAACCGACAGGCCCGTTCCCAGGTACGGCCGAATCGAGCTGTCCAGCCGTCGGAAGTAGATGAGGCCATCGAAGACCAGCGCATGTTGCGAACTGTCTCGGGTCTGCTCATAAAAACCGCCGGCTTGAGGCGAGGTGTACGAGGAGACCAGCGTGAGGTCGTTCCGGTTCCACATCCAGTTGACCTGGATCGCAAAGTATTGCGCAACATGAACTCCGCCGAAAACGTTCAGCGCCGAACCGTTCTCGGGGTCGTATAGCGATACCGCGGCATCAGCGCCGGCGGTCACGGCCTGCGCGTCCGCCGACAGCGCGGAGACGCCGAACAGCGCACCTGCGAAGGCGCGTGCCTCGTCTTGCGCGGCGGCCGGCGCTGACATAAGCGCCATCGCACATGTGAGCGCGAAACACCGAGCGCAGCTGTGCGTCGGCCAAGATGTCGACGACGGTGATCCAGGCACGTTACGCCACGGCACCCGCCCCCGCACATCGCCGGGAATGTCCATGCTGAGTAGAAGGTATCCTCATCGGCCTGGATTGACGACCTGCTCAGCACGACACTTGCGCACCGTGGCGCCTCACGCCGAGCACATCTGGTTACGGTGTCGGCCGTCCCGGAGGCAGTAGTGGACACAGGAAGAAGTGATCCTCTGCGTCCTGCATGCCGTTTCCATTCGAGTCTTCCCACCATCGTCCGCCCAGATACCCCGGTTGGCCAGGACCGAATTCAGTTTGGCCGTCGACCAGAAGCTGGAACACTCCTTTCATTGGCAACGGGTCTTTGACCACGAACGTGTCGTAGTACAGCCCCTGGCTCGTCACGTAAACGACGCCTGGTGTGCGGTCGCCGAATCGTGAGGGCGATACCGCCGTCTGTTGCGACGCGCCCGGCACCGTACTCGTGATGCCGACAGTTGATGGTGAAACCAGAGTTGAAGGAGCCGTCGGCTGGCCCGAACAGCCGAGCGTGGCGCCAAGAACGGCCGAACACAGGATCGCGGAAAGGATCGTACGGATACGCATGGTGCTCACCTCGTCTGTCTGCGCTGTCGTGCGCCGGGTGCGAACGGTCGACCGCGCCGCCAGCGTTTGCGCGCGATCCGGGACTCAATGAGCTTTGTCGCGAGTCAGGCGAGAATCCCCCTCGAGCGCCTTGTGCCTCCTTCTGCACGAGATGTACTCATGTGGCTACCGCATCACGTCCTGGTTGCAGCAGCTTAAAGATCTTCGAGAGGCGTCGTGACGGAGTGCGGCGTCTGGTGCCGGATGACGCGGCCGACCACACTATGTCCGCTGCGAACGCGTGCGGCATACGCGAGGACAACAATGCTAGCGACTATCGCCCCAACGAAGACGGCAACGGCGACGAAGAGGATTCGCCCGTTTCTGCGGCGTGCTCGCAGCTTTCGCGCAGTTCGATAACGACGTGCGCTCCGAGCGAACCCGCGGTGGCATGAAGGCGGCCCTGGAGCTCGGACGCTGGACGTTTCTCCCTCCCCGTGGTTAGCAGCTCACGCGGGGGGTTGCTAAGCTTCCGTCGCTCGCCAGAGCCTTGCTCCGATCAATAGGCCACCGATCGCGAACAACATGACGCCACTGATGGCGATGAACACCGACAACCTCGGCCCGACGGCGTAAAGCACAGCGCCGGCGATGAGCAACGCGATCGCGGGCATCGGGAACTGCTTGGAGCGAAGCACGGCAAGACCAAACAGCAGGGCTCCGCCCAGAATCGTGAGCAGAAAGACCCAGCGGAAGGCCACCATCCAGGGCGCATTCACGATCCATCCCTCTCTAAGCAGGAAGGCCGACTCGGGATGAGCGGCGATGACCGGGTCCATCAGCATTTCCCATGTGAGCACGCATGCTTGAAGGACCAGTGCGACCTTCGTGAGCACCAGCCCGGTGGCTCCGAGAATTCCGGCGGAATCGCGGATTCTAGAGTAGACGGCTTCGAGCCCCGTCAGCAGCGACACAACTCCAACAAATGCGATGAGCGCGATTGATCTCCAATGCGGGCTTGTCACGACCCGAACGTAGTCAAAATCGCCGTCGTGAATTGGCAGCAGTAAGACAAAGAGCGCCGCGTACCCAGCCAATAAAATCGAGCCGAGGGCGAAGAACACGGAACCGAGTCGCTCGTATAAAAGAGTCGTCATTTGCGGTGATCGCAGCCGACCTTGCGAAGCTCGCAGCATAACGCCGAACGCCGCTGCCGGGAAATTCCGCCCAGCCGGGACGACGAGCAGGTCGCGTCCAAGAAGATCGAGCGACGGAAGCTTGAGGAATGGGTTCAACCGCGTCCGCCGACGCTCAATGCCGCCCAGGTATAAACGACCGTCAATGCGGCAAACATCAACGTCACCACAAAGTACCCGGCTTTGAGCCACCACGTCGTCACGTGATCCTTCACATCGAAGACGGCCTGGAGTCCAACGCGAATTCCCCAGAACACAGCCACGTACGCGCAGAAACCGCGCGCCAGGGCACTTCCACTGGCGAGCTCGCGCGAGTTGAGGATGCTCAGCGCCGCAAATGCGACGATCGACAACACGATGTAGCCGCCATATACCCAATACATCTGTCGATGGAGGCGCGAAAGGCATTGCAGTTCTCCGCGCCACTTCAGACGGAACGGCACGAGCGCAGAAGCAATCAGAACGCTGAGTTGTCCGACTCCTGCAAGAAAAATCAAGCGTGCGAGTGTCGAGTCCATCAGATTGCTCCCAAGGCACGCATGAACGGAACGATCACTCCGACCACGAACGGACGATGGAACAGCAAGCCGACTGGCGCGACCAACACAGCGGCAGCGAACAATCGTCCGGACCAACCGGCACCGAGTCCAATGTGACGGCCAAACGCGGTACCCTCAATCACCATCGCGAGCCCTTGAATCGCAAAGAAAATTGTCGGACCGCCATACCCGCCGCGAGCCGGGACCGAGATCACGAGATCGTGGATCGCGCCGCTAAACAGGAATCCGACGACAATTCCTCACTGAGGTCCGAGACACGTTGCGCAAGGTCGAAAAAGAAAGCGATACGTCAGGTCCCGGAACGCGGTGTTCCAGCGACGACCCCAGAATTCGCTGAGGCTCGTCGACGCCAAAGGCTGGTTCATCAGTGGGTGTGCTTGTAGGCCGACGCTGCGCCACATGCATGAGAGCAGATGAAGGGCGCCGAAATGAAGGATCAGAACAATTCCTATCATCCCGATCCACCCGACGACGTAGGGATGCTGAGGCGGAATCATCCTGGCGATCGCGAACAGGATCGTGGCACCGAAGACCAGCTTCCCGAATGCCCCGAACCACTCGCTCGATCGGCAGTGCAAACACTCTCCGATCTGTTGTTCTCCGAGAAAACCGGTCGCGTCCATCCCAGGCCACCCGAGCAGGTACGCAGCATCTTTCCAGGAGGCGGCGTGACGAGCGGCCGCATGCCGCCAAGTGAGCCACTTGCAGCAAACGTAGACGGCAACGGCCATCGTCCACATCAGCGCCCATCGCGGCCAATCGGACGGCGAGAACTGAGTCATTTGTCAGTGCTCCGTTCGTCAGACACGTCGCTGAACAAAGCTTCCCGCAGCAATTCGTCAGCTGAAATGACGAATCGTCGAACAGGCGGCAGCCGGAGGGTCATACCTGCAGACGGCAGAACTTGTTGAAAGAGCGAGACCAGCGCCGTAGTCGCCCGTTGCTTCGAGCTCTTGTCGAGAAGCCACCACAAAAGTACGGCCAGGTGGACCAGATACAGCAGCCGGCCGATGGCTTCGGCCAGCGTGCGCGTCGGCGCGTCCGCGGAACCAATGACCGCCTCTTCGAAGACTCGTTGCACTCGTAGACGTGAGAACACCGCTCCACGGGCAAATACGCCTTCTTCGGGATCGCCAACCAAGACCGGAATCAGCCCTCGGAGGGCGACTCGGTGCGGCGCGAGTACATCGAGACTCGTCTGCAGCGCGAAGATGAACCGGTCGCGCCACTTGCCGCTAGGCATGGCCGCGGCCTGGCGCGCGTATTCAGCCGACAGCTCGTCGTAGAGAGCGATAATCACCGCGCGCTTGCTCGGGAAATATCGATACAGCAGCCCGACACTGACGTGCGCGCGTTTCGCGATTTCCCGCAGCGTCGTGGCCTCGTAGCCCCGTTCGCTCAGCATTCGAATCGCGGTCTGATACAGGCGGTCTCGCGCGGCCGCGCCTTGCGCCGATTGTCCCGGCGGGCGCCCGCGCTTACGCGGCTTGACATTTTCAGTGAACATGTTCATTAATATTAGAACATGGTTGAGTCCGAAGCGCAACCGGCATATCCGTCAGGCGGGACCCACGTGGTCCTGTATGACGGCGTCTGCGGTCTCTGTAGCCGCCTTGTGGAGTTCCTGCTCCGCCACGATCGGCATTGCGTTTTCAGTTTTGCTTCGCTCCAAAGCGCAACTGGCCGGGCGGTGGTTGAAGATTTCGGCGGCGACCCCACGGAACCGAGGTCCTTTTACGTTTTGGCAAACTACCGGACGCGTTACAGCCAGATCTTTGCTAAGAGCCGCGGCCGGAATTCAGGGACCGATTCGTCGAGTGACGGGGAGAGTCGTATGAAGATCGTCATTCCAGGTGGGTCCGGACAGGTCGGAACGATCTTGGCGAGAGCGTTTCACCGCGGAGGCCACGATGTCGTCGTGCTCAGCCGACAGCCGCAGCGCAGTCTGTGGCGAGTCGTCGCATGGGATGGCGCGACCCTAGGCGAGTGGCAACGCGAAATCGACGGCGCTGACGTCATCCTCAACCTCGCCGGTCGCAGCGTCAACTGCCGCTACACGGCCGCCAATCGAGACGAGATCATGCAGTCGCGTGTGTTGTCGACACGTGTCGTTGGACAGGCGATCGCGGCGGCGACGTACAAGCCACGCGTGTGGCTGCAGGCGAGCACCGCGACGATTTATGCGCACCGGTACGACCGTCCGAACGACGAGTACTCAGGCATTCTCGGTGGCCATGAACCCGATGTACCAGACACCTGGCGATTCAGCATCGACGTCGCACAGGCGTGGGAGCGCGCCTTCGAAGAAGCGTTTGTCGATGGAACTCGGAAGGTTGCGCTTCGGTCTGCCATGAACTTGAGTCCGGACGCTGGAGGCGTGTTCGACACGCTCCTCGGCTTGGTACGCCACGGCCTCGGCGGCAGTGCAGGTGACGGACGGCAGTTCATGTCGTGGGTTCACTACGAGGACTTCATCGCTGCGGTTCGGTGGTTGATCGACCGCGATGACATCGAAGGAGCCGTGAACATCGCGGCGCCTAACCCCGTACCCAACGGAGAGTTCATGCAGGTACTTCGCGAGGCGTGTGGCGTCCCACTCGGCCTACCTGCGCAGAAATGGATGCTCGAGATCGGTGCTGTGTTCATGCGCACGGAAACCGAACTCATTCTCAAGAGCCGACGGGTTGTTCCTGCCAGATTGCTCGAGCATGGTTTCAAGTTCAAGTATCCGTATTGGCGGGAAGCCGCACTCGATCTGTGCCGTCAGTCGTCGGGCGCCCGCGACCAAGCGTGTGCCGCATGACGAACGGTTGACTCGTTACTCGTCGGTATGCCGCAACGTTTTCACGCTCGCGCGGATCGACCGTCACTCAGGCCAGCTTGAAGAACTCGACGTGGAAGGCATTCGACGGAAATCGGTTTGTTGGAACCGGCGTAACCGCACCGGCCTTCAGCTACTTGCGGGAAATCAGAACTGAAAATGAAGGTTTGGTGCAGCCTGTTGAGGGCAGATTCGCGATTACGGGAGCGGGACGCGATGAATGTTCCGTTGCGTCGTAGCCCGCGCAAACACGTACGCGGACCCGGTGTCGGATGGGTAGATCCAACCCTCGACCTCTCGAGCGACTCGCAGGTGGTTCAAATCGTCACGCGAGCGGATTCCGTGCGCGGGCCATCGCGGAAGCATCGAGCCTGATTCGAGTGTCACCAGGAAGGTCCGGCCCGGCGCGGCTGGATCCGAGGGGATGAACCTGATCACGAGGGATCTGCCATTCGGCATCCAATCCACCTCGCAGATGTCGCAGAGCAGAACGGACGCACCGCCGGCCGTCGGAAACGCCATCGTGACCTGGTAGCCGTCCTGCCGACCGGCGGCTTGCGCCCTGACGATCAACCAAGTGCCATCGGGGGAGGTCGTCTGGAAAAACAGTATCGGCTGCTGAACCGCCCTTTCAGGTGGGCGACCTTCGCGCAGCCGATAGATGAAGCGGGTGCCAGCGACGGTGCCGCGGCAGAAGATGTCGCCCACAGCGTCGAAACGAGGGCTGTCCGCTTCGAACTCCGCAAGCTGCCGAGGCGGATCGGGACGATCCAGTCGCGTCAGCCACACGTGAGAGGTGCCGCGCTCGTCTAATGCGGCGAAGACGAGCTGTCTGCCGTCGCGCGAGACGTCATATGCGAGCAGCTGTCGACCCTGTAGAATCGAACGTTGGCGACCTGTGTCCAAATCGGTCGCCCAAAGTTCTCCGACGCGGTCTTCCCCGCCAGAAAAACGGACAGCACCCTGGCGCACCAGATAAAACACGGAGCGGCCGTCCCCGGGGAGCGGCTGTGACGTTCCGCCGTTGGGGCTAGTCGGTACGAAGGCGTACCCTTCTCGGGATACTTCTCGCTCGCCTCGTCCATCGTGAACCCAGATGGATTGATGCCGAGTGCCAACTGAAGTCAAAACTGATCGTCCATCCGGATCCGGCGCAATGCCTTCTTCCTCGGTCGGTCCATGCGTGAGCTGCTCGGGTGCTCCGTTCGGGAACCGTTGTCGCCAGAGGTGGAAGGTACCGGTGCTGTTCGAGGAGAAATACATCCACTTGCCGTCAGGTGACCACGCTGCGGAGGTGCATTGCCCATCGGGTCCGACGCGTCGTCCACCGCTTTGACCGCCGGTCGGCACGAGCCGAGAGGGCTGCCACACGGGGTTGTCCATCTCGGCGACGAGCACCCATGCACCGTCCGGTGACATGGCCGATCGATGAGCCATCCCGTACTCGCCGGCCGGTGAGTACACCACTCGCGCCGCATTTTGCTGCCCGCCGGCGGTCGTGATCCTCATGTGAAGACCGCCCGTCTGCTCCGAGAACATGACGCCCCCGTCGCGCAGCCAGGACAACCCGGATGCGTTTTGCAGCCACCGGCGGGCTTCGCCGCCACCGACCGGCACGGTCCACGTGTCCCACACAAACTGCGACGTGACGGTGGTGTAGGCGATCGTCGAGTTATCGGGCGAGAATAAGGGATTGAATTTCGCCAAGCCGTCGGATGTGAGCCGCATCGGCTCGCCATCTGGAAGCGCCTTGACGTAGATCTCCCCGCGCCCGTGGAATGTACTCGCCCCACGAATAAACGTGAGCAGGCGACCATCGCTTGATACTGCCGGTGATGTGGCGGAATCCGCGAAATGTGTGATCTGCGTGTACTCGCGCTCGACCAGCGCGCCGGGCGCCGGCCGTCGCGCAGCCCAGATCGCGATACCGACCAGGATAATCGCCGCCGCTCCTCGACCGGTTCGACGCCAGCCACGGAGCCAACGATAGGAACCGCCGTCGTCCAACTCGCTCGCCACCCGCTGCAACTCGATTCGAACGGCCGATGCCTGTTGATGCCGCGCACCGCGGTCCTTGGCTAACAGTCGCATGACGACGTTTTCGAGCGCCGCGGGAAGACGCGGATTGAACGCGCGTAGAGAGGACGGCGTGTCGTTGAGAATAGCTCGGAGGGTGGCAGACGCCGTGTCGCCGCTAAAGGCCGGCCGCCCAGTCACGATTTCGTACAACAACGCGCCGAGCGAGAACAGATCGGAACGCCCGTCAACGGGTTCGCCTCGTGCCTGCTCGGGTGACATGTAGGCAGCGGTACCCATTATCGCCCCGGGCCTCGATGTGGTCGGCGACGCAGCGATTGTGCCGGAGGCTGATCTGGTGTCGTTGTGATCGATCACTTTGGCCAATCCGAAATCGAGCAGCTTCAGGGAACCAGACGTCGTCACCTTGACGTTGGCCGGCTTCAAATCGCGATGAATGATCCCCTGCCGATGCGCCACCTGCAGGGCGTCTGCGATCTGCATCGCGATTGCGACGGCATTCTTGACGGTGAGCGGACCTTGCAACAGCCGTTCGGCGAGCGTCGGGCCGTCGACCAGTTCAAGTACCAGGGCGGGCACTCCGTCGACGCGCTCGAGGCCGTAGATGGCGCCGATGTGTGGATGGTTGAGGGCCGCGAGAGTCCTTGCTTCGCGCTCGAAGCGGACCAACCGGTCCGTGTCTTTGGTGAAGAGCGGTGGGAGGATCTTGATCGCAACGTCGCGATCGAGTTGGCGGTCGCGCGCGCGGTACACATCGCCCATGCCGCCACTGCCAAGGAGGTTTACGATCGTGTACGCGCCGAACTCCCGACCGATGAACGTCGCGGTCCCCTCTGCTGCAGCCATCAACGCAACCGTAGGCCTGCTTTCTCTGTCGTGGCTCCGTCGGCCCGAAAGAAAGCCGTCTGCCTCGTGGTGCGCGGCGAGCAGCGAACGCACCTCTTCGCGCAGGTGGACGTCATCTCCGCATTCGCTCGCCACATACGCGTCGCGCTCCGCCTCCGGCAGCGCCACCGCGGCATCGAAAACGGCAAACACACGATCCAGTCCTTCGCGGGCCATCCTCAGGTTCTTTCCTTATCGAGGAGATCGACATCGCGCGGCATCGTCGTGCCGATGTCGTCCGACAGCGGCACCTTCCAGACTACCCCACCGCGTTTGGCCGCCGCATGCGCGCGCGCGTGATCCACCAGAATCTGCCGCATCAAGCGCGCGGCGATCGCGAAGAACTGCGCGCGGTTCTGCCACCGCATCCGCCGCAGATCGACGAGGCGCAGGTACGCCTCGTGAACGAGAGCAGTCGGAGCCAGTGAGTGGTCGGCCCGCTCGGTTCGGAGCCGTCTTCGCGCGACCCGTCGCAGATCGTCGTAGACGGTAGCCATCAACCGGCTGTCGGCCTCCCGATCGCCCTGTCCCCATGCAACGAGCAACGCGGTTACATCATTTTCAGCAGCCACCAGACTGTCCCGTGGGCCCTCATTCTACCGCTCGGCGTCTCCGCCGGCCCGGATTGTCGCGACGTTCGCGTCCGTGAGCCGTTTTCCACCCGTCTCCGTTTTTCCTTAGCGCGCAGCATCACCGTCTTGCAGACGCGCGGCACTGCGCTGAAAGGCAGCCGCCGTGTGGATCCGTCGCAAACACCCGCGAATCGCAGTTCGACAGGGCCCCTGCATCGCGCAGATGGTCGGCAGCCTCGTGATCTGTACTGTCGTCGTCAGCTGTGTCGCTGGTCTGGCTCTGGCGGACGATCGTTCGCCGAACCTCGATGACGCGGGGCTTCCGCCGAATCTGTCGGCCGCGGCAACGGCGCGAGCTATGACCCGGCGATCAGCGGGCGATGGACGGTATGTCGTGTTCGTATCGGAGGCCTCGAACCTGACGCGTGACTCGGGCAGACACCTCGCCCAGGTCTATTCGCGCGACATCGTCAACTGACAGCCGCGAGGAAAACCTGTTTGTGTGGGTCCGCGGGCGCTGAAGACTCGCCTTGAGGAGTGGAGGGAGAATCGAAAGCACCAGACTTCCTCCAATGGCCTGCCATCGAGCTGGCCACACGGTCACTCGCTCGCGAGGGAAGCGGCACAGCAAACAAACCAGCATGTCGATTGGGTGATTGGTCGAACCCTCACGCAACCGCAGCACGACATCGGATCCCGGGCGGCTGCCACTGTATACAAGAGCCATGATGCGGAGACGTCCTTGGTCCGTCGATGGCGATGATGTCCGATCGCGCACTGCTCTCCTGAGTATCGCTTGCTCGATTCGGCGACGCCGTTACGGAGCGCTCGAACGTTCGGAGTCCTGAGATCGACTTCTTCCAGCAAGCCTTTGAAATGATGCGCAGGAAAGCATGGGCGCCGAAGCCTTCGGCGATAGTGCGGGCAGAATGGAACTGCGCCTCAACCGATAGCCCGCGCGCGTTGTTTAATAGCAGTTCAGAAGACCGCTGCACACGCACGTCAGCAGCACGACATACGCAGAGCGGTTAGACGGGCTCGATCGATTCCGGCTTGGACCTTAACGGCCAGCTACCTGCGCCGGCTTGCTGCGAGCGTGACCGCGAGCTGGGTGGAGTAGGATCACCCCCAGGGCTGCATCGCTCGTTCTCTGAGAGGAGTGGGATGAACTCCAACGCCCCACTGTCCGATCTCGAGGCCGGACGCACGGCCTACGCGGAGCGTCGCTGGCGCGAGGCGTGCGAGCGTCTGGCCCAGGCCGATCGCGCGCGTCCCTTGGCGCCCGAGGATCTCGAGCGGCTCGCCTGGTCGTACGGTCTCCTGGGTCGGAACGATCTCCTCCTCGCAACGTTCGAGCGGGTCCACAACCATCAGCTCGATGTTGGCGACTTGCGCGGGGCCGCCCGCGCGGCGTTCTGGCTCGGATTCCGGCTCCTGTTCCTCGGCGAAGTCGGCCGTGCGAGCGGTTGGATCGCGACCTCGCAGCGAATCCTCGAGCGGCTCGGCGAGGACTGCGTCGAGCGTGGCTATCTCCTGTTGCCTCAAGGACTTGGCCGGTTGTCACAGAAAGACGCGGCGGGCGCCTGCGAGGCGGCCTCGCGGGCGGCCGAGGTCGCCGAACGCTTCGGCGACCCGGATCTGACGAGCCTGTCGCGGACGATCGAAGGTCAGGCGCGAATCGAACTCGGGCAGCGCGAAGTCGGGCTGGCGCTGCTGGACGAGGCGATGCTGCCCGCAAGCACCGGACGGCTCGGACCGGTGGCCACTGGAATCGTGTACTGCGCCGTCATCGGCTGTTGCCAGCGCGTCTATGCGATCGATCGCGCGCGTGAATGGAGCGCTGCGTTGGCGGAGTGGTGCAACGCGCAGCCCGACCTGGTGGAGTTCAACGGCAGCTGTCGGGCCTACCGTGCGGAGATCCTTCTCGTCCAAGGCGCGTGGCAGAAAGCCATGGACGAAATCCGGCGCGCCAACCGGCACCAGACCTTGCCACGCGACACAGCAAGCGTGTGCTACCAGCACGGCGAGTTGCTGCGGCTGCGCGGCGATTTCGAAGCGGCCGAGGAATCGTATCGCGAGGCTAGCAAGCACGGGCGCGAGCCACACCCCGGCCTTGCGCTGCTGCGGCTCGCACAGGGCAAAGGCGAGACGGCCGCGGCAGCAATCGGTCAGGTTCTCAGCGCTACGCGCGATCCTCTCGCGCGGGCCCGCTATCTGCCAGCGGCCGTCGAAATCCGGATCGCGGTCGGCGATCATGATGGCGCCGTGACCGCCGCCCGCGACCTCGCGGAGATAGCAGCGGGCACGCAGAGTGAGATCGTCGACGCGATGGCCGCTTACGCGCGCGGCGCGGTTCATCTTGCGGCTGGCGCTGGGCGCGAAGCACTCCAGCCGCTGCGCGCGGCATTCGCCACGTGGCAGCAAGTCGGCGCGCCATACATCGCGGCGCGAATCCGCATCGCGATTGCGGACGCGTTACAGGCTTTGGGGGATGATGAAGGCGCCGAGTTGGAGCGAGACGCGGCACGGGCGGTGTTCGAAGAGCTGGGGGCGGTCCCGGACCTCGCCAGAATCGAGGCTCGCACCGGCGCCCGAGCCGGTTCAGAGTCGCGATTCGGGCTCACCGCCCGCGAGCTGGAGGTCCTGCGCCTGATCGCGAGCGGGCACACGAACGCGGCAATCGCGCGCGAGCTTTTCGTGAGCGTCAAGACCGTCGATCGCCATGTGAGCAACATCTTCGACAAGCTCGATGTGCCGACGCGCGCCGCCGCGACGGCTTTTGCGTACCAGCACAAAATACTCTGAACGGAACCATGAGCCCGGAAATGGGTAGTTCTACCCATGGCCGTTTCCAACGAAAATTGGGGAGTCCTGCCGAAGCGTAGCGCTGCCCCTCCCGATTACGTTGAACCTGCAAGGTTGACGAACACGAGAGGAGGCACTCATGAGCACGACGCACATTTCGCACGCGCGGTCCTACGACCGTCAGCTACTGGAAGAAGGGGCGGCGTTCGCGGAGCTGTCGGCGTTCGCGCACCAGCACGAAGACCGCATCCACGGCTCGGCCCCTGTCGACAAGCGACACGAGGTCATCGTCATCGGAGGTGGACAGGCCGGCCTGTCCGTCGGCTATCACCTCCAGCGCCAAGGCGTGCCCTTCGTGATCCTGGATGCTCGTGCGCGCATTGGGGACGCATGGCGGGAGCGATGGGACTCACTCCGACTCTTCACGCCACGCCGATACAACGGCCTAGACGGCATGCGCTTCCCGGGCGTTGCGAACGATTTCCCGACCAAGGATGAAATGGCCGATTACCTCGAGTCATATGCCACGCGGTTCGGTCTGCCGGTACGAACCGGCGCGCGCGTGGATCGCCTGAGCCGTGAGGGCGACCGCTATCTACTGAAGGTCGGCGATAGACGGGTCGAGGCACGGCACGTCGTCATTGCGATGAGCTCGTATCAGCGTGGCAAGACGCCGGCATTCGCCGCCGAACTCAATCCATCGATCACGCAGCTCCACTCAGTGGACTACCGGGGTTCGTCGCAGCTGCCACCCGGCGACGTCCTGATCGTGGGGGCGGGGAACTCCGGCGCCGAGATCGCGATTGACCTGGCGCGGGACGGCCGCCGTGTGTGGATCTCTGGCCGCGATGTTGGTCAGATCCCGTTTCCGGTCCAGAGTTCGATGGTCCGCAGGCTGCTGCTCCCGATCCTGTTCCGCATCGTGTTCCATCGCATTCTGACTCTCGACACACCGTTCGGCCGTAAGGTGCGACCAAAGCTGATCAACCGCGGCATGCCGTTGATCCGGACGCGCGGTCGCGATCTGGCGGCGGCCGGTGTGGCGCGCGCGCCGCGGATGGAAGGCGTCCGTGACGGCTTCCCGCTGCTCGCGGATGGGACGGTGCGGCGCGTGTCCGGCGTCGTGTGGTGCACCGGGTTCGACATGGGACAGTCGTGGATCGATCTGCCGGTTTTCGACAGGCACGGGGAGCCGATCCAGAAGCGGGGCGTGGTGCCCGGCGAACCAGGCCTGTACTTCGTGGGGCCGCACTTCCTGTACTCGGCGTCGAGCACGATGATCCACGGCATCGGAAGAGACGCGCAGTACGTGGCGAAAAGGATCGCCGAGATCCGAAGAGAGGCAGGACTTTCGGAATCAGTAGAGTGACGATAACAACGGCGTCAAAAGTGAAACGGACGCTATTCGACAAACGTCGCGTTCGTTCGCTTCATCGCGTTGAGAATCGTGGGATGGCAATGCCGCTGAATGCGCGAAATCGTGGGGACAGTGGTTGATCCACGATGGGATCGAGCTTCTGACTCGCGTTGGCGTTGCCGCGGACTGACTGGTCAGATCGATGGCGCAGCGCAGTCTCTTTCCGCTCGTCGGAACCGTGCCTCTGTCTACACCCGCCTCATCATGTCGCATTCGGCCTGGCACGGGCCTGGCGAACTCCCATCGCGACAAGAAGACCGTTCAGTATCGCGTGGGGCCTCGGCGGACACCCGGGAATATAGACGTCCACGGGTAGAACCTTGTCCACGCCACCGACCGCGGCATACGTTCCTTCCCCAAAGATGCCGCCACTACATCCGCAGGCGCCGACAGCCACGACGACACGCGGCTCGGGTGTCGCCTCGTACGTTCTCTGAAGCGCGATCTCCATGTTGCGCGTCACGGGACCAGTCACGAGAAGGACATCAGCGTGCCGAGGGCTTGCCACGAAGTGAATCCCATATCGTTCTAGATCGAAAAAGGGATTCGTCGTCGCGGCGATCTCCAGCTCACATGCGTTGCAGCTGCCGGCATCGACCTGGCGCACGTGCAGTGAACGACCAAGCCTGTTGCGTATGCGATCGCGCAAGTGAGCCGCGGACTCGTCAAGGCTTCGACCTTGCTGAGCCTCCACGCGACGGAAATTGGTGCGACCCGAAGCGTCTACGTCGAAGGAAGCAGTCTGCGCGAGCTGTTCCCGACTGTAAGCTGCGACCTCAACATCGTTCGCCGCGGACACCGCCTGCTCGGGACATTGCTCAACGCACTGGCGACACTGAATGCAGGCTGCGTATGACAACGAGATCGTTCGCTGACCGTGTGCAGGTGTGGCAGCCTGGATGGCACCCGTGGGGCATACTCGGGCGCATTCGTCACAGGCGGTGCAACGGTCGAAGTTGATGATAGGAAATCCAAACGGCGGCCGCTCGTCGAACGGACGGGTCTCTGTGAGGATCCCGGTTCTGAGGCTCTTGGCAATGATGCGGAACATGAATGTCCGTTTACCGGTCGTTCCCGGAATACGAAAGATTGAAGCTCTTGTTGATGACCGGAAAGTCCGGAATGATATTTCCTGGCACGGCCTGAATCAGGCCCGGCCAGTTCAGAAAACTCGGGTCTGTCACCTTCACGCGAGTGAGGTTGCCTTGCGCATCGGTGGCGACCCAATGGATACACGGCCCACGCCATGCCTCCGCCCAGCCGAGCGCCGACGCCGAGGACGGTAACGCGTTCGGTAATGGCGCGGCCAGAGCCCCGACCGGCATAGTGTCGAGCACCTGCCGCAGGATCAGGAAGGATTGTTCGACTTCGCGGGCACGAATCATGAGGCGCGCCCGCACATCGCCTCCCTCCTCCACAGGAACCTCGAACCGAAGACTCGCATAAGCATCATGTGGGTGGTCCCGGCGTAGATCGCCGTCAATGCCCGACGCGCGAGCCGACATACCGACAACGCCGAGATCTCGCGCCACCTGCTTCGTGAGGATCCCTGTGGTGTCCACACGGTCGGTGAACGTGCCTGAGTCGATCAATGTCGTGATCAGATCGTCGAACTCGCGCTCGAGCCCGAGAAGGTGCGTGATGAGATCGCCACGTCCTTGCTGTGAGAGATCGCGTTTCACACCACCCAGGGCCACGGTGCTACGCAGGAGACGCGTGCCAAAGAGACGTTCTTGCAGACGCACAAGGCGTTCGCGTAGCACCTGCGCTCTGCTGGCCGGAACGGTGAACGCGACGTCTGTCGCGATTGCGCCGATGTCGGCGATGTGGTTGTACATTCGCTCGAGTTCGAGCAAGACGACGCGAAGGGCGCTGGCGCGCGCCGGCACTTCGATGCCGGTCAGGCGTTCGATGGCATGGGCGTACGCGAGGGCGTGTCCGACAGAGGTATCTCCGGAGATTGACTCTGCCAGGAACAAACCGTGCTGCCATGGAAGTTGCTCGAATCGCTTTTCTGTACCTTTGTGCACATAGAAGAGTCGAAGCTGCAGGTACAACACCGGCTCGCCGGCCACGCCGAACCGGAAGTGACCTGGCTCGATAATGCCCGCGTGAACCGGTCCGACCGGAACCTCAAAGACGCCTTCGCCAGTGACGGAACGGAACGGATGAAGGTCCCCCGTCACTCGCGGCACCGTCCGGTCGAGCGGAAAATCCTTGCGCAGCGTCCATGCATCGTTAGGCCAATCGGCGTGCAGCGCGACGCGCTGCGGGTTGGGATGACCCTCTGGCATGAGCCCGAAGAAGTCCATGACTTCACGCTCGAACCAATTCGCGACCGGGTGCTTGGCGGCGATCGACGGGAACGAGGCGCTGCCACGGTCCAAGGAGGCTGAAATGCGGAGAAAGGCCCGCGGAGCATCTAACGACCACACATGGTGCACGAAAAAATTGCCCGTCGTCAGGCGATCGTCGGTTCCGAAGAGCGTCGACAGGCGCCCGCCAAGACGCTGCACGACCAGATCGGCGAGAGCCGGTAGTTGGGACACTCGCGACTCGAGTACTAGCTCACTTGGGCGCAGCTCGCGAACCGTGTCATCGGCGACTTCGAGGGCCGTAGCTACATTCGTGGCGACGGTCATGCTCCCCCCCAGACCACGCGCGTTGCCGCGTGGATGAGAGCGATCAACGATTCGGGCAGGTACACCGCGGAGACCACGGCGAGTACCGCGGCGATGAGTGTTACCCCTGCACCTAGATCGAACGTTTCTGGAGCCACCGGCGGCTCACTCGCATCGGGTTGTGGGCCCAGCGTCAGCCGCCCAACCTGATAGAAGAATCCGCAGAAGAGCACGACGAGGGCTCCCAGCAACACGGATGTCGCAACCAGATGCGGGCCGAAGAAGCCGGCTTTGAGAATCGTCATCTCACTGAAAAACAGACCAAACGGCGGTGAGCCAGTCATGATGACCGCCGCGAGCAGGAAGAGGCCGCTCGCAATCGGAGTCCGGCCTATGGTGCCGCCCCGTATGCCATCGAAATTGGACGAACGATGGAGTTGCGCGATGGTGCCGGCAGAGAAAAACGCCAACGGTTTGGCGATCGAGTGATACGTCATGTGAAGCAAAGCCCCGAAGGCGCCCGCCTCCCCGCCGAGGCCGACGCCCACTGCCATGATTCCGACGTGCTCGATGCTCGAGTACGCGAGCAGGCGCTTGAGATTCCACTGGATCAGGAGAAATGGCATCGCGATGAGCACGGAAAGCAGTCCAAGCGTAAGCAGCAGGCCCCCTGAAAAGTCGGGACCCAGCGCTGCCTTCGAAATGAGATGTATCCTGAGCAGGCAATAGAGTGCGCCGTTCAGCATACCGACGGCCATCAACACTCCCGTCGAGGATGGCGCCTCACGATATGCGTCAGGCTTCCACGTGTGCATCGGCGCGAGACCCGCCTTCGTCCCGTACCCGATCAACGCGAACACCACACCAAGCCGCAACGTGAACGGATGAAGCGAGGGGGCAGCCTCCATCAGTCGCGTCCATTCGAGCGCGGACATGCCCTCTCCCAGGCGGCCTTGCCCGGACGCGAATATCAGGACTGTCCCGAGAAGCGCGAAACCGAGGCCAAGGCCGCCAAGCACGAGAAACTTCCATGCTGCTTCGAGGGACGTATCACGATTCGGGAATGCAACGAGAAACACGGAGGCCAGTGTCGTCAATTCAACTGCAATCCAGAGGATGCCAAGGTTGTTGGAGACCGAGACCAACAGCATGGCGAATACATAGAGCGGAACGAGACTGTGAAACTCGCGGCGCATGCGCTCGGTGATGTGACCGTCCGCTTCGTTGCGCCGCAAATACGACACGCCATATACGCCCGAAAGCAGCCCCACGAACCCGCAAAGCACCAGGACCAGAGCCGAGAGCCCGTCGACACGCAGCGTGCTGCCAAAGGCTGATGGGACGACGCCGCCGAGGAACTGTGCGGCAGTGGCGAGGCAAAGCCCGAAGGTCAGCAGCAAGCCGCCGATGACGAAGACCTCTTTGAGCCTGCGCGGACCGCCGGCCAACCCTCCGATTGCGGCAGTAACAGCAGGAACGAGAAGCGTCCAGACAACGAGATTCACGTTAGCCTTTCAGGTTGGAAAGACGGCTCACGTCCATCGACTCGAATCGATCGACGATTCGATGCACGAGGATGCCGAGGACGACAACGGCCATCAGCACGTCGAACGCGATCCCCAGCTCCACGCCGAGCGGCATGCCGGTCGTAACGGCCAAGGCGACGAGAAACACGGCGTTTTCAACGGTTAGTAACGCGAGAATCTGTGTCACAGCCTTCTTTCGCGTGACCATCAGAAACAACCCAATCAGCAACATGGAGAGAGCGACGCCAAGGAGGTGATGCGTGACCCCCTCAGCGCCCTCTGGAAAACCGGTGCTGACTCGGTATCCGATCACTGTGAGGCCCATAC
>JBKPSH010000034.1:0-32828 GCA_046734955.1 Acidobacteriota bacterium
GAGCTCTGACCGTCGATGCGCGGACACGGCGCTCAGGCGACACGACGGTGTGGAGACCAGGGGAGTCACGAGCTACCGCGTCCGTGATCGAATGGAAGTAAAGATACAAGGGGAGTCCGAGGGGCGAAGCCCCTCGGAGTACCAGTGAACAAGCCGATTCGCGCCGACCTCGCACTCATCGGATATGGCAATGTCGCGCGCCGCTTTGTCGCGCTGCTCGAAGAGGAACAAGAGCGGCTCGTCCGAGACTACGATCTGCACTGGCGAATCGTCGGCATTGCGACACGGCGTCATGGATCGTACTTCGATCCGCTTGGCATCGATCCTTCGAGTCTGAGAGACTCGCTGCCGCAGCTCGATCCGTCGATCAATTCATTCATGGTGATCGAGCAACTCGGGCAGTCCGAGGCCGATCTGCGGGTTGTCGTCGAGACGACCACGCTCGACGTGAAGAATGGGCAACCCGCGATCGATCACGTTCGCGCCGCGATCGAGACCGGTTCCCATGTCGTCACGGCAAACAAGGGACCGGTCGCGTTCGCTTACGCGAGCCTCCGCGACGAAGCGGCGGCGGCAGGTGTCCACTTCCTGTTTGAAGGAGCCGTCATGGACGGCATTCCAATTTTCAATCTCGTTCGAGAAACACTTCCGGCCGTCGATGTCCGCGGTTTTCGCGGCATCATCAACAGCACGACCAATCACATCCTTACGGCCATGGAACGGGGCGAATCGTTCGACGAAGCGCTCGCGAGAATGCAGGCGGAAGGTATCGCCGAAGCCGACCCTTCGCTCGATCTCGATGGCTGGGACGCAGCAGCAAAGGCGTCGGCGCTTGCCAACGTTCTTTTCGACGCCCGGGTGACACCTCTCAATGTGAAACGCGCGGGCATTCGGAAATCGCACGCGGAACGGGCGCAGCACGCGCTCGCGAATGGTCGCCGTTTGAAACTTGTCGCATCGGCGGTTCGGTCCGACACCGGATCTGTAGCTGTCGCGGTCGAACCCATCGAACTTCCCACGTCGGACTTGCTCGCGTCACTGGACGGCAAGGCGAATGCGCTGGTGCTGGACACGAACCTGCTCGGCGAGATCGCGGTCTGTCAGCTGGAAGGAAACCTGACGCACACGGCGTATGCCCTTTTGAGCGACCTGGTCACGGTTCGGACGCGGCCAGTGCCGCGCGCAACGCCGGCTCATCGAATCCCTTGATTGCGCGGCCATTGACCAGGGTCACGGGCACGACGCGAAAGCCCATCGACATCAAGTCCTCGTACGCGGCTTCATCGTCTTCGACGTTTCTGACGGAAAAAATGCGCTGTTCTCGTGAAAGCAACTCTTTCACCCGATCGCAACTCAGTCAATGCGATCCGGTGTATACGATGATCTCTGACGCCATCATTCAATTTTATGTCGATTGACGCCGGGCCACTCGCCGGACTCACCGTACTCGATTTCACGCGCGTGCTGTCGGGCCCATACTGCACGATGCTGCTCGCTGACATGGGAGCGCGCGTCATCAAACTCGAGCAGCCCGGCCGCGGCGACGATACGCGGGCGTGGGGACCGCCGTTCATCAACGGCGAAAGCGCGTACTTTCTCAGCATCAACCGGAACAAGCAGAGCCTGACACTCGATCTCAAGCAACCGGGCGCGCGACCAATTCTCGAGTCGTTGCTCCGACACGCCGATGTGCTCGTCGAAAACTTCCGGCCGGGGACGATGGACAGGCTCGGGCTTTCCTTCGATGCGCTGGCGGCGAAGTACCCGCCGCTGATCTACTGCTCGATCTCCGGATTCGGCCAGACCGGCCCGCGCCGCGAGGAACCGGGCTACGACGCCGTCATGCAGGGCGAGGCCGGACTCATGAGCATCACCGGCGACGCCGGCGGTCCTCCCTACAGACTCGGCGTCGCCATCTCGGATATCGTCTCCGGCATGTTTGCGGCGCAGGGGATCACGCTCGCCCTGCTCGCCCGCGGTCGCACCGGCCGCGGACAACGCGTGGACATTGGAATGCTCGACGCCACGGCCGCCTTGTTGACGTATCAAGCCGGGATTTATTTCGCAACCGGAACCACGCCCGGACGGATGGGAAATCGGCATCCGACGATCGTGCCGTACGAAACGTTTCACGCATCGGATGGAGATTTCGTCGTTGCGGTGGGCAACGACGAACAATTCCGCAGATTCTGCGGCATCATCGGCGCCGAATCACTTCCCGACGATGAGCGCTTCGCCACCAACCGGGGCCGCGTCATTCACTACGACGAACTGCGGCCACTATTGACGGAACGATTGCAAACCCGCTCGCGACGAGACTGGGTCCGTGATTTGAAGACCGCCGGCGTTCCGTGCGGCTCTGTGCGTGAGGTCGCTGAGGTGTTAGCCGATCCGCAACTCGATGCGCGCGCGATGGTTGAAACGATCGATCACGTTACCGCCGGCACCATTCGGCTGCTCGGCGTTCCAATCAAACTTTCCGATACACCGGGCGCAGTACGGGCCGCCCCGCCGGCGCTTGGACAACACACGGATCAGATTCTTGGGGAGTGCGGTTTGTCGCTCGCTGACATTCAGACGTTGCGCGACGCGAAGACGATTTGATCCGCTGCTCGCTGCTCGGCTGCTAGATCGCGCGAGGAGCGAGAAGCGAAAAGCGAGAACCTAACGCTCAATCAACCCCGTTATCTCTTCCAACAAGAACGCCAGCACATCCTCGTCGGTGAGCTCCGCGATCGGTGCACCATCCTTGAGCGCGCGTTCCGAACTCAGCATCCTGCGACCCCGGCCTCGCGTCGTCCTGCCGATCACTGCCGGGGGATCGGACGAGTCGTCGAGAGCCAGTTCGATGAACTCCTCCGGGGAGCGAGCGGCCGCAAGCCTGATCGATGAGGCGGGCGTGAAGACCTTGAACTGATGTCCTTCCGCATTCAAGGCGGCAGCAAACTGGTGGAAGACGGGCGAGGCGCGTTCCGCAAGGAAGATGTCGTAGTCACGCGCGGCGGCATCGACGCGCGCCCGCCGCTCGGCGGACTCGCGGCGTGCTCTTTCAATGGCTGCAAGCAGCCGGCGACGAACTTCGGAGATCTCCACGGATCAGGCCCGTCTCTCGACGCCGGAAACGTCGATGCCGTCGCGCTCGAGCGCGGACACAAGTGCGGCGCGATCCGGTGCCGCGGCGCATGCCGCCGCAAGGCTGACGACGCCGTTGCGAACCAGGATGCCGAGCGCATCGACCATGGTCCGCATACCAAGGTTTCGGCCGCTTTCGATCGCGATAGGCAGCTGCGAAATACCACCGTCGAGGATGACCTTTCGCACCGCAGGACTGCTCAGCAGCACCTCGCGCGCCGCGATGCGCCCGCCCGTAATCTTCGGGACCAGGATTTGCGCGACAACGGCGCGCAGCGCTCCGGCGAGCGAGGCACGGACCTGCGAACGCCGATCCGCGGGGAAGGCGTCGATCAATCGCTCGACAGCCCCGGGTGTCGTCGTAGCGGAAATGGATCCAAATACCAGTCGGCCGGCCCGTGCCGCGTCCAGCGCCGCGACCAGCGCTTCGGGCGCCCTCAAGTCCTCAATGACGAGCACATCCGGCCCTTCGCGCAGCGCTGCGCGAGCGGCTTTGGCGATCGCGTCACCGTCGCCGCGAACTTCGCGCTGGCTGATGAACGACAGGCGTTTCTCGTGGACCCGGCGAATCTGCGATTCGATGGTGATGACGTGGTCGTATCGCGTGCTGTTGATGACGTCAACGAAATCGCTCAACAGTGCGGACTTGCCGCTCGACCGAGGTCCGGCAACAACGATCAGACCATCGGCTTCATCGCAGAGCGATCGGAGCTGGTCTCCCATGCTGACATCGTCGGCGACCACCGCCTCGCGCGACGGCAGGTGGAAGATCAAGCCGGCACCGGAATGATCCTGGAACGCGACGCATCGCACGCGCCCGACGTCCGGCACGGAGCACGTCCACTCGGGCGTCGCGTCGGCGACCAGCTCTCTCGGCGCAAACTGGAAGATAAAGCGCTCGACATCGCCGGCGGCGACGGCGGCTTGTGCGCCGACCGGCGCGATCTCACCGCATAACCGCATCAGCGGACGGGTATCAACGAGCGCGTAGACCATCGACGCGCCGTGGTCAGCTGCGGCGCGCAGTACTTCCACCAGCGACGCTTCGGTTGACGCGGCAGCCGATGCTTGCGGCGGTTGAAGCTTCAGCGGCGGCCGAGCGATCGGTGTGACCACTGCAGCCGAAGGCGATTCCGCCGCCGCAATCATAGGCGTCGGGATATGCGCAGCGTGCTTTCGTGTTTCAGCCGCCGCCGTTTGCGCATCTGCTTCCGCACTCAATGCCGCCATGGTTTCGGCGAATCGTGCGGCCTCGGCGTCGGTCGCGCGCATGGCTTCAAGTTCCGCGATGCGAACGGATTCCGCTGTGGCACGCTCCCGTTCAATCTGCTCCAGTCTTGCCTGACGCACGGCGACGCGCTCAGACTGCGCCGCGAGAGCCGCCATTCTTCCCGCAAGCGCGCGTTCGGCTTCTTCCATGAACGCGGCTTGCTTCGCAGCGAGGACGCGCTGCATTTCCGCGGCGAGTGATTCTTCCTTCTCGGCAAGCATCCGCCGATTCTCCGCAGCGCGCGCTTCCTCCTTGTCGGCAAACGCACGCTGCGTTTCGACGCTCAGCGCGACAGCCTTTTCTGCAAGCCGCCGCGCTTCGCCAATGGCGGCTTCCTTTTCAGCGAGCGCTCTCTGAACGTCAGCCGCCAGCGCGGCTTCTTTATCGGCCAGTCGTGCGGCCTGAGCGGCAACTGCCGCTTCTTTCTCGGTCAGCACCTGCTGAAGCTCCGCCACGCGTTCGGCTTCGTGTTCGGCGGCGCGTCGCGCGTCGGCGGCAATCGCCGATGCTCTCTCCTCGAACAGACGTCGTGCCTCAGCGTTGTCCGCCGCCTGACGCTCGGCTTCGGCTCTGAGCGCCGCTTCCCGGGCCGCCAGCGCGTGCTCCAGCTCGGTGACCGCTGCCTGGCGGGCAACGAAGTTTCGCTCGGCCTCCGCCTCCAGAGCAGCCTGCTTCTCGGCAAGTGCACGCTCCAGGTCGGACTCGAGAGCCGCCTGCTTTTCGGCAAGCGTACGTTCCACTTCGGCAGCGATCGCCACTTCACGTGCTGCGATCGCGGCGTGAGATTCGCTGACTAACGCCGCTTGTCGCTCGGCGACGACGCGCGCGGCGTCGGCACTAATCTCGGCAGTCTTCGCGGCGAGGATGCGATCGACTTCCGCAGCGATCGCGGCTTCCATCGCGACACGAGCGGCGTCTGCTTCCGATTTGAATGCCGCGTCACGTTCTGCGAGTGCCGCCTCGGTTCGTTCAGCGATCGCCGCAACTTGCGCCTCGGCGTGCGCCACCGCCTCGCGTGCGGCCGCGGCGGCATCGGCTTGTGCTTTGAGCGCCGCGTCTTTTTCGGCGAGCGCGGCGTCGGCCTGCGTCTTCAGTTCCGCTTCCCTCAGCGCGATCGTCCTCTGCAACTCGTCGCGCAACGCACCTTCTCGCGCCGCAATCGCGGCCGCGAGCTGCTCATTGAGTTCCGCTTGCCTGGCGGCGGTTGACGCTTCCGCGTGGGAACCCAGCTCGCTCGCCCTGGCAGCAATAGCCGCTTCCATGCGCTGAACGAGCTCGGCTTCCTTCGCGGCCAGGGCCGCATTCATGTTCGAAACGAGGACCGCTTCTTTCTCGGCAAGCGCCGCGTGCATGTTCGAGGCGAGAGCTGCTTCCTTTTCTGCAAGCGCCCGCGCAGCTTGCGCTTCGAGATCCACACGTCTTGCGTCGAGCGCTGCTTCGATGTCGACGACCGCCCGCGCCGCCTCGGTCTCGAGATCTCTCCGCCTCGCCGCCAGGGCTGCTTCTTTTTCAGCAAGCGCTTGCGCGGCTTCCGCCTCGAGTTCTGCGCGTCTCGCAGAGAGTGCCGTATCCGCTTCCGAGCGAAGTTCCGCCTCGCGGGCAGCAAGCTGCTCAGCGGCCTCTCGGTCGAGCGTGGGCAGACGCTCGGCCAGATCGGCTTCCGTGAAGCGCGACGGAGCAACGCTCTCTGCGGCCGGTTCGCCGGAGCTTTCGAGTGCCTTGATTTCGACAGCCTGTTCGGTGTCAGTTGCTTCCAGAGAGGTTGCCGCCTCGGATGGTTCCGCGGCGGACTGCGCCAAATTGTCGACCGGCGATACGGCAGCGTCTGCGGACTCCTGCGGTGCTTCGGCAACCGCGGCCGGTGTTGCCTTCCGCCGCCTGACCTCCACCCACACATCGTCGCCGCCGCGAGCGGCCGTGACGACGAATCGGCCACCCGCGTCGCCCGAGACTTCAATCTCTTCCTCGATTGCGCCGAGCTCGTCGAGCGCGCGGCGCTGATCGTCGGTCAGCATCTGGCCGAGCATCGACGCCATCGCTGAACCGGTCAGTGGACGTGACGACAGCTCCACCTGGCCCCAGGCGAGCGGTCCGCGCAACGCGCTCACCGTCGCCGAACTCAGCACCACGTACGGTTTTTCTCCGACGTGCATGACGAGAGCTTCGCCGTCAAGGCGAGTGATTGCGTCGAAAAGGGAATCGAGAAGTGTCACGTATCGTTTGTTTTTCGGCGGCCGCGCACCGGCTCAACAGTTGATGCGGCGAAGTGACTGCACTGTTTTTCAATGCATTCCGCCCAACGATTGTAGCGCGATGCCAGATTGTGCAATTAAGTGGGTACCCTCCCTTCGGCGAGGTCCGGCGGAGGTGGAAGCGAGCCGACGAAGCGACTCGCGAGAGAGCGTGTGGAGGAGTCCGAGGCCGAAGCCCTTGGCGGTCTATTCGACGCGTATCGTGCCGCGCATCAGCGTGCCGTGGGGTGTGCAGGAGTACGACACTTCCCCCGGAACCGAGGGGGCGACCAATTGCAGTCGTGCCTCGCCGATTCCGTCGATCAGACCGGTGCGCTTCCGCCAGGCGTCAACACCGAAATCGTGTTTCATCCCGGCATCCTGGTTGGTCACGATGATTTGCACCCGCTCGTCGCGACGAAGATGCAGGGTCGGATTCGGGTCGCTGTGGCCGGCGATGTAATACGACATGTTGTGGACGACGAGGTGTATAACGCGCACTTCGCCCGCGCTCGTCGACGCGCTGTGAGGAATGACAATCGCTGAGACGAGAAACGCCGCCGCGACCAGCGCAATAGTCCCGGCAATCGAGGCGAATCGAACAGAGTATGACATGGCCTATCCGACGAGCATGCCCGTGGCATACATGATTGCGAATCCGCCGACCAGACCGGCCGCAATCGGTGCGGACGAAAAATGCGCGGCGACCGGTCGCGACCCTGCCATCTGCCGACCGATCTGATAAATCACCTGCGCGATCGCCCCGGCGCCGAGACCGAGACATAGCACCGCGACAACTGGGGAATAGACAAGACCGCCTATCCAGGCGCCCGCGATCGTCGGTACGCCGCCGATGGCGCCTAGCCGCGCAAGCGAACCAAGCGAGGGCCGCTCTTTCGCAAGAGGCGCCACAATCGCGAGTCCCTCCGTCGTGTTGTGCAGCGTGAAGCCGATGATGAGCAACGATCCGAGCGCGGCCTCGCCCAGCGCAAAGGCGGCTCCGATTGCCAGGCCCTCGGCGAAATTGTGCAGACCGATCCCGACGGCGATGAGCAGCGCGATCACCGCGGCCGGCGTCCTTCCCTCAGAGCGTCCGCCGCGTTTCCTGAGCCATGCGCCGACAACGTCGAGCAACAGCCATGCAGCGACCGCGGCAGCGACGAACAGTGTCAATCCCTGATATGACGAGGGAAGGGAAAGACTGCCTTCGAGTCCCTCTCCGGCGGTGTCGACCAGTAGAAACGCGAGCAGGCCGAGCGTCATCGCGAGCATCACGTCGAGACCCGTTGGCCCGATTCGCGAAGCGAGCGGGAACCAGAGAACCCCGAGCGCAACCGGTATGACGCCAACGTACAGGCCTATCAAAGCAAACGTGAAGAAGTAGCGCGCACCGGGCTCGGGCGTCGCGACTGCCACAGGAATGTCATGCTCGAACGTGGTGCCCGTCGAAGTCATCACTTTGATCAGGTGCGCTTCACCGGCGACCCACGGATACGGGATCGTGAGGGTGGTTCTACCCAGGTGGCCGAGTACGTTCCCTTTCGTCGAGCTGAATGCCCAGTAGGCATCGTCGACCGTGACCTGCGCGATGGTCACCCTGTCCGGGCCGTCGTTCAGCACCGAAAGGACAATTCCGTCAGCCCCTAGCCGCGCCCGATCGATGGCGAGCCGCTCCACCGGCGGCACGTTATCGCCTTGCAACGAATCGCCAGGTCTCGTCTTGACGATGGTGGCGACGAGCAGCGCGAGCAGCAGGAGCGGCACCAGCGCCAGAACCCACAGACGCGAGCGCGCGAAGACCGGACGCCTCTCGACATCAGGTATCACGGCGCGCCTCCACGGCTTCGAACAGTCCCATCCAGCCGAGCTCCGCGAACTCGCTTTGGTGCGCATGAAACATAAACTGGCCCGGGTAGCGGAACCGCGTTTCCAAGATCGCGCGCTCCCCCTGACACAACATGATCGTGTCGGTCGATTCGGAGGCCGTCAGTGACGTCCCCGTGCGAAACACATCGAAGAACATGCCGTGGAGATGCAGGCTGTTGATCAAATCGAACTCGGTCAAATTCACGACGTAGATCCGCGTCAGGCGTCCGACCTCGACGCGAATGGGGTCGTGCATGAAGTGATGCGCAATGGTGTTGACCGCGTAGACTTCGTTGTCGGCGTCGAAGTTCGTGTCGAATCCGTTCATCACCATGATCAGCTCGTCGGCGGCTGCGCGTCCCTGTTTCGGGTCGATGATGAACACGCCGTATAGCCCTTTGTGAATGTGCCGCTTCAGCGGCGACGCATGACAGTGATACAAATGCATCCCGGCGGGCTCGGCGTCGAACTCATACACGAACGTGTCCCCTGGCTTCACTTCATGCGATGGCAACGAACCGTCCATGGCGGGTGGGTGCCAGCCATGGAAATGAATCGTGTGCGGGTGCGATCCCTGATTGAGGAACGTGACGCGGACGCGGTCGCCTTCGGTGGCACGGATAGTAGGTCCAGGCACTTGCCCGTTGTAAGTCCAGGCAGGGAAGAACACGCCTGGCGCAATCTCTATCTCCCGGTCGATCGCAACCAGCTGATATTCACGCAGCAGCGAGCCGTCGGATCGCGGGCTCTCGCGGTAAAGACTCTTGCGGCGTTCGACAGGAAGATCCGAGAAATTCCAGGCGCGCAGGAACGCGCTCGGATTGAAGATGTTCGAGGTAACACGTCCGACCGCTCCCATGCCGTGGGCACCGTGCCCGGACTCGTCCCTGGTGTATGTCTGAGCGGAAAGGCCACTGGAGGCATGCGCGCCGGCACCTGTCGCCGCGGCAAAGCCGGCGAGTTGCAGCAGCGATCGGCGTGAAAATTTCATTCGAGCTCCAATGCCTAGGGGCTTTTTTGACTAGTCAAAGTATATAATATCACGCGTCCAAGTCAATATGGTCCCATCTCAAACGGTAGAGAACTACCTGAAAACCATTTTTCAGGCCCAAACGGCGCTCACCGAGCCCGACGCGCTGGTTCCGATGGGCCAGCTCGCGACCGCCATCGGTGTTGTCCCCGGCACCGCCACGACGATGGTCAAAGCGCTTGCCGACGCGGGACTCGCGCATTACGAACCGTACGCGGGGGTACGGCTGACTACCGCAGGCGAAAAACTCGCGGCAATGGTGCTGCGACGTCATCGGCTCATTGAGCTGTTTCTCGTGCGAGTGATGGGAATGAGCTGGACCGAGGTTCACGATGAAGCAGAGAACCTCGAGCATGCAGTGTCAGATCGCCTGATCGGACTGATCGACGACATGCTCGGACACCCGGCGGTGGATCCGCACGGCGATCCCATTCCCGATCGGCATGGCGCGCTCCCTTCGCCCGACTACGACAGTCTGCTGACATGCGTGGTCGGAACGCCGGTGACGATTGCGCGCGTGAGCGATCAAGATCGGTCGTTTCTTCAGTTCGCAGAGAAGCACGAATTGCGTCCGGGCGACACGGTGCAGGTAGAGGACCGAAGCGCTGAAGGAGACAGCGTTCGCCTTCGTGTCCGCAACAATCGAAAGCTCACCATCGGCGCGCGCGCCGCATCCAAGGTGCTGGTTCATGCCGCGCGAGCTGTGGCCATGCTCCTCATGTGTTCCGGCGCCCTGTTTGCGCAGAATGGCGGATCCTCCGAGCCGTTTCGCATCACCGACAACTCGTTCCTCGTTGAAGAAGCATTCAACCAGGAGAGAGGCGTATTCCAGAACATCTTCGGAATGACGCGCATCGCCGGAACGCTGTCGGCCAGCTTCACGCAGGAATGGCCTGTCCCCGGAAACGCGCATCAGCTGTCTTACACACTGCTTCTGATGCATGACGATCGAAACAGCGGCTTCGGCGACACGCTGATCAATTACCGATACCAGTTGATGGAGGAAGGACCGGGAAGACCGGCGTGCTCGCCGCGCGCAAGCCTCATTCTGCCTACCGGCGACTTCAACGACGGTTTTGGCGATGGATCGGTCGGCGTCCAGGTGAATGTCCCGTTCAGCAAACAGACGCGCGCCTGGTATTGGCATTGGAATGCCGGGCTCACGTGGCTGGAGCGGGCGAAGGCTTCGTTTCAGGAAGGCGATTTGAGGGTCGTTCGGCGCGATCAACTCGCGTCACCCTTTTTTGCCGGTAGCGCGATCTATCGCCTTCGTCCGATGTTTCACGTCATGCTCGAGTCAGTTCTGAATTTCGAGGAAACAATCGAAGCGCTCGACGTCAAGCGCGAAACCATCTTCACCCTGTCACCGGGTGTTCGGGGCGGGTGGGACATCGGAGAGAAACAGGTCGTGCTCGGTATTGCCGTCCCAATCACATGGACGAGCGAAGCCGATGCAGGACTGTTCGTCTATGCCTCTTACGAACTGCCGTTCAGGAAGAATTAGATCGGGATCCCGGGAGCCGGATCCGGGATCCGAACTAAGCTTGGCATATGTACCTAGTTACTAAGCGCATCGACTTCTGCTACGGTCACCGGCTGCTCGATTACGACGGCGTTTGCAAGCATCCTCATGGACACAACGCGGTCGTCGAGGTCGAGGTGCGAACGGATCAACTCGACAAGCGCAACATGGTTGCCGACTTCTCCGACATCAAGAGAGTTGTAAAGGGATGGATCGATCGCGAACTGGATCACAAGATGATCCTTCGGCACGACGACCCGCTCGTCAAGCCACTCAAGGATCTCGGTGAGCCAATGTATCTGCTCGAGAGCAATCCGACTGTCGAACGCATTGCCCGATTAATCTTCGACAAGGGGCGCGAACTCGGAATCGACATCGTGAATGTCCGGGTGTGGGAGACGCCCACGTCCTTTGCGACATACGACGGACGGTGAGTTGAGACGGGATCCGTTGTCCGTGATCCGGGGTCCGATTCTGAGCGCCCTGGTGACCCGCCGTTTTCCGGATCCCGGATCCCGCATCTCGGATGCCGCGATCAACCAATGACGCAGTTGTCGCCCGAACGCGTCGCAGTACTGTTTTCAGCCGGCCTCGACAGTGCGGTCCTGCTCGCCCATGCGGCGCAGCAGTCTCCCGATGCAGTCGTTCAACCCATATATGTGAGGACGGGACTCGCGTGGGAACCCGAAGAGCGCGCCATGGCCGAGCGCTACCTCACCGCTCTGTCGGCCACCGCTGCGATTCAACCACTCGCATCGCTAAGCGTTGATATGCGCGACGTATATCCATCGAGTCATTGGGCGATACGCGGCGAGCCGCCCGCCTACGACACGCCGGACGAAGATGTCTATCTCGATGGCCGTAATATCGTGCTGCTCTCGAAGGCGTCTGTCTTCGTGGCGCGCAACCGGATTCCGCGAATCCTGATCGGCCCGCTCGCAGGGAACCCGTTCCCCGACGCGACTGCCGTTTTCTTCGAGACGATGGGTCGAGCGTTGTCAATCGGCCTCGATGCGACGATCTCAATCGAGGCGCCATTTGTTTCGATGAAGAAGGCAGACGTCATCCGGCTTGGCCGATCGCTGGGCGTTCCCTTCGAACTCACCCTGTCGTGCATGCAGCCGAAAGACGGCCGTCACTGCGGACGTTGCAGCAAATGTCGGGAGAGGATTGAGGCGTTTAGAGAGGCCGGTGAACGGGATCCTGCGAAATACGCCGCCGCTTGTCCACCGTAGCACCGCTGATCCGGAGCGAAGGTGGGCCTAACTTTGTTGCAGCTTCTTTAACGTGATCGCGCCGTCGCCGGTCCTAATCCGCAGTTGGCGGCCACCGTCGCCGATCTGACCGCGGACGGTGCGTCGATTGATCTCACCTTTCGTGCCGGCGGCGACATCCAGCTCGTTCCGAATCCCGCCGTCGCCGGTATGCGCATCCAGTTCAGCGGAGAAGTCCTGCGGAAGGTAGAGCAGGATGGCGCCATCGCCGGTCGTGATGTCCCAGTCCTCCGTCATCGACGTTGCCGCCTGCGCGCGATAGATGATCGAGCCATCTCCCGTGTGGATGCGAAGACCGAAAACGTCGCCGGAAATCGTCACCGCGCCGTCGCCGGTATCGACCGCAAGCCGTCCCTGAACTTCTTCGGCAGTCACTGACCCGTCCCCGGTATTCAGGGTGAGCTCGCCCGATACATCGTTGAGCCGAATGCTGCCGTCACCGGTGTGAAGATCGACCGCGCCCTTGACATGCTCGACGAGAATCGAACCGTCGCCGCTGCGCGCCTTGACGTGGCTTTCGCGCGGTAACCAGACGTTGAATCTCGCCGACCCAACCACCCGAACCCCGAAACCAAACGTTCCACGCGGCTTCACGACTTCGACGTTAATCGTGTCGCCATCCTGCGACGACTTGACCTCGAGCGCATCAACGGCTTCGCGCGTCGGCCCCCGTTTCTCGATTTCCACCAGAACGTCTGTTTTGTCCCAGGATTGGATCTGAATGGTCCCGTCGAAGGTGGTGAGGTGAACCGTCGGGATCCCTTTGACCGTAAACCGTTTCTCGTCTCGAACGATTTGACTTTGTGAGTCAAGGGTGACCGTGCAGCCGGCCACCCAAAAACATGTGGCCAGCGTGACGCCGGCAAGGACAAAAGGCCTCATAGGGGGGATAGACGAGACCCGGCCCTGCACGGTTCCGGAGTAGATCGGTTTACCCGCAATCGACCGGCAAATGAACCTTGCGTCCCTCCAGCGGCAGTGGGCCGGCGCCTTCCGCTCGAAAGAACGTACGGTCCGCTTTCTTGAGAAGCGAGCGGAGCCGTGGCTCGTCGGGGGCCCACAGCACGATCACGCCGGCACCTTCTGAGGGCGGGAACTGCCGGTCGTCGATGTAATCGCGATCGAGCGTCACGATCGTGCGACCGAGTTGGCGCGCGAGCCGATAGTGCTCGATGTCGCGTGCGCGGCGGAGTTCTTCGTCTTCGAGGACGAAGAGCACGTCCCAGCGCAATCGCGCGCGCATGAACTGGACGATGCCGATTGGAATGTTGGCGTCGGCGTAGATCCTCGGCGCCTCGGCCATGTGGCCGAGATGCGGGGTCAGTTCGCTGGACAGAGTACCCATAGTGTCTGCATTTATCACTTTGCGGTGGGGCCCAACCCCGCCGGCCTGCCAGCGCTCGCTCCCTCGCTCGCGCCGCCAAATCGTAACGCTGCGACTTCGTCTAACGGTGCCGGTCTATCTCCGCGGGCTCTTGTGCGATCTCGGATGCATGGCTCTTCGCTTCGCGCGCCTGGCGTAACAGATCGGCGACGAGCGATTCGCGTTTGTTGATGAGTTCCTTGCGTGTGCGCCGGCCGTTCTGCGATCCCGTGGCATACTCGCAGAACAACGGAAACGCGATGGTTGAATCGCAATACGCCACAACGGTGTCGGGCAATACGCCGGGATTCACTTTTCCCCAGCTGACCGCTTCCGCCGGCGTTGCGCCGGAGAGTCCACCCCATACAACCTGGTCTGTCGTGATCTGAATGAAGAAGTCGTTCCCCCCTTTTGGAATTCCGTAGACTTCCCACAGCGTTGGCTGTCCCTGCAGATAGAAATTTTTGGGTGAACCTCCGCCAAGAATCACGCAGCCGTTCTTCTTCCCCGCGAGAATGATCGCGCAGATCTCGTTGACATCACGATTCGGATCGATCATCAGGTTCGATCCGTTCATCAGCTCGTGATACGCGATATTCATCCCGATTGAGCTGTCGCCTGGTGATGACGTGTAGATCGGAACGCCGTTCTTCGCCGCACATGCGACCACCGAATATTCATCGCTGCCCGGATGACGCGCGAGCAGGTCGAGACCGAGGCGATAGTGCAGTTCCGAGGTAGCGATCGGACCTGACAGTTTCGATCGAACGAGGAAGTCGCGGATATACGAGTCGGTTTCGAGCAGCACCTTCGCTGGAAACAGCACGTCGTAAATCCGGATGATCCCTTGCTCGTATAACTCGACATCGTCCAGGAACGGCGAACCACGGTGGAGGGTAAAATTCAGCGCGTAATGCAGATCGTGATAGAGATTCGCGCCCGTGCTGATGACGAAGTCCACGAGACCTCGTTCCATCAGTTCGATGGCACAGCCACCAAGGCCAGCGGGTGTCAGCGCGCCCGCAACTGTCAGGCCGATGGTGGTGTCGTTCTCCGGCGCCAGCATCTTGTCGGCAAAAATCTGGCAGGCTTCCGAGAGCCGTCCGGCATTAAACGCCTGAAAACCCCCGTCGATGAGCTGGCGGACTTCGGCGCTGCCGCGTGGCCGATAATAGGTAATCGCTTTTCCGGTAAGGTAGTGTTCGGGTTTGCTGTGGCCCGGAGAACCGGGCGCTCGGTGGGGCACTGACGAACCTCCCGTTGGACGGTGGACGCGCCGGACCGCCGCCCGATCCGCCCAGACGTCCGTTGCCTTCGCCTAACATAGCATCAGTAGACGGGGGGCTGTCGCTGAAATCCCTTGACAGCCGACCGGGTCTGGAGCGAACGTAATTTGCTCCCCCCAAAGATTCGGTCAGGACTTTTCTCGCGCTTAGCCGCAAAGCGGCGGTCTTGTGATGCTTGAAATTTCGCTGCTGGTGTTCATTGTGGTGTTGGGGCTCGTGCTGACCTTCTTCTGGTACAAGGGGCGGCCGATTCCGGGGCCTCACGTGTTTCGGGCGAGCCGGTTCAGTCGCGGTAACCTGTGGTTTCCAACCCAGGTCGCGGTCACTCCCGCCAGTATTGTCCATTTCACGCCGGAGTTTTTCGGCGCGCGTGAGCAATCCATCCACCTCGCCCATGTCGCATCGGTCCTGATCGACCGAAACTTATTCTTTGCAGACGTCATGATCGAAAGTTCCGGCGGCGACAGTCCCGTCCGGTGCCATGGGCATAAGAAAGCGGATGCCGTTGAAATGAAGCGGCTAATCGAGGAGTTTCAGTCCGATTACTATCGGACCCGCGGCGTACCACCTGCACCCGCCCGCGGGGACGTTCGGACGTAAGCGATATGGAGAACGTCTCGGTGTCCGGCCGCCGCGTTGATCCCGCCGAAATCGAAGCTCGGTTCCAAGCGCTGGTGCAGTCGCCGCTGCGCGCCGGACTCCTCCGCTTCCTCTGCGCGCGACCAGAGGAGTCATTCGAAGTTGAATCGCTCATGCAGACGTTCGGGCGTATGCGTCTCGACGTCGAAAACTGCATGCGCGAACTGGTGACGTTCGGTGTCGCAGGCAAGATCGCGGGCACCGGCACTCCACGTTACGCATTCCAGCAGCCATCGAACGATGTCGTCCGCGATCTGCTCGACGAGTTCCTGGAGCGTCGTGCGACGGTCAGCCATGAAGATCGATCGCCGGCGGTCCAGCGCTTCCGGGAAATGATCGGTCGCGACGAGAAGATGCTGGTTGTCTTTGAATGGATTCGTACCGCAGCGAAATCAGACATCTCTGTTCTGATTCTTGGACCTACTGGTTCAGGTAAGGAAGTCGTTGCGCGGATGATTCACGAGCTGAGCCGTCGAGGCAGCAACAAGTTCCAGGGCGTCAACTGCGCCGCGCTTCCAGACACGCTGTTCGAGTCGGAGCTGTTCGGATACGAAAAGGGGGCGTTCACCGGCGCCCACGATCGGAAACCCGGACGCCTTGAAATGGCGAACAACGGGACGTTGTTTCTCGACGAAATCGGGGATTTGGCACTCGTCGGGCAGGCAAAGCTCCTGCGCGCCCTCGAAGAACGACGGTTTGAGCGGCTGGGCGGGAATGAGTCTATCGAAGTGAATTTCCGGCTCATCTCGGCGACCAACCGACCGCTCGATCAGTTTGTCCGCGATTCACGGTTCCGCGAAGATCTGTATTATCGCGTCAATGCGTTCTCCATCCGCCTGCCGTCATTACGCGAACGCGCGAGCGACATTCCGGTGCTGGCGCAGCGGTTCCTTGCACGTTATTGCGCTGCCAATGGATTGCCGCTCGACGGCAAGACGTTTTCGAAGGAAGCCATGGATCTGCTGATGCAGTATCACTGGCCAGGAAACATTCGAGAATTGGAAAGCACAGTCGCCCGCGCGGCACTGTCCTCTCCTGGACGATCGATCCGCGGCAACGATGTCGAATTTTTGCACGCGGTGGAGGCTCCGCCCGAGGCTTCGCGTCAGCGGCTGCCGTCGCTGGCCGATGCCGAGCGCGCACATATTGTGCGGGTGCTCGAAGCGGTGAATTGGAACAAGAAACAGGCGGCAAGCGTGCTTGAAATCAGCCGCGGAACGCTCTATCGGAAGATTGTCGAGTACGGTCTGGAAGGGGATCAGCGAGCGCCGAAAACGGCTCCTCGCAGTGGCACAAACTGAAACGATCCAGTCGCGCCCGGGGTTTGAAATACGAAAGTACCGATCACGGGTTTGTATTCGCGATTACGAAACCGTCCGATCGATCACGGTTCTGGCTTTGCGTACCTTAACAATACGCTGTGGAACCTCGCCGTAAACTATTCATCCCGACGCAAAACAAGATTCAAGGTGCGGTAACCCTGTGACGGCAGGCAGTTTGCACCCGCGCAGGCGATCGATCCCGGTCTCTCTCCGGCGACCCTTGGAAATGCTCAAACGCTGCTTGCTCCTCCTCGCGCTCCTGGCGGGGGCTCTGCCTGCACACGCTGGTCAACATCCTGACGGCAAGCTGGATGCCCCGCTGCGCTCGCGTACGCATGGTGGGGGCACATCGCGCGTCATTATCGAAACATCCGACGTCAGTGGGACCGAACTCCTGGTCCGGTCGGTGAAAGGCAAACCCGGCCGCCGGCTGGGACTGGTTCGGGGGCAGGTCGCGGAAGTTCCCAACGCGGCACTCGAATCGCTGGCGCGTCACGCCGGCATCAACGCCATCCGGCTGGACCGCCCGATTCGCGGGACGATGGAGCGAACGTCGGCGACAGTGGGGGCGAAATGGGTTCGTGAGAATCTCGATGTCGACGGAAGCGGCGTTGGCGTCGCGATCATCGATTCGGGTGTCACGTCATGGCACGACGACCTCGGCAGCGATCGCGTCGTCCGCTTTGCCGACTTCGTCGACTATCAGCCGACGCCGTACGACGATTACGGCCATGGCACCCACGTCGCTGGAATTATCGCGGGAAGCGGGTACGACTCGAACGGCGCGCGCCGCGGGATCGCTCCGGGCGCGAATCTCGTCGTTCTGAAGGTTCTTGACGGCGAAGGTTTTGGATACATCAGCAACGTCATCGCAGCGCTCGACTACGTCGTCGAGCATCGCGCGCAGTTCAACATTCGCGTCGTCAATTTGTCAGTGGCGGCAGGCGTCTACGAATCGTACACGACCGATCCATTGACGCTCGCGGCGAAGCGCGCCGTCGAAGCCGGCGTCGTCGTGGTCACGGCAGCCGGCAACCTGGGACGCAACACGCAAAAACAGATTCAGTACGGCGGCATTACCGCTCCGGGGAATGCGCCGTGGGTGCTTACGGTTGGCGCATCGAGCCACAACGGCACGATCAGCCGGGCCGACGACACGATGGCGCCATTTAGTTCGCGCGGTCCGAGCTACATCGACCACGCGGCTAAGCCGGACCTCGTTGCTCCCGGCGTCGGAATCGAATCGCTCGCCGACGCCTCCAGTCTCCTCTTCGCGACGCATCCGGACGCACGACTGTGGGGCACCGTCGACACAGCGACGCAGCCGTACCTGAGCCTGACGGGAACGAGCATGGCTGCTCCGGTCGTCGCCGGGACCGTGGCGCTGATGTACCAAGCGAACCCGGCGCTCACGCCGAATCTCGTCAAGGCAATCCTTCAATACACCGCGGAACACAAGTCGCGCTACAACGACCTGACGCAGGGCGCGGGATTCCTGAACGCACGCGGCGCCGTTCAGGTCGCGAAGGCGTTCGCCGCCAACGGAAGCTCACCAACTCTCGGCAGCGTGGCCGATCCAACCCCATGGAACAAACACATCAACTGGGGGAACCAGCGCATTGGCGGCGGCGTACTGCGTCCCGACGCCAACGCCTGGCGCGTCGATGTGACCTGGGGTGCGGCGAGCACCGATGCAGGCGACACGATTGTGTGGGGCAGTGTCTGCTCGCAGAAGGATGATTGCGGAACGATTAAGAGCTCTACATCAACCGAGGACAACATCGTCTGGGGCACGAACAGCGCCAACGAAGACAACATCGTCTGGGGCACGTACAGCGCCAGCGAAGAGGATATCGTCTGGGGAACCGGTCATGAGGTGGCTGAGGCGCGTCGCCGCGAGTCCGTCAACCGATGAAAGCGCTCCCGCTCCCCGCGCGGATCTTCGTCTGCAGCGTCATTGCAGTTGGCGCAGTGCTGCTCGCGTATTTCTTTCCACTGAATTCGTTTCACGAACCGACTCTGTTTCTCCTCCTGTTGATGCTGTCGTCGATCACCTCGGTGTTCAAGGTGAACCTCCCGCTGGCGCGCAGCGGTTCGACGATGTCGGTTTCATACGCAGTGGATTTTGCGTCGCTGCTGCTCCTTGGAGCGAACGAGACAATGATCGTCGCGGCAGCAAGCGCGTGGAGTCAGTGCACGTTCCGGATCAAAGAGCGAAATCCTGCATACCGGACATTCTTCAGCATGGGCTGTCTGGTAATAACCGTCCAGGCAGCAGGATTGATCTACGGATGGATCCAGCCCAATCCGCTAACGCACAACGACGGTTTCGGAGCGTGGATCCAGACATTGCCCAAGCCGCTCGTTGGCGCAGCGACGACGTATTTCCTGATCAATACGGCAATGGTCGCAACCGCGATTGCGTTGTCGACGCGGCAGAACATTGTCAAGGTCTGGAACGAAAACTTTCTCTGGAGCGCGGCGTCCTACTTCGTCGGTGCCGGGGCGGCGGCGCTGGCAGTCGGGATGTACAACTTCCTCTCGGTCAGGTGGATGCTTCCTCTCGTCGCGGCCCCTCTGTATCTGACCTACAGCGGCTACAAGATGTACCTCGGACGAATCGACGACGAGCAGCGGCACGTGCGCGAGATGGCCGATCTTCACCTGGCAACGATTGAAGCGCTGGCTCTCGCGATCGATGCAAAGGATCAGACATCGCAATCGCACATCCGGCGCGTTCAGCTTTATGCCGCGGCGCTCGCCCGTGCCCTCGGCATGTCGGAGAACCACATTCAGGGGGTCAAGACTGCCGCCCTGCTGCACGACATCGGAAAACTGGCGGTGCCCGAGCACATTCTGTCGAAGCCCGGGCCGTTGACGCCTGAGGAATTTCAGAAGATCCGCGCGCACCCGAAGGTTGGGGCCGACATCATCAGCGCGGTGCCGTTCCCGTATCCGGTGTCGCCCCTGATCCTGAGTCACCACGAACGATGGGACGGAAAGGGATATCCATCGGGACTCAAGGGTGAAGATATCCCGCTTGGCGCACGGATCCTTTCGGTGGTGGATTACTTCGACGCGCTGATGGCTGAACGCCCGTACCACAAGGCGATGCGCTTCGATGCGGCCGTCGGCCTGCTGCAACAGGAAGCGGGCAAAGGGCTCGATCCTCGAGTCGTCGACAAGTTCATCGAGCTTCTCCCGACGCTGCAACGCGAAGCATCGACGCTCGAGCAAGCCATGCGGCGCGCGTCGACATCAGAAGAGCAGACGCACGCGGTCGGCAAGCCGGCGACCGGGCTCACGCCCGAGCCGGCGAAGAAGAACGTGTTCGACGACATCGCGCTCGCACATCGTGAGATCTACGCCCTCTACGAAATCGCGCAGGCGATGGGCACCAGCCTCGGTGTCGCCGACACGATGGCGCTGATCTCGGCGAAGCTCAGTAACCTGGTCCCGTTCTCGTGCGCCGCGTTGTTCCTGTACGACGAAGAATCTGAAACACTGCGCTGCCGATTTGCGACCGGCGTCGACGCCGAGATCATCCAGCAGATCTCCGTGCATACCGGCGAGGGTTTGACCGGCTGGGTCGCGCGCAACCGGAGGGCGCTCGTGAACGCGCGGCCAAGCGCGGATCTCGAAGCCGCAGGACGATCCGATCTTCACACCAACCTGCAGTCGGCGCTCGTCTGCCCACTGCTCTTCAGCGAGCGTTTCATCGGAACGCTCTCCGTTTATCACATCGACGCGGCTTACTATCGCGACGATCACCGCCGCCTGCTGGATCGCGTGTCGGAGCAGGCCGCAGCCGTCATCAACAACTCGATGTTGTTCGAGCAAACACAGGAAGACTCGTTGACCGATCCACTTACCGGACTTCCGAACACCAGGTTCCTGTTCATGCATCTGACGCGTGAACTGGCACGGGCGGAGCGCTTGAAGCAAGAGGTCGCGCTGCTCGTCATGGACCTCGACAACTTCAAGAGCATTAACGACAGCCACGGACACCACGTCGGCGACCGTGCGCTGTGCGAAGTGGCGCGCGTGCTCCGAACGGCGATCAGACCTTACGACATCTGCGTTCGCTACGCCGGCGACGAGTTCATCGTCGTGCTGTCGGGCTGCAATAGCGAGGAGGCCGAGAGCAAGCGCACTGAACTGCAACAGAGCATCGACGAGGTGTATTTCGAGGCCCGCCCGGGCAAGCGTGTCGAGCTTGGGATCAGCGTCGGCGCCGCCGTATTTCCCCACGATGGCGAATCGTACGAAGCGCTGCTCGCGACTGCCGACAGCCGGATGTATCAGGACAAGTCGCACCGCAAACGCACCCCGCCTCGCGAGCGCACCGAATCAAACGCGCCGCAGTTCCCGGAACTAACCGAGACGGACATCCAGAAGGCTGCCGCGGGTATCTTGTGAATGCTCGATGTTGAATGCTCAATGCTCAATGCTGCTGACATCAATCAGCATTGGACATTGAGCATTGGACATTGAACATTACCAGTCCTCAAGCCTAATCCGGCTTCGATCAATTCCCAGCTCCTGCAGCATCGGCGGCACATCGGACACCATCGAGGCGGGGCCGCAGACAAAGCAGAGAGTCTCCGGGCTTTCGATCAGCGGCGCGAGTTGGCTCGCCGCAATTCTCCCCTTAGAGCCCCGCCAGCGTGTGGACAGTTCGCGCGTCGCAGTGGTCGTGAGCTGGAGCTCGCCCCGTCGCACCATGCGCCGCAATTCAGGTAAGTAGGCAAAATCGTGAGGGGTTCGTGCGCTGTAAAGAAGCGCGATATGACCAGGACGCTGCGTCATGACGGCGTGGTTGATCATGGAGCGCAGGGGCGCGATGCCCGTGCCGCCGGCGATGAAGAGAAAGCGTCTTTCGGTCGGCGCGTCGGGAAACACGAACGATCCGGACGGCCCGCGCACCGAGATCCGCGCACCACGACGCAACGGCTCGAAGCGATCTCCCCACTTTCCGCTGCTATCAAACTTGATCAGGAACTGCAGCGTCGAATCAGCCGCGGTCTCTTCAGGCGCCGAGGCGATGGAATAAGGGACGCGGTCGACGCCACCTTCGGGGCTCAAAGACGCGACCTGGCCGGCGCGATACGAAAACGACGCGCCGTCCAGATCGAGAGTGACGATGCAGGAAGAAGGGGTCGCTCTGCGCACGCCGCGCACGCGCAGTACGAGATCACGCACCTGCCGATATTACCGCCTGTCCGCCGGAGCGGCGGTTGCCGCGAAGGCGGACTATTGAACCTGCAGCGTTGATTTGACGTCGGTCACGCCTCGGATGGAACGCGCAAGCGCAATCGCCTTCTGTTCGTCATCCTTGTCCTTCACGTGCCCCGATAGCGTCACCACACCCTTGAAGGTGTCGACATCGACCTTGTTCTCTTTGGCACTAACGACCGGGTCGTTGATGATCGCCGTCTTCACGCGCGTGGTTATCGTCGCATCGTCCACCGGCGTGCTGACGTTCGCGCGTGTCGCCGCCCCGCCGCAAGCTGTCGCGAGCGGTGCCGTCATGCTGAGTACGAGCAGTGCCGAAGCAAGTTTCTTCATTGCTCATGTCCTCCGATGATCATTATGCATCGCTCGATAATTCTCACATGCCGGTCGCGTGGTATCCACCATCGACCATGAGAACTTCGGCAGTGACGGCGCGTCCTGCCGAACTCAACAGGAATAGTGCGGCCTCGGCAACCTCGGCGGTGTCAACGGTCCGACGGAGCGGAGCTCGATCGCGATAGTGCTGAAGAATCGTGCTGAATCCGGAGATGCCGGATGCGGCGAGCGTTTTGATTGGACCGGCCGAGATCGCGTTCACGCGAATTCCCTTCGGACCGAGATCGGCCGCCAAATAGCGGACACACGCTTCCAACGCCGCCTTCGCCACGCCCATGACGTTGTAATTCTGAAAAACGCGTTCGCTGCCGAGATAGGTCAATGTCAGGATGCTCCCGCCGCCGCGGCGCTCCATTAAGGGTGCAGCGCCGCGCGCCAGAGCGATCAGCGAGTACGCGCTGACGTCCATCGACAGCTTGAACCCGGCTCTCGTCGTATCGACGAAGTGGAAGTCCGAGGCAAGTTCCTCCCGGGGAGCGAAGGCGGCGCCATGCACGAGAAAATCCAGCCCACCGAACTCCCGATCGATCGAGGCAAACACATCGGCGATCTGGCCGTCGTCGGTGACGTCGCACGGAAGAATCAGCGGATTGGTGAGCGCGGCTGCCAGATCTCGAACGTTCTCTTCCAGCCGCTCACCCTGATAGGTAACCGCAAGCCGCGCACCGGCGGCCGACGCCGCCTGCGCGATTGCCCACGAAATCGATCGCTTGTTTGCGACCCCGACGATGAGTCCTGTCTTGTTGGAAAGATCTGTCATGATCACTCCGAGGGGCTTCGCCCCTCGGACTCCCCAACACGCTGTCTCGCGAGCCGCTTCGTCGGCTCGCTCCGTTCGCGTGGCTCGCTTCGCGGCGCTCGCTCGCCGTCTGTCCTAGGAATTGTTAAATCAGCTTACGCTGCGCCCAAGAATTGGCCCGGGACGGTCATTGTGGCGCAGACCGAGGGATCCGCGACGTGATTATCGAGACCGTTTCCTGCCGCCGCCCTGACGCTGACCGGATCGGAATCCGGACTGGCCGCCGCGCCCTTGCTGACCGCGGCCCGGCGTTCCTGCGGGGCGCTGGCCCGCAAACCGCGGACCGCCCGGCGCGCGATTGCCGTTATTCCCGGCGTGGCCGTTGCCGCCGTGGCGATGTGATTTCATTCGCTGGTCACCGCGGAAGTGACCATTGCCGCCGCGCTGGCGGATCGTGAACTCGGGAACGCGGCGTTCCTCTTTCTGTCCTTCGATCCGCGGGAGCTGAGCGCGAATCAACGGGCGGTGAACCGGGCCTTCCTCGATCTCTGGCCTCGTGTCGGACTGGTCGACCGTGTCCTCGTGTTCATCAGTCGCGTGCGCCGCTTCATGCTGATCGACCTGATCGAGGGGTGGCTCTGATGCCACGTCAGCCGCCGTCGCAGACACGATCGGCTGATCGTCTTCGACAACGAGAGGCGTTTCGGTGTGTTCGGGTCCGGTCTCGGCAGCGACGTGTGGACCCTCGACGTTCGACTGGGTGGCAAGGACCTCTTTGTAGAGGGTCGCGGTCGTTTCTTTCTTGCGCCGCTTCGGAACCTTGCCGCCTTTGTACGCGTGCTCGGTGTCGCAGGTTGTGCAGCGAGTCTGCTTGATGTCTTCCTCGATCATCGCGACGACGGCGTGGTTCGTAAGCCGCCGCTCGCGCGGACAGTAGTCGTCCAATATGTCACCGAGACGCAGCCGGCGCTGCTCCATTCAGTTCCCCCGAGAATAACCGTGTAATGGCTGGAAGAAAGACCCGTTGGCGGTTCTTTCAGTCTAGCAGAGAAGGCTCCAACAGCGCAACAACGGCAGCCGCAAACGTCGAAATTCAGGGCGTTTGCGGCGTTTTCGTTCCCCTGGATTTGTCGATCCACGCCAGTGCGGCTTCCATAGTGCGATCGCGGCCGGCGACGAGATCTCGGCGATCGAGGGGAACCGGTTCGTCGGGGATCACACCCTTGCCTTCGAGTCGCGTGCCGGTGGCAGTGACGAAATCACCGTAGGCGTGAATGAGCACATCTCCATTCGGAAGGCGATCGAACAACGCCGGAAGCGCCTGGCCCATCGACGTCTGACCGAAGATTCGCGCGCGACCGATCGACTGCATCCCGCCGGCGAAGCATTCCGACGCGCTGCCGCTCATTGAATCGACAAGGATCGCCAGCGGACCTGCGAACGGCTGCACACGCTCGCCGCTCGCAGTCACCAGCCGCGGGTTCGAAACGAACCGCAATTCGTTATCGCGTGTCTTCATCACGCCCAGCGTCACTCGCTCGCTGAGAAAATGTCCCGAGATGCCCATCAGCATCGCGGCAAGCCCGCCGGGATTCCCTCGAAGATCGATGATGATGCCGTCAGCACGGCGAAATTGATCCATCGCCTGCTGGAACTCCGCATCGACTGTGGTCATCCAGACATTGAACTTGATGACGCCCGCGGTTCCGCCAGATGGCGTCGACTTTCTTTCACGGTCGACGCGTACGTACATCGTCGGCAGATTTCCCACGGTGACAGGGCTGCCCGATTCAGTGTGTCGCTGGAGCGAGACCTTGACGGGAGCGCCCTGCGCGTCTTCGAACGTGACGTCGACAGTCGAACCCGCAGGCCCCCGCAAGCGCGTCTGCGCTATGCGCCAGGCTTCGACCTTTTGGAGGCGCTCGTTGTCTGCCTCATTCAGTTTCTGCAGGAGCTCACTGACCTTTGCCGGACCGATTTGCGCGACGCGCCACCCCGGCCGGACGCGAGATGTCACATCTGGATCAACGGTCGTAACGACGAGCTCGCGATCAATTAACCTGACTTCGACTCCCGGATCGCCGCTTGTGTCGCCGGACGAGGTGTTCCCATCTTCCGTCGTCTCCGGACCCGATGGAATCAACGCAAAGTGGGAGAGACCAAGACGGCCGAGCATGTCCCGGACGACGGCGCGCAGTTCGGTGGGCGTTTTCGCTGCTGCAGCACGTGGTCGCAATTCGTCGCGAACGGCGTCCCAGTTCAGGCCGTTCATCGTTTTATCGAAGTGCGTGTTCTTGATGATCGTCCAGGCCGCGTCAAACGTCTCAGCGGCCTGCGGAGCCTGCGCCGCGACAACACCCGAGGCGCAGAAGACCGCGAACGCGCCAGCGATCGCGCGAAGCCGCCTCACTTGACAAGCGCCTTGATCTGCGCTGGTAGATCAAATGTCGAAGGAGGCACCTTGTCGTACTCGACCGACGTCACTTTCAATACCTGCTCGACGCCCATTGCCGTCTGCTTCATCGTGGTCGGCACAAGTAAGCCGCCAAAGTTCTTGTAGTCGGAGAGAACCTGGGTGGCCGTGATCGATCCCATCGGCGTCTCGCGGGTTTGGATCGTCCCCGCTCGCAGACCGGTTTGGGCATCGTAGTATTCCGTTTCCTCGCCGCCGTCTTTGCGCACGAGGCTGATCTTGTAGCACGGCCGTCCTTCGAACGTAGTTTTCTCGACTGTCTTCATCGATGTGTACCGCTCGGGATCGTGAAGATCGCTGTAGTAGTCCGAGTCGAATTTCTTTTCCTCGAGCTCCTTCCCCTGTTTCAGCATCGGTCCCATCATCGGCTGCAGCGTCCATCCATGAGTGCCGTCATAACCTTCGAGGAGATCTCCGACTCCTCCAAGACTGATCTTCACGAAGGACTTGTCCGGAGCTGCGGCATAGACATCGATAGGGCCGCTGATGCCGGTGGCAGGCATGGAGATCGTCCCGACCGCATGTGTTGACTTGTGCGCGAGGATCGCGGCCCGACCCCCCATTGCTTTTATGTGGCGGTCGATGACCGATCTCGCAGACGGCAGGTCGGCCTGTTCAGCAGTCTTCTCATTCGCCGTGGGAGTCGGCTTGGGTGCCGCAGGACTGGGCTTCGGCGAAGGAGCCTGCGTGGGCGGCGCCGATGGCTGCGACGTCTGGGCGACGAGAGTATTTGCGCCAAACAGCGCAAAAACGAGCACTATCGCGCTTTGCCAGGCGGCACGGCCGCACGGCGCAATCACACTATTCATGAGAGAGGACTCCAGACGGCAGGGGGGCTCTCTTGATCTTAACAAGGGAAAAGGAAAAAGGGAAAAGGCACAAGGAAACACGGAAAGGCAAAAACCGTTAAGAAAAGGCAAAAAGCGTTAAGGACGCTTCTTCGTGATGTTCGTCACCACCCCAACCATGTAATGCAAATCGACGATATCCCCGGCTTCGATGTTCCTGGGAACGGATTCGCCGCCAACGCGGGCGAGACTCACCTGACTTTGCGGATCGTCCGGGTCGATGAAGTACACGTCCAGGGAGATCTGACCGTGAATACTCACGGGCTGAACCTTCGTGACCTGCACCGTCCGCGTGCCTTTCAACATGTCCATACCCTCGACGAATCCCCATCTTATGCCAGAGCCCGTCCGCGTGTTTCGGGAATCCACTTCCACGCAAGCGCGGCCATTAGGAATGCCAGCGACGAGATCGAGAGCGCCGCGCCGAATCCATGCGTCTGAGCGAGGGTTCCGACTGCGAACGGAGCCGCGGCACTGACTATGCGCCCGATGTTGTAGGTGAATCCCTGCGCGGTTCCTCGAATGGACGTCGGAAAGATTTCGGCAGTGACCGCGCCAAATCCGCTGAAGTATCCAGTAGCAAAGAATGCGACGAACGGTCCGAGTCCGAGCAGCACGAGCGGTGCGCGAACCGAGACATAAACGAACAGCAGCAGAGCGGCGAGGAGCAGATACGTGATGTAGGTGCGCTTTCGGCCGATCCGATCGCTGACGAAGCCAAAGGTGATGTAGCCGAGCCACATGCCCAGCTGCATGACGAGAATCATGGTCGAGCTCGACAGCATCTGCAGGCCGAGTCCGCCGCGGGATGCGGGTTCCTGAAGAAAGCTTGGCAACCAGAGATTGAAACTCCACCACCCAAACAGCGTGCAGGCATTCATGATCGTCAAGGCAATCGTGAGCGGTGCAAGACCATTCGAGAACAACAGCGAAAGCGTGGACCGTGAGACATGCTGCTTCTTCGCTTGCAGCCAGAGATCAGGCTCTTTCACCGATTGCCTGACCCAGATCGTCAGAAACGCGGGAAGGATGCCGACAAAAAATACCGCCCGCCATCCAAACGTCGGCTGAACGAGATAATTGACGGCCGCGGCCAACGCGTAGCCGATCGCCCAGGCACTTTGCATGAACGCGAGCGCCTTCCCGCGATGTTCGGCCGGCCAGGTTTCGGACACAAGCGTCGCGCCGCTCGCCCACTCACCTCCCATCCCGAGGCCGAGCCCGATGCGGAAGAAGACGAATTGAGTAAAGGAGGTCGCAAACCCGCACGCCGCAGTGAACACGGAATACAACATGATGCTGGCCATCAGCGCGCGTGTTCGACCGAATCGATCGGCAATCCAGCCGAACCACACGCCGCCGGCCGCGGCCGCGAGCAACGCGATCGAGCCGAGGGCGCCACCCGCAGCCGTTGAGAGAGCGAGATCTCTTCGAAGCGCAGGAAGCACAAGCGCGAAGAGTGTCACGTCGAACGCATCGAGCATCCATCCGAGGCCAGCCGCAACGACGGCACGACGGCCCTCAGGCGTTCCCTCGCGCCACCAGCGCATCGCCCTCACGGGCGTTGGCTCGCCACAGCCGCGACGGTCACGCCCGCGCGTTCCAGGCCGGCGCGAAGCGCTCGCGTCAACGATGGCGCGCCCTGTGTATCCCCGTGCGTGCAGATCGTATCGACACGCATGTCGAGTCTCGAGCCATCCAAGGCGATCACGTCGCCGTCGGTGGCCATTCGCAAAGCGCGGGCAACGACCGCCTCAATGTCGTGAATGACAGCGCCGGCGCGCGACCGCGGCGTTAACGATCCGTCCGGCTGGTACGCGCGGTCGGCAAATCCTTCGAGCGCAACCTGAAGGCCGAGTCCGTTAGCTGCCCGCGCGAGTTCCGAGCCGGGAAGGGCGAAAAAGATCAATGCGGGATCAAATGCCACGACCGCACGCGCGATGGCTGCCGCGAGCTCTTTATCGGTGACAGCCATGTTGTAGAGCGCACCATGCGGCTTCACGTGTGAAAGCCGCACGCCCTCACTCCTGGCGATCGCAGCGAGCGCTCCAATTTGATAGAGCACCATGTCTTCGACGTCCTGTGCCGCCATCCGCATCTCGCGACGTCCGAATCCCAGCAGATCGGGAAATCCCGGATGCGCACCGACGGCGACGCCCGCATCTCGCGCCAGCCGAACGGTATGCCGCATGACACCCGGATCGCCGCCGTGATACCCGCACGCCACATTTGCAGACGTGATCGTCGCCATCACGGCTTCGTCAGCACCGATGGTGTAGGCGCCGAACGACTCCCCCATGTCGCAGTTCAGGTCGATCTTCGTCATGTTCTACGGGGTTCTACAAGGTTCTCGCAGGTTCTGCAAGGTTCTGCGATTTTGGCGCGGTCGTTCGCCTGCGCTGAAGCTACGGCGGACCACCGTAGCCTTGCGCGAAGGTGGTTAGACGGCGCCATCAGAACTCGATGAGAATCCCAGCCGACGGAACAATTGGAATGAGCGATTCGAAGAGATTCGATACGCGACCGGTTGCGGTGTTCACGCCTGGCGGGTTGAACCGCACATTGTCGCGATTGAAGAGGTTGATCACTTCTGCAAACAGCGTCAGTCGTTTCCGCGCCCAGTTGAACGTGCGGTTCGCCCGCACGTCGACGCGGGAATAAGTCGGCAGTCGCAACGTGTTGCGCATCGAACTGACGACGAAATCGTCGCCGTTCTGCGCGTAGTACCCGGGAGCCGGCACGTTGGTGCCCGAGCGGATCTTCGTGCTCACATTTGTTCGGTCAGAGACCCTGAACGAGAGATACAAGTTGACCGCGTGCCTTTGGTCGAGATCGCTCCAATACGATTCGTGTGTCAGGGTGTCAGTGCGATGCGCCCGCCCATACGAGTACGCGAGCCATCCTGACATGCCGCGAGTGCTGCGGCGTTGAATCAGCAGCTCGATACCGCGTGCATATCCTTGCAGCGCATTTTCGTAGGGCGCCGTGACGACGCCGCGAACGACGCGTCCGTTGACCAGACGCGTTTCGGCTGCCGGACGACGGAAGAAACCTTCTTCCTCGCGATCGAAGATCGTTGCCTGCCATCGGATCGACGTTCCGATGCGATGCTCGAACCCGAGATCGTATTGCTCGGCGCGCTGCGCCCCAGCGCCTGACAGACCCAGCGTGCCGATGACTTGCTCGAAATCAGGATACTGCCTGTAAATACCTGTTCCGCCTCGAACAAACATCGAGTGCGACAAGTGCCATTCTCCCTGCACCCACGGCGATGCCGTGGTCTCGTCCGTGAGCGTCCAGTGATCCGCGCGCGCTCCGGGGATTACGGTTACTGGTCCGGCCGTGAGGCGCACCTGCGCGTAACCGCCCGACCGGGTTGCCCGACCGTGAAAGTCGTTGATGGTGCGGTAACGTCCGAGCGCGCTGCTGAAGCGCTGCCGGAAACGCGTTTCGTCAACGAACTCCGCCTGCGCACCGGCATCCGCCTGCACGTGGCGCGCAAGCGTCACACTGGCATCGATACGGCCGGCCGCCTCCTTGTCGTGTCCGTCATCGAGCTTCACTTCGTCAAGTGTCTGGTTGCTGAATTGGTTGAACGACGACAACGCTCGTGCAGTCACAAGGCCGCGACCACGAGTCAGCCGCCACAAGCCAATGCCAATGACCGACCCATTGCGCCCCGTGAACAGATCCTGACTATCCAGATCCTCGCGTCGTTCCTCGAGCTTCGAATGACCTGCAATAACCGTGAACTCGACTCGCTGGGACGATGACAGATCAAAGACGAGCTTTCCCTGCGTATCGGAGAACCCGAAATTGAATCCGTCGCTTTCGTCGAACACCCGTTCAACGAGGAGCTGGAGATAACTCTGTCGGGCGCTCACCAGCCACGAGCCGCGCTTCGATCGTCCTAACGGACCTTCACCCACCACCGAGGCGCTCGTCCCGCTGACGGCAACACGCGCCTGACGGCGCTCGCGGGAACCTTCTCGCAGACGAAAGTCGAGTTCAGCACCGGTTCGATCGCCGTAGCGTTGCGCGTATCCGCCATTGAGAAGGGTCACGTCTTCAAGGATGTCGCTGTTAATCATGGCGACGGATCCCGACGACGACTGATCTTCGACCGCGCGCACCGTGTGCAGGAGGTACGGAGTCGAGAATCCTTCGACGGTCATGTTCAGGTGAGTAAAGTGGCTTCCTCGTACGCTGAACTCGCTTCGGAGATCGTCGGCCGCCGCAACACCGGGAAGGACCTGGACGGCCCGCAACGGATCGTCGGCGAGAACGCCGCGGAGATTCTGAATGTCAGCGCTGCCGAGGACCTGCTGCGCGGCGACACCCGGATCGGCGGTGCGGAATCGGTCGGCCGCCACTGTCACCGTTTCCGTATAGGTCCCGGTGCCCTCGCTTAATGGGATCGTGACCTCGACGGCGCCGCCGGCGGGAACCTGCACGTCGCGTCTGACAAGGATGTATCCGACAACCGACACGTACAGCCTGTGAGGTCCCGCGGATACGGCGTCAAACCGGAACGCACCAGCGGCGTCCGTCTGCGTCGAAGGACCGCCCTTCTCCACGAGCACGAGGACCTTGTCGATACCAGCGCCAGTCCGCCCGTCGACAACTCGCCCCGAGATGCTTCCCGGTTGCTGTGCATAAACCGCAGTTGACGGCCCCAGAATCGACGAAATGGCAATCGACGCGGCCGTCCAAATGCGCGTCCCGGCGAGACGGCGATCAAAAATGTAATCGACCCACGATTTTCGTCGGTGGCACCACCGGGATGCGCCAGTTAAAGGCATAAAACAGAAGGAAATCGAGCGGTACACCGCTTGCTCTTTAGGAGGGTGCTGGCGGCCTGAATATTTACGGCAGGGAGCCGTGAGTTGCTGGGGAGCCGGGTCGCCCGCAACAACCGCAAGGGCATCGTCAATATTTGGCGATGCCCTTTTTTTATTTTTGATTGCTGATTGTTGATTGCTGATTGTGAAAGCAAAAAATCAGCAATCAGCAATCGAAAATCAGCAATTACACAGCGGCTCCCTCCGGGTACTGAAGCGCCAGCCGCAGCTCCTTCGCGAGTGATTCGACCGTCGTGCCGTGGCGCTTCCATGCGCCCTCGGTCTCAAAGCGCAGATCGCCGATCCGGCGGCCCCACGGGGCAATCACCCGGCCTATTGCGCGGAAATCGGTGCGATCCGCATGTTCCTGGTCGAGCCGGCGGATAACGTCCGGTGCAACCCGGATAAAGGCTCGCAGCGCCGTCGCACTCTTGATGCTGTATTTCCGGCCGTTCCACGCGGCTCCAAATACCTGTGCAGCCTGTTTGAGGTAGTTCACAAAAAATCGCTTCGATTCCTCGCGAAACGCCTCTCCCTTTCTGCCCGCACCAAATGCCTCGGCCGCAAAAAGTTTCTTGAGTTCCTGGGCAAGCGGCGCCTGTGCCACTCTGCCGCGACCGACACCGAGAAGTTTGATTTCGCCGTATAACGGCGAATCTTCCCGATCGTTCAGAGCACGGACGATGTCGTGCGCGGCGGCGAGGCTTTCGTCGCTGTATAGCTGGCGGCCCGAGAGCGACACCAGATGCGACGCGTTCAATCGAGTGTGTTTGGCGTTGATCGTGACGAACATCTGAACCACGTGATCGTCGGGAAGCCGGTCGAAAATGACGGCTGGGACGGCGAATGGCTCGTCGCCAAAGTGGTCGATGTCGGCGTGAAGCGCGAGCAGCCGGTGTTGCCCGTCAATGGCGCGGAGGATTCCTTCGCGTTCCGGCACCTTCAACATGCCGACCGATGAACCTGGTTCGACCGGCTCAAACTTGAGCGCTTCATCGCAGGAGATGATCACGGCACCGGGAATCGAGGGGAGGTCACGGGCCTGCCGGCATTGCTCGTAGTACTGAACAAGCTCATCAATCTTCTTGCGGATGATTTGCCGCTGATACGCCTTCTCATTCGCCGCGATCCGCCTTTCCAGAAGATCCCAATTCACCTTGGTGGGCGCCGGGACTTTTTTCCGGCCTCGGACTGGCTGAGACTGCTCGCCATAACTGAGGACTTCAAACCGGACGAGCTTGTCGATGTCGCTGGCGCTGAGTGATGCCTGGTAGAACTGCACCCCAAACTGCTGCATGCGGATAGCGGCGACGCTAATCATAGGCGTTTGCGGACTTTCTGGATTTACACTCGCAGCTTGC
>JBKPSH010000035.1:0-12286 GCA_046734955.1 Acidobacteriota bacterium
CTTTTGCCGCCGTGTAGCCGTTGCGCGCCTGCACTTTTACGCCCGGTCGCGCGACCCGCACTTCAACCTTGCGGAACCGTCCGTCGCGTTTCTCGTTCGTCGGGTAGTAGCCGAGGACGTAATAGCTGCTGTTGTCGGCGACGATCCGCTGGAACCCCGACGAGAAGTCGTTTTGATTGATGATTGCAAAGCCGCCGGTTTCCTCTGAGAGCACGCGCATGCTGTCCTGCGCGCGGCGGACTTCGTTCTGAATCATCGTCGATGGCGAGGCAAATCCCGGATCGTCGGGCAGACTTCCGATATCGATCACCTCGTCGAGCCCCGCACCCAAGCCGCGCGCATCGACGCCGTAAAAGCTCACGCCCGCGCGCGTCGCTTCGGCAATCGCATCCTTCATCGTGTCGCGGAGGATGTTCATGTCGGGCGTGAACGGGTTTTCCATGTCGTAATCAATGCCTTCGCCGAACCACACGACTGCCTTCCGGCGGCCGCGAACGTTCGACAGGTATTGCGCGAGATTCTTCAGCGTGATGAGCGAATTGCGTGCCTTATGGCCGCGTTCGGCAAGATTGATGTCCTTCGGCTGCTCCCGCATTTGTTGCGCGCGGTAGTAGTCATCGAGCTTCGACATCAGCTCCGACGGCAGCTTGTTGCCGGAAAATTTATTGACCGACGCAATCAAGCGCGCGCGGCTGTTGGTGAACTCCTGCCCGTGATCGGCGACACCACCGGTATAGACGACAGCTGCGAGATCGTTGGCGCCGATGTAGCGCTCAACGAACTGGCGTGCGGCCGCCCGGACACGCGCCGAACGCCTGAAATCCGTCTGCAGATCGTCGAGGACGAGGACGAACACACGTCCATTGAACTCGTCGCGATTGCTGCTCACGTCCGGTTCGATTGGCGACGTTTTGAAGAGTGGCGCGTCCTGACGTTCGAGCGGCAGATTCACACGCGTGAATACCTTGATTGCCTGCGGCGCTCCGTCCTCGAGGATCCGAAAGTCGTTTTCGGTGAGATCCGCGACGAAGTTGCCCTGGGCATCGGTTGCCCGCGCATCGATCTCGACGTAGTTGACTTCGACTCGGAACGTCGGTGTCTGAGGCGGCGATTGCGGCGCCTGGCCGGAAACGGAAACGCCGGCAAACATCGCCAGACTGAAAAGAATGTGAAACTTTCGCCACATATAGTCGTCATCCGGGATCCGGTGTCCGGGATCCGGTCCGGGTTCATCCGTGTTCGTCCATCGCCCGGGATCCGATTCGTGTTAATCCGTGTTCATCCGTGGCCCGGGATTCCGATCCGTGTGAATCCGTGTTCATCCGTGGCCCGGGATTCCGATCCGTGTGAATCCGTGTTCATCCGTGGCCCGGGATTCCGATCCGTGTTCATCCGTGTTCCGTGTTCGTCCGTGGCCCTGTTTTTCCGTGGCCTGCATTATACGGGCCGCAGTGTTTACAAACTTAACAACTATACGAAGACCTTCGTCGTCTTAGTGGTTAGAACTCGCGAATGTCAGGCCGGAGCGGCCCGCCTTCGCGCCGCAGGCGCTTCGGCGCGTCCACCGTAGCTTTAGCGGAGTTGGCAGCGGGGCGTTGGGCTCCGCGTGGGGTCCGCGGGGGCGAAGGCCCCCCGGTTATACTCGATAGATGACGTTGCCGATACCAGCAGTACAGCAGGCGTTGAAGAAAGATGGGCTCGACGGCTGGCTGCTTTACGATTTCCACGGCTCAAATCCGATCGCGCGCCGGCTGACCGATCTCGTGTCGTCTCCAAAACTTTCGACGCGGCGCTGGTATTACCTGGTGCCGGCAGAGGGGGCACCGCGCGGTCTGGTCCACGCGATCGAGCGTCACAATTTGGACAGGCTTCCGGGCGACAAACAGCCGTATGCGGGGCGCGAGCAACTTGCGGCCGGCCTGAAAAATCTGCTCCACGGAATGAAGCGCGTTGCGATGGAGTATTCGCCTGGTAACGCGATCCCGTACGTGTCCCGCGTAGATGCTGGAACAGTCGAGGCGGTCCGGCAGCTCGGAGTGGATGTGGTGTCCTCGGGGGATCTCATCCAGCGGTTCGAGGCCGTTTGGTCGGATGAGGCGCTTGCGACACACCGCGCCGCCTCCGAGCGTCTCTACCGGATCAAGGATCGGGCATTCGATCTCATACGGGCCCGCGCAGGGCAGCCGCTGACCGAGTATGACGTGCAGCAGGCGATGGTGAAGTGGTTTACAGAAGAAGGGCTTATCAGCGACTCAGCGCCGTGTGTCTCGGCTCAGGAGAATGCGGGCAATCCGCACTATCAGCCGACCGCCGCGGTATTTCGCCACATCGATCGAGACGAGATTGTCCTGCTCGACCTCTGGGGCAAGCTTGCAACGCCCGGCGCAGTCTTTGCTGATATCACCTGGGTTGGGTTTACCGGGCGTGCCGTGCCCGAGAAGTATGCGAAGGCCTTTGCTGCCGCGCGAGACGGACGAAACGCCGGGATCGATCTCGTCAAGAGCGCGGCGCGCGCCGGACGCGAGTTGCGGGGCTACGAAGTGGATCGCGCGACACGAGATGTGATTGAACGCGCCGGTTATGGCGCGCAGTTCATTCATCGCACCGGGCACAGCCTCGGCGAAGAAGTACACGGCAACGGCGTTCACATGGACGACTACGAAACGCACGACGAGCGGCGGTTAATCCCGGGAACGGGTTTCACCATCGAACCGGGCATTTACACATCGGAGTTCGGCGTGCGCACCGAGATCAATATGTATGTTGGCAAACGAAGCGCCGAGGTAACGGGGTCGATGCAGGACGAGATTCTGACGCTTGTCTGATTCGCTCCTGGCTGCTGCTGGCTCCTCGCTGCCGGAAAGAACTTGGGAACTGGAAACTGGAAACTGAGATTAACAAACTGGAAACATCAACCGAAAACATAGAACGAACATCGGAACACATGAACATCGGAGAAATATCAATGTCCACGCGCAAGACTACCCTTTTCTATGCCGTCCTCATCGCGATTGCGTCGCTCGCCGTCGGGATGGTCATCGCCTCGCGCCTCGATCTGACGCCCGCCTCTTCGGCGCAGATGGTGGCGATGCCGGCGATGAACAGCACGCCGCTCGGCGGACCGATTGACGCCACCACGTTCAGAAATATCGCAAAGAGCCAGATTCCAACCGTCGTCAATATCCGAACGGAGTCGCGACAGCGCACCCAGGATCTGACCGAGTTCTTCGGCGGACCGGGGGGTGAAGATCTGTTCCGTCGATTCTTTGGCCAGCAGGCTCCCGATTCCCCTTCCCCTTCGCCGCGCCAGCAGCCCCGGCGCCGGTCGCCGCAAGGACAGCTGACCGAGGGAGCGGGCACCGGCTTCGTGATCGACAAGGGGGGTTACATTCTGACGAACAACCACGTGATAGAAGGGGCTGACAAGATCACCGTGGCGTTCGTCGGTGCGGCACGGAACGAGGAATATCCCGCAAAGGTCGTGGGCCACGACGCCCTCACCGACAGCGCGCTTCTCCAGCTGACCGAGATGCCGTCGACGCCGCTGCAGGAAGCGAAGTTCGGCGATTCGTCGCAGATGCAGCAGGGTGATTGGGTCATGGCGATCGGCAACCCATTCAACCTTGGGCACACCGTGACCGTCGGCGTGATTTCCGCGCTCGATCGTCCGTTCGGGGGGACCGCCACGCGCCAGCAGCCGATGATCCAGACCGACGCCGCCATCAATCCTGGCAACTCGGGCGGACCGCTCCTGAACATCCGGGGTGAAGTGATCGGCATGAACACCGCGATCTATACCGACGCGGCGCGAGCCGCCAACCTCGGCATCGGCTTCGCGACGCCGATCAATACGGTTCGCGAGCTCCTGCCGCAGCTCCGCGCCGGCAAGATCTCCCGCGGCGTGATTGGCGTGTCAATCAGCAAGGATCCGATCACCAAAGAGCTGGCAAAGGAGTTCGGATTGCCGAACACAAACGGCGCGGTCGTTTCGTCGGTCGCGCCGGATACACCAGCGAAACGCGCCGGGCTCGAGGCTGGTGACGTGATCGTCGAATTCAATGGCCGCCCGGTCACCGACAGCGATTCGCTCGTTGCGATGGTCGTCGCCACCAAGCCGGGAACAACCGTCCCGGTGACGATCTACCGCGACAATCAGCGCAAGACGCTCAGCATCACGCCGGATGAACTGGATCTGGAAGCGGAGGCAAATGGCGGACGAGCCCCACGCCAGAACAGTCCGGAGCGCGAATCCCCGACGGCGACCGACTTCGGCATGCAGCTCGAGCCGATCTCACCGGAAATTGCACGTCAGCTCGAGTTGCCACGCGGCCGTGGCGGCGCGATCGTAACCGACGTTGATCGCGGCAGCATCGCGGCCAATGCCGGCATCCAGCCCAACGACATCATCGTCTCGGTGAATCGCCAGCCGGTCGCAACGGTAAGCCAGGTGACACGGGCGCTGCAGAATGCGACGGTTGGGCGGCCTGTGTTCCTGGTCGTCTGGCGCGATCAGCAGGAGTACTTCATCACCATGACGAAGCGATAGCGCTTGCCGGGATCGCGATCCGGTTTCCGGGATCCGATCCAATCGAGGCTAGAATCAGGGCCGGCGGACATCACGTCCGCCGGCTTTTTTTATGCGCAAACTGCCGTTCTACGGCTGGTTCGGCCTGCTGGTGATGATCGTCTCGCAAATCGGTGTGCTGAGGCGCATCGAGCCGTTCTACCATTGGCATACACCTATCGCCTGGACCGGCTACATCCTCCTTGCAGATGCAACGGTGTGGAAACGACGCGGCAACTCGTGGCTCAACGACAACCGCGCGGAGCTGCTCTTTGCCGCCTGCGCGTCGGTTCCGTTATGGGTGATGTTCGAGCTTTACAACAAGTATTCGATTCACAACTGGTACTACCTCGGGCTTCCTGACAATCGCGTTGTCCGCGACCTTGGATACATCTGGTCGTTCGCGACGATCACGCCCGCGATCTTTGAAACCGCTGAACTCGTCGCGTCCTATCGCAGTCGCCGGCGGTCCGAGGCTCTGCGGCATCCCCCGATGCCGCAGCAACTGGGACCCGCAGCGTGGTCCGCGGTTGCAGTCGGGTTGGGAATGGTCCTTATTCCCATGTTCGTGCACTCGACGTACCTCGCGGCACCGATCTGGCTTGGATTCATTCTGCTGCTGGATCCGCTCAACGCGCGGGCCGGCGGTGAATCAATCATCGGCGATTTACGTCAGGGACGATCGGGACGATTGATCAACCTGATGTTGGCGGGGCTCATCTGCGGGGTGATTTGGGAATTCTGGAATTACTGGAACGGAACAAAGTGGATTTACAACGTGCCGATTCTTCCCGAGCTCAAGATCTTCGAAATGCCTGTCCTCGGATTCGGTGGCTTTCCGCCGTTTGCCGTCGAATGCTTCGCGATGTACGTAACTGTGCGGCGGTTCCTGTGGCGCGCCGCGTCGCGACAAATTGCGGTTTAACCGACCCCAGTTGCGCCTGACAAAATGACCGCATGACAGGAATAGGCGGTTAGTAGTAGTCTCCGTGGTCGCCGTCGTCGGAACCGTTTGCGATAAGGAGCACTCCTTCATGAGCACGACGATTCTCGAGCGCGAGATCAAGCTGCGATTCAACTCGGCCGGCGAGGCGCGCGAAGCAGTGCTCGCAGCCGGCGCGCTCCCGCTCTACGGCCGGCGGCTCCAGGAGGATGCGCTGCTCGATACCGAAGACGAACAGCTTCGGCGCCAGCGATGTGTCCTCCGTGTGCGGATGGAAAACGGAAAGAGCCGTCTCACCTATAAAGGCCCTGTCCAGCCATCGATCATGAAGGTGCGCGAAGAGCTCGAAACCCTGGTCGGAGACGGTGAGATGCTCCTCCGCGTGTTCGGCGAGCTTGGTCTCCACGTCTGGTTCCGATACGAGAAGTATCGCGAAGAGTTCTCACACGAAGACGTGATCGTCGCAATCGATGAAACACCGGTTGGCATCTTCGTCGAAATCGAGGGGACCGAACAGGGGATCGCCGACATGACCGTCGCGATCGGCCGAACGGCCGATGACTACATTGTCGATTCCTACCGATCTCTTTTCCTTCAACATCGCGAACAGTACGGCTTGAACGGCTCCGACATGGTGTTCGATCCGGGCGCATGACGCTGCGGGCAGCGGGCATGGCCCTGCCGGCACTCGTGCTTACGGCTGGTCTCGGGACGCGGCTCGAGCCGCTGACCTCGGTTCGTGCGAAAGCTGCTGTGCCGGTGAACGGCGACACGCTCGCGCGGCGCGTGATTCGCTGGCTCGTATCAGAAGGCATCCGTGATCTCGTGCTCAACCTTCACCATCGCGCGGCGTCCATCACCGCGTCGGTCGGTGACGGCTCTGATCTCGGCGCCCGGGTTCGCTATTCGTGGGAGAACCCCCTCCTTGGATCTGCGGGTGGACCACGCCACGCGTTGCCGCTACTCGTCAACGTGCCGGAGGCTCACCGCCAGCAGCCAGCAGCCAACAGCCAGCCAATTAGCAAAAGCGAGAAGCGAGGAGCGAGCGGCGAGGAGCGGTTCCTGATCGTGAACGGCGATACCCTAACCGATGTCCACCTCGCAGCCATGCTGTCGGCGCATGCGGAATCTGGCGCAACCGTGACGATGGCGTTGATTCCCAATCCCCGCCCCGACACATACGGGGGCGTCGTCGTCTCGGACCAGGGATGGGTGACTGGTTTCACTCGCGCGGGCTCAGCTCAACCGTCGTATCACTTTGTCGGGGTTCAGATCGCTGAACCACGCGCATTCGAGTCGCTGTGCGACGGCGTTCCATCGGAAACAGTGAATGGGATCTATCGACAGATGATCGCGACCGATTCCCGGACTATTGGAGCGTTTGTGTGCGACGCGTCGTTTCGGGACATCGGCACGCCTGCCGACTATCTCGACACATCGCTTCATCTGGCCGGATTGGAAGGCAATCGTCTCGCCGACGGAAGCCGTACTGAAATTCATCCAGCCGCCTCAGTCGCGCGCACGGCAATATGGGATGATGTGAGGATCGGGGCCGGTGCCGAACTCGTCGAATGCATCGTCTGCGACGGCGCTGAGGTCCCCGCGGGAGCGCGCTACCAGCGCTGCGCGATCCTGCCGGCGGAAGGACGCACGAGGACGGGCAAGCAGCGGATCGAGCACGACTTACTGATCGCCGAGTTTTGAATCATGACGACACTTCCCGATCAGCGTGACGGCATTGAAGCCAAGGAAAAGATCGACGGCTATCTGACGCGAAGCGGTCTGTCGTCGCGCTCGCCTCGCGTCGTGCCGCTCACGGGGGATGCATCCGACCGCCGCTACTTCCGCGTCCTGCTGCCAGACAGCGGATCGATCGTGCTCTCGTTGCACGCGGCGCCGTTCGAATTCGAGAAGCTGCCGTTCGTGAACGTCGCGCGACTGCTCGCAGCGATGCCTGTGCCGATCCCGACCGTGCTCGGCCATGCCGACGACCTCGGTGTGCTCGCACTTGCAGATCTCGGCGACGTCACGTTGCAGGCGCATCTTGGTGCCGCCAGCGCTGCCGAGCATGCGGCGCTGTATCGCCAGGCGGTCGCCTTAATCGCCACCCTGCAACGACGCGGCGCCGAGCTCGCATCGCCCGAGTACCTCCCCTACGGCATCGCGTTTGACGTCGAGAAGCTGACGTGGGAACTCGATTTTTTCATCAAACACTTTATCGAGGCATATCGTGGTGTCGTCATCGCCACGCCGCTCAAGGATGACTTGCGGCGAGAACTTGCCGTGGTGACCGAAACGCTGGCCGCCGAACCGCGCGTGCTCTGCCATCGTGATTATCACAGCCGCAACCTGATGCTGCACAGTGGCGAGCTTTACATCATCGATTTTCAGGACGCACGGATGGGACCAGACACGTACGATCTGGTCTCACTGCTTCGCGACTCGTACGTGGATCTTCCCGAGGAAACGGTGAGCGACCTCATCGCCTACTTCCTCGCGCTGAACGGACGCACCGGCGAGGAGCGCGAGTTCCGGCAGCGTTTCGACATGATGGCGTTGCAGCGGAATCTCAAAGCACTCGGCACGTTCGGATACCAGACGACGACTCGCCGCAATCCGGTTTACATTCAGTACATCCCTCGAACGCTCCGCCACGTACGCAAGAACCTCGATCAGCTGCCGCAGTTTGGCAAAATGCGCGAGCTGCTGGGCACGCTGGTTGAGGAATTCCGGTAAGAACCCCGAACAGCGGGTACAATGAGAGGTTGCTTCTGCTACGTCTATGCGTTTCGGGATAAGCACGCACCTGTACCACGATCGTCGCCTTCATCGGGAGCACCTCGAGCAGATTGCGTCCCACGGGTTCGACACAATTGAGCTGTTTGCAACCCGCAGTCACTTCGACTATCACGACGAGTCCGCGATTGCGGATCTCGCCGAGTGGCTGTCAGAGACGGGTTTGACGCTGGCGAGTGTCCACGCGCCAATTGCGGAGAGTCTCACGGGTGGTGACTGGGGCGGCCCGTTGTCGAACGCCCTCAGCGATAACGCAAAAAGGCAGAAGGCGGTTCGCGAGTCGGAAGCTGCCCTGCAGATTGCGAAGCGCATTCCGTTTCAGCTCCTCGCAGTGCACCTTGGAACGCCGTCCGCCTACAGCCCGCCCGGCGACAACAATCGCGCCTCTGCGTTCCGCAGCGCCGATGAGCTCTGCCGGCTGGCGGAACCGTTCGGAGTGCGCATCGCGCTCGAAGTGATCCCGAACGATCTGTCGTCGGCGGCATCCCTCGTGTCGTTGATCGAACAGGACCTGAATGCCGAGCATACGGGAATCTGTCTCGACTTCGGGCACGCACACTTGATGGGCGACGTCGCGGACACGATTGAGATCGCTGCCGAGCACGTGATGGCGACGCACGTTCACGACAATCGAGGCCGATCCGACGATCACCTCGTGCCCTATCTCGGATCGATCAACTGGGACATGGCGCTGATGAGCATGCAGAAAATCGGCTACGACGGAACCTACTTGATGGAGCTGGCGAATACCAGCGCGCCCGAGACGGTTCTCGACGACGCCCGCCGCGCGCGGCAGCGCTTCGAGCGAACGCTGGCACATTCATGACGGCTTATATTCAGGACATCGCGAACTACGCCGGGCAGTCCGTCACCTTGAAAGGATGGCTGCACAACCGGCGGTCGAGCGGCAAGATTCATTTCCTGACCGTGCGCGACGGCACCGGGTTCATCCAGTGCGTCATGTCGAAGCAGGCGGTCGGAGAAGAGGCGTTCAAAGCGGCGGACCATCTCGCGCAGGAGACGTCGCTTGTCGTCGAGGGAACGGTGCGCGCCGATGCGAGGGCGCCTGGCGGATTCGAGGTCGACGTCACCGGGCTGCAGGTCGTGTCCGAGTCGCAGAACTTTCCGATTTCACCGAAGGAGCATGGTGTTGACTTTCTGATGGATCGGCGGCACCTCTGGATTCGCTCGCAGCGGCAGCAGGCGATTCTGCGGGTGCGCCATGAAGTCATCAACGCGGTTCGCGATTTCTTCAACCAGCGCGGCTTCATCCTGGCCGATACGCCGATCTTCACTCCGGCGGCATGCGAGGGCACAACGACGCTGTTTCCGGTTCAGTACTTCGAAAACGAAACGGCGTACCTGACACAGAGCGGTCAGCTATATAACGAAGCCAATGCGATGGCGCTCGGCCGCGTATACTGCTTCGGGCCGACATTTCGCGCCGAGAAATCCAAGACACGTCGTCATCTCACCGAGTTCTGGATGGTTGAGCCGGAGATGGCGTATGCAACCCTGGACGATGTAATGGATCTCGCCGAGGCGCTGGTCGTCTTTGTTGTGCAGCGAGTTCTGGAGAATCGGAAGGCCGAGCTCAAAGTTCTCGAGAGAGACACGTCGAAGCTCGAGACCGTGAAAGCACCGTTCCCAAGAATGTCGTACGACGACGCAGCGAAGCTCCTCAAGGAGAAGGGACTGCCCTTCGAGTGGGGCGGCGACTTCGGCGCCCCCGACGAAACGGCGATTTCGGAGAGCTTCGATCGGCCAGTCTGTGTGCACCGGTATCCGTCAGCGGTCAAGGCGTTCTACATGAAGCCTGATCCGCAACGGCCTGAGGTTGCGCTGTGTGTCGACGTGCTCGCCCCCGAAGGGTACGGCGAAATCATTGGCGGCGGTCAACGCATCGACGACTACGATTTACTGATCGCGCGCATCGAAGAACACAAACTGCCGAAGGAAGCGTTCGAGTGGTACCTCGATCTTCGCCGCTTCGGAAGCGTGCCGCACGGCGGCTTCGGCATGGGCATCGAGCGGGTCGTCAGCTGGATCTGCGGGATTGAACATCTCCGCGAAGCAATTCCGTACCCACGGATGCTCTACAGGATTTATCCGTGAAGATTGGGTTTCTTTCCCTCGGGTGCCCGAAGAACCTCGTCGATGGGGAGGTGATGCTCGGTATGGCCCGTGAGGCCGGTCACGAGCTGACGCCTGATGCCGGCGATGCCGAAGTCCTGGTTGTGAACACGTGTGCCTTCATCGATCGCGCAAAGCAGGAATCGATCGACGCGATCCTCGAAATGGCGGAACACAAGAAGAACGGCAATTGCGCGCGGCTCGTCGTCACCGGTTGCCTCGCCGAGCGATATCGCGAGGAGCTGAAAAAAGAGATTCCAGAGATCGATGCGGTCCTCGGCACTGGAGAAGTGCCTGAAATTCTGAGTGCGATTGAACCCGGGATCCGGGGTGCGGGATCCGGGATCCGATCCTCAGACGATGCGGTGCCGCTTCCTTTCGTTCGTGCCAAAGATCTACGCGCATCGCGGACCCCGGATCCCGGATCCCGCACAACGGATCCCGGCAACACGGCAGCGTCAGTTCCCACATACATCTATGACGCCGACACCCCTCGCCTTCTCACGACGCCGAAGCACTACGCATACGTAAAGATCGCGGAAGGCTGCGACTACACGTGCTCGTTCTGCATCATTCCAACACTCCGTGGAAACTATCGAAGCCGTCCGGCGCAGTCGATCGTCCGCGAAGCGCGGACACTGGCCGCGCGAGGAGTCCGCGAGCTGCTGCTCATCTCGCAGGACACGACGTTCTACGGGATCGATCGCGGCGAACGTGGGGCGCTGGGCCGTCTGCTGCGCGAATTAAATGGCGTCGAAGGGCTCGACTGGATCCGGCTGCTCTACCTGTATCCAACCACGATCACCGATGACGTACTGGACGCGATGGCCGAGTGCGAGAAGGTCTGCCGCTATGTTGACCTGCCGCTGCAACATGCGTCGGCCGCTGTGTTGAAGCGCATGCGCCGTCCCGGCAACCGCAAAACGTACGACGCGCTGCTGCAACGCATCAGGGACCGAGTGCCAGGCGTCGCGCTTCGCACGACGTTGATCGTCGGGTTTCCCGGAGAAACCGAAGACGACTACAAGGACCTCGAGCGCTTCGTCGTCGACACCGAATTCGACCACGTCGGAGTGTTCACTTATTCTCACGAAGAAGGCACACGGGCATTCGCCCTGTCGGACGATGTGCCTGCAGCGGTGAAAAGGCGGCGCCGGAATGCGTTAATGGCGAAACAGAAGCACATCGTCGCCCGGATGCAGAACGCGCGGATTGGAACGGAGGTCGCCGTCCTGGTGGATGGCCCTTCGCCCGAGCATGAGCTTGTTCTGCAAGGACGACTCGAAGGTCAGGCGCCAGATATCGATCCCGTGGTTTTCTTAACCGACTGCGATCCCGAAGAGTCCAGGCACGGCCAGCTCATCCGCGCGCGAATTGTTGGCGCGCAGGGATACGATTTAGTGGCCAAACCAATTGGGGAATTGGCGAATTGGTGAATTGGTGAATTCGCGGGCGGGTCAATTCACCAACTCACCAATTCACAAATTCACCAATTGCCATGCCCATGTTATATTTATGGGTGGCAGGTTCGAGTAAGGTACCCGAGTGGGCCGTTGCCCACTTTTTGTTTTTCAGGGGTCGTTTCTACGCCATCTGCTGAGCAGCTGGAACGCGTCCGGGCGGTCGCGGAGCGCGTGGCGCGGAGCTACGGGCTCGAAGTGTTTGATGTGCAGCTGCGCCGTGAGTCGGCGGGAACCATCTTGCGGGTCATCATCGATCGGCCGGACACGGGACCATCCGCGCTCCAGTCGCCTGCCACGAAGGAAGAAGCCAGACGCAGGCTCGAAGAGGAATCGGTCGGCATTGCAGACTGCCAGCGCGTGAGTCAGGACTTGAGCGCGTTGCTCGAC
>JBKPSH010000036.1:0-24053 GCA_046734955.1 Acidobacteriota bacterium
CTCGCTCGCGTCCTCCTTCCCGCGTCTTCCCTCGCCCTAGCACCCGGACGATCGCTCGGTGCGACGCCGGGGCGGGACCCCGAGTGCCCCGCTCTGCTCCCGTGGCTCTCACTCCGAGGGCTTCGCCCCTCGCACTCCCCCACAGGCTCTCTCGCGCGCCGCTTCGTCGGCGCGCTCCGTTCGCCTGGCTCGCTTCGCGGCGCTCGCTCGCGTCCTCCTTCCCGCGTCTTCCCTCGCCCTAGCATCCGGACGATCGCTCGGTGCGACGCCGGGTTTGGCTCAATTGAAGGCAGGAAATCACCGGCGCAAGACGGCCAGAATGGCGTTTACGACGTATTATTAAGGAGGCGAGCGGAACAGCTGTTGCTTTGAAGCTCGACTTTCATTCAAGGAGAGGGAATGCGCCGCTTGCTACCGGGCATTCTGCTGCTCACATTAGCGGTGAGCGTGGCAGGATGCGACGACAACACGAACAATACGCCCAATACGCCAACGACACCGACAACCCCTACGACCCCGACGACGACGGACACGTTTACCGGCACGTTGCAAAAGAACGGGGCAATAACGTTCAACTTCACCGCGACCGCGGCCGGCACAGTGGTCCTGACGCTGACATCGGTTACTGATTCGTCATTGCAGATCGGTTTGAGTCTGGGCACGTGGACCGGCACCGCGTGCCAGGTCGTGATTGCGAACGACGCCGCAGCGCAGAGCGCGGTAGTCACCGGCACATTGACCGCCGCAGCCAGCCTTTGCGCGCGTGTTTATGACGCTGGTGCCAAGGTCAACACACCCGTCGACTTCACCGTGACGGCCGTGCACCCCTAAGAGAAGCTTCACTCATCCGCGACTTCCTCCAGCCGCCGGCTCGGTCGTCTGAGTCCGACGCCTCGGCTCGAAGAGCGGATGAAGTCGACGAGGTACTGGACCTCATCGCATTGGAGTGAGGGATCGCGCTCGATTTGTGCCAGTGCGCGGCTGGTATTCGAATGAAGCAGGTAGCGGTAGGCGCGGCGAAGTTTCGTGATCGAGTCTGACGAGAATTTCCGCCGCACGAGTCCAATCGTGTTCAGTCCATAGATGCGCGCGCGATTGCCGACGGTCTTGGCAAACGGAAGCGCATCTTTCGTCACAACCGAGAACCCGCCGATAAACGCGTGACGGCCAACGCGGCAGAACTGGTGCACCCCGGAAAATGCGCTGATCGTCGCGTGATCCTCGACAGTCACGTGACCGCCGAGTGTCGCGCCGTTGCCAAAGATCGTGTGGTTGCCGACGTGGCAATCGTGCGCGATATGCGCGTAGGCCATGAACAAGTTGTGATCGCCGATCTCCGTGACACCGCCGCCTCCTTCGGTGCCGCGGTGAATCGTCACGAACTCGCGAAAGATATTCTGATCACCCACCACCAGCTTCGTGGGCTCGCCGTGGAACTTGAGGTCCTGCGGGATCAATCCGACTGAGGCCAGCGGGAAGATCTCGTTGCCGTCCCCAAATTCCGACGGACCTTCGACGACAGCCGAAGCGCCGACGCGGCAGTTCCGTCCGAGGCGGACGCGCTGGCCAATCACCGCATGAGGACCAATCACCGTGCCGGCGCCGATGATCGCATCGGGATGGACGACGGCGCTCGGATGGATTTCCACGCCAACCCGTGCGGTGGCGTGAGGCTGCATGACGACGCCGAGGACGAGATCAGCCTCGGCGGCGATGTTGTCGCCGATGAACGCGGTCGCGTGCGCGCGAGCGATCCGCGCGCGACGCGGGCCCATCGTCACTTCCAGTCGAAGTCGATCCCCGGGAACGACCCGCAGTCGAAACTTGGCATTGTCGACGCCCCGGAGATAAGCGCGCTGAGCGGCACTATCGTCGGCCGTCTGCGTCAGAAGAATCGTCGCAACCTGCGCCAGGGTTTCAATCATCAGTACACCCGGCATAAGCGGCTCGCCGGGAAAGTGGCCCTGAAAGAACTCTTCACTGACAGTAACGTTCTTGTAAGCGACGATGCGCCGCCCGGGCTCGTGCTCCACCACCGTGTCAACGAGCGCAGATGGATACCGAAAACACAGGCGATCGAGAGAGGCAGGAATGTTGATCGACACTGGATGGAGTGTAACAGACTCGTCCGCCTGCGCGCTGCGCGCTGCGCGCTTCGGCGCGACAGGCTCCTCGCTGCTCGCTGCTCGCTACTCGCAAGAGAATCCCCAAAAAACAAAGGGTCGCGACGACGAAGCGCCGCGACCCTTTGGCGAGTAGCGAGTAGCGGGGAGCGAGAAGCGAAGAAGTTACTTCTTCGGCGCCGTCTTCGCTGCAGCGTCGAAGCGCTTGATCACCTCGCTCGAGAGATCGAGTCCCGGCTCGGCGGCAACGACGCCGGAGTCGCGGATGCTGAAGATCATCAACAGGCCCTTGTCAACGCGGAGCTGCTCGATGACAGGATTGAGTTTGTCCTGAAAGTCACCCTGGAGCTGATTCGTCAGATCCTGAACCTCCTGCTGCGCATCCTGCTGGGCGAACTGCATGTCGCGGTTCGCTTTGTCGATGTCCTTCTCGAGCTGCGCTCGCGCCGTGTCGTTCAGCACCGTGCCGCCAGCGGACAGCTTCTCCTGCATCGCCTTCAGCGCGTTTTGCTTCGCCGTAAGCTCGCTGTTCTTTTTCTTTCGCAACTCGTCGAGCTTTGCCGTCGCGGCTTTACCTTCCGACGAGTTGCTGGCAATCGCCTGGATATCGATGAACGCGAATTTCGCCCCTTCCGGAAATGGCGCCGGGGGTCTCGGCGCAGGGGCCGGAGGCTGTGCGGGCGCGATGGTCGCCGGTGGCGTCGCAGGCGGCTGCTGTCCCGGCGGCGTCGCAGGTGGCTTCTGCGTGCCTTGGGCATAGCCCGATGCCGCGGCAAGCGCGCTCACCGCGGTGATCAGAATCATGGTCTTCAACACTTTCATCAACAGTCCCCTTAAAAAAGTTTCCAGTTACCAGTTTTTATGACTACCGCTTCACCACGGTCCTATCTACTGCGTTCCAGCTCGGCAGCCGCTCTTGTTCCATCCGGCCGTGCATGCAACCGAGCACTGGGAACTGGAGACTGAAAACTGGAAACTTCGTCAGAACGTCGAACCTACGGCAAACCGGAATTTGTACTTCTTCTCCGGCTGCAGGTTGTTGTCGAGCACGTTGCCGCGCGACGGGTTCATCGCAAAGATCAGGCGGAACGGCACGTTCAACACCGGCATGAAGAAGCGGATTTCGGCCCCTGTCGACGTCTTGAACGCGTTGGTCTCGCCGATGATGTCGGTCACCATCGGGAGCGTCACTCCACTCAACGGATTGGAGATTATACCAACAGTATCGAGGAAGGTCGGGTACAGCGCGCCGGGCACCGTCCGTTTATAGATCGGCTCCTTCCACGCGAAGTGTTCGCCGACATTGCGAACCTGTCCGGCGTCGAAGAAGAGGACGAGTCGAACCGGCCCGGCGATGTGAATCAGGTATTCCGCGTTGAACAGCAAGCTCTTGTTGCCGCCGACCGGCACACCGGAAAACTCGTCGCGCGGAGAGACAGAACGGATGTCGAATCCTCTGATGCTGTACTCGCCGCCGAGAAAGATCTTCTGGAATATCGGGAGCACTCGCGTACTGCCGTACGGACGGAGGTATTCCCACGCGCCGCGGAATCCGAATGACGTGCGCTTGGTGTGCGGGATATACCAGACACCCTCGGTTCGCGGATTGATGAAGTTCGTGTTGCCGCCAATGCCCGCCACGTCGAACGACAGGGTGAAGCGTCTTCCGGCCGTCGGAAAGATCGGATTGTCGACCGTGTTGTACACGTAGCTTGGGCCAATCTTGCTGATGATCCGTTTTCCTCCAGCCGCGGTGAGCAAGGAGTCAGCCAGCAACGGATTGCCGCGGAGGATAGCCGGATCGTTGAACAACGGGTTCAGATCCCTGATCTCGACGTTTTCGTAGCTGTAGTTGACGAACATCCGGCCGAAGTCCTGGACCTGAAAACCGTAGACGACGTTTCCGCCCTTGGACGCCTGAGTGTAAAGCCCGATGTATTCCAGCTCGCGAATAAAGAGGTCAACGCCGGCGGTTTGAGGCTTGTCGAACAGGAATGGCTCGGTGAACGCGAGTTGATAGTTCGTGGCGCGGCTGCCCTGCTGTGCCGAGATGGTGAACGTTTCACCGCGACCGAGGAAATTTGATGTCTGGAACGCCAGCTGTCCGAAGAACCCGTCGTACTGTGACACGCCGGCGCCAAACGTCAGCTGATTTCGATTCTGCTCTTCGAACTTCAGCTTGATGTCGACCTTGTTGTCGACCCCTTGCGTCTTGTCGACACCGATCGCTTCGCCTTCAAGCGGCTTGAAGTAGCCCAGCTGATTGAGTCGCTTGACGCTGTACTTCAAGGCCTCGGTGTTGAACACACCGCTCTCAACGAGACGGATCTCGCGCCGAATGACGTTGTCGCGCGTCGTCGTATTGCCGGTGAACGTGATGCGATTAACGAAGTACTGTTTACCTTCCTGCAGGCGCAGCGTGACGTCGACAATCGGCGGACCGTTTGGCGGGGGCGGCGGTGCCGCCGGACCCGAGAGATCGGGATTGCCGTTGGTCGGCGAGGCATCGCGTGGCGCCAGATCCGGATACCCGGTGAAATCCATGTAGCCGCCGACGCCGTAAACTTCCTTCGCCTTCTCGAAGCCTTTCCGGATCTTCTTCTCGCTGTAGATCTCGTTTTCCTCGATCTTGAACAGCGGACGTAGCGCCGTGTCGGGAACAACCTTGTTGCCTTCGAAGGAGAGCTTGCCGATTTTGTATTGGTGTCCTTCGGTGACGGGAACGCGAAGCTCCACGTATCGCGTCTTGCTGTCCTTTGAGTCCTCGAGGATCTTCAGTTCCGGTTGGCCGACGCGGGCTTCGATGTAGCCACGATCGCGGTAGTACGCGACCACCTTGTCGGCATCTTCTTCGAACTTGTCGGCCTTGTAGGTGCCGTCGCCGAGAATGAACGAGAACATCCCGCCGCCCTTGTTCTCCTTCATTTGCCGCCCAAGCTTGCTGTCTTTGATCTTCGAATTGCCGACGAAATCAACCTGGCGGATCTTGACCTTCGGTCCTTCGGTGATGTGAAACGTGACGTTCACGAGCTTCGGGCCACCCTCGATCGGCTTGATCTCCGGCTTCACCTCGACGAACTCGTATCCCTTCTCCGCATACACGTCGTGCACGACGCCGCTCACGCGACGGATGAGACCCGGGTCGATGAACGAATCAAGCCGGATGGAGATCGACTTACTCTTCAGTGCCTCTTCGATCTTGGAGGTGTCGACTTTTTCGGTCCCGACGTAGTCGACGATCTTGACGCGCTGGCGCTCCTCCATGTTGTAGACGAGCACCTTCCCCAGCACGCCATTCGCATACTTGACGTCCCGCACCTCGATCGCAAGATCGTCGAGAAAGTTTGTCCCCCAAAGCCGCTTGAAGTCCGCGAGCGCAACCTGCTGGACGCTGTCGTCGAACTTGATCCACTCGTTCAGTGAGGGCCGGCTGCCCTTCGCCTGCATGTAATACAGGTAGGTATTGGCTTCGACGACGGGACTGCCGCCCTGCTTCTCGAAGCAGAGCATCACGGCGGTGAGGACCGGGCCGGCGGTCGTTGGTGGAAGCCGTGCCGGCTCCGGCACGGTCTGATTGCAGATGGTCGCCGGGAGAGGCGGCGCCTCGCCGGCCGCGGCCGGCAGCTGCGGCACAGGGTTCACCTGCGCTCCGGCGCTTGCCGCAACCGTCAGCGCGGCGAACAAGAACAGTAGAACACGCATAACTGGGATCTGGACTGGACGCGGCCACCCCCGGAGGGCTTCACGGGAAGGGGCCAAGCCACGAGTTTACTGGATCTTAGACGTGTAAGGCCACCCGGTGGCCTTTCCGCCTCCGCCGGGTTCTGCGGCTAAATACCCGGCTTCGGCGCGACAAGCCCCTGCCTTCGCCGTCTACTTGCACGTAAGTAGGCGGCGTCGGCGAGGCAGGCTGAGATTCAAGAGAGCCGGCGACCGGTTTCAGTCGAGCCCACAGGCCGGTAGGCGAGGGCGCCTGCATCGAGGTAGACCTGGATGTCGCCCCCTTTGAGGTGCCCACGGATCAGCTCTTCAGAGAGCGGATCCTCGATGTAGCGCTGGATCGCGCGGCGTAGCGGACGGGCGCCATATGAGCGGTCCTTGCACGTTTGCTCGATGATCCAGTCGACGACGTCGGCCTCCAGTTCGAGGCGGAGCCGGCGGTCGACCAGATTGTCGTTCACTTGCTTGACCAGCAAGCGCGTAATCGTGCGCAGGTCTTCGTCCGAGAGCGCTTCGAACACGATGATTTCATCAATGCGGTTGATGAACTCCGGATTGAAGGTCTTCCGCACCTCGCCGAGAACCATATCGTTCACGCTCCGGCTGATCACGCCGGAGTCGGCCGACTGGAACCCGAGCGATGCCTTCTTCTGGATGAAGCGGGCACCGATGTTCGAGGTCATGATGATGATCGTGTTCTTGAAGTTCACCCGATTGCCCAGGCCATCCGTCAGATGCCCGTCTTCGAACACCTGCAAGAGGATGTTGAACAAATCGGGGTGTGCTTTCTCCACCTCGTCCAGGAGGACAACTGAGTAGGGATTCCGCTTCACCTTTTCGGTGAGCTGTCCGCCCTCCTCGTGTCCCACGTACCCCGGAGGTGAACCAATCAGCTTCGATACCGAGTGCTTCTCCATGTACTCGGACATATCGAAACGGATGAGCGCGTGATCGCTGCCAAACAGGAAGTTGGCGATCGCACGCGCGAGTTCCGTCTTGCCGACGCCCGTGGGTCCCAGGAAGATGAAGCTCCCGACCGGACGATTCGGAGACTTCAATCCTGCACGCGATCGGCGGATCGCCCGCGACAGCGCGGAGATCGCCGCATCCTGCGAAATGACGCGCTTGTGCAGCGCGTCTTCCATGTGCAGGAGCTTGTCGCCTTCGTCCTGATTGATCGACGTCAGCGGAACACCGGTCCACTTGGACACGACTTCATCGATCTCGCCCTTGCCGACGAGAACGCGGCGCGTGCTCGACTTCACGTCGAACTTCTCGCGGACGAACTGCAGGTTCTCGCGCGCCTGCACTTCCTGCTCGCGGTAGAACTGCGCCTTCTCGAAATTCTTCTCCGAGACGGCCGTCTCCATCTGCTCGACGGCAACGCGAATGCTGCGATTGATCTCCCCGAACTCCTCGCTGTATCCGGCCTCACGCAGTTTCGCCCGCGCGCCCGCCTCGTCGATCAGGTCGATCGCCTTGTCGGGCAGGAATCGATCCGTGATGTACCGATTCGACTGATACACCGCGGCCTCAATCGCCTCGCTCGTGTACTCGACGTGATGGAACGACTCGTACCGATCCTTCACGCCGGTGAGTACCTCGATCGTTTCGCGCTCGGTTGGCGGATCGACCTTGATCGCCTGGAACCGCCGCTCGAGCGAACGGTCCTTCTCGATGTACTTCCGGTACTCCGAAGGCGTCGTTGCGCCAATGCAGCGGATTTCACCACGCGACAGCGCCGGCTTGAGAATGTTTGCCGCGTCGAGCGAGCCTTCGGCAGAGCCTGCACCAACCAGTGTGTGCAGCTCGTCGATGAAGACGATGATGTTCGGGTTCTCGGTCAGCTCCTTCATGATCGCTTTCAGGCGTTCTTCGAACTGGCCGCGATACTTCGTGCCCGCAACGATGAGAGAGATATCCAACGCCAGCAGACGCTTGTCGGCAAGGAAGTGCGGCACGTCGCCGAAGACGATCTTCTGCCCAAGTCCTTCGACGATGGCGGTCTTGCCCACGCCGGGCTCGCCGATGAGCACGGCGTTGTTCTTCGTGCGGCGGCAAAGCACCTGCTGCACGCGCTCGATTTCGATATGCCGTCCGACCAGCGGATCGAGCTGATTCTTCATGGCCGCTTCGGTCAGGTCGCGGCTGAACTCAGCAAGAAGCGGCGTCTCCTTGACGCGAGTCAACGTGGTCTTCTCGTTCAGAAGCGCCACGATGTCTTCGCGTACGGTGTTGAGACGCATCCCTTTTTCCATCAGGATGGTCGCCGCAACGGACCGCTCTTCACGAAGAATTCCGAGCAACAGGTGCTCGGTGCCGATGTAGTTGTGCAGCAGCCGATCCGCTTCCTCGGCGGCAAACTGCAGGACACGCTTCGTCTCTGCGCTGAACGGGATTTCGACCGAGGTCGAGACCTTTTCGCGAAAGACGGTGCGCCCTTCGATTTCCTTGCGAATGCTTTCGAGAGAGAGATGTGAGCGGGCAAAGATCCGGCTCGTCAGCCCCTTGCCCTCGCGAATCAGTCCAAGGAGTAGGTGCTCGGTTTCAATCGAAATACTCCCGAGCTGACTGGCCTCATACCGCGCGAAGAAAAGAACCCGTCGCGCTCGTTCCGTGTAACGTTCGAACATCCGGTTACCTATGTGAAACGGAAGGACAACCCTTGTCGCATTATACGGCAAAGGCATCCTCCCCGACCACTGGAATCTGGTCCTAAGTTACCTTGTAGACAGCATTTAGGGCTGTCGCCCATAGCGGCATCGCTCCAGAAGTCTTCCGGCTGTACACCTATTCATCGGGTGATCGAGGATCTCTCTGCAGCCGTAGCGGACCACCGTACCCCTTAGGACGCCGGGTACCAGGCGAGCGACGCAAAGTGTCAGCTACGCGGGCCTCAACCTGCCCTCTTCGAGCCTGAGCACGCGGTCGCAGGCCGCGGCGAGCCGTGGATTGTGGGTGGCGATTATCGACGTCAGGCCGCGTTCTGCATGCATTTCTCGAAGCAGATCGTGCAATGCGTCAGCGGTGTGCTCGTCCAGGTCGCCGGTCGGTTCGTCGGCCAAAAGCAGCGTGGGTTGCATGACGAGCGCCCGGGCAATTGCTACTCGCTGCTGTTCACCGCCCGACAGCATCCCGGGACGGTGCTCCAGGCGAGCTTCGAGGCCGACGCGGCGCAGAAGGTCGAACGCACGGGCGCGCCGCTCCGACGCGCTTCGTCTCGCAACCCGCATCGGCATCTCGGCATTCTCGATCGCGCTGAACTCTGGAAGCAGGTGATGAAACTGAAACACGAATCCGACGTGACGGTTTCGGAAGGCGACCAGCTCACCGTCCGACAATTCCGTCAGCGTCGTCGTGTCGATCCTCACCGTCCCTTCGTCGACCGAGTCGAGGCCGCCGAGCACGTGGAGCAGGGTACTCTTCCCCACACCCGAGGCTCCCACCACCGCCACCATCTCGCCGCGATCGAGTGAAAGATCGAGGTGCTTGAGAACCGACAGCCGGGTCTCGCCGACTGGGTAGCTTTTCGTCAGGTTGGAGACTTCGATGAACATTTGAAATTTCTGATTGCTGATTGCTGATTGCTGATTGATCAATCGAAAATCAGCAATCAAAAATCAGCAATTTCACTGATACCGCAACGCTTGCGCTGGGTCGAGCTTCGAGGCCTGACGCGAAGGATAGATCGTCGCGACGAAGCAAATCGCCAGCGCCGCGAGCACGACGATTGCGAAGTCGAGCGGCTGCAGGATGAACGGCACGTACGAAATCTGATACACGTCAATTGGAACGTGAATGAGCTTATAGCGATCGAGCACGTAAATGATGGCGCATCCAAACACCGCACCCGCCGTTGTCCCCAGCACGCCAATCACGAGTCCCTGCAGGACAAAGATTCTCCTGATGCTCCTCGCCGACGTCCCCATCGTCTTCAGGATGGCGATGTCGCGGTTCTTTTCCATCACCAGCAGCACAAGAGAGGCGGCAATGTTCAGCGCCGCCACCATTACGATGAGTCCGATGGTGATCGAGATCGCCATCTTCTCGAGCCACAGGGCCGAGAACAGCGACTTGTTGAGATCCGCCCAGTCCTGCGCGAGATACTCCGCGCCGAACTGTGACGTGATCGAATCGGCAACTCGCTGCGCTGCGAACATGTCGTCGACGCGAAGTTCGATGAAGTCGGGCTCGTCCTTGCCGAGCGCCCGCTGAGCAACATCAAGCTTCACAAACGCATAGCCCGAGTCGTACTCCTGGAGTCCGAGGCTGAATATGCCGGCGACTTTGAACGTGCGGGGGCGGAACATCGGGCCAAACGGTGTCAACGTGCCTTCCGTAGTGAAGACCCTGATCCTGTCTCCCGCCGATACGTGCAGCTCAGCCGCCAGGTCCTTCCCCAGAAGAATTGCCGGCGGTTGATCGGCCGGCGTATTGAGTGAGTCGAGCTTCCCGGAGATCATCGCGCGTTCGATCTGCGTCACGGTCCGTTCCTGCTCCGGGACGATGCCTTTGAGTTCGACAAACCCCTGCTCGCCGGTATCGGCCTGGACGAGTGCTTTGCCCTGAACGATTGGAGCGGCACCGATGACGCGAGGTACTCCGAGCAGACGCTCGACTTCTTTCTGCGGCTCCTTGAGTCCTCCAGCCTTCAGCACGTAGACGTGCGCGGCCGATCCGACGAGGCGATCGCGCAGCTCACCCTGGAGCCCCGTCATCAGTGCCAGCGCGATGAGCACCGCCATGACGCCGACCGTGACGCCGATCGCAGAGATGAGGGAGATTAAAGAGATGAACGCCTGCTTGCGCTTCGCGAGCAGGTACCGCAGCGCGACGAAGAGTTCAAACGGCAGATCCAACTATCGTGGTCTCATCAGCGGAAAGAGAATGACGTCCCGGATCGACGGGCTGTTGGTCAGGAGCATGACGAAACGGTCGATGCCGACACCTTCTCCTGCGGTGGGCGGCAGCCCGTACTCGAGTGCGCGAATGTAATCTTCGTCCATCGCGTGTGCTTCCGTATCGCCGGCTGCCCGGTCGCGAAGCTGTGCCTCGAAACGGCGGCGCTGTTCAGCCGGATCGTTCAGCTCGCTGAAGGCATTCGCAATTTCGAAACCACCGACATAGAGTTCGAACCGCTCCACCGTATCCGGATCGTCCGGCTTCTGCTTCGAGAGTGGCGATACTTCCGTCGGAAAATCGTAAACGAACGTCGGCTGAATCAGGTCCTCTTCGTTCAGCCGTTCGAAGATTTCCGTCGCGATCTTCCCGGCACCCCACGAAGGGAGCAGCTCAATGTGAAGCCGGCGCGCCAGTGCCGACGCAGTCTCGACGCGGCGCAGATCCTCATCAGAAACAGACGTCTTGAGACGCTCAGCGGCCTTTACACGAGCGCCTTCGCGCAGCGACACTCGCCGGTACGGCGGCGCGAGTGAGATCTCGTGGTCGCCAAATGTGATCTGATCGGTTCCGATCGCTTCGCGGGCAGACGTCGAGAGCATCTCCTCGGTCATCACCATGAGGTCGTGATAATCGCTATAAGCCTGATAAAACTCGAGCATGGTGAATTCGGGGTTGTGCTGCGTGGAAATACCCTCGTTCCGGAAGTTACGGTTGATTTCGTACACGCGTTCCAACCCGCCCACCACGAGACGCTTGAGATAGAGCTCCGGAGCGACGCGAAGAAAGAGCTGCATATCGAGCGCGTTGTGATGCGTGACGAACGGTCGCGCGAGCGCGCCGCCGGCAATCGGCTGCATCATTGGCGTCTCGACTTCCAGATAGCTCCGTGCGTTCAAGAAGTTGCGTATCGACGCCAGGACCTGGCTGCGAACGTGAAATACCCGTCGCGCTTCGGGATTGACGATCAGATCGAGATAGCGCTGCCGATACCTGATCTCCACGTCCTGAAGTCCGTGCCATTTCTCGGGCAGCGGCTCGAAGCACTTGACCAGAAATTTGAGTGATGCCGCATGGATGGTGAGCTCGTTCGTCTTGGTGCGGAATAGCTTGCCGTCGACGCCGACGTAATCTCCGAAATCGAGCAGCCTGAAGGCAGCAAAATCTTTTTCCGGCAGGGAATCCTGACGGATGTAGGCCTGGATTTTTTCGCGCCCATCCGACAAAACGAGGAAGTTGGCCTTGCCGAAGCTTCGAATCGCGAGGATGCGGCCCGCGGTTCGAGTGTGAATCGCTGCCGCTTCGAGTTCCTCCTTCGGCTTCCTACCATGCGCGGAGACGAGATCGGCAATCGTGTCGGTGCGCTCGAACTTGCGTGGGTACGGATCGAGGCCAAGCCGGACGAGCTCGTCGAAGTTGGCGCGACGCTGGCGCCGAAGATCGGACTCGCGTTCGTGTTCGGTCATTTCACAGGCTTAGGGCTCGAGGCTCAGGGCTCACGGCTCGGGCCTGAGTTCCTTCTTTACAGAATCCAATACGCCATTCACGAACGCGACCGCCTCTTCCCCGCTGTACGTGCGCGCCAGCTCCAGTGCTTCATTAATGATGACGCGCGGCGGGGTATCGCGATTGGCAAGGAACTCGTAGACCGCGAGCCGCAGGATCAAGCGATCGATCACGGCCATGCGCTCGACGCGCCAGTTCTCCGCGTGCGCCGACAGCAGTCCGTCGATTTCCTTCACCCGATCGATCGTGCCGCGAACCAGCGCGTTGGCGAACTCGCGCAGCGGATCGGTAAGTGACTGTTCCGCGTCATGCGCCGGCCAATACGTCGCGATCGCCTCGTACGCGCTGGCGCGTCCGACCTCCCATTGATACAGCATCTGCAACGCCGCTTCACGGGCGCGGCGGCGACCTGTCAGATCCACGGCGGTCATGAGTCGCGGCGGCTTCCGCCGGGTTCGAAGCCGAACGATCGCACTGTTGCGCGTGCCGGCGCGCGCCCGAGCTGACGAAACAGCACCGCCATCTCGATGCCGGCAGCGGCCGCCTCCCAGCCTTTGTTGTCGCGCCCCGGACCGGCGCGTTCGGCAGCCTGCGATTCGGTGTCGGTGGTCAGTACGCCAAAGGCGATCGGGATGCCGGTCTCGCCCGCCGTTTCCATGATTCCGTGGGCGACGGCGGAACAAATGTATTCGAAATGTGGAGTCGCCCCGCGAATGACGCAGCCGAGACAGACGATCGCGTCGAATCGTCCGGTCTCCGCGGCGCAACGGGCCGCTTGCGGCAACTCGAATGCGCCCGGCACGCTGAACTCCTCGACATCCGTGGAGGCCGCCCCCGCTTCCGTCAACGCCGCACGCGCGCCAGCCGCGAGCGCCTCGGTGATCGATGGATTGAAACGGGAAACAATCACAGCAAAGCGATAGCCGGCAGCCGCAGGCAGGGCGCCCGAAGGAACGGCAGAATTCTGGTGGCGCACCCGCTACTTCCCCCTGAACTCCGCCTTGCGTTTCTCGAGAAACGCCTTCGTTCCCTCGCGCATGTCTTCTGTCGCCGCGACGAGCCCGAAGAGTGTCGCTTCGAACGCCTGGCCGTCGCGCAACGGCATTTCGAGTCCGCGATTCACCGCGTCGAGGATATACCGCACGGCGAGTGGCGCCTTCGACGCGAGCGCACTGGCAAGCTTCCGCGCCTCGCCCATCAGGTTGGCGGCGGTGACGACGCGATTGACGAGGCCGAGGCGGTAGGCATCTGCCGCCGAGATGTGATCGCCAGTCAGCAGCATCTCCAACGCCGGCCCGCGACCGACGAGTCGCGCCAGCCGCTGCGATCCGCCGTACCCGGGAATGATCCCGAGATTGATTTCCGGCTGCCCGATTCGCGCCGTGTCCACAGCAATCCGAATGGTACACGCAAGCGCCAATTCACATCCGCCGCCGAGCGCGTAGCCATTGATGGCGGCAATGACTGGTTTGCCGAGATTCTCGATCAGATCGAAAACATGCTGTCCGCGAAGCGACAGCTCGCGGCCGCTCGCCGGAGTCTGCGCCGCCAGCTCGTTGATGTCGGCGCCAGCGACGAACGACTTTTCACCAGCCCCCGTCAGAATCACCGCTCGCACTGCTTCATCGTGCCTCAGCGACAGCATCGCGCGCCGAAGTTCGTCGATCGTCTGCGTGCTGAGGGCGTTGAGAACCTTTGGCCGGTTGATGGTGACGATGGCGGACGCGCCTTCGCGGTCGATCAGGATGTTCTCGAGCGAATCGAGCGTCATGACGAAGAATCGAGTATACCCCACCGACGCACGGCACTTGTGACCCAGCCGAGCGCCACGCCGAGACTCGCGCCCAAACAATCGGCCAGCACATCGTATCGATCGGCGCTTCGGCCGGGCACGAACACCTGATGAAATTCGTCAGTCACACCGTACAGCGTCGCCAGCACGATCGCGAGGAAACCACGTGTCCACGTGACGCCTCGCACACGGCCGCCCGCAAACGCGCGCAGGAGCAACCCCGCGAGCAGCGCGTATCCAATCGAATGTCCGGACTTGTCGGACATTCCCCCGGGCAGGTTTTGCAGATTCGGGATCGATGACGCGGCGAAGATCAGCGTCATCTGAAGAACGACCGGCCCCCAGAGCCAGCGCGGGGATCTCAGATCTACCAAGGCTCCGCCTGAGACCCTTGATGGCTGCGCCTTGCTAGAACGCATTTCTTAATAACGCCCCGCTGACGCGGGGCCTCTCGGCGCGAGGGCGTCACAGCGGGAAGAGATACAAGAACCAGCCGAGAACGAACGCCGTCGCCATGAATCCGCCAAACATCACTGCGCCGGTCCGGAATTGCTGCCGCGGTTCATCGCGCAGCAGCACGCCGAACACGAGCGATACGAAAAAGGAGAACACGACGAGCAAAAGAAAGTGACTAGTCACTTGCGGCCTAATGCAACGTCATAGGCGTCGAGAATCACGAGGAAGTTGAGCAGACCCGACACGATCAGGAAACAGTTGCCGTACTCGTAGGTGACTGCCGTCACCATTCCGCTGCCGCCGTCGAGTAAACGCGTCAGGACCCACGGCGCGCCAGCGAGGAAATCGGCGATCGCCGCGAGTCCCACAAGTGGTTCCGAGAACTCAAACGGGAACACGCGGCCGTGCAGCAGCAATCCGAACGCGAACATCGCAGGGAGGGCCAGCAGGAACACCACGCCCTTTTGCCGGCGGTTCATCCAGATGTGGCCCGCGCCGGGAATGAGCCACGCAACAAGGCACAGCAGAACCAGCGTCCCCGGCTCGACAGCCGCACGCGGCCGCTCGGCGGCCGTCGACTTCGTAGTCATATTTCTTACTGATGATATCGCATCCGCCTTCGCGCTCCGCGCTACGGCGAACAGGTCCGCTCAAGAAGCTGGGATCCGCGATCCGGTTTCCGGGATCCGATCCACATGTGCGTCGGCGCGCAGCGACTGAACGAATATCCACGCCGCAATTGCGCCGAGCGGTAACGCGCACAGAAAGCGCCCGAGGTTCGTCGGGTCAAGGGCGCCACTCCACTCGAGTACGAGACTGAGCGCGGTCGGAATCGAGGCGACGACGAGCATGTTGCGGGTGTTCGCAGGGACGCGGGGTCGACGGGAAACGATCCAGGCGAGCACGGCTCCAAATGCTCCTGACATATACAGACCCGTGCAACGCCCGCACACCGGCAGCTGCACGCCGGCAAGATGAAACGAGCGCGCGGCTCTTTGATGACAGATAAGGGCGGCCCCGCTGTACACGGTCGCCGCGGCAGAAACAAGGCGCGCGTTGCCACTCATCAATGCGTATGGAGCGGCAAAGATCGTGGCAACCCAGAGAACCGCACCGATTGTGAGAGCGGCCGGAAGAAATCGGAGCACGCATGATTTTATCGCGTGCTCGAGTAACGGAGCGGAAAGAGAAAGCAGAGGGCTTCACCACAGAGATAGCAGAGAAAACAGAGAACTTTTTAGCTCCGTTACCTCTGCTGGCTCTGTGGTGAGGAACCTCTGTTAACTCTTCCTACTCTGCTGCCTTGATACGTCTACCGCTGCGGGTTTTGGATGGACTGCGCGGCGCGCGGATTCTCTGCGGTGTAACCCTGACGGGCTCGCGGCTGGAACTCCGGGTGCGCGTTGATGCGTACGACGATCCGGCGGAAACGGCCATCCGCTCGCCAGTTCGACGGAGAGTAGCCAATCGAGTATTGATTCGAGAGCTCGTCGGAGATACTGGCGTAAATCCCTTTCAGCTCCTGCACAGTCTGCGGGAAATACGAGAGCGCCCCAGTTTCATGCGCCAGCGTCTTCATCGAGTAGTCGGATTCAGAGAAATACTTCCGACCGCTCTCAGCACGCGCCACCGAGTACTTATTCTGCAGACAGATCGTATAAATGTTGATCCCGCTCTTCCGCGCCATCGCAAGCACGTCGTCAAAGCTGATAACACTCGAGGTGTCCTCACCGTCGGAGAGGACGGCAATCGCCTGACGACGGATCTCGCCTGCCTGCTGCGCCGAGCGGGCAAACTGCTTCATCGCGACGTAGAGAGCGTTGTTCAGCGCGGTCGATCCATGAGGCTGCGCCTGACGCACCGCCTGCTCGAGTGCGCCGCGATCGGAGGACAGCTGCTGCGTAATATTGACGTTGTCGCCAAAGGTGACGACGGCGCCGCGATCCGCGTCGCGAAGCGTCTTCAGAAAACCGATCGCTGCGTCGTGCACGACTTCCATTTTGTCGGCCATGCTCGCGCTGGTGTCGATGAGGAGGATGAGATCGATGGGCACTTCGTGCGCCTCGAAGAACTGCACGTGCTGCAACACACCATCTTCGTAAACCGAGAAGTCGTTCTGCGCCAGACCCGGCACGAGCTTCTTCCCATCGCTGACCGTGACGTTCAACGCGACGAGGCTTGCGCCGCTGCGGAAGACGGTACCTGGCTGCGATTGCTGAGTGGCCGCGGGATCCTGCGCGCGCATGGGAACGGCGAGGGCGATGGCGATTAGAGATCCGAGGGCGAGGCGTTTCACAGTTCCTCCTCACCGCGCCGCGGTGCAAGCCGCGTTCCGGCGAGGAAGATAACGAATTACTGAACAAATAGCAAAAGGAACTTACGCGTTCGAGACGGCAATACGTAAGTTTTAGACCATTGACGTCAGGGAATGTCCGCCTTCGCGGCTACGCCGCTTCGGCGCGACGACCTTCGCATGGCTCATGAGCGAAGGTCGTCGAGACAGTGGCCCGGTTACAAGCCCGACGCGTGGCCAAAATGCTGTTCGTACCGTTCGAGGAACTCCGGCCACGTATACGCGTGGCTTTGCCCACCAAGATGCTCGAGCGCGTACGTGGCCGCGACACTGCCGATCTGCGCACAGACCCGGTAGCTCGCACCGCACGCCAAGCCCTTCAGAAGACCGCCTCGAAACGCGTCGCCCACGCCGGTAGGATCGACAATTTTATGTGGTGGGACTGCGGGTACGTCGGTGTTTGAATGCCGTTCGATGATTGAGCAGCCGCGCTCACCCCGCGTGACGACGAGTGCGCCGCTTCGCTCCAGGATCCCGTTCTCGTCCATACCGGTCTTCTGGCGAATCAATTCAAACTCGTAATCGTTGGCAATCACGATCATCGCGCCCGCCATACCGTCGCGGAGGTCGTCACCCGACATCCGCGCGCACTGCTGCCCGGGGTCCCAGATGAACGGAATGCCGAGCGTGCGGCACTCTTCTGCGTACTGGAGCATCGCTCCGGGATCGTTGGGGGAAATGATCGCCAGCCCGCAGTCCGGGACGTCGCGGAACGACAGTTCCCCGGCGTTCGCCATGGCGCCCGTGTAAAACGAGGCGATTTGGTTGCTGTCCTGGTCGGTGCTGCAGAAAAAGGAGGCGGTGAACTTGCCGTCCACTTCCCGCACGAGTGAGGTGTCCACGCGAGCCGCCTCGAGCCATCGGCGGTAGTCCCCGAAGTCCTGCCCGGCCGTTGCCATCAGGCGCGGCCGTTCACCCAGCAGCGCCAGCGTGTAGGCAATATTCGGAGCACAGCCTCCGCGCCGCTTGTCCATCGAATCGACGAGAAAACTCAAGCTCACGCGGTCCATGTGCTCGGGCAGGAAGTGCTCGGTGAACTTCCCCGGGAAGGACATCAAGTAGTCGAATGCGATGGAACCGGTCACGACAATGTTCATAGCGGTTTTTGATTCAGTCGGGATGCGGGATCCGGTACCCGTGATCCGATCGGACTCCGGATCCCGGACAACCGATCCGGATATGACTCACATTACGAAAGATATTTCCCCACCAACGGCGCAAGCTCACGCTTGACATCCGCAGGAATCGCGTCTGGCCGCGTGATGATGGCGTACTTCAATGCCGACGCGCATTCACACGTGCGCTGGAACGGCAGTCGCGCCACCGCTTCAGCAATGACGCGCTGCGCGTTGGCAGCGTTCTGCGTCAGGTTGGCGACAATCATCTCGACGGTGACCTGATCGTGCGACGGATGCCAGCAGTCGTAATCAGTGATGAGCGCGACCGTCGAGTAGCAGATCTCGGCCTCCCGCGCGAGCTTCGCCTCCTGCAGGTTCGTCATGCCGATGACGTCCATTCCCCATGAGCGATAGAGCTGTGACTCGGCGAGCGTCGAGAACTGCGGTCCCTCCATGCACACGTAGGTGCCGCCCTTGTGAACGACCGGCGACTCGGGCAGCGTGCTCGACGCGGCCGGAAGGCCTGCCGCCTGCGCCGCCTGGTAGGCAATCTCGCTCAACCTCGGACAAAAAGGATGCGCGAAGCCGACGTGCGCGACGAGTCCTCGGCCGAAGAATGTCGAGATGCGTCCTTTGGTTCGATCGAAAAACTGATCGGGCACGAGCATGTCTTGCGGACGATAGCGTTCCTTGAGCGATCCGACCGCGCTCGCCGACACGATGTACTCGACGCCGAGGGTCTTGAAGCCGAAGATGTTCGCGCGAAAGTTCAGTTCGCCCGGCAACAGCCGATGCCCTACACCGTGCCGCGCGAGGAAGGCCACCGGCTGCCCGCGGAGCATTCCCGTCACGTAGGCGGCCGACGGCTCACCAAAAGGGGTGACCACACGTTCCTCGCGGCGGTCGGTCAACTCCGCCATGTCGTACAAACCGCTCCCACCGATGATGCCGATCGATGTCATAAGTAACTGGTGAATTAGTGAATTGATGAAGTGGTGAATTGGTGAATTTTGCATGGCGCGGCTACCGCCGCGCTTTCAAGGCACGCGCGGTAGCGCGTCCGAAGCGCAATGCACCAATCACAAATCCACCAATTGTACTTCACACAGTAACTGGTTCGACGTACTTGCGACCGTCCTTCTCTCGGATGTAGCCGGCCACAATCACCGGATCGTGTTCAAAGAAGATCAGATACTCGCGATCGATTGCCGCGCGCAAAAACGTGCGCTTGAAGGCCAGCGTGTCCATTGGATACAGGTCGTAACCCATGATCCATGGTTCGTCGACGTGAGCCGTCGTGGGGATCAGATCGGCGATGAACACCGCCGTGCGTGAACCCGACTCGATCATGACGATCTGGTGATGCATCGTGTGTCCGCCGGTGCGGACAACGCGAACACCCGGCACGATCACGCTGTCGTCGTCGACCAGGTCGAGGACGCCGGCGGTCTTCAACGGCACGAAGTTCTCCTGCAGGTAACTCGCCCGGTTCCGTTCATGTGGATGTGTCGCGTCTTCCCACTCCGCGGTCCGTGCGACGTAGCGCGCTTGCGCGAAGCGCGGGTGAATCGTTCCCGCGGCGTCCTTCGTCGTAAAGCCGCCTGCGTGATCGAAATGCAGGTGTGACGCGAGCACGAGGTCGACGCCATCCGCATGGAGCCCAACGTCCGCCAGCGAGTGATCCAGATTGCGCGATCGATCGATGGCGTAGATGGCACTGCTCTTCGTGTCCATCTTGTCGCCGATACCCGCATCAATCAGCATCACTCCTGCCGCGCTACGGACCAGCAACGGCCGCATGGCAAGCGTGATGCGGTTCTTCTCGTCTGCCGGCGCGCGCTTCTCCCACAACGGCTTCGGGACGGTGCCGAACATTGCCCCGCCATCGAGACGGAGGTAGCCGTCAAAGAGCGGAGTCAGTTCCAGATCACCGAATTCCATACCGGTTTTTCTACACAGTCACGCTGCGCATGGCCCACGGCGTCCGTCGAAGAATCGAAGAAACGAAGATCCGAAGCTGTCACGTACCGTCCGTCGCCGCCGGCCTTTCGGCCGGCTTCCAGGGAGTTCGTGAATCGCAAATGCAAACAGCTCGCGAGCAAGTGCTGTTTGCATTCGTGATTCTCGAACTCCCTGACGCGCGAAGCGCGTGGCCACTCCTTCGAGTTCTTCGACTCTTCGAATCTTCGACGCACAACCGTTTCGTACGTTCACCGTTCGGATGAAGCGGCCTGAATCAATTCCACCAGCACACCGTGCGCACTTGATGGGTGAATGAACGCGACCAGTGACCCGTGCGCACCCGGACGGGGCGCATCATCGATTAAACGGACGCCGCGCTCTTTCAAACGCGCGAGTGCTGCAGCAAGATCGTCGACGCGCAGCGTGATGTGATGAAGGCCCGGTCCCCGTTTGGCTGTGTATTTCGCAATCGGCGAGCTCTCGTCCGTTGCTTCGAGAAGTTCGAGCGCGGATTCACCAACAGGAATGAAATACGCACGCACACGCTGCGAGGGGACCTCTTCACCAGTGCCGTGTTGGTCAGTGTTCTTTCGTGATTCAATCTCCAATCCAAGCGCGTCGCGATAAAAACTGAGAGCATCCGCCAGATTCGTCACCGCGATGCCGATGTGATCGAGAGTCGCCTTCATAACGCCCTTTTCAAAATGTCGTCGACGGCTGTGTAAGGATCGAGCTCCCGTCCGGCAATACGGTCCAGGATTCGATCGAACTCGCCGTCAGTGAGCACATGCCCTTCGACATGCTGCACGAATCTTTGCGCCAGGAGTTCGTGCAACCGGTATTCGGCCCTCGCCCGCCGGCGTGCACCTTGGGAGTTAGCCGTCTGCGCGCGAAAACGCTCAATCGCGTCGAGGAGCTCGGCGACACCCCGGCCAGTGGTGGCTTCCGTCTTCACGATAGGCGGGCGCCAGTCGCCTGGCGCAAACGTCTGCAGCGAGAGGTTCGCCTCAATCGACGCGGACGTGCGATCCGCGCCCTCTCGATCCGCCTTGTTGACGACAAAGATGTCAGCGATTTCCATGATGCCCGCCTTGAGAGCTTGCACTTCGTCGCCCGCTCCAGGAACGAGCGTCACCACCGAGACATCAGCCGTGCGCACAATATCGATCTCGTCCTGTCCCACGCCGACGGTTTCGATGATGACGATGTCTTTTCCCGCGGCATCCAGGACGAGCGCGGCCTCGCCGGTGGCGCGCGCAAGGCCGCCGAGATGCCCGCGGGTCGCCATGCTGCGGATAAACACACCGGCATCCCCGGCGTGCGCCTGCATCCGCACGCGGTCACCCAGGATCGCACCACCGCTGAAGGGACTGGTTGGATCGACCGCGACGATGCCGACAGTCTGCGACTTGCGGCGGATCTCGGTCGTCAGTCGATCGACAAGCGTACTCTTGCCGGATCCTGGCGCGCCGGTGATGCCGATGAGATACGCGCGGCCGGTGTGGGGAAAGATCTGGCGAACGAGCTCGGCGCCCTGTGGAGCTTCGTCTTCAATGAGCGAAATCGCTCGCGCCAGTGCACGTGGATCCCCGTCGAGGACGCGAACAGAGAGGCTCGGCGCGTTCACTGCCCGAGGAGCTGACGCGCAATGACCAGCCGCTGGATCTCGCTGGTCCCTTCGCCAATGGTAAGCAGTTTCACATCGCGAAAATATTTCTCAGCCGGATAGTCCTTCACGAACCCATAGCCGCCGTGAATCTGCACGCAGTCGTCGGCGGCCTTCACGGCAATTTCACTGGCGAACAATTTCGCCATGGACGATTCGCGGGTCGTCCGCGCTCCCTTGTCCTTGAGATACGCCGCGCGATACGTGAGCAGCCGCGCCGCTTCGATCCGCGTCGCGTTATCCGCGAGCTTCCACCGGATTGCCTGGAAGGCGGAAATCGGCTGACCAAATTGCCGCCGTTCGTTCGAATATCTCAGTGCCGCTTCGTAGGCACCCTGCGCCAGCCCGACCGACAGCGCGGCAATGCCGATCCTGCCCGAATCGAGGACCTGCAACGTATTGATGAAGCCCTGTCCTTCTTCGCCGAGCAATCGCGCCGCTGGAACCCGGCAGTCCTGGAAGACGACCTCGCTCGTGTCGCTTGCCCGCATCCCGAGCTTGTTTTCTTTTTTCCCCGCCATCATCCCGGGCGTGCCGTGTTCAACGATGAACGCCGAGATGCCTCGATGTCCTTTACTGCGATCGGTAACGGCAATCACGACCATGAGACCGCCGATGGTGCCATGTGTGATGAAATTCTTCGACCCGTTGATGATCCAGCATTGTCCCTGACGGACTGCGGTCGTTCGCATTCCGGCCGCATCACTGCCGGCGCCAGCTTCAGTGAGTCCCCACGCGCCTAGAACATCTGCGCGCACCAGACGCGGCAGAAACTCCGCTTTCTGTGCGTCATCACCAAACATCGCAATGTGCGACGCGCACAGACCATTGTGCGCAGCCACCGACAGTGCAATCGCAGGACACACTCGCGCAATCTCTTCGATGCAGATGCAATACTCGACGGCCGACATCGCGGATCCGCCGTACTCTTCAGGAAACTGAATCCCCATCAGCCCAAGCTCGGCGAGCTTGGGCAGCAGATCCATCGGGAAGTGTTGCGACTCGTCCCACTCCATAACGTGTGGACGAATCTCCGCTTCCGCGAACTCGCGAACCGTTCGCCGCAACAGTTCCTGGTCTTCGGTCAGGCGAAAATCCATCACTTCTTGAAACTGTACAAGGGACAAGGAAAAAGGGAAAAGGAAAAGGAAAGGCTCAAAGGCGCAAAGACTGAGGCTATGCTCAAGGAATGACCTTTCGATCCTTTCGCCGTGCGTCCTCTTTGTCCCTTCCCTTTTCCCTTTTCCCTTTTGCCTTTTCCCTTCTACTACTCACACCATCGTCAGCCCACGCGGACCTCACCGCGTTTCTCGGCTCCAACCCGACACCAACAGCACGGCTCGTCAAAGGCGCTGGCGTTGGCGTCGGTCTCGTCATCGTTGGCTTCGAGTTCGAATACGCGCACACCAATGAAGACCGTGAGCAGCGCGCGCCCGGTTTGTGGACGTACATGTTCAATGGGCTCGTGCAGACACCGTTTCCGATCGCCGGCATGCAGTTCTATGGCACCGCCGGAGGCGGTGTGTATCACGAGTCGATGAACGACCTGTTCTCGGAGACGAACGTGGGTATTAACGTTGGTGGGGGAATCAAACTTAATCTCGCAGGTCCGCTACGACTGCGGTTCGACTATCGCGTGTTCACGCTGCAGGGGTCGCCGCTGTATTCGAAACCGCAACGCTTTTATGCGGGAGTGAATCTCAAATTCTGAGAAGGGAAAAGGGAAAGCAGACCTTTTCCCTTTTCCCTTTTGCCTTTTCCCTTGTTACTGAATAGGCGTGAGGCTCAAACGACTCGGGCCGGAGGCGAACGCTGCGGTGAACTTCTTCCACATCTCCGCGGTCGCCGGATCGCGAAGTTCGTCTGGCGTCATCGTCTTCTGAAGTATGCCGAAGAGATCGTACTCGGCATTCGGGACGACCGGGTCGATGAGGACCACATACAGGGCGTTGTTCCCGAACGGTTCGGCTGATTTGAAGAACTTAATCCCAGGGGCCTGCTGCTTGATCGTCGGATCCTCGCTCTTCGCGAGACCGGCTTTCAGCCTCTTGGCGAATTCTTCGAAGGCGGCTGTCTGATCTGTCTTAATCGGCACCAGCAGCACACCGGTTGGACTCGTAAACGCAAGCTTGGGCGCGGCAGGCTGTGCCGGCGGTGCCTGGCCGGCCGGTGGCGTCTGCCCTGCAGGCGCCTGGCCCGCGGGCGGTTGCGCCGGGGCTGCCTGAGCAAACAGCACGGCGGGAACGAGCGCCAGTGCCAAGCCGAAAGTCGGAATTACGAAGGGACGACGCATTCAATCTCCTCCTTAGCGCGAACAGCAAGCAAGACGAAAGAGGTCACTTTACCGTACCCGAGCCAAGTTACCCAACAAACTCTCCAAAAATGTATCCCGTTACACGAACACAGACAGGATTTCGTTAGCGAGAAGCATGCCGTCCCTGGACAGGCGCAGTCGCGA